>JBAWVX010000001.1:0-176356 GCA_037147075.1 bacterium
CGAAAAAATTTTCCGTTCAAACTCTTTTTAAGGTCCAAGAGCAAGCTGACTTTGGTATTATGTCAAATTACCAGCAAGGCATACGCTGATTCGGCTGCGGTGGAGCTGAGAGATTCAGATTTTGAGTTGGGAGAACTTCGCCTGATCAGCTATGCGCGGCCCTCAAAGTTGTTCACTGCCAACGGTGGAATCTTCCTTTCGATCGCTGGGCAACTTGGTATTGATAAGATATCAGAAATTCTGCAAAGGGTGATGGGCTTGTTTGTGTTGCCGAATTCCAAATAAAAAGGTTCTGCAAATCAAAGACCAAACGGTCCGGCACTCATTCCTTTTTCGACAGTCAAAGGGGGCGGGCATTAATTCTTGCTATTTCCTGCGCTGGAGGTGCGGGAGCGCATTCGGGTATTGGAAATGGAAATGGCCGCACTGCGGCAACAGCGCCTGATTTTTTAGATAGGTTGGCAGGAGTGGCAGAATCGCAGCGCGGCGGAGACTGCCGAACGCACCCCGAAGGGTGAGCGTAGAGAGTCAATTCACATGAGGATGAGTAGAGGGGGTAAATTTTAGGAAAAATTTAACGAGCTCAGGAGTTACTCCTGAGGGCATTTTTTTCTTAGACTTACAAATTCAGCAAATCCCTGATCGCGTCATTTACGGACTCGAATTGAGAGGGCAACAAGCGTCCAAGTTTTCGTTCGAGGTTATGCTGGTCAATGCTTGCCAAGCCTTGGACATTCACAGCGGAGTGTTTTGAAAGCCACTTGGGTTTGCCAATATCTACCTCGCCACGCAGACCGCGAATCTGGGATGTGAGGGGTGCCACTATTACCAAAGCACGGGCATCTTGAGGCTGTGGATAAGCCAATACAACTACGGGTCGTTGTTTTGCAGTAGTTCCGAAATCAACAATCCAAACTTCGCCCGGATGTGGTTCAATACTCGCCAAGGGCATCCTCCCAAACCTTGCCCTGTTCCGCCGTGGTCAAAAGCGGATCAGGCTTTGAGGTGATCACAAAAGGCAGGTCTTTCCGAAGTTCGACCTGTGCCAAAAAAATATTGAAGGCATCGCTGGCTTTCATGCCAAGGCGCGCAAAGACCTTTTCTGCGCGTTTGAGCCGATCGGCAGGCACACGAGCCCTAAAAAGAACTGAGTTCGTCATAGCTCAAAAGTGCTCAATCAGGCTCGAGCGGTCAAATGATTTTTTTATTCCTCAAAGGGGGCGGGCATTAATTCTTGATATTTGGTCGTCTGAGAGGCTTCGGCGCAGCGGACGCTGTGGCTTTCCTCCTTCGCGCTGCGAGGCTACGGCGCGATGCGGTAAGTGGCTTGGTCTTTCCTAAAAATCGAGTTCAAGAAAGGCCGTGGGTGTGAGTTTTTGCAGTTCCTCCGGGTGAACTGGGCTCAGGTTGCATTTTCTTTCAAAAAACCATGGTATGGGATCGAGGAGGACCTCTGCGTTCCGGGGGAGGGGAAATCCCGCCAGTCAGAGACAGCCGCTCCAAGAAATGATCTGAAAAAAAGGCCTTGTCTCTCGCCGATTGAGAAAATACCCGCCAACCTAAGCTTGCGGAAGCGGCTCCCCTTTCTACGGCTCAGTCGCCGGGCTCGTATTCGGTGATCTTCGCGATTTGCAATCCGATATCGAGCATGAGCCCGGTTTGGTTGAAGGTGAAGACGAGTATGCCGGGTGTGTTTGCGGTTGTGGAGCATGAGTCCGCAAAAATCCCGTCCGCCACCACGAGGCTGGATGTGGTGCCGATGTCGAGTCCGCGCGAGTTGTAGAGGTGGTCCAACGCGCCCTCGTCCATGAAAAAAAGCGCGTGCCCGAATTTCTGGATTCCAAATTCCAAACCGCACGAAAGTGCCGTGAGATTGTGGAAGCTGATGGGTTTTTGGTTTCGGAAAAGAACGCCGGTGGCCGTTTCCAAGCCCGCTCCCAAGGCCAGTTTTTTCGCCTCGGGAAACACAAGTATGGCAATCGCGTTTTCCACATTCTCCGCTGCAAGCCGGTTGTGGCGGTAAAGACGGCTGAGGGCGCCACGGGCTTTTTTTTCGATCTCGTTCGGAGAATCGGCCCGCGCCTGAGGAAGGTGGCCGATGCACAGGCAGGCGATCAAAATTCCGCACAGGCTTCGACACGCTTGAGGCTCCATTTTTACCATGCGGGCAAAATATCCCTCATCTCCTCGGAGGATATATGGGGCGAAGTGCCCATGCTCTCGATCTCGGAGCAGGGTGGGGGAATCGACTGGAACGGCGAACTGCAATTAAACGCATCTCGAAAATCCCCCGGGGCGTAATCTTGGCATGTCCAATATTCTCATTACTGGAGCCTCGAGCGGAGTCGGGGCAGAGCTTGCCAAGAGGTTTGCAGCGCGCGGGGATTCGATTTTTTTGACGGGCCGCTCGGAAGAAAAGCTCCATAGTCTCGGACTGGATGCTCCTTGCTCCGCCGCCGATCTAACAGCTCCTGGAGCGGCTGAGCAGATCGTCGGCTCGGCCGTCGCCGCGCTTGGTTCTCTGGATGTCGTGATTCATTGTGCCGGGATCGGACTCATCAAGCCCGCCGCCGAGACGACGGATGCGGAATTCACCCATGTGCTGAATGTGAACGCCCGTGCCGCATTTCTTCTCGCCCGGGAGGCCTGCAAAACCATGGCCGCCGCGAAGAGGGGCCTGTTCATTACGATTCCGGGCATCCTCGGGAAAGCGCCCATGAGGAACGCTTCGGCCTATGTCGCCAGCAAATACGCGCTCACGGGCATGATCAAATGCTTTGCCCAGGAATACCAGCGCTCGGGTCTGAGGTTTTGTCTTTTCCACCTCGGTGGGATCGACACGCCATTCTGGGATAACATCCAAATGGCTGTGCAGCGTGATAAAATGATTCCCGTCGCGACCGCTGCCGACTTGATTATGCAGGCAGTGGATGCACCGCCGCATTTGGTTTTGAGCGAGGTGGTGATGCAGCCGGAGAGTCACCAGTTGGTCTGACCAGCGCCCGCAGTCGGGCTCTGGATGCGGCTCAGCGGCCGCGCTTGTTGAATGCCGCCACGGTCCTTGCGGCCTCGCGGTCTTCAACCCGCTTCTTCAAGTCCTGACGCTTGTCGGAGTCGAGCTTGCCTTTTCCAAGGCCGACTTCCACTTTGACGCGACCTTTTTTCCAATACATGCGGAGGGCGGGAATGGTGAGGCCCTCGCGCTCGACGGCGGCGGCGAGTTTGTTGATCTCCGCCCTGTGAAGCAGGAGGCGTCGCGGACGCTTCGACTCGTGTTGTTCATGGCTCGCCCGCTCGTAGGGCTGGATAGCGCAGTCAAAAAGATACAGGTCGCCGTTTTGAATCCGTGCGAAGGCTCCCTGCATGGAAACAAAACCGGCGCGCAGGGACTTGACTTCCGTTCCCTTCAATTCGACACCGGCTTCGAATTTTTCCAACACAGAGTAGTCCCTGAAGGCCTTCCTGTTGGTTGTAATTTCCGAGGACATGGAGGCGGCTAGAAGGCCGCTGGAAGCCGGTTAGATGGCTTCGGCAAGCTCTGGGGCAACGATTACCTTGCCCTGAGCAATTTCTTGGAGGGCTATATCTGCCAGACCTGTGCCCGGGACCACTTCGATGAGCGGACGGCTCCCGGCGTTCAGTTGGCGCACACGGCGGGAAACCATGTTGATCAGGACCTGCGACTCGGGAATCATTTTTGACGCTTCTTCGATGTATTGAGCTTTCATGAGTAAACTTTCCGCAATTGGTTGCTTGGCGGACTGCGGAAAATACGGTCGATCTTCGCGCAGTCAATTTTTTTATTTTTTTAATTTGACAACGAATTCTCCCTGGCTAATCTCTTGCCTCCCAATCAAGGGAAAATCAACAGCAGGAGACCGCATGGTCGCTCGCACTGCAACCATCACATGCAACAAAAACGAAGCAAACGATACCGCGCGGCAGCGGAAAAAGTAGAGGCCCACAGGAAATATAATCTGGCTGATGCAATCAACACTCTGAAGACTCTTCCTCCTGTGAAGTTTGATCAGACCGTCACACTCTCTTTCAAGCTCGGCGTTGACCCCAAGCAGAGCGACCAAATGGTTCGAGGAACCTGCCCGCTCCCGAATGGCAGTGGCAAAAACGTCCGAGTCCTCGTTTTCGCGAGTGGTCAGGCTGCCGAAGCGGCTAAGGAAGCGGGTGCGGAGATCGTCGGTTTCGAAGATGTCATCAAGCAAGTCACCGGTGGATTCTCCGATTTCGATGTCGCGATCGCGACGCCGGCCGCCATGGCTGAAGTTCGCAAACTCGGTCGCGTTCTTGGACCGCGCGGCCTCATGCCCAATCCTAAAACTGGAACTGTCACCGACGACACGGCCAAGGCTGTGAAGGAAGTGAAAGCCGGACGCGTGGAGTTCAAGCTTGACAAAAACGGCAACGTGGCCGTGCCGGTCGGAAAATTTTCCTTCGATCCTCAAGCCCTCGTGGAAAATGGCGCCGCTGTCATCGACGCGGTCGTTAAAGCGCGCCCTGCAACAGCCAAGGGTGCTTTCGTCAATGCCATCACTCTCAGTGCGACGATGTCTCCCGGTCTTGCTGTGGATCCCGCGCCCTTCCTTAAAAACTAAGCACTTCATTCCATGAGACCCGAGAAAACACTTATCGTTTCCGATATTCGCGAGAAGCTCCAAGCTTCACCCTACCTTCTGGTTGTTGACTTCACCGGAATGAAGGTTCCTCATTTCGAGAGCCTCCGCACGCGCCTGGCTGATGCCGGTGCCCGCATGAGCGTTGTGAGAAATACCTTTCTTCGCATCGCGGCTGCAGAACTCCAAATGCCTGAACTCTCCGACTCACTGGCTGGTCAGACAGCCATGGTCACCGGCGAGACGGATATTTGCGCCGCCGCCAAAGTCCTCAAAACTTTCTCAGCCGAATTCAAGAAGCCAACGGTTCGCGCCGGCGTTCTCGACAATGCGGCATTGAGCGCGGATCAGGTAGCCGCATTGGCCGACCTCCCAAGCAAGGATGTTCTCCGTGCCAAACTGCTCGGTCTGTTGCAGACACCGGCCAGCCAGTTCGTCCGCATTCTCAACGAGCCCGCCGCCAGTCTGGCACGCGTTCTCAAAGCCAAAGGCGACGCACTCGCCGGAGCGTAGGATTTTTCAAAAAAAATTTCATCCCACTGCCAAAAGGCGACGGGGTGGACAACAAGAAAACACAACCGGTTCATTGTCGGTCGGGCGGCTGCCTGACTCAATCTTCCCGATGCCTCGGGATACGACGATACCAAAACCTAAACACATCACATGGCAGATACAACCGCACTCGTCGATCAGCTTAGCGGACTCACAGTCCTAGAAATTGCTGACCTCGTTAAACAACTTGAAGAAAAATGGGGCGTTAGCGCCGCCGCGCCAGTAGCCGTAGCCGCTGCAGGTCCAGCAGGCGGAGCCGCCGCTGCTCCCGCTGAGGAAAAAACCTCTTTCGATGTGATCCTCACCGAGGCCGGATCGAACAAAATCGCCGTCATTAAAGAAGTTCGTGCCGCTGTGGCCGGACTCGGTCTTGCCGAGGCCAAAGCCCTCGTCGAAGGCGCACCCAAGCCCCTCAAAGAGGGCGTCACCAAGGAAGAAGCAGCCGAGATCAAGAAGAAGATCGAAGCCGCTGGCGCCAAGGTTGAGATCAAGTAAGCCAGTTTCAAATTCCGCAGGGAGGTCTGGATTCCCTCTTGACCTCTCTGCGGGTTTCGCTATTTTCACACGCTCGCTCAAAAGCAAAAAACAAACATCTGTTCTTTCGCCAACACAAACTCTTTCAGCATCGGCAACTGGAAACTCTGCAAAGTCCACACAGAATTCCGGTCCGGTATTTTTTGTCTTTGCGAAAGGATGAATGTCCTAGCCTTGGATAAGGCCCAACAACCCGCGGCACCGTAAAATCACATGTCTGAACGCATTCACTTCGGAAAATTGACAGAGGCCATTGAGCCACCAAATCTCATCGAATTGCAGGTCAACTCCTACAACGAGTTTTTTCAAAAGGATGTCCCTGCCAGCAAACGCCGCGATATCGGTTTGCAAGCTGTTTTTCGCGAATTCTTCCCTATCTACGGATTCGAAGACAAATCGTCTCTGGATTTTGTCAGCTACGAACTTGGTGATTCCAAAATGTCCGCCTTGGAGTCTCAGCGCGAGGGGCAAACTTTCAGCGCACCGCTCTATGTCACCTTCCGTTACAAGGATGAACGCAGCACGAAAGAAGAAAAAGTTTACATGGGCGAACTCCCGCTCATGACGCCTCAGGGAACATTTGTGATCAATGGAGCCGAGAGGGTGGTTGTTTCGCAACTTCATCGCTCTCCAGGTATTTGCTTTGAAACCTCAGTCCACGCCAACGGCAAAATCCTCCATGGTTTCCGCATCATCCCGGATCGTGGATCATGGATCGAAGTTCAGTTCGACACCACGGATTTGCTTTATGTCTACCTCGATCGTCGCAAACGCCGACGCAAATTTCTTGCAACGACTTTTCTTCGCACCGTTGGATTCCCGTCGGATGAGGACATAATCAATCTTTTTTATAAAACTCAGGACCTCAAATTAAGCGAAAAACTCGACGAGGAGGAGATCGCGACGAAGGTTCTCATTGCAGATATCCGAGATGGTGAAATCACTGTTGGTCGGGCCTTCGAGCCTCTGACTACGGCTATCGTTCGTCAGTTGATCGGCCTCGGTCACAAGTCCGTGAAAGTTGTCGATACGAAAGACGACGATACGATCATCAAGTCCCTCAAAAAAGACCCTGCCCATGACGAGGATGAGGCTCTTAAAGATATTTACCGCAAGCTTCGCCCTGGAGATCCACCAACAGTTCAAAACGCGCGCAGCATGCTCAAGCGTCTTTTCTTTGACGCCAAGCGCTATGACCTCGGTCGTGTCGGTCGGCATAAAATCAACCAGAAACTCGATCTCAAAGTCGACGAAAACGAGCGCACATTGACCAAGGAAGATTTCGTCTCCGCTATGAAATACCTCGTGCGACTCCGCGCTGGTGACGGTATGACCGACGATATCGACCACTTGGGTAGTCGTCGCGTTCGCACAGTTGGCGAGCTTTTGGCCAATCAGTGCCGAGTTGGTCTTGCCCGCACAGAGCGTCTCGTCCGGGAGCGCATGACCCTGTTTGATGCCAACACGGACCAAATTACTCCTCAAAAGTTGATCAACCCGAAATCTCTCAGTGCCGTCGTTCGTGATTTCTTTGGTCGAAGCCAACTCAGCCAATTCATGGATCAGACCAATCCGCTTTCGGAATTGACCCACAAGCGTCGTCTCTCCGCGCTCGGACCAGGGGGGCTCAGCCGCGATCGTGCGGGTTTTGAAGTGCGTGACGTTCATCCATCGCACTACGGACGTATCTGTCCTATTGAAACGCCTGAAGGGCCTAACATCGGTCTGATCAGTTCTCTGAGCACCTTTGCAAGAATCAACGAATTTGGATTCATTGAAACACCTTACAGAAAAGTTGCTAACGGACGCGTCACCGATCAGGTTGAATACCTCAGTGGCGACCGTGATGAAAACTTCTATATCGCTCAAGCGAATTCCACCGTTGATGCAAAAGGCAATTTGTCCGGAGACAAAGTCTCCGCTCGCTATCGTGGAGACTTCCTTGAAATCGAGCCAGAAAAAATCCAATACATGGATGTTTCGCCCAAGCAGCTGGTTTCTGTAGCCGCTGGGCTTATCCCGTTCCTTGAACATGACGATGCCAACCGTGCTCTCATGGGCTCGAACATGCAACGCCAAGGTGTTCCTCTTCTGGTTTCCGATGCACCACTCGTTGGAACTGGGCTTGAGGCTCGCGTTGCCCGCGATTCACGAGCTGTTATCTGTTCAGAATCCAACGGGAAGGTCGCTTCTGTAACGGCCAATCAGATTGTGATCACAAAGGACGGCGCGCTTCCGGAGGGTAAAAAGAAGATTAAAGACGACCCTGAAAACGGAGTCCATGTCTATGAGCTTCGTAAATTTATGCGATCGAATGCAAGCACCTGCATTAACCAAAAGGCGATTGTCAAAAAAGGTCAATCGATCAAAAAAGGGGATGTCATTGCGGACGGTCCTAACACCGAGAAGGGCGAACTCGCCCTTGGTCGCAATGTGCTTGTTGCCTTCATGCCATGGAATGGTTATAATTTCGAGGATGCTATCCTGATCTCCAAGCGTGTGGTCAAAGAGGACATCTATACTTCGATCCACATTGATGAGTTTGAAATCGGAGCACGTGATACGAAGCTTGGTCCTGAGGAAATTACACGCGATATTCCGAATATCAGTGAAGAAGCTCTTCAGAATCTCGGAACGGATGGTGTTATTCGTATCGGTGCCGAAGTCAAACCGGGAGATATTTTGGTTGGGAAAATTACCCCAAAAAGTGAAACGGAACTTGCTCCTGAAGAACGGCTTTTGCGTGCAATCTTTGGTGAGAAAGCGGCCGATGTAAAAGATACTTCCCTGACAGTTCCTTCAGGAACTTATGGCATTGTTATGGATGTCAAAGTTTCCTCCAAGAAAGAGGTTACCCGCACCAAAATGACGCCAGCGGAGTCGAAGCGGCAGCAGAAGATGATTGTAGAGGATTTCGCAAAACGCAAGGAAGATCTCCATGAGCAGCTTACTGCAGCGCTATCGAATATCCTTCTCAATGAAAAAATTCCGCTTGATGTGGTGAATGCGCAAACTGGCGAGATTATCATTCCAGCCAATCGCAAAATCACCAAAGAATTGCTCCGCAAGCTTGCGAAAGTTTACAACCACGTCGAAATCGACCCAAGCCCGATTCGAAACAAGATTCAAGAAATTATCGGCCAGTTCGAGCACAAATTCGTGGATCTGGAGAATGAGCGTGATTCCAATCTTGGACGTATCGAAAGTGGTGATGATATTGATCCTGGTATCATTAAACAGGTTAAGGTTTACATCGCGAGCAAGCGCAAACTGAGTGTAGGAGATAAAATGGCTGGTCGACACGGAAACAAAGGCGTTGTGGCCAAAATCGTTCCAGAGGAAGATATGCCCTATCTGGCCGATGGAACCCCTGTGGACATTGTTTTGAACCCTCTAGGCGTTCCAAGCCGAATGAACGTAGGGCAGGTTCTTGAAACACATTTAGGTGTTGCTGCCAAGGCTCTAGGTTTCAAAGTCGCTACACCTGTGTTCGACGGCATCCCTGAGTCCAAGATTCGTGAGTTCCTCAACGAGGCCAAAAAAGTTGATGGATTTACCTGGGTCAACGAAAATGGCAAATCCACGCTCTATGATGGACTCACCGGTGAACCTTTCGATCAGCAGGTTGTTGTGGGCTATATTTATATGTTGAAACTTGGCCACTTGGTTGCCGATAAAATCCACGCTCGAGCTGTTGGTCCATATAGTCTTGTCACTCAACAGCCTCTCGGCGGAAAAGCCCAGTATGGCGGTCAGCGTTTTGGTGAGATGGAAGTGTGGGCTCTCCAAGCTTACGGAGCTGCTTATACACTCCAGGAGCTACTCACTGTTAAGTCGGACGATGTGGCCGGGAGAACGCGGATTTACGAAAGTATTGTTAAAGGTGATAATTCTCTCGAAGCCGGTGTGCCCGAGTCATTTAATGTTCTCATCAAAGAAATGCAGGGGCTTGGACTTGATGTCCGTGTTGGAGGAAAACAACCTGCCTCTCTCACAGAAGGCCTAGTCTAACATCAACATCCAACCCGAGACAATCTGACGAAATAAATGAAAGATCTAAATTTTAACGAATCCGTTGGTGAAGTCAAACCTATTGGTTTTGATGAGGTGGCAATTACAGTAGCATCCCCTGACTCCATGCGCGGTTGGAGCAAGGGTGAGGTCAAAAATCCCGAGACCATCAACTATCGCACATTCAAACCGGAAAAAGGCGGACTGTTCTGCGAGCGAATTTTTGGCCCAACCCGTGACTGGGAGTGCTCTTGCGGAAAATACAAACGCATTAAGCACAAGGGGGTTATCTGTGACCGCTGTGGCGTTGAGGTGACCCTTTCTCGCGTTCGGCGTGAACGAATGGGTCACATCGATCTCGCTGTGCCCGTTTCGCACATCTGGTTCTACAAGTGCATGCCTTCGAGGTTGGGTTTGATGCTTGATATGACTTCCCGTGCTTTGGAGCGCGTTATTTATTACGAGGACTTCATTGTGATCGACCCAGGCAGCACTCCTCTTGAGAAGTGTCAACTCCTGACGGAAGCAGAATACCGCGATGCAGAAGAGCAATATGGCGAGGAATTTACTGCTGGCATGGGTGCGGAAGCCATTCAAAAAATTCTTGCATCCATGGACCTGGCTGCCCTTCAGCAGGAAATTGAGGAAACCATGGGCTCGACCCGCAGCAAGCAACTCCGTAAGAAACTGGCCAAACGTCTGAAGCTTGTTCAGGGTTTTGCTGAGTCGAACACGCGACCTGAATGGATGATTTTGAATGTTCTTCCCGTGATTCCACCCGATCTACGTCCGCTGGTCCCGCTGGAGGGCGGTCGTTTTGCAACTTCCGATCTGAATGACCTTTACCGGCGTGTCATCAACCGCAACAATCGTCTCAGGACCTTGTTGCAGCTCAAAACTCCTGAAGTCATCATCCGAAACGAGAAGCGTATGCTTCAAGAGTCGGTGGACGCTCTTTTTGACAATGGTCGCCATGGTCGCGCCGTCACTGGAGCGGCTAACCGTCCTCTCAAGTCTCTCAGCGACATGCTTAAAGGTAAGGGCGGGCGCTTCCGTCAAAACCTGCTTGGCAAGCGCGTCGATTATTCTGGTCGCTCAGTCATCGTTATCGGACCCGAACTCAAGCTCAATCAGTGTGGCTTGCCAAAGAAGATGGCCCTCGTCCTTTTCGAGCCATTCATCATTCGTCGCCTCAAGGAACTCGGATATGTTCACACTGTCCGTAGTGCCAAAAAACTGATTGAACGGCAAACCCCTGAGGTCTGGGATATCCTCGAGGAAGTGACGAAAGGCCATCCGGTTATGCTTAACCGCGCTCCGACCTTGCACCGTCTCTCGATTCAAGCGTTTGAGCCGATTTTGATTGAAGGCGAGGCGATTCGTGTCCACCCTCTCGTTTGCACGGCTTACAACGCAGACTTCGACGGTGACCAAATGGCCGTTCACGTTCCGCTTTCCGTTGAGGCGCAAATGGAAGCCCGGATGCTTATGTTGGCTCCGAATAACATTTTCTCGCCTTCCAGCGGCAAACCTATTACGACGCCTTCACAAGACATTCCTCTCGGTTGCTACTACCTCACTCAGAAACCACGCGGTGAGGATGCAGATAAAACCAAGCGCATGCCTTTGTTTGAAACGGCTGACGAAGTGGAGCTTGCCCTCTCTGAGCGAGCCATTCGGACTCAAACTCGTATTCTCTTTAAAAATCCTGATTTTGGCATCGAAACAGTCTACGGTGATCCTTCCAAATCGGTGATCGAGACCACTGCCGGTCGCGTCATTTTCAATCGAATCTGGCCTAAGGCCCTCGGGTTTTACAACAAAGTCTGCGGCAAGAAGCAGCTCTCCGATATCATCTGGCGTTGCTACAAAACCAGTGGTCAACAGGTTACTGTGGAGACACTTGATCGTCTCAAAGAGCTTGGCTTTCGCGAGGCCACACGTGCAGGCGTTTCGATTGGCATCAATGACATGATGGTGCCAAAAGAGAAAGTGCAGCTCCTTGAAAAAGCCTACCGCGAAATCGCTGAGGTCGAAAAACAATACCGTCGAGGCATTATCACCGACGGTGAACGTAAAAACAAGGTGCAGGACATTTGGACTCACACCGGTGAGGAGATTGCAAATGCTCTTTTCCGCACTTTGGAATATAACGACAATCGTCGCGATATGAACCCCGTGTTCATGATGGTTGATTCCGGTGCCCGTGGTAACCGCACGCAGGTCAAGCAGCTTGCCGGTATGCGCGGTCAGATGGCCAAGCCCTCCGGTGAGATCATCGAGCAGCCGATCACAGCCAATTTCCGCGAAGGACTGACCGTTCTCGAGTATTTCATCTCGGCCCACGGTGCACGCAAAGGTCTAGCTGACACAGCCCTCAAGACAGCAGATTCGGGATACCTGACCCGCAAACTCGTGGATGCCGCGCAGGACGTTATTATCACGATTGATGATTGTCACACAGCCAATGGCATTGTGGTTCGCCCGATCTACGAGGGCGACGAAGAAGTTGTCAGTCTCTCCACCCGTATTATCGGCCGCACAAGTTGCGAAACTGTGAAAGATCCCATCACAGGCAAAGCTGTTGTTAAAAAGGACCAGCTCGTCGATGAGGAAACCGCTGCGGCTCTGGAAAAAATCGGTCACGAGCAGCTTAAAATCCGCTCGGCTCTCACCTGCGAATCCCAGCGCGGCATTTGCATCAAGTGTTATGGCCGCAGCCTTGCGACCGGTGGAATGATCAAGATTGGCGAAGCCGTTGGTATCATTGCCGCCCAGTCGATTGGCGAACCCGGCACCCAGCTCACGATGCGAACCTTCCATGTCGGTGGTGCTGCGAGCCAGACATTCAAGCAGCCTATCATCAAGGCCAAGAACGACGGCACGATACGCTTCAACGAACTCAAAGTCGTGGAAACCGTGGACAACACCTTCGTCGTGCTCAACAAAAACGGGACTGTCACGCTGCATGCGAAGGATGGCCGCGAACTGGAAAGCTACAACATCGTAGTGGGTTCCGTCATTTCCGTGGCCGATGGCAGCAGCGTCAAAAAAGGCGTAACGCTCGTGCAGTGGGATCCCTACAATGTTCCGATCATCACCGAGAAGGCCGGTCGCATCGAATTCCGCGACATGATTCCCGGTGTCACAATCCGCCAAGAGGTGGACGAGTCAACGGGCGTGCGTGGTAATGTTGTGATCGAACACAAGGAGGATCTCCACCCGCAAATCATTATCGTGGATGAGGCAAAAAGTCTTCTTGCCAGCTACTCGATTCCTGCTGGAGCCCACATCGAGGTGAAGGAAGGAGCCAAGGTTCCTGCTGGACAGCGTGTGGCCAGAACACCTCGCAAAATCGGCAAGACAAAAGACATCACCGGTGGCCTTCCACGCGTCGCGGAGCTGTTCGAAGCCCGTCGTCCGAAGGACGCCTGCGACATCGCCAAAATTGACGGTGTTGTTGAAATCGGGGGCACAGTCCGTGCCAAGCGTCGCTTGATTGTTAAAGATACCGAGACTGGCGCCGAAGAGGAGCATCTCATCCCTCTCAACAAGCATATCATCGTCTTCAAGGGCGATCTCGTTAAAAAAGGTCAGCAACTCACCGAGGGCCCAGTCGTTCCTCATGAAATTCTTGACATCTGCGGACCTCAAGAACTCCAAGAGCACCTCCTCAACGAGGTGCAGGAGGTCTACCGCTTGCAGGGCGTCGAAATCAACGACAAGCACATCGAGATCATCGTTCGTCAAATGCTGCGGAAGGTGAAAATCACCGAGCAGGGCGATACCAGCCTCCTCTGGGGCGATCAAGTAGACCGCCTCGCTTTCGAAAAGGAAAATGAAGAGGTCATCGCTAAAGGCGGCAAACCAGCCGAAGCAAGTCCCGTTCTTTTGGGAATAACAAAGACCGCACTCGAGACCGACAGCTTTATTTCTGCAGCATCATTCCAAGACACCACGCGCGTCTTGACTGAAGCCGCAACTCTTGGCAGAGTCGACCGTCTTCGTGGTTTCAAAGAGAACGTTATCATGGGCCACCTGATACCCGCAGGCACCGGCTTTGAAACAAACCGCAAAATTGAAATCACACAAGTCGGCGACACTTTCGGAGCCGATAAAAAAGAATCACAAAAAGCCGCAAGCTAATCCACCACCCATATCATGTCAGAAGCCATAGCAAACCAACCTAGCGTCGAACTCATGACGGAACTTCTCGAGGCCGGCGTTCATTACGGGCACCAGACCAAGCGATGGAATCCCAAAATGCGCGATTACATCCTCGAAGAAAAAAATTCGATCTACATCATCGACCTCGGGCTCACTGTCGAGCAAATCGAGAGCGCGACAAATTATCTCCGCGACCTCGTCCGAAATGGTGGGAAAGTTCTTTTTGTTGGAACCAAAAAACAAGCCCAAGGCGCCATTTCGGAGGCGGCCGAGGCCACAGGACAATTCTACGTCAACCAGCGTTGGCTGGGGGGGACCCTCACAAACCTCACCACCATCCGTCGCAGTGTAGCCCGTCTTAAAGAAATTCAAGCGCTTGAGAAATCTCCGGCCTTTTCCAAGATCAACAAAGCCGAGGCCTCTTCCATCCGTCGAGAAGGTGCCAAGCTCCTCCACAACCTTGGTGGCATTGCCGAGATGTCCAAACTCCCAGACGTCATGATCGTCATTGACACCGTGCGTGAGGAAATTGCCGTGGCCGAAGCCAATCGCCTCGGTATCCCGGTCATCGCCATCGTCGACACGAACAGCAACCCGGAGAAAATCGCCTATCCGATCGCCGGAAACGACGATGCCATCCGCTCGATTCGCGTGGTTCTGTCCAAACTCGTCGAAGCCATCCTTGAAGGCAAAGGCTCTGGAGCCAAAGCCCGCAAACCCGAACTCGCCGCCGTCTCCGAGTAAACAGCAATAGATCCGACCGATCTTAAAAAATTACCATGTCCGAAATTTCAGCAAACTTAGTGAAAGAACTCCGCGAAAAAACCAACGCGGGGATGATGGATTGCAAAAAAGCCCTCACCGAAGCCGGTGGCGATATCGCCGCAGCCGAGGAACTCCTGCGCAAAAAAGGTATCGCCAGCGCCGGCAAGAAGGCCTCCCGCACTGCGAAGGAAGGCACCATCGCCTCCTACATCCACCTCGCCGGCAAAGTGGGCGTTCTTGTCGAAATCAACTGCGAAACCGACTTTGTCGCTAAAAACGAAATCTTCCGCGAGTTCGTCAAGGATGTGACTCTTCACATCGCCGCTTCGCACCCGCTCTATGTGAGCCGCGAGCAGGTTCCGGCCGATCTCATCGCCCGCGAACGCGACATCGCCGCCGCACAGGTTCAAGGCAAGCCGGCCAACATCGTGGAAAAAATCGTCGACGGCAAAATCGACAAATTCTACGGCACCATCTGCCTCCTCGAGCAACCCTTCATCAAAAATCCCGAGACGACAATCAAGGACCTCGTCTCGAGCAAAATCGCGGAACTCGGCGAAAATATCATCATTCGCCGCTTCACCCGCTACACCGTCGGCGAGGATATCGCCTGATATTCCAGCTTGAAATTCGAGCCACGGTCTTCGGGCCGTGGCTCTTTTTTTTGCCCGCAAATCCAGCTTCGAGCCGGATTGCGCCGCAGGGCCGAGACGGGTTACTCTCTGAACCGAATGGATATTCGATTCACCAAAATGAACGGCGCGGGAAACGACTTCGTTGTCCTCGACAATCGCACACGGAGCCTTTCGCTGGACGGCGCAGCCATAGCGCGTCTGTGCGACCGCCACAGAGGAATCGGCGCGGATGGATTGCTGGCTGTGGAGCCGGCCGATGGCCAAGCGGATTTCCGCATGCGCTACTACAACAGCGACGGGGGAGAGGCCGAGATGTGTGGCAACGGGGCGCGTTGCTTCGCAAGATTCGCCGCACGCCTCATGCCTGAAAAAACGGCCTCAGTCAGCTTCGAAACCCAGGCCGGCCTCATCACCGCCGCTCTCGAAGGGGATTTGGTGACGCTCGATATGGGGCGCCCGCAGGATCATCGCGAGGTGCAGTCACTCGAACTCGAGGGCTTCGCTCATCAGGTGCATTTCATCAATACCGGCGTGCCCCATGCGGTCATCTTTGTTCCTGATGTCGAAAAAATCGATGTCCAATCGCTTGGTTCCGCTCTCCGTTGGCATGAGGCTTTCCGTCCCAAGGGCACGAACGCCAATTTCGCAGAGGTCGTCGGGGAGGACCTGCTCGTTCTGCGAACCTATGAACGCGGTGTCGAGGGCGAGACCCTGGCCTGCGGGACCGGCGTCTGTGCCACCGCACTCCTTCACGCCGCGCAAACTGGGGCGGCATCCCCGATCCATGTCAAAGTTCGCGGTGGCGACACCCTGCGCGTCGATTTCGAAAAAAATACCGACGGCACATTCGCCGGAGCACGCCTCACCGGACCGGCGGATTTTGTTTTCGAGGGTGCCATTTCCCTGTAACCATTCGAGCCATGACATTCGCAGGAGCACACACGGCCCTCGTCACGCCATTCCGTGACGGCCAATTCGACACCCAAGCCTTTCGCCAACTCATCGAGGAGCAAATTGCCGGCGGCATATCCGGCATTATTCCGGTTGGAACCACTGGAGAATCGCCCACGCTGGACCATGATGAGCATCTCAAGGTCATTGAGGTTGCCATTCAGGCTGCCAACAAACGGTGTCTCGTCATTGCAGGCACAGGCTCGAATTCCACAGCCGAGGCCATCTCGCTCACGCAGGCGGCCGAGAAGGCTGGAGCGGATGCCGCCCTGCTCGTGGCTCCCTACTACAACAAGCCCAGCCAGGAAGGGCTCTACCGGCACTTCAAAGCCATTGCCGAAGCGGTCAAAATCCCGCTCGTCCTCTACAGCATTCCCGGGCGTTGCGGCATCGAGATCGGCGTGGAGACCACGGCACGACTCGCCCGCGATTTCAAAAATATCGTCGCCATCAAGGAGGCCGGCGGGTCCGTCGAGCGGGTCAACCAGCTCGTTAATGCGCTCCCCGCCGGTTTTGAGATCCTCTCAGGGGATGATTCCCTCACTCTTCCCTTCCTGTCCGTGGGCGCTGTGGGCGTCATTAGCGTGGCTTCAAACATCATTCCCGCCGAAGTCTCGAGCATGGTCCGCCACTACCTCGCCGGCGAATCGTCGAAGGCCCTCTCCATACACAAAAAATACTATCCGCTCTTCAAGGATCTCTTCATCGAACCCAATCCCGTGCCCGCCAAGTTCGCTCTCGCCCGCCTCGGCAAAATGACAAGCGATGTGCGCCTGCCGCTTTGCGAGATGACGCCGGCCAATACCCAACGCCTCACGGAAACCCTCTCCCGCCTCGGTCTATGAATCCCACCCGTGTCATCATCAATGGATCCCGTGGACGCATGGGCCAGGCCCTTGTCGCCTGTGCCAACTCCGATGCCGCCTTCACCCTCGCCGCCGCCACTGATATCGGTGACGACCTCTCGGCTGCACTCCCGTCGTGCGATGCGGTGATTGATTTTACTCACGCCACATCCACCATCTCCATTGCCGAAGCCTGCGCGGCGGCTGGAAAAATCCTTGTGATCGGCACCACCGGCCACCATGTCGACGACCGCAACCGGATCAAGGAGCTGTCCCAAACCATTCCGATTGTCTTCGCGCCGAACTTCAGTGTGGGCGTGAACACCCTCTTTTGGCTGACCCGCAAGGCGGCGGAAATTCTCGGCCCCGACTTCGATCTCGAGGTTGTGGAAATGCACCACCGCCTCAAAAAGGACTCCCCGAGCGGAACGGCGCGCCGACTGGCGGAAATTCTCGCCGATGTCCGTCAGCTCGAATACAGCAAGGATGTCATGCACGGCCGCGAAGGCATGGTGGGCGAGCGGACGAATGGGGAAATCGGCATGCACGCGATTCGAGGCGGGGATGTCGTGGGCGACCATACGGTCATCTTTGCGAATATCGGCGAACGCGTCGAACTGACCCACAAGGCATCCAGCCGCGATACCTTCGCCAAGGGCGCTCTGCGCGCCGCCCGCTGGGCTCAAGGCCAAAAGCCGGGGCTCTACGACATGCAGGATGTCCTGGGCTTGAAATGAGGGTTGGCATCGCGCTCGGTTCGAATCTGCACGGGCGTCTCCAGCTTCTCCAATCGGCCCGCTCTCATCTGCGGGCGCTCCACGAGGATCGCGGGCCGTTTTTGTGCTCCCGCATTTATGAAACCGAACCGGTAGATTGCCCTCCCGGCTCCCCGTTGTTTCTGAATGCGGTCATCGAAATCGCCTGCACCATTCCACCGCTTGATCTCCTTGCCGCCCTGCAAAGCATCGAGCAAAAGCTCGGACGGCCACACCAGCACGCCTTCCACGCCCCGCGAACGATCGACCTGGATATTCTCTACTACGACAACCTTCACTTCACGCTGCCGGAGCTGACCCTTCCCCATCCGCGCATTCAGGACCGCCCCTTCGTGCTTTGCCCGCTGGCCGATATCTGCCCCGACCGCATTCTGCCGGGCTGGGAGACGAGCATCGCCGCCCGTCTGGCTTCCTTTCCCGCAGCGGAACTCCCGCACGCGATGGCTGTCTTTTGAAATTCGCCCGTGTCCATTCCATGCTCCGAGGCTAAACTCCAGAAACCCGTGAAACCCTCACCTGCATCATTCCGCGCCGCGAAAGCCGCCGGTCGCCGTCTCGCTACTCTCACCGCTTATGATTACCCCACAGCGCGTCTTTTGGACCACTGCGGCCTCGATCTCCTGCTGGTCGGCGATTCCTTGGGAATGGTCGTTCTTGGACATCCCGACACGACGCGCGTGACTATGGCCGACATGCTCCACCACACACGGGCAGTGGCGCGCGGGGCTTCAAAAACACTCGTCGCCAGCGACCTCCCGGCGGGCAGTTGCGCGACGCCAGCCTTGGCTGTCCAAAATTCCCGCCAGCTTCGCGAAGCCGGCGCGGATCTGGTCAAGATCGAGGGCGGCAGCGAGTGCCTGCCTGCCATCGAGGCCATCCTTGCCGATGGCATCCCGCTCATTGGCCATCTCGGGATGCTGCCCCAGCGCGTCATCGAGGAGGGGGGCTATCACATCAAGGGAAAATCCACCCTCGAGGCGGATCGTCTTCTCTCCGATGCCACCGCCATCGACAACGCGGGAGCCAGCGCGATCGTGTTGGAACTGGTTCACGCCCCACTCGCCGCTGCGATTTCCAAAAAAATATCCTGCCCGACCATCGGCATCGGGAGTGGCAAGGAATGCGATGGCGGCATCCTTGTGCTGCACGATCTCATCGGGCTCTTCCCGTGGTTCCGTCCGAAGTTTGCCACCCCTCGCGCCGATGTCGCCACATCGATTCAGCGCGCTGCCCGCGAATACGCCGAGGAGATCAAAAATCCAACGCTCTGAACGGCCGCCGCAAGCCGACCGGTTCAGGATTTAGACCAGCAAGGGGCGTCCGGCTCCACGATGGCTGTTGCGGCTTGAAAGATGGCCTTTTTTTCAATGCTGCTTGGAATCCGTGTAGCTGAGATGGAGCCTGCCTGCGAGCGATTCCACAGGAAGTAGTCCCGAGCGTTTCAACTCATGTAAAACCTCGTCCTGGTGACACGTGGCCGAGCCGGAGATCGAGTTGGCCATGATTTGCTGGATTATTCCTTGGGAAGGAGGTCGCGTTCCTCTGGGCGGAGTTTGCTTTTGTTGATTGTTCTTACGAGCTCATCGGCTTTTGCCTTGTTTCCGAGGCTGTAAAGAACGGCAGCCCGGACAACCTTCCAAGCTGCGGGAGCGGAAATCCAGGAAATGCTTTTTTCACTGTAGAGGTCATCGGCACCAGCAGGGTCTCCTGCTTTCAGCATTCCCAAAGCCGCGATGCTCAATGTGGCCAGCGAGGTGGGCGAGTTTTTGTAAATTTCCATCGCGACGGCCGCATTCGTTGCAGGCTTGTCGTTGGTCAACAGTCGCAAATATGTCAAATCCGTTTTTGCTTCGGTGAGCATCGGGAAGGATTCCGTGAATTTTTCGTAAAGCGGAACAAGCTCGGCAGCGGGAGTGTTGGCGGGCCAACAGCGAATCAGTCCCAGATAACCCTCGAGAGCCGTTTCCTTGCGCTGCGAAAGCACCGTATAGGCTTTGATGGCCTGTTCGCGTTCACCGATGCGAAGCGCGTAGGCGGCTATGAAGGCAATCACCTCAGGCTTTTCATAGGCGAGGCCGAGCTGCATCTCACGCCAGCTGTCCTCCGCCCGCGTCTGGTCTCCTGATTTTTCGGCGGCTCTTGCCAGAAAAAGAAGCCGGATGCTGTCGGAGAGCCCGATGATTGTTTCTGCATCGAGCATGGCAAAGATGTCATTCCAGCGTTGCTGGCCGGCCAGGGCGTCCAGGTAGAGCAAAAGCCAGTCGGATTGTGAGATTGCACGCTCGCGTCCGATGAATTCGACGGCTTCCTCGTAGTAAAGCCGCCGGTTCAACCAGCGCGCATAGGCCAACGCCTCTTCTGGATGGGCGTTTGATCTCTCCTTTGACATCTGGGCCAACAAGGCTGGCTTGTCGGATGGATTTTCAAGAATTCTCAAATCCAATGCTAGAAGGAGGTCGTCCGGGGTGTGCAGAGGATGAGTCACTAATTTCTCCGCCACCTTGTCGCTTTTCAGTGTGGCATCGTCCCGCTGGGCGAGGGCCTGTGCGCCCATGAGGCGCAGAGCCGAGATTCCCGTGGCGGAACTTTTGTCCTGGAGTTGCAGGAGAATCTGGCGGCTGGCGTGAACGTCCACTTTGAGCGTCATCCCGGCTGTTGCGAGCAAGAGTTTCTCGCCGTCCTCGGGCGAAAAGGTGGGGAGCAGATTCCTGACCAGATCCAGAGCGCCCTTGAGGTTTCCCTCTTTTTCCATAAGGCGAATCTGAATGATGGTCTTGCGAACGGAATTATCGTTTTGGAGTTGATCCAAGGCTGCTTTTGTTACAACGGCGTCGTTGGCTTTGAGAGCCTGTTCGGCCAGTGTGATCAACTCTTCTGGAGTAGCGTGCTTTTCAAACATCAGGCCTTGAAGCGCACTCAGAGCCGCAGCATCGCCCATCACCGCATTGAAGACCCGCACCTTGCGAAAAACTTGTTCATCATTTGGTGCCATGAGGATCGCCCTCCTCATGAGTGATAAAGATCTCGATGTGTCTCCTTGGTTTGCAGCGAACTCGGACTGCGCCAAAAGTTTCATCGCCCTCCAGACTTTAACCCGGTGATAGGCCGATGGAGCGGCGAGCCAGATCAACAAGCCCACGGCGAGTGTTCCGAGCAAAATATGGAACCGGATATCCAAAAGAAGACGCTTGATCGTGGTCCCTCCGTGTGAAGTTTTGGGAGGTTCCATCTCATAGTCCGGCAGCTCGTATGAGGCGAGGTCCGTCGAGTCAGGAACATTTTTAACCGACGCAGAAACTCCTCTTCTCAGCTCCTTGCCGTATCCAGGCACCGCCTCCTGTTGACGAGCGATCGTTTTCGTTTTTCTTTCTGGTGGGCGATTCATTGTTACCCCTCTTGAGCTTTTTCCAGCGCGAGCGTCATAAAAGAAGTGAGACTGTTCGCAGCAGAAGAGACATCACTCGTGCCCCACACAGCGGCCTCCAATGCTGTTTGCCCACGGTTTCTAATTCCTTTTTTCACAATTTCCCAGCGACCTTTCAGAGTGTATTCCCCGCTGCCCATGTCGTCCTCTCCTGACACACTATGAGATTCCGAAACACCATCTGCAACAATCGAGTGGAACACCAGAACCGGGCGCCCGGCGTCGCGGAATAAAAACACGCGAAATCGAAAGCTCTGACCTCCCGGGTGCAGCGTTACAGACGGAAGTTGCTTCTCAAGCTTCATTCCGATGCTCGCGAGACACGTCCGGGGGTCGTGAATATTAAGAGCTTGAATCGCCGTCCGGCCAGCGGGCCAGCGAAGATAAAAGTATTGCCAATTCCTGCCGTGGGAATCGATGAATCGCTCCGAGAATCCCTCGGGGTGAAAGAGAATCCGCCGTGTGCGGTCGGATATGGAAACGGGTTTGGTTCCGTCGGTGCCCGGTTTCATGGACCACATCTTGACCGATGAAGCGGGGGACTCGTGGCTCCGATACCACAGCTCGGTCCCGGTTAATGAGGCAAGAGAAAGAAGAGCAGCGATCGCGCACGCCCAGGCCACAGAGAGCGGAATCGAGTGGGACTTTTGGATTTGAGAATTTTTCTTTATCCAAGCGTCAGGGTGTCGTCCTTTTTTGCAAAAAAATTGGTATCCATACGCAAACAAAAAAACCGCACCCAGAGTCGACGCCAAAATTGTGTGCCCGGCTAAGTCGTGCCATTTTTCCACAGCCGCCATGCCTTCCGTTGAAGCCACGATCGAAAGGAGCGTGGCTCGAATAAAATTTCCTGCCAGGGCTACGAGAATCGATACGGCAACGAGCACAACCCTCACCACGGATTTCAAGCGAAACATCTCTCCGAGGAAGAGGGATGCCATGATGCCGCTTTGAAGCGATCTCACACCGCTGCAGGCCTCCTCGATGCCGATTGTCCCTGTGGGCAGGGAAATGAGGTTGCCGCGGCGCATCGATTCATAACCCAGCCAATGCAGGGCCTCGAGAGTGGCCATCGCGTTTTTTTCCATGAGGAAACCCATCAGAGCCTCCTCTGTGTTCCGTGGCCATGGGATGGCGATTAAAAAAAAGGAAACGGGAAAGAGGAAATGCCTTGCCCAAACCGGACCTCCCAGTGCCTGGAGCAGTATCAACGTCAGAACCACCGCCGAGATGGCTCCGAGGAATCCAGGCACACGCCATTCCGGATTGGCCTCATAAAAGGGTTGAACGGCCAGAAGGAAGAACAGGCAGGGCAGCGCAGCAACGCCCCAAGCCAGTTTGCTCGTCGGGTCTCTTCTGACCGGCTGGTCCTCCCAGCGTTTCAGAAAGAGGCCCGCACACAGGAGCGGAACGAGAAATCCATAACTGTATTGCGGGTCGATCTCCCATTCATTCCAGAGCATGCGAATGGCCAGCCACCAGACCAATGCCACCGCAACAAGGACCACGCCAAAACTCGGAAAGGGCGTTAATCGGCCGGGGGGGATCTTTTCCAAGGTATCGGTTTCTAATTCATCTGCCTTTCCCGAAGATCATCACGTGCAGCGTCTTCAGAATCACAGTGGCATCCAGGACAAGCGAAAAATGGCGGATATAATAGAGATCATACATGAGCTTTTCGAGAGTGTCTTCCACGCCTGCTCCGTAGGAGTAGTTCACTTGGGCCCATCCTGTAATGCCGGGGCGAACGAGATGCCGGAAATGGTAGTAGGGAATGATTTCCTCGTATTGTTCGACGCACTTGATCCATTCGGCTCGCGGCCCGATCAAGCTCATTTCGCCGCGTAGCACATTCCAAAGTTGAGGAAGCTCGTCCAAGCGAGTGATTCGCAGCCAGTGGCCCAATGGCGTTACGCGTGGATCGCCTTGGACGGTGTAAAGGCCTTTAAACTCACTCCCGACTTCCATGGTCCGAAATTTGTAAAGTGTGAACAGGTTCCCATGCTGCCCCACCCGGGTTTGGCTGAATATAACAGGGCCCCGGCCTTCCAGCTTAATGACCAAGGCCACGAGAGCCATGACAGGCGACATGATCACAAGCGCCACGCAAGAGAGGACCACGTCAAAAACGCGTTTTAGCGAGGCGAAAGCCGAGTGTTGCACCAACTGAAAGCCAGAGTCCAAAGGCCAGGTCCTGCTCAGCAGGTCGGGAGGCATCTTTTGCCAGTAGGCTTCGAAAAAAGAGTGCATCGTGTAGACCGGTAATTCTTGAAAGTGCACGGCGACCAGGGAATTCAAAATGGTGTTGTCAAGTTGGTCGGGGGGGGCCGCAATGACTATCGCTTCGTGCTCCGTATCGGGATTATCCTGCAGGTTCTTGAGAACATCCCCTGCAAGAGCGCAATACACCGGACTGCCAGGTCCTGCCACGCACCTTCCGACCTCTGCGTCTCCCGCCGCAAAAAAGTGGAGGTTTTGCTTTTGGCCATTGGTCAGGTAGTTTTTGTAAAACCTTTCCCCGGATTCCGCGTCGCTGATGACCAAAAGACGCCGCTTTTTTCGCAGCAGGGGAGAGTCGTAAATCAAACGGCGTTGAAAAAGTGAAGCAAAGCTGAAGAGCAAAAATGTGATGCTGAAGATCGAGCGGCTGGATGCGACAACTCCGCCAAAGGAAGCCACCAGATAGACGGCAAAGGCCGAAGAGAGAAAGGCCGCAAGGCAGGCGATGAGGTGCTCGCTGGAATATCCCATGGATTTCATTTCCGAGCGCGGGTTGTAGGCGCCGATGAGGCTGAGTGAAAAAACCGATATGGCGGTGGGAATGAGGACTTCCGGCCAGCCGTATTGATTGAAATTGCCTGATAATTCCGATAACCCGATATAAATACCAGCCCAAGCCAGGCAATCGAAAGTCAAGATCGCCATCATGACGATCCTTTCACGGGACGAACCACGGGCTACTTTCAGACCAGCGGGGAATAAAGAAACCGTTTTTCGCAGAACAGGATGTGGTTCGCGACCCGGCGCTTCGATGGTAGTTGTGGCCATGAACTTTGCAGATTCGGAGGTGGATGACAACTTAATCAGAAAACCTGCGGAGTAAAGTTTTTCCGAGCCCACCCGTGTCAGCGCGGAAACTTTCGCTCTCATCCTGCTCCAAGCCCAATAAAATCCGCCCAACCCAATCATCTGGTGCCCTGAACGAGGGCCGAATCTTGTCAATGGCAGGCAGAGCGTTTATAAAGAAGTCAGCTTCATCTCGTCAAAAACACAAGCCCTCCTCGCCACGTCATCCACCATGCAAATGCAAAACCTCACTTCGCGCAAAGGCATCATTCTGGCCGGCGGCTCTGGCACCCGGCTTTATCCACTGACGATCGCCTTGAGCAAGCAACTCATGCCGGTTTACGACAAACCGATGGTCTACTATCCCTTGTCGGTTCTTATGCTGGCGGGGATTCGGGACATTTTGCTGATCTCGACACCCGAGGATCTTCCTCTATTTCAGAGGTTGCTGGGAGATGGCAACCAATTTGGAATCACCCTAGAATACGCTGTGCAACCACGTCCGGAGGGGCTTGCCCAGGCATTCCACATCGGAGCCGATTTTATTGGCAACTCTCCATCGGCCCTCGTTCTGGGGGACAATATTTTCTATGGTGAGAATTTCGTCGAGGCCATCCAGAGTGCCGGTGATCGCAGCCATGGCGCCACGATTTTTGGTTATCATGTCGCGGAGCCGACCGCCTATGGAGTCGTCGAATTCGCCCCGGACGGCCAAGTTCTTTCTATTGAAGAAAAGCCTGCCAAGCCCAAGTCGAACTTTGCGGTTCCGGGTCTTTATTTTTACGATGATCGCGTGGTCTCACTGGCTCGCGGTTTGAAACCCTCAGCTCGTGGCGAACTGGAGATCACGGATCTCAACCGGATTTATCTTGAAGAGGGAACACTCCGGGTCGAACTGCTCGGACGAGGCACTGCTTGGCTCGATACCGGCACCCATGAATCCCTGATGGAAGCTGCGGAATTCGTGAGCGTGATCGAGCGCCGCCAAGGCCTCAAAATCGCCTGCCTCGAGGAAATTGCCCTGCACAACCAATGGATCGACCAAGCCGGACTCGAAGCCCAGATCGCAAGGCTCGGCAAGTCGAGCTACGGGGCCTACCTGCGACGACTCGCGAAGTAGAGCCACTCGACTTGCTTCCATTGGGTTCCCAATTCATATTTTAGGAATCATGCGGATCACGCTTCCCGGCACGCTATTGGCTTTCGCCCTTTCCATCCTTTTATGTGGTTGCGAATCGGTCTCGTCGACCTCGCAATTCTACCGACCAGTCACGGCAAGGGTCTATCCCCCCAAGCCCAAGGACTACAACGTGCCCATCTTTTCCAAGCCCCCCGACAGGCCCTACACCGAGATCGGGAGACTCTCTTTCACTGCGACGGCTGGTTACGATTTCATGATCAAAGCCATTCAATACAACGCCCGGATTCACGGTGGCGATGCGGCCATTATGCTCCACGAAAACACCGAGCAGCGACCTTACAATTACTATGTTCCGGGCTACACATCCTATGTGCCCGTGACGACATACAGCTTCGGTGCGGCCAACTCCGCAATCTGTGGGCCTGGAGGACCGGGCCGCCGCACGGAATATGGCACCAGCACATCCACGACTTATCTGCCGGCCTTCAACCCCGGTTACATCAGTGTCGGAATGCTCACCCTGCACTCCATCGACGCGTTGATCATTCGCTACAAGTAACACCTCCTCATCTTCGGCTGTCGAAAGATTCGACACCTCTTCATCTTCGGCTCGCAAAAAGCCAAGTGTTCCGCGAGGATTGCTCGAGGGATGCAGATTTTTCACCACGCGGGTTTTTGTTTGGTCGCCTCGAGCGGGGTTCCGCCCATGTTTTCTCTCCTGGCCTTCATGCTCGTTGGGGTGGTGTTGGCCTCGCTCGTGCTTCTCAAATTGCGCCAATCCTTGCTTGTGGCGTATTTTCTCTGTGGTTTGGCGATTGCCAATACCGGGCTGCTGGAGGCTGTGGCCGGTCCCCAGACAAGGGAGGCCGTGTCTTCGATGTCGGATATCGGGGTCATGCTCCTGCTCTTTGTTCTGGGAATGGAATTCTCCCTCGGCGAGCTGCGCCATCTCCGCCGCTACGCTTTTATCGGCGGTGGAATTCAAGTCGCTCTCACAATGCTTGCAGCGGGTTTCGCAGCTAGAACCCTTTTCGCTCTCGACTGGCCCCATGTGGCCGTCGTGGCTGTGGCCTGCGCCCTGAGTTCCACGGCGATCAGCGTGAAGCTCTACCATGACATGGGCGTCTCGGCGAGTTCAGGAGCCCGCCTGGCGCTGGGTGTGGCGATTTTTCAGGACATTTTCATCATCCTCTTTCTCGTGATCATGCCCGCGCTTTTCGTGCCGGCTGCTCATGGCGGGGGCCTGGCGCCTGTCCTTGGCCTGACACTGGGAAAAGGTGTCGCCTTCGTCGCCATGGCGGTCGCTTTGGCGAAGTATGTTATTCCCCGATTGCTTCGTTCTGTTGCCGATACCCGGAGCCGTGAGCTCTTCACGCTCACCGTGGCCGGTCTGTGCGTTGGCGTGGCCTTTCTCGCCGCGATCATGGGCCTGAGTCTCGTCTTAGGCGCATTCGTCGCTGGATTGGCTGTCAGCGAGTGCATCTACAAGCACCGCATCCTGTCTGATATTGCGCCGATCAAGGATTTGTTCCTCACGATTTTCTTCGTCTCGGTCGGTCTCGGAATCGACCTGCGCTCGGCGATGGAATCCTGGCAAACCATCCTCTGTCTGGCAGCCGCCCTCATTTTTGGGAAAACACTTCTTGTTGGCGCGATCGCCCGTTTCCTCGGCCTGAGTTGGAGGGCTGCGGCTTTCGCGGGAATAGGGCTCGGCAGCGCGGGTGAGTTCTCCCTCGTCCTTCTCGCCAAAACCTCAAGTCTGGCTTCTTGGCCCTCCTCGCTGGACGATACCCTCACCGCATCCATGGCACTCTCCATGGCTTTGGTGCCTGTTCTCATCAGATTCGCCCAACCAGTCGGGAACTGGCTGGATAGACACGCGGCCGGTCCACACGGACATTCCTCCGCTCCGTTGCCGCCTGCCCAGCGTGTGCGGGGATTGGCCGACCATGCCATCATTTGCGGATACGGTCCGGTCGGACGCGGACTGGCCACCGCTCTCGCCGATGAGGGTATTGCCTGCCTGGTTATAGACCTCAACGCGGAAGCAATTCGCGAGTTGCAAAGCGACGGTCAGGCGGCTCTGTTCGCCGACGCTCGGCAACCCGAGGTCTGGGACCTCTGCGGGGTTCCTCTGGCACGCCTCGTTGCCTTCACTTTTCCCGCGACTCCAGAGATCGCAGGTGCCATTCAGTTTGTTCGGGAACGAAACCCAGCCGTCACCATCCTGGCTCGCACCAAATTCAGCTCCGAATCCGAAAAACTCCGGACAGTCGGAGTGGACGTCGTCATCTTGGATGAAGCCGAGAGCGGTCGCGCGGTCATACGCGAGGCCCTCGGCGCATTCAACCACGCCGAGGAGGAGTGATTCAGTTCGCGCCTCACGGCCGTGCACGCGGGAGAAGCCGTGAATTATAAATCGCATGCGGCATCGATCGCTTCGAATTCCTCCGGGCTGATCCCGGCGTTTTGAAGAGCAGCGATGTTTTCGCGGATTTGATCAAGACGGCTGGCTCCGATGAGCACAGAGGTGACAGAGGGGCGATTAAGCAACCAGATGATGGCGAGTTGAGCCAAAGACTGACCACGACTTTCTGCGAGGGATGTCAACGCCCGGACGCGCCGCATTTTTTCCTCGGTGAGGTGGTCGGGTTTTAAAAAACCGTGCGGTTTGCTGGCCCGCGAGCATTTTTGAATGCCCTTCAGATAGCGATTCGTGAGCAGACCTTGGGCGAGCGGACTGAAGGCGATGCATCCCGCTCCGACATCAAGCAAGACTTTCGATAGACCGTCCTCCACCCAGCGATTGAACATATTGTAGGAAGGCTGATGGATCAGCAGCGGCACACCGGCGGCGGCGAGCAACTCGGCGGCGCGACGGGTCATGTCGGCCGGGTAGTTGGAAATCCCGGCGTAGAGCGCTTTTCCCGAGCGCACGGCTTGCACGAGTGCTCCCATGGTCTCCTCGAGCGGAGTCTCCATGTCGGGGCGGTGACTGTAAAAAACATCCACATAATCGAGGCCGAGGCGCTTTAGACTTTGATCGAGGCTGGAGAGAAGCGATTTTCTGGAGCCCCAGTCGCCGTAGGGTCCGGGCCACATGCGGTAGCCCGCCTTCGTGGAGATCACCATTTCATCGCGGTATGCGGAGAGATCCTTTTTCAAAATCCTCCCGAAAGTTTCTTCCGCGCTGCCCGACACAGGCCCGTAGTTGTTGGCGAGGTCGAAGTGCGTGATGCCCATGTCGAACGAACCGAGGATCATTTCCCGGCAGTTTTCGAAAACATCGACGCTGCCGAAATTATGCCACAGCCCGAGCGAGAGGGCGGGGAGAAGCAGCCCGCTCCTGCCGCACCGGCGGTATGGCATTTGATCGTATCGCGTGGAGGCGGGGATGTGGTTCACAAGAGCGGCTTCTCGAAGAGACCCCACTCGCGGTCCGGCTCGCCGCCGACAATCTGGCAGACATCGATAATTTCGGCATTGGTGTCCTCAAGCCAGCCGAGCGTGGCGTCGGTGTGGTGCTTCTTGGCTTCCGAGAATTGTTCATGCACCAGCCAGGCGTGAAGACCCCTGTCCCGAAACTCCGGAATGACGCCGAGAACAGTCTGGCGGCAGGTTTTGATCTTCCGCGTTTTCATCAGGAAGAAAATATGGAGCAGCCGGAGCCAGTGGGGCGTGTTCTTGGCGGCGGTGAGGATTTCGTTGAAATTCGGCAGGGTGATGGCCACACCGGCATCGCGTCCCTTGGATTCGCCGATGAGCAAGAGCCTCGGATCGGCGATGGCGCGGATGTCCTCCGCCGAGTCGAGCAAATCCTCCATGCCGATCGGAACGAATCCCCAGTTTCTCTCCAGCGTGGCATTGTAAACCTCGCGCACGATTTTCAACTCCTCCTCGAGGCGCTTGAGTTGAAAGGGGCGGGTGGTGAGGTTGGCCCGTTTCTTGAGCCGTTCGACAATTCGCACAAACCTCTCCGGCGGGTTCAGTCGGTGCAGTGGAAGGTTCAGAGCATAGAGGGTTCGGACTTTTTGAAATCCCAAGCTCTCGACCAACGGAGCGTAGTAGGCGGGATTCCAAGGCAGGCCGATGACGGGTTGTTTCTCGAAGCCGTTGAGAAGAATCCCGCAATCGTCATTGATGCTGGGATTGTAGGGGCCTCGAATGGTCTCCAACCCCGCCTCGCGCAGGACCCTGGCGGCTTTTTCGAAGAGGGCTTGGACAACAGCCGGCTCGTTGACGCAATCGAAGAAACCGAAAAATCCGGTTTTGTCCTTGTGATAGTCATTATGCGAACGGTTCACAACCGCCGCGATGCGGCCTATGGGACGCCCGCCGCGCTCGGCGATGAAGGCCGTGATCGTGCCGTGGCGGCGGTGAAAAGTGGAGCCGGGCGCGAGAAACTTCGCAACGCTACCGGGAAACGGCGGCACGAAGGCCGGATCCGTTTTGTGAATGATCTCCGCCGTTCTCTCGAACCGCGTCCTCTGAGACGGAGTCCGGCAGACGGAAATCGAAAATGTTTTTGCGTCGTCCTGGATTGACATAGGCAGGGTCATCAAAAGTTCCCAATTCGCGGGCAAGTTTCTCGAAAATCTCAAGCACACGGTCGAGGTCGTCATCCGTGTGGGTGGCCATGAAGCTGGTGCGAACGATGGCCTCGCCATAGCGCACGGCGGGGTAGATTGCGGGAGTGGCGAAGACGCCCTCCTCGAAGAGTCGTTGGGTGAAAACGAATGCCTTCGCCTCGCTGCCAATGAGGATTGGCACGATGGGCGTCTTGGTTTCGCCGATATTGAATCCGATGCGCTTGAAGCCCTCGTGCATCTTGCGGGTATTCCGCCATAGCTGCTCGATGCGCCACTCCTCCTCTTGCATGAGCTGGAGGGCTTTTTTGACACCACCCACGACGGCTGGAGCGAGGGCTGCGGTAAAAATCAAACACCGGGCGCGGTGTTTCAGATACTCGACCATCTGGGCATTGCCCGCGATGAAGCCCCCCATGGATCCGAGGGATTTCGAGAAGGTTCCCATGGTGATGTCCACCTGGTCTTGGAGGCCGAAATGATCCGATGTGCCGCGGCCTTGGCGACCGAGCACGCCGAGCGAGTGGGCCTCGTCCACATACACAAAAGCCCCGTGTCGCTTAGCGGTCGGGACGATTTCCGGCAGGTTCGCGATGTCTCCCGACATGCTGAAAACGCCGTCCAAGATCACCAGACGGCCCGACTCCTCCGGCAGGCGTTTCAGGCGGTTCTCGAGTGAGGTCGCTGAGTTGTGACGAAAGGGGATGAGCTTTGCCGGCGCAAATTGGCATCCATCGATAATGCTCGCGTGGTTCTCGCGGTCGCAGAGGATTGAATCCCCCTCCTCCGTGAGAGCGATGAGGGCGCCCTGGTTCGCAAAAAATCCGGTGGAGAAAAGAATTGCCGCCTCGCAGCCGAGGAAATCCGCCAGTGCCTCCTCAAGTTCCACATGCAGCTTGATGGTTCCATTCAGGAGCCTCGACCCCGTGCACCCGGCGCCGTAGAGCCGGGTCGCCTCGCAGGCGGCTTCCACCACGCGGGGATCCTGGGCCAGTCCAAGATAGTTGTTCGAGCCGATCATGATTTTGCGATCTCCGTCGCAAATGACATAATTCCCATGGGGCTCTTCGATGGACCGGAAGTAAGGATAGAAACCCTGAGCGCGCGCATCCGCGCTGTCCCTGTAGTCCCTGCATTTCTGAAAGAGGTCTCTCGGTCCGTTAGCCATCAATTTGAACGTTGTGAAGCTTTGCACCTGCGTGGGAGAAGTAAATCATTTTCCCGTATCGTCAGGAGTGTCGAAACATTACGCTGCCTGCGGTTTCTCAGGTGCGAAAACTTCGTCTTGGTCATTTCAACGCATAAGAGCGCCCTCTTTCCGGAACGATCACCTCCGTCCCGCCAAGCTCACGGAAAAGTGACAACTGGAACCAGTCCAAAGCGGGGCGGTCACCATGAACGAGAATGATTTTCGAGGGGCGCAGAAGGATCGCATAATTGCGAAGGGTTTCGCGGTTGGCATGTGCGCTGAAGCTGAACTCCCTCACATCACAACGCAACGGCACAGCCGGATGGTCCTTATCCAGCATGATCACATCTCCCGTAGAAGCTTTGCGGATGCGGCCTGATGGAGAGTCGGGATCGGAATAACCCACAAAAAACAAATGCTGCGAGGCGTCACCGAGAATTCGCCGCGCGAAAATATTCGAAAGCGTGTGCTCGCTCATCATGCCGCTGGATAGGGCATAAATCGCTTTCTTGCGTGGTTGGACGTTCAAAATTTCTCGCCCCGAAAGCACATAGGGGGCCAATTCCTGGAGGAGCTGCAACTCAGGGTGGTTGCGGACCGAGGTCTCAGCCATGGCATCGTAGGCTGTCGTCACCTTTACGCTCAGACCTCCCACGTAGATCGGAATGCTCCCAATCTCGCCCCTTAGGCGCATCTGCCACAGCAGGGCCAGGATTTCCTGGGTCTTGCCAAGGGCGAAGACGGGAATCGTGACTGTTCCCCCATCGGCGAGAACCTCTCGAACCGCCTGGGAGAAGCGTTCCTCTTCGTTGGCTCTGGAGAAACCCACCGGCGTCGGCGAGTCGCCCCGGGTGGTCTCCATGAGGAGGTAGTCGACGCCATCCTCAGGGAAGTCCGCGCCGCTCATGATCGTTTGGTTTTCAAAATTCACATCCCCCGTGTAGAAAAACGACCGCCCCTCGTATCGGATCAGCACGCCGACCGAACCGAGGATGTGTCCGGAGTGGTAGAATTCAAAGGTGACCTCGTGGTCATCGTTGCTGGCATCACCGGCAAGATTCAGTCGTTGTCGCAGTCGGCAACGCACCCAGGCTTGTTGGCATAAATCGACTCCACGGTGGGTGTAGAGCGGGTATTCCATGAGCTGAAGCTCCTCGCGTTGGCGGGTCATCACGTTCACCGAATTGTGCAGCATGATGTCCGCAATGTTGGCCGTAGCCTCAGTCAGGAAAACAGCGCACTGCGGCTCGCGTCGCGTGAGAACTGGAAGCGAGCCAATGTGGTCTTGGTGGGCATGTGTGATGATGATGGCATCCACAGTGCCTTGAGGGATGGCATCAAAACATGGAGTCGAACCGAGCCCATCGACTTTGGGGTCAGCCCCCGCATCGAGGATAATGTTTTTGCCACCGACTCGAAGCCAGTAGCTATTCGACCCTATACCTAGGTGTCTGGTGAGGTTGACGAAATCCATGCCTCTTCAGGGTGGGGGAGTCAGGCAAGTTCCTCAATGCAAAAAAATCAACGACTGACTACAAGCGACCTTCGTCCGCGTCGATGTAATCGAACATCGTCTGGATATCGTTGCGGTCCGCTAAGCCGCTTTCGATTTTTCGGCTGGCAAGCCTTTCGCTGAGGTCATCGTTCCAACCTCGTTTGGTCATGAAACTGTTCCAGATTTCAATTTGTTCCTCCGTCGGGCGTTGGCCTTTCTGAAAGCACCACCCGAGCAGATCCTCATCGGAATCTCCCGCCAAGACCCGCTTTTTCAAATCCGAGTAATTCACCGAGAGAAATGAGGTTATCCGCACATCGAAGCCTTGGCCGAGATTTGCATGCAAGTCGGCGTGCAATTCCCCCGACGCCATGAGGCGAATCTTATCCACCATTCGCCCAAAATAAACGATTCCGCCGACATGTTCCCTGGGAGATCGAGGATATTTCATATTGCCCCCCATGGTGTCAGCTTAGCACCGTCTCGGAAAGACGAAAGTGGACCGCTTTGAAATGTTGAAGCCCGTCGCAACGAATGTTGCAACGGGCTTCTGTTCCCCCCAGAACAACCTCATAATAGTCGATCTCCAATTTCGCGCAACATTTTTTTCACGCGCGCCAAACAGCAAGCAGGATATTTTTCAAGCCATGGGAATCCGCTTTCAGCGTTTTTCGAGTCTCTCGCGGTGGAATTCCAAACTGTTTTTTGGACGAGAGATTTTTGGGCAGGATGTTTAGGATTACGAGGGTTGATTGCCGCCAGTGTCGTGTTTGTGGCTGGGACGACTTGCAGAGAATGTTGCTCTATCAGATTGGAAAAAAGCAAAAATCCCACAAGCCTGCTTCCAGAGTTTTTTCCCTGCCCCATTCGCAGCGCGAATGCCTCCGTGCCCTGCAAATATCCTCTGTGCTCTGTGTCCCCAGTGGTTAGACAAGATGCTGTTCTATAGAACTATAAAACCTGTCAGTTACAAGCCTGTGTGGGAAACTGGGCCCAATCTTCGAATTCAAAAACTCCAAACACCGAGAAATCCATTGTGTTCGCCGTGGCGAGGCGCTCGATGCCACGCTCGTGGTAGGTGGCGGCGAGGTAGGTATCGAGAATGCGTTTGCGGCCGAGACAGAATTTTTCCATCCAGGTCCATGCCTGCTCCCAAGCGCGTCCACCGGGATGGCATTGAACGATCTCTGCGGACTCCCACCAGAAGCGGGATCTTTCCAAGGCCTGATTCATGGTCAGCGGCACCTTGAAACGGCGCGGGTCAGTTGCCACATGCACAAATTCCTGCAGCACCTGTGGGGAAATTGCGAAGAGAACATGGCCTGACTGGCATGACGTGTGAATGAAGGCGCGGAGGGCTTCGTGGCCTGCTGCCTCCTTGATCTCGTGCGTTAGGAGCACCGTTGTGTCGAGTCCGATCATTGCCTGTCGAAAAAATCTTCCAACAAATCCTCACGCCCGGCCCAGGGGGTCAAAATCTGCCCCACGCTGGCTGCGGGGCCTGCCTCGGCGAGGGATGACTGTTTTTTGACAAGCGTTCTTCGATAAGCCTCCATGGCCTCGCGGATCAATTCGGAGGTCGAACGCCTCGCCTTGCGAGCTACTTTTTGAAACTCTCGGTAAACCGGATCATCTAAGTGAACTGTCACGGCTTTCATATGTCGCAACATATGTCCATGTGTTATTTAACTCAACACGGTTTTTTTGACGGAAGATTTTTTGACAGGATGACAGGATGTTCCGGATTGGTTGGGTTCCGGGGCCTTGAGCTATTTTCTGCTTTCCACACTTTGCGTTCCCGACTTTGTTTGTTTCCATGCCCGATGGTCCGATCCACCAACCGCATGGCAAGCTCGTCAAGTCGACTTTTTCGGATCCCGACAATGCGCGTGGTTTTTTTCAAGCCCATCTTCCGGGCCAGCTTGCCGACCGTATTGAGTGGAGCACGCTGAGTTTGGTCAGTGGCAGTTTTATCGATCCGGAATTCTCCGCCAGTTCGAGCGACCTCCTTTTTAGCGCTCAAATCGATGACTGCCCCGCCTTCCTTTACATCCTCTTCGAGCATCAAAATGCCGAGGACCCGCTCATCGGCCTTTGCCTGCTTGCCTATATGGTGCGCATCTGGAACGATCATCTGCGCAGCAATCCAGGCTCCGCAAAACTCCCGCCGATCGTGCCATTGGTGTTGGCCCAGGACAACAAACCTTGGAAAAGTTCCACACGCTTCGCCGACCTCATCGAGGCGCCCGCAGGGGTGGGGGAGGCGGTCGGCAAGCACATTCCCGACTTTGAGTTCCAGCTTGTGGAGTTGTTTCGCATGCCGTTCGAGAAGATTCTGGGCACGCCGATGGGGATCCTTGCGTTGCGCGCGTTGAAAGCCGAGAAGCTGCAAGCCCTGCTGGAAGACCCTGTGTGGGACGAGGGCTTGTTGATCCAGTTGCCAGCGGCCTCTTTTGAGATGCTGATGCGCTACATTCTCGACCGAGACCTTGACAAGCCCGCCTTTCGCAGGAAAATTCAAACTCTTAGCAACTCCAAACTGAGTCAAAACGCCATGTCACTCGCCGAACAATTCCGTCAAGAAGGGCGCGAAGAAACGCGCTCACTCGCCGAACAATTTCGCCGGGAGGGGCGGCAAGAAGGTCGTCAAGAGGGGCTGATTTTTTCCAAGCAGCAGGACATTCTTGAGGCCTTGGAGATCCGCTTGGAGCGAGTTCCCGAGGGCTTGCGCGAGGCGGTCGAGGCGATCTCTGACTCCTCCAAACTCAGCCGCCTTCATCGGGCCGCCATTACCTGCGCGGACCTGGAGTCTTTCGCGGCCCAGCTCTGAGGATTTTTGACGGAAGATTTTTGGACAGGATGAGAGGATGTTCCGGATGACCAGGAGGGAAAGTAACCACCTGGATGGGCACCGGTGATCCCAGCGAGCTGTGATTAGCAGAGGAAAAAAGCAAAAATCCCACAAGCCTGCTTCCAGAGTTTTTTTCCCTGCCCCATTCGCGGCGCGAATGCCTCCGTGTTTTGGTCTGTTGGTGTTGATTAGGATTTATAAAATCGTTCGAGCGGAAATTTTTCTCGGGGACCGCGCCCGCGCTTGGGCGCAGCCTGGTGCGCCCCGCGCCCGACATGGAGAGGTTTAGTCGCCTTCGGTCGCATTTTTTCGATTTGACCCGCGAGGGCGCGTGCCAGAACACCCGAGGGCGGGTGTGCTCCCCTGGACCATGTGCACAGTGCTGGAAGCAGTCGAGAGAAGGTTCAAAGCCTACGGGCTTTGGTATTACAGGAAAGGACTGGAGCGGTGGCGGGGATCGGCTCGATGGGGGTTCAAAAATCTCAGCGCAGGAGGCCGTATTTCACGATGCAGCGGAGGGCGCTGAGACCGTCTTTCCAGCCGATTTTTTTGCCTTCGGCATAGGTGCGGCCGTGGTAGGAGATGGCGACCTCGTAGATGCGGGCACCGGTGCCGGCGAGCTTGGCAACGATCTCGGGTTCGATGCCGAAGCGGTTTTCCTCGATGGTGACGGATTGGATCAACTCACGCTTGAAAACTTTGTAGCAGGCCTCCATGTCGGTGAGGTTGAGATTGGTCGTCATGTTTGACAGGAGTGTGAGGAATTGATTTCCGAGCGAGTGCCAGAAATAGAGCACGCGGTGCTCGTGCGAGCCGATGAAGCGCGAGCCGAAGACGGCGTCCGCTTTGGCGCTTAAAATGGGCTTGAGCAGCGCGGCGTAGTCGGCGGGATCGTATTCGAGATCGGCATCCTGGATGAGGACGATGTCCGCAGAGGCTTTGCTGATGCCGGTTCGCAGGGCCGCACCTTTGCCTTGATTGCGCTCGTGGCGGTGGAGATGGATTCGCGGATCAGACTCTGCAATTTTTGTCAAGACCTCGAACGTGCCATCTGTGGAACAATCATCCACCACCACGACTTCGGCCACGTCTCCTTGTTCGAGCACCAGCCGCAGAACGGCCTCCACGGTGGCCTTCTCATTGAAGACTGGCATGATCACAGAGACCTGGGGAGTGGCGGGCGGAGATGGGCTCATAGGCCTTCAGCTTAGGCTTGCGGCGGACTCAGCAGAAATCCGATCCGATCGAATGTGACGAAATTGTCACAAAACTTTCTTTGGCTCTTCCGGGGCTTTTGTCGATACAACCACCGACGGCATGAAGTCTCTGGCTCCATTCCGACATATACAACAACACATCTACTCAAAATCATGATCAAACATAAACTCTCACTGTTTGCTTTGGTTGCCTTGGGCGTTGTGGCTTTTGCCACACCATCCCAAGCGGCCACTTACAGCGCAGGCGATCTCATCCTCGGTTTCCGGGTCACCGGCGGCACAGGTGCAGGGTCCGACTTGCTCGTTAACCTCGGTGCATCCACATCCTATCGTGACCTCAATGGCTCCAACCTTTGGAATATCACGAATATCGGAACTGACCTTGTTGCCACCTACGGCTCCAACTGGTATGATCGCACTGACCTCAGCTTCGGTATCGCGGGCGTCTACACCAATATTTCCGACGTAAATGGTGGAACGAATAATAATGGTGATCCTGGCCAAACTCTCTACTTCACCAAATCCCGCACAGCTGCTGGAACTGTTGGTAGCGCGAGCAGCTCAGTCGCGAGCAACTACAGTAATACAAACATGTCAACAGCCTCTGCGGGTATGCAGTCCCTCGGAGCCACCACATACGCTGGAGCAACGGCATCTTCTAACAATTCGAAGGTTGCCATTGTCTCTTCCTCAGGTGGAAGCAGCTGGACGACTTACACGAGCGGCGCATCTGACTTCGGCGTCATTTCAGGCGGTGTAGAGCAGGTCTTTGCTAGCGGAAGCTGGCAGGGTGGAACATTTGGTGCGGCCTCTAACGTGGAGGGGGCTTTGGACCTCTATCGCTATCTCCAGACAACCACTGGAGCCAGCCCATCAGGCACCGCAAAAACCGGTCTCTACCTTGGTTCTGTCGTGATTGATCAAACTGGTAACCTGAATGCGATCGTCAACTCCGCAGCTGTTCCTGAGCCATCCACATTTGCTATGGCAGGAATCGCCGCAATTGCGGCAGGCTTCGTTGCATACCGTCGCAAAAAAGTCTCCTCATCAAAATAAACCTACCATTATAAACTAAACTTAAAAAATAAATCTAATAATATGAAAATCAATTCCTTGCTCATGGCTTCTGCTGTTGCCCTCGCTTCTGCGAGTTTGGTGAAAGCAGATGTCACCATCAACATTACGGGAGCTACTGCTTTCCGTTCAGCCGCTTCGACCGCTATCAAAAACGCCTTTACCAGTGTAAACTACGCCTACAATGGTTCATCGCATACATCTGCTACCTATCAGATTTATAAGGGCTCATTCCCAGGCGTTTCCGGTAACACGACGATCCGGACGAATTGGTCTGGCTCTGTTGAAGGTGTCCGCGACCTTGCACAGCAAAACAACATTAGTTTTCTGCCCACATCCACGACGTTGTCCTCTGCTGGCACATCCAACGCTTCAACTTCTGGCTTGGACAGCGCGAAAGCAAATATGGCATTCAGCGATATCTATGCGGCATCCACGCCGTATGATAATGGTAGCGTCACCGGAACTGTTGCTGGCATCATTGCTTTCCGCTTTGTGGCGAATCCCAGTGCAAATGGAACCCTAACCAATATAACGGCTCAACAATTCCGCGGATTGGCTACTAATGGAAACGTAAAAGCTTACGTCTTCACTGGAAACTCTTCCCATACAACTGATGTCTATTTGACAGGTCGGAATGATGGATCTGGAACCCGCGTGACTGTGCTTTCCGAGACTGGCCATGGATACTCCCAGCTCGTTCAACAATACAAGGCTACTACCACAGGTTCTGGCAATAGCACGGTTCTTACGACTCTCCAACTTTGGCCAACTGCTGACGGCACAAACGTCTCCAACATCTATAATACAGATGCTGCTGGCAACGGAGGGTATTCGAGCGGAGGCACTGTTGCAACCGCTCTCTCTGGAACATCAAGCTCCGTTCAAGTCAAAGGTGCAACTGGATCAAACATTGGCTCTACGAAGCCCGTTTTCTTGGTCGGTTACCTCGGAACCAACGATAGTAACACCGCAGTTACTAATGGTGCTATAGCCCTTAGCTACAACGGCGTTTCTTTGGCCGTGAACTCTGGTGGCATCACGAATCCCGGGGTTATTCAATATGGTGCTTACACTCTCTGGGCCAATGAACAGCTTTACTGGCTTACAGGCACGGACACGGGTGACTTGGGCACTGTGAAGACGGCCATTCTGTCTGGAATTCCTTCGAATCTCGGCAACGCTGGGCTTGATATCAGCACAATGGTCGTCAGCCGTTCCTCGGACGGTGGTCTCGTTGGCGAATAATTGAAAAATAAACTGGCGATTGGGCAAATCGCCTAGCAAAGACTGGCGCCGAAAGTTTCTTTCGGCGCCAGTTCTCTTTAAATATGGAATCTAGAACTATTCGCGGAATTATTCTATCACTTTGTGTGTTTGGGCTTATTGCTGTTTCTGCATTTGTGCTCACTTTACAAGCTCCCACGGGACCACTCACTTCGCATACAGATTCTCAAAATAATCCAGTTATCTCAAGCCAATCCGCGTCTTTTCAGATTCGCTCCACAATAAAAGATGCGGAGAAACCGGTCGCTCCGCTCCAACTGAATCAAGACCCTCGCGCTCTGTCAAAGAACGAAGATTTAGACTTTCGCCATAGTCAAGATTCAAAATTTGCGAGCCATGGCACAAACTACTCAAAGCCAATACATAAAAATCAAATCTCAAACGATCTTCCTTTGAAATCCATGAGCCCTCAGAGCGAATCTTCGCGTGCTGTCATCAACCAGCAGTCAACCTTGGTTTTATCTGAAGTTGTCAATGTGCCGGTTGGCAGCACAATTCCTGCAGCCTTGGCGCAAGTGGATGGCAAATCCAATTTAGACGTGGTTTCGCAAACGGAGGTCCAGGAGATTGCTGACAGTTTTTTTCAGGCCGTTGATGCAGAGACACGGGCTGGGGTTTCGCCTGAAGCCGCTTGGCGGAAGCAACAGCAACTGGCTGATGAGCTCTTCAGGGCTCGCTACGGTTGGGAAGCCTTTATTGCCGAGAGTGCGAGGGCGAACCAACAAGCCCGAGCTCAGTAAAAAACTTTTCAGAATTAACGCTTTACTGACAATCCTCTCCATCCTGTCGTCCTGTCGGAGCCTCAAGTTAATATTTTGGCTGTGGGGGAGCCTTATCGTCTTCGGTGTTCAATGCCGCTTGTCGATCCAAGCCGGTTTCAGCAAGGGCTTGGGAAATTTCCGCCTCGGTCAGGCCGGAGAATAGGTTCCGAAGAGTCACCCGTGCCGTGACCTCTCCTTGAACATTTGCCCGGAAAAGCCATTTGAGCGCCTCAACTTTGCTCTTGGGAAGTGTATCACCCATCAGATAAATGTGGGCGAGGTGGACTTGGGCTCGCGGCATCCCTTTTTCGGCAGCTTTCTGAAAGTATTCTGTTCCTTTTTTGCGATCGAAAGGCACTCCCAAACCATTATAGTAAATTCCGCCAACGGCATTTTCTGCCAAAGGGTTCCCTTTTTCAGCCGCACGCTCGTAATACTTCAGCGCCTCCTTGTAGTCCACGGGGATACCCTTGTCTCCAAAGTAATAACACTCCGCGAGCGTGATTTGTGCCTTCTCCATATCTGAATCCGCCGCCTTTTTCATGTAGGAGAGCGCGACATCTGTCTTTCCCTCGCTCTGATCCATCACGATCTTGGCGTAGTTGAAAGCGGCAGTGGGTGAACCCTCGTCTGCAGCTTCCTTAAGGAAGCGGAGCCCTTCTTGTTCATTCGCTGGAACTCCTCTCCCTGTGTAGAGCATGTAGCCAAGACTGGCCTTAGCCTGCAAATGATTTTGTTCGGCAGCCGCTCGCATGAGCTCGTATGCACGCTCCAGGTCGCGTTGGGCAGGGTCTCCCTTCATAATGGCCTTGGCGGCCTGATAATTCTGCTCGGCTTGCGATTCGTCGCAGACCCCATAGCATATCGATGTCATCCCGAGAATGAAAAAAACGACCATGCGCAAGAGATGGGAAGACCAACTCGGCCTCGGGTTTAACCCGAATCCAGCAGGACTCACCGAAGAGCGCGCAATCAGGCGGCTGGGCAGCCGCGCGGTAGACTTGCCGTAGGCAGACCAAAAGGCGAGATGAGCGGGAGCGAACGAGTCAAAGAACACGGAGTATGATCTGTTTGTGATGTGTGATTTTTTCAAAGATTTATTCGATATCAAACAAAAGCCAAAGCCTTTCCGGGTCATCCTCTCCATACGGTCCTCGTGTCTAAAAATTCCTCTACTGGTTCAATGTTGGTGCCTACTTTGAAGTCACGCATGCCGACATAAATGCTTGAAGGGCGCCTCGGTTCTGAAAGAGTCTCTGTTTCGTATCGAATGTGGGTTTCATTGGACTGAATAGAACAAACACAAGAAGTAATTTAGCACAAATAAAAAATGAAAAAGAAAGTTGACTTCTTCAAAGATTCCGCTGCCCTTTTGAGCGACTAAGTTTGTTCTTCGTCGCTTTGATGGTCGTCACTATCTCCGCCACCATAGCCCAAGACTTCCACCGTAATAACCGAAGGCGTTTCTTCGACTTGCTGGCTGGGTGTCCGAGCTTGGTTGCTAACGGAATTGGCGGCAGAGTTGGCTGCTGCAGTGCTGGATGATCCTGAGGTGAGACCGCCAATATTTGGGGCCGCAACAGTCGGAGTCGAGGGGACCCCCGCTGTGGTGCCACCAGCGGAAATGTTATCGGCATTCAGAATCGAAACAGCGGCGATGACAATATCTCCAGTGGAGCGAATGCCCGCTTCGCCCGCATCGACGGTGCCACCTGGCGCAATCAGGTTCACATTGCCCGGTTCTACTCCCTCCACAGAGGCCAAGACACCGATGCCGCCGCCAGTGGCAAGACCACCCAAATCCGTTTGGATATCTGCACTGGTGGTGTCGATCAAGACGCGAGTGGGGGGAGCTGTGACGACTGTCTTCGCGGCTGAGCCTGCGGCGATGTCCCCTTCGGAAGACCAGATAGTGAGGTCTCCTCCGCGCAGGGTGAAGATACGACACTGGCCGATATCTACATCGTTTTTGGTGAAGACGGAGACGGCGCCACCATATTCGGTCACTATTCCTGGCGGTGTGAGCGGATTTCCTGAAATGCTGGCGGCCATGGTGAGACCACCGCCGGGTGACGCCAGGGTGATACCGCCGCCCTCTGTCGTGCGGATATCCCGAGAACGCGTAAAGATGTCGCCGGTCTGGGTTGCGGAGCCAAAGAGTGCCGTGATGGCCTCAAACCCTGCTGAGTAGCTTCCTGTTTGCGTGTATTCCTTTGCCGCTTCGGACAAAGAGGTGAAAAAGAGAGGAAGTTGATTAAGGTAATCTTGCTCGCTCGAGGGCGCAGAAGGCCCGAAAGAGTTCTTGGCAAGCGAGCTGCCCGCCAGACCGATAGCCGGGCCATCCTCTTTTCCACCCACGCCAGCCATCACGACCAACTGGGCCCCGCTGAAGGGCAGGTAAGGATTTCGGCTGTTTCCGATACTCGTAATGCCCGCTCCGCGTCCATCGGCAAGATTTTCTCCATTTCCGAGATCCAATGTCCTCCCTGCGAGAACTTCGAGGTAGCCAGAGCCCGAAATTTGGAGATCCCCCGCTAGAGCCGAGATTTTCTTGCCAGTCACCGTCGTGCCACGAACTGTTAAATCCACATTTCCGAGGTTTAAATCAGACGCGGTGGTGCGGAGAAGGGAACTCTCACTATATGGAATGATATCTCGACCAGCGGAGATAATTGAAATATCGCTTGGACGGCTATTTTGAAGATAAAGCGCCACATCCGTGATATCGCGGGAGGCTGAGATACGACTTTGCTTTGCCGAATACAAGGTCAGGCCGCTGATGTCGCTACCCAACGCATAGAGGTAAGCTGGAACGGAATCCGCCGAGTGGAGGATGCTCTCAGCGTGCCGGATTTTCTTTTTCGCTACAGCCGCCTCCACGCCAGCGTAAGAGCCCGTTTCGACAAAGTAATTATCCACAGGATCAAGGAGCAGGTTAGTCGGCGTTGATCTCAAACCTGCGAGGTTTCTGCCGTAGATGCTCTGTAAAGAATAGGGGCTAAACAAAGATGGAAGAAGGGCGGGATCTGCATCCGAGAGGTTCAGAGAGGCACTACTGAATCCTGTCAGAGTCTTGGCCGAGTTCCGCCCGAGGGCATTCAAGCCCGAAATTGCTCCTGCCGCCAGAATCTCAAGACCGCCCTTTGCATTTGGATAGAGGCTCGCCTCCCCTGTGATATTAATACTGCCTCCAAATGATACGCTCTTGAGTGAAGGTGGAAGAGTGCCGCCTACAGTCGAAAACACCGTCATGGATCCTATGTTTCCTTCGGCTAGGCGGATCCATGGCTGGGCAGCGGAAGGATTGGTGGAGCGGAAGAGATTTTGATTTCCGAGCCAAAAGGCTAGAATGCTTTGACCGCTAATACCAGTTTCGGAATCAGAACTCACTGCAGGTGAATCAAAAGTCGTGAAGCGATGTGTGATGCTTCCTCCAAGGGATTGGACATTCAGGCTCGAATCGCTTGAATAGGTGTTGAAGTAGGTTTTATACCAGAACTTGTTTTGGAGTCCTTGTGGCAGCCAGAAGGCGTTGACTACCGGACCGAGCAGGATGTCCTTGCGAGCGGAAACATCGAAAGAGCTCTTTCCTGCATAGAGAGTCGTGGGGAGCCATGTCAGTTCGTCGCCATTTGACTTGGGAGATCGACTGGAGTTTGTCACGATAGAACCAGCGGCAAAAATCTCTCCTGATCCCCGCTCGACGTAGTAAACCCCACCGCTGAGATCTCTGCCTGCGCGAACGGACAGATCTCCACCACCGAGTTCCAGGAATTTGGTTGGATCGGGAGCAACTCTGTTGCCGCCAGAGAGACCGGCTGCTCTGGCGTTTGTCGGTATGAGAGCGTCCATATTAATGATATCCAAACCAGCATTCATCCGCAAGTTGCCTCCACCCAGTGTTCCAACTCCCTCGAAAAAGTTGCTGAAATCAATCCACCATGCCGTTGAGGCGGAAGCATCAGTAATCGTTGCATCTCCGGCATCTACTCCTCCGACACCGAATTTTCCCGTTTCATCGACGTATCCCCGCCTGTAGAGCCAATTGCCTGGTAATTGCTTGGAGGAGTCGATGGTATCTACGGAGTTGACTACCGAGTAACGCCCGATTGTCCCAGCGGCATTCAAGAAAATATTTCCACCAGCCATCGACCATTGCGGTTGGTAATTTTGTTGAACTGGACCAAGTTGGGAAGTCTGAGACGGATTTCCGTTTTCAGCGACCACGACTGGGGTTACAAAGTCATCGGAAGAGTAAATGGAGTTGGGATTGGCAATTTTCGACCCAGCGGTATAGATCGAGGCGAATGGGTTCAGCAGCTTGATATCCCTGCCTGCGGCCAGATCGATGTTGCCTGTCCCTGTTCTGATGACTTGGAACCTTGTGAGATTTGATGTGCCGATAGCGCCTGCCGTTGTGTTTTGACTGCCTGACGGGTTGTAGGTTTTCCCAATGCGAATGGATCCCTTTGTGGAATCCAGACCAGTTGATGATAAGACTTGAAGAACATTGGCAGCTCCAAGATCCGCCCCGGCTACAATACGGAATGACCAGGACTGTGTGTTCGTGGGCAGGTTGTTGTTGATGGCTGCCAGCGGGGAGAGCCACATTGAGGAGTATCCATTTGCGGCCGAGGGTGTCACAGCCGTGAAGCTGTCACTGAGAGTGTTCCAGAAGACGACATTTCCCGGTGCGCGAAGAGTTAAGACGCCTGGAGCTGACTTGGGACCGAAGCGGAAGTCCGCAAGGTTCCAGTCGAGGCTCCAATTGGATGTGGATGTTCCGAGCGTAATGTCACCGTTCGCCGTGGTATTGATGATCTCGGCTCCTGGGGCAATGACAAGAATGGAAGAGAGGTTCTTCGGATCGCCCGTGCCGAGTAGGGCATCTCGCATGGCTGTATAGCCTGCCGTCGCGGATCCTGCGCTTCCTAAAAATTGCAAGCCATTGTCGTAGACTTGCCGTTGGGTGCTGCCAGCTGACGGGAGGGAGGAAAAGCTCGAGCGTGATCCCGTGATCTGTCCCGTGGCTCCGGTGACCGTGAAGACTTTGTAACCTTCAACTAAAATGCTGGATGCATCCAAGATATCGCCTTGAATTTGTGAGATAGAGACCCCAAGGCCAGCTCCAAAAGATTTCTGAGGTGCCCTGAGCTGGACTGTTCCGGTGAACTGCCCGTTGAAGGCACTCGATCCAACATCTGTGTAAGAACCGGAAATGTAATCTTCAACGGAGAGAATCATCTTCGAATCAGGCTGGATGTCCAAGAGAGCCGTGGAGCTGAAAGATCCATCACTCTTCGAGGTGCCAGCGGACAAGGAGATGGAACCGCCTTTTCCTGCACTGTCGAAATGCTCGGCTGCAACTGTGAGCACGGAGTGCGGAAGAAGCGTAATGTTTTCCCGCGCTGAGAGGGCGATCTTCCCTCCAGTCGTTCCATGGGCATCAATCTGCCCTGCTACGGAGATACTTCCCGAGTCGGCAGAGAGCGAGAAGGATTTGGCTTTCGAAATCCCCTCCACTAACACATCGCCAGTTCGAACCCGAAGATTGCGCTCGAGGTTGAATCCGCCGCTGTCAAGAATTTGGCTTAAATCTTGGAAAGAAGTCAGTGCAAGGGTGTCCAGAAGGAAGATACCGGAGTTGAAGTTCTCGAGAGAACCGCCAGATAAAGTTCCCGCCGACTGGAAGGCTCCTGACGAAGAGATGGCCAGTCTTCCGGCGTTGCCTCCAAGCGGATGGGAGGCCACGGAAACTTGGCTCCCAGCCAAGAAGCTCACGCTACCTGCTTTTGCTGTCACATTTATCTCACCCGCATCGGTGTAGCGGGTTAAGTCATAAAATGTTTGCTTTGTCCCTGAAACATCGATGGTCCCACCAATGGAGGCGCCTCCATTGGTCGCGATGATTGATACAAGACCGCTTGGAAGTCGGATCGAGGAGTTTTGAACCACAGACGAACCTTGGAGCGTGAGGCTGGCTCCCAATTCATTCGGAGTGGTGGAGGATGCACCAGTGGGTTGGATGTTGAGTTGTCCTGCTGCGATGATCGACTGCTTAGCCGCACGACTCCCTGTCAAGAGGGGTGTGGCTATCTCGAGATCGCCGGCAGTGAAGAATGTTCCCGTTCCGATGAAGGTGACACCAGAAGTTGCTTCGAGATGTGTTGTCTGGTAGCCGCCAATACTGAAGTTATTTTTGTCGAGAGTCAGGCTTTTTGACGCAATCTCAAAAGTTCCTGCCATGCCAGATGTCGAGTGCTTGAGTCCTGTGGAGGAAGTCGGATTTCCAAAGACGACCTCATTTGCAACCAAGCTCACCGTTCCTGATCCTTGGTTATAGCCACGGATGCTTAATTCTTGATCTGTTGTGGTGGAATCGTCTCCTCCTGCTTGGAGTGTCAACTTTTGCAAGGAATCCGAACCCATTGTTCCAGAGCCATAGATATCGATAACGCTGTAACTTGCTAAAAGCAGATTTTTCGACGACATCGCATCGGCCAAAAGATTGTCGCTAAGTGTCAGATGTGGTGCAACAAACGAGCCTGGTAGGGCGCCAACTTGTGGGGCAAGCAGGATGCTCACTTGTCCGCTAATCATACTGAGATTTTCAGCTCGGAGATGACTGGTGGAATCGATCGAAGTTGCATACGTTGAGTCAAGAAGCACAGTCGCTCCTGAAACCGTCGACCCAGCGCCGAGGAAAAGGTTCGGTGATTTTGATCCCGTCAAGCCGCTTCTTGACGATGTAAAAAGAGGGTTGCTGCTTACCGCGAGGGCTACTCCATCGCCAGTGAGCGAAATCGGCAAAGAATTTTGCGAAAGACCACTTGAGAGAATTGAGGAACCATCTGCCAGTGAGAGGCTTTCTTTCGAAACGAGGATAATTTCAGGCCCTGAAAGAGGTTCTCCAGGATTTGAAACATTGATTGAATTGGAGCGAACCTCGACCTGGCTCACTGAAGAGGAGGATTGTCTTAAACCGCCTATAAGGATGCTCGAAGCTCCCCAGTTGGAGAGGATTCCTGAATTCAGCGAAACTCCAGTGGTCCCTCCCAATGAGGAACCTCCTGTAATGTTGATTTCGGCGAAACTCGCAATGTCAATTGCAGACCCTCGACCGGAAGAAAAAGGAGTCGTGAGAATCTGGCTGTTCATGCGCAAAGCCGAGTTCGCGCTGACAGCCAAATAGCCTGAATCTATTGGGAGTTCTTGGACATTATCTTGGTTGAGACGCGACGCTGCCTCTTTCATAAAAGTGGAGGCCTTAAATACTGTGTAGGAAGCTCGAGAGGCGATCACTTCAGGAGTGGCGATCTCGTAGAGGCTGCGCACAGCCGTGATTTCTTGAGCTTTGTTGAATTGATTGAATCTGTATCCCGTGACGAAACTTGACCCCTCTTCCAGAGTGGTTCCTCCCGTCCGAACATTCAAGTTGGTGAGTTCCGTCGCTGGAGTTACCAAGAAAGCGCCCGGAATCAGTGCATAGGCTTTGGGAAGAAGAGTGTAGCTTCCCTCGGCCAGCGTCGAACCTTTGCCTATGTAGATTTTGTCGCCAACTCCTAGGCTATTTGAGATAAATCCTGGATTTCCTGTGAGCAGGTTTGCGCTGGAGCTTGTATTGAAAGCACCTGCTGGAACCACGCTTGAGCTGAATGCGGGAAGAATAGCATAAGATTCGGGAACGAGTGCCCAGTAGCGACTGGCACTTGGCCGCTTGGCAGGGTCCGGGTCTCCATCTACGGAGACGCGAGCTGACCATGTTTTGCCTCCGTATGTCACCAACTGCCCAGCAGTGTAAGAAGCCGAAGGCGTCCAATCGCCACTGGCGGTTCCAAGAATGTTAATTGTTCCGCCGATGCCGCTGTTCCAGCGATAAGCCAAGAGGTCTCCACCGCCACGCAGGTCGATTTGAGCACCTGTATTCATCAAAACACTTTCTCCACCAAATCGGATGGCTTTAGATGGCAGACCTGAGGCAGTCACGTTCATACCTCTCGGATCGATCCAAGCCAGTCCATCTGAACTCACACCATAAGGAATTTGCATCCCTAGACCAGTCAGAGGATCAATAGCAGAAACAGATGTCGAGCTGCCATTCTCCAAAGAAACCAACTGAGCCGTCGGGATTATCATCGAAGGTCCTCCAACTACATCGGTTGGTTGAGTAAACCCGATATCTGTTAGGTTAAAGTCTGTTCCATCCCATCCGAGGTAAATTGACCCAAGTGGAGCTCTTAATGTTCCTCCTTGGAAGATATTTGAGGCAAAGATCGAAAGAGTTCCCCCTGCTGAAAGAGGTGGAGCTTGGGTGCCGGAACCATTGATGCGAATGGTGCTTTTCGAACCCGTTGGATCATAAGCGATGATTTTAAAGTCCGCCAGTGTGGTTGGATAGATTTGGGCAGCAGTTAAAGTCAGGTCCCCAACCATGCTTAGCGTTCCGCTGCCTCGAATATCGCCATTGTTTGCTGCTAAAGAAGCTTTCCCGATGTTCTGAAGAGACAGGGTTCCCACATCAATCCAAGAGGCGCTGAGCGCGATACTGCCAGGACCATAGCTGGGTTTGGGGTAGTAGGATTTATCTGAACCACCCACGGGATACTGTTGGAAGGCGTAAAAGGTGTCTGATGGCAAACGTGGAGTGGCAAGCTTTTGACCTATGGCAATATATGGTGCATTTACAGAAACCGTAGAGTCTGCTTTGATAACCCCCCCGCCCGCCAATCTCACCATCCCGTTTGCAGTGAGGGAAATTGGGCCACGGAATTCCACATTTCCTCCATAAGGAATGGGATCGCCTCCTGAATAATATTTGTAGCCTAAGTCCAGTGAGGCAAAACTACCGGACGAAAATTGGGAAATTGAGAAGTAACCGATTCCAGGATTTGGACTTCCCGACTTGAAGAGTGGCTCCAAGTCAGGTGGCTTGAGAAACAGTTCCATTTCTCGGCCAGCGAGAGGATGTTTCGCAAACTGGGAGGCATCTCCCTCTTGAGCCACGATGAGATTGATATCGGCGCCGGTTCGTGAGGAGTCTGGAGGATAGAACTTTCCAGAGGAGATAGAAAGTTTCCCGCCAGTCGCCGTGGGTCCTCCGGCAAATCCTTTGAGAAGTCCATCGTTGTAAAGCATCTCGGAGCCCTCAAGTTCGATAGAACCGCCATTGCTGTCGATTTGTGTTGGAACCCCAATTCTTCCCCATGGAGTCTGAGTTAAAGCAACTTGGTTCTTTTTGATTGTGGAAATCTCCTCTCCTCTAACAACGGAATAGGGATTCAAATCAACAGATGCTGAGGAACCGGATGCATCTAAAACAGCGCCTTTTTGAATGATAATATTGCCAGTCACTAAAATACTTCCACCGTCTAGCAATGTTCCTGTATTTCTCTTGAAGGAATCAAATTTCTTTAGAAAAAGTCCTGAGACATCGATTTTCGAAGAACTTCCGATAAATGTCGTTGGCAGGGCAAAAGAGGCCTTGTCAGCGAGGCTACCCAGAGCCTTGTAGGAGCCACCACCTGATATTGAGACTTTGCCGCCGTGGTTCACAATCGATCCAAGGACAGCCACCGTCTCCCCACTCAGTGAAACAGTTGCTCCGGGATCTGTGATAATCGATGCTCCGGTGCCAAGAACCACCAGACCAATAGCCTCGACTTTATCTTGAGTCAGCGGATCGTCTGCTCCAAGCCCTTGGAGACTCAGGCTCGTGGAGGTGCGTTCACCTTGGGGTTTTAAAATGGGGTCAAAGGCTAACTCCGGACTATTACTCCGAGCCAAAGATATCGCGCGCGGCTCAATTTGGGTTCCGTCGGCGACGATCACTGCAGGGGCATTTGAACCATCAGCCAAAGATTTTCCAATACCTCTAACCGTGAAACTTGTGAATCCTCCTTTTTGGAAAAATGAAGGGTCCATGAGAAATGCTTCCGGATTGCTGCGCTGGTTGGCAATTTCCACAAGCGAAGATTGTAGCGTCAACGATCCGCCTGAGGCGACTGCATATGCCTCAAGGTGACCATCTAAACGGAGAGTGCCTCCTATTGTCGTTTTTAACGATGGGTCCCTGCCAGCAAGCAGTGAGATCGAACCGGCCGTTCCATAAGTGAATCCTCCTTTTGCTTTTGCTTTGGCTCCCGCAGAGGCAAGGAGCGAGCTTCCTTTACTCAAGGAAACATTGTAACCCTCCAAGCTGATTGCTCCGCCATTGATTGAGCGACGATTGTCAAACGCGACTTGGGAAGTGATCCTCTCGTCCACTAAAATTCCTGAAACATCGAGAATTCCGTTTGATGCGATGGTGATATCTCCGCGTCCCAGGACCACTGCAGGGGCCGCATTTAACGGTAAAGTATCAGTTTCTTTGAGTCGCTGATATTCGAATGGAGAGAAATTGTAGGCTTTAAGTGAGATATTGCCTCCAGGCGCAGTCAAGGTTCCCTTGATACGTGTATTTGAGGAACTGACGACGAGTGCCCCGCCAGCAGGAACACTGATCTCAGTTTCCGAGGGAATCTCAAACTCGCCGTCCGGATTGTAAATCACCAGTTTGCCAAATCCTGAATCAAGTGAGGCGTAAATATCTTGTCCGATTGTAAACTGTGCCGTGGAAGAGCCAGACAGACCAACAGGAACGAAATTGACCAAAGTATACGGCGGGGCTCCTTCATGAGGTGAAGATTTTGAGAGCACTATAGAAGGATGATAGGGAGAGACTTGAATGAAGCGGATGTCGCTTTCGGAACGAGCTATTCTTTCCTCGGAGGTGAAGGATAGGTTTAAAGTGGATCCGACTGGTGGAGTGTCAAGCTGCCGTGGTCCTGTCACTGTTTGTCCCAGAAGCTTTCCAGAGATGGATAGTGCAGAGGCTGTTAAGCTCAGACTCCCGCCGGGGGCTCCTTCCCGGTATGTCGATTCGCTAAACGCTCCTGTTGGAAGCAGCGGCTTCTTGAAATTTTCTTTGATACCCCATTTGGAGGAGGATTGAGTTGCCTCATCGGAAAGAATTCCATCGTAAGTTACATTCGGTGTCGCTTTCGATATGTTTACTATGTTTTCTCCACGAAGTAGCTGCGTTGTTTTGACAAGCCCTCCCTCGTTCTGGTAAAATCCACCTGAAACATCCAAAACGGCATCTTTTTGAACAGCAATCGAATCTCCAGCTTGAAGCAACAATTCACCACCTTTTGCCGTGAGCTGGGAAACGTCTCGTTCGACCAAACCTGCGATGCCGTTGAGATCGCCCAGGGGAGTTCCTACCCACTGACGTCCAGAGTAAATGCCTGAATTTCTCAAGTCCACCCTTAACTGTTTACCTCGAATGCCAGTGCCTCTTTGAACAGGAGAGTCGGCGAGTTCATTCCCACCGAGTTTGACATCAACTAGGTTTTTTGCGATTGGCACAAATGCTCCCGCTGTGCCGCTCACATCGACGATAGCCCCAGAATCAACATAAATCTGTCCTGTTGTAAACTGGAATCGTTGCACACCCGATTGAACATTTGAGCCCAAATCTGCTTGGATTTTGTTTGGTGCTGAATAAACAGTTCGGTCGGAATCTTGGTCTTTATATGGCCAAATACCTGCTTTCAGAGATATCTTTCCGGATGTTGCAGAAAGATAGGCATCTGGAGCCAAATAAATTCCGAGACCAAGAAGGTTTACTGCCGATACTTCGGGTAGGCTTGTTCCTGGGATCAGTTTTTTATCAGCGAGGTCTGGTGCGATTTGTGTGATGGAGTTTTTTGCCAAATTCACGGTTCCCGTAAATTGCGAAAAGAAGATTGGAAGCCCTGTCTTGTCGAATTCTGGGTTCGCAGCGGATCCATAACTGGCTAGCAGATCAATTCGCCCATTTAAGCTGACGGATGTTGAGGAGGAAAGAATCCCTTGCTGATTGATAGCTTTTCCAACGGCTAGAACGCTTCCCGTTTGAGATTCAAGAAGACCGGCGTTGGTAATCGTTCCGGCGTAGGTTCCGACATCACCGACCCAAACATCAAGTCCTCTCAAACTGGGGTCGCCGCTGTCGTGTGCTTGGATTCCCACTTGCAGACCGGCTGCGAGGATGGTTTGGCCAGCTGGAGTTGAGATTTGGCCTTCGTTGCGGACGTTGGCACCTACGAGCATGATGCGGCCGCCGTTTCCATCGGCACTGGTGGGGGTTTGGAGGAGGGCGCCGCGTTCGACGATGACATCGCCGTATTTGGCTCCGGCGGGAAGGGGATCGGGCGTGAAGTCGGGGGTGCCATCGGAGCCACCGGGAACACTCAGGCCGGAAAAGAGAAATTGGGCGTCTTTATTGTTGAGGAGGCCGTTTTTGATGAGGTTGTCGTTGATCGGGAGGGCGGAGGCGACGAGGGTGCGTGTGTTGACTTGGGAGCCGGCTCCGAAAAGGATGCCGTTTTGGTTGATAATGTAGACTTGGCCTTGGGCGTTGATTTTGCCTCGGATTTCGGAGGGTTTGGCGGCGGGGTCGAGGACTTTGTTGAAGGCGATCCATTTGCCGGAGTCGGCGCCGCCAGCGGATTGGTCGAAATTGACGGTGGTTTGACTGCCGACGTTGAAGGTTTCCCAGTGGAGGAGGGCTTGGGCGGCGGTTTGGGTGATGTTGACGTTGCTTCCGGCGGCGGTGGGGGCGTTGGCGCCTTCCCATTTGGCGTTGGCACCGGTGAGGACTTTGAGACCGCCATTGACGAGACCATTCGGAATCGAATTGGCTCCAGCGGCGGCGCGGGCGGCGGCTTGGAGGGCTCGCATGTCGTTGACGGCCTTTGTGGTGCGGGCGAGGCGGTCTTCGGCACGGACTTTGGCGGCCTCGGCTGCGGCGGCACCGGCGTTGGCGCGGGCTTCGGAGTTCCGCTTCGCGTTGCCAGCGCTGGCTCCTCCGCGCAGGATGTCACCCGCTTGGAGTCCACCGGTGGGCATAGTGGCCAGGAAGGAGGCGAGGAGGGTGCATGTGAGGACGGCACGCGAACGCCTGCGTGCTGCGAGGAACTCGAAGGCGCGGAGATGGTAGCGTGTGCGGTGGCCGGTTTTCAACATGGTTGTGAGATTTTTGGCAGAACTAACAGAATTTTAGGAAGTTTAGACAGGATGATCCGCCTACGGAAAGGCAACTCCGGCGGGACGGGTCAGGATTTTCAGGAGTGACAGGATGGGCATGGTTTGTTTATATGCTTCAGCTTTTCTAGAGTTAAAACCTGTATTCCTCCTCTGTGTTCTCTGTGTCCTCCGTGGTTAATAATTCTTTCGTGTGAATGACTAATTTCGGCGGTTTTTGGGTTTTGTTGAGGTTTGGTTTTGTGACGATTTTGTGACTTGCAAAATTATTTTTTCTCTTCGGCTTCTTGGAGGGTTAATTCGATTTCGCGCCGAAGTTCTTCGCGATTTGGAAGGTAAAGCTGGTATTTTTGGACAAAAAGTTGGCTGTTCATTTGATAGGTGGCGTATTCAACGAGGAGTTCGTCTTTATTGCGTGTCAAAATGATGCCAATAGGAGGATTGTCGCCATCGGTATTTTCCTCATTCGCGAAATAGCCGAGATACGTATTCATCTGGCCTATGTCTTGATGTTGGACATCTTCCAACTTCAAGTCGATGAGAACAAAGCAACGAAGGATGCGGTGGTAGAAGACGAGATCGACGCGGTAGTGAATGTTATTGATTGGAATCCGGTATTGCCTGCCGACGAATGTGAAGCCTTTTCCGAGTTCCAAGAGAAAGGGTTGGAGATGGTCGCAAAGGAGCGTTTCTAGATCGCTCTCATTGATAACATACGGCTCTGGAATCTTAAGAAATTCAAAAACGAAAGGATCCCGCAGGATGTCAGCAGGATTCTGGACTGGTCTTCCTTCTTGGGCAAGGTGGAGAATTTGTTCCTTGTCCTTACCAGATGCAATGCGGAGAAAAAGGGATGATTTTTTTTGACGCTGAAGGTCTGGCACTGACCATCGTTCACTGATGGCTTGTTGCTCGTAAAAACTGCGCTCTAGGCGGTCTTCGATGCGCAGGAGTTCGACATAATGGGACCAGCTCAATAGGTCAGAAGGTTTCTGACTTATTGGGTAATTCAAATATAGAAGCCTCATGTAGATGAGGTTACTTCTGCTGAAGCCTTTTCCGTGTATCCTCCCGAGATCCTCACTGAGATTCTGAATGAGAGCTTTGCCATACTCGGCTCGTATCTTACCGGCTTGCTCGAATTCGACGATATCGTGTCCAATTTTCCAGTAGGTTTCCAAAAGTTGTGCATTGGCCACCTTGTGGACGCGCACGCGAGCCGCCGTATAAGTCTCGGAAATACTGCCCAAGAGGTCTTGGTAGCGAGAGTCGAGTGTTATTTCGGAAGGCATGGAAATCGGATGGAGCGAAGCGGAATCAATTCAGTTTTAAGTCGCGGTGGGTGGAGCGGGGGTTGGTGAGGTGCGGTGGCCGGTTTTCAACATGGGGTGGTTTGAGTTTTAAGATTTAAGACTTAAGTTTTAAGTGGCGGTGGGTGGATCGGGATGACCTAATTGACTTTGGTGACCTTATTGACGGTGGGTGGGTCGTGAAGGGTTATGATCGGCTGGTTTGGGGTTTGGTTGAGATTTGGTTTTGTGACGATTTTGTGACTTGCAATTTTATTTTTTGTCGTCTGGTTTGAGGAGGGCGGGTAAGGCGATTTCGTCGAGGGTTATGGGGGCTTGGGCTTGGAGGCGCTGGAGGTAGGCTTGGCGGTTTAGGTTCTGGCGTTCGGTGCGGAGGGCGCGGATGATTTGGGGTTTGATCTCTTCGAGGGTTGCGGTTCGGGGTTCCTGGATGTCGAGGATTTTGACGAAATAGAGTCCATCGCCGAGTTCGATGGGGCCGGCGGTGGCACCTTTGGCTAGGCCGGTGAGGGCTTTGCGGATGGCGGGTTGGATGGAGTCTTCGGGGAGGAGGCCGATCTCGCCTCCGTTGGCGGCGCTGCGGGGTTCGTCGCTGTTGGTTTTGGCCAGGGCGGCGAAGTCGCCGGATTTCACTTGTTTCGTGAGGGCGTCTGCTTTGGCTTTGGCCTTGGCGGGGTCGCTGCCGTTGGCGATGAAGATTTGGGCGAGGCGGTATTGCTTGGGAAGGTTGAGTTCGGCTTTGCGGGATTCGTAGACTTCCTTGACTTCGGAATCCGAGGGGAAGTCGGCTGGAACTTTGGTGACGGATTCGAGGTAGCTCTCGGAGATGGCGGCGTCGCGCACGCGGGCGAGGAGGGCTTGGGTTTCGGGCTTGTCGTCCCAGTCGGCGGCGGTGGCTTCTTTGAGGAGGACTTGCTGGAGAATGAGGGTTCGGACTGCTTGGCTGAGGGCGGCGGGGTTTTGCTTGAGTGCGGCGCGATCGGCTTCGCTGAGGCTGGAGAGGTAGGGCTGGATTTGCGCGACGGTGATGTCGCGGTCGCCAGCGCGTGCGATGACGGTGTCGGCTGCGTGTGCTGAGAGCGTCATCGAAGCGGCGGCGAAGAGGGCGAGGGTGGTGGGGCGAAGTGGCATGTGAAGATTTAAGTTTTTAAGTGGCGGGTTTGGTGACCTTATTGACTGGGTTGACCTTGTTGACGGGGACCTTTTTCCTGGGTAGTCCGTGGATTTTCATCCTTCTGAGTTCATCCTTTTTACTTTTTGACCGCGTTGGCGGGGATGCGGGAGTCGGTGAGTTTGTCGGCGAGATCTTGGACGAGGTTTTGGAATTTCACACGTTGAGTGGCGGTGAAGGGTTCGCGAGCGAGGATGGCGTCGCCGAGGCCGAATTTATGGTAGCGGTCGAGGATTTCCATGCCGGCTTGATACATCTCGATGTTTTTTTGTTGCTCTTCTTGGACTTTGCGTTCGAGTTCGATCCGTTTGGCGTCGAGTTGTTGGCGTTGTCCCTCGCGCTTGGATGCGAGTTTGGCGACTTCACCGTAGGATTTTTTCCATTTGGCCAGAGCGGCATTGAGTTCCACAATCGAGCCGTCGCGGTCGGCGATTTTTTTGTTGAGATCGGCGATCATATTGGTGGAGGTGTTCCTCTCGTTGGCAAGGTCCTTGGTGAGGGCGTCGGCTTTGGCTGCGAGTTCTGTGGCCTTGGCCTCGGCGGCGTATTGGGCCGCCTGGGCATTCGCCAGATCGGTTTGGGCCGCTCGGAGTTTGAGCATGGAGTCCTTGAGGGCTTCACGGAACTTTGCAGTGGGGTCTTCTTCGGCGGCGCGCAAGGCAGGCGCGAGAAGAACAGCGGCTGCGACCAAGAGGGCGTAGGTTTTGATTTTCATGTGGCTGTTAGAATTTGGAGTTGATCTCGAAGTAGAAGATGTTCGTGTCGTATTGTGGACCAGTGAGGCTGTCCGAGCCCATCCAGCGGGCGCCTATGTAGACGTTCTCGGAGAGGGAGAGGAAGCCGGCGACGGTGAATCCTTGCATGTTGGTGCCGCCACCGCCGAAATCGGAGTCGGTGAAACCGTCCACGACCGAGTCGGAACCGATCCAGCGGTAGCCCACGGAGAGGAGCCAGTCCCAGCGTTTGGCCAGAGCCTGAGTGCCCACACGAAGGTCAACGAACCATCCGTAGGGGCTGCCATCGAACACGCCGATGTCGGTGAGGTTGTTGGAATCAATCGCACTGCGGTTGTTCACAGCGATTGCATTGATGTCTTGCTTGTTGAAAGCGAGGTTTTGCACATACTCACCGACCAGCGAGACGCGCACGGGCTCGAAGCCATCGTAGTCAATCTGGGAGGTGAGGGCGAGTTCGGTGAATTTGGTGGCGAGGCCGTAGTATTGCCACTGGTTGATTGCGCCGTAGTCGTTGCTGGCATCCGGCGTGATGTTTCGGATGGCCATGTAGGTGTTGCCCTTTTGGGCGAACGAGGGGCGGCTGTTATCCGTGTTGCTCGCATCGTTCGCAGTGAGCGGAGTGTAAGGATCGGAGAGTTTGCCTTCGATATTATAGAAGTAGTAGAGGGCTGCAGCGGTCTTCCACTTGATGTCGTCGCCGATCTTCCACTCGAAGCCGGCTTGTCCACCGAAGAGGTATTTGTCGTAGCTGGCGAATTTTGCTGGCTGGTTGGAGGAGAAGTTGAAGTCGGTATTGTAGACAACAAACGCGCCGCCCGTGCCGAAGAGGGAGAAGTTTTCGGTGAGGTTGGCCTTGGTCGTGAGGGCGGTGCCGTCGAAGCCGAGGTCGTCATCCCACGTCAGACGGGTGCTGAAGAAAGGATTTTCAAAGCGACCGACCCATGCGGTGGACTTCACGGCGTCCGTGATGTTGAAGTCATAGCGCAGGAAGGCGCGGTCGAGCCAGATGGCGTATTTGCTGAAGTTGCCGCCTTGGCCTTGGGTGGCGGAGTTGGCGACGCCCATGCCTTGGTTGGTGGAGACGGGCGTGTTGTTGCTGCCGGTGGCGACGCGGAAGCCCGAAGAGAAGTTCTCGCTCATGGCGAAGTCCATGCCGAAGCGGGCACGGAGGAGATACTGGTTGCGGTTCTGGTCAACATTCAGCTGAGGCGCGAACTGGGTGCCGGTGGTGTCGAAGGGAGCGCCGGTGTTGATGGCGTTGAAATTCGGGAAGGCCCCGGAGGCATCGTTGCCGGTTGGGAAGAAGGTGCCTGAATAGCGGACTCGCAGATCGAAGGCGGCTTTGCCGTTTTCCACCCATTTTGGGAGGCGGAGAGCTGCATTGATTTCGCGCGGTGTGCGGTCTGTGGCGAGTTCGAGTTTGATTTCCTCCTTGATCTGGTCCTTCACCGGCTGGGGTATGTGGGTCACACGGATGTCCTCGGGTGAGGATGGCGGGAGGTTGGAGCCTGCCGGAGCCGATGAGGCTGCTACCTGAACTGCGGCAGCCTGCGCTATGGCAACCATATCGGTTTGACTCTGTGCGCGAACGGCTTCCGCCTCGGCTTCCGCTTGGCGGATCATCTCGTTTGCTTCCTCCTGGCTCAGGATGCCGCGTTTCACGAGTTTCTGGATGAGGTTGACCGTGACATTGGCCGTGGGAGTGCTTGGGCTGGTGGGCAGCGGAGATTCCACGGTGGTTGCTTGTCCAGATGCGGTGGCGGATGGATTGCTGGCCTCCGAATGGGATTCACGGATTGTTGACTTGAGTGGCTTCACCTCTGGCGAGGGAGTTGGTTTTGGTGCCGAGGCGGCAGTGGCCTCATCCATTTTTGGGGATGGTGCTGGAGTCGGTGAAGCCGCTGGCGCTGCGACGTCCACTGGTCCAGACAAGGAAAGTGCAACTGTTTGCTCGGCGGGTTGGACAGGTGTCGATGAAACAGCTGCTGTGGGAGTGGAGGAACTCTCTGTTGAGGTGCTGGCAGGCGTTTGCGGAGTGGCCGTGGGGGTTGGGGATGACGAGGCTTGCGGCGCAGGGGAATCCGGGGCTTTCGTCGGTGGGGTATTTTTGTAGAGCGAATTCCACTGACCGGAGTCGGGCTGGGTGGAATTTTGGGCATATTCAAAAACCATTTTGTTTTTCGCTGGTTCTTTGATGCTATAGTCCTGTGCGCCGAGCGGCGTGACAGCCGCCAAGAGCGTGGCTGTCGAGAGATGGCGGATGGTTATGGGCAGTCTCATGGGTATTAGTTGGGTCGAGTGGCTTTCAATCGCATGACGATGGGCATCGGCATGCCTTCCGGTGGGGGAGCCTGCATTTGCAGACCGGTGAGGATTTCGTTGCGTAGGGCGGCATCTGTGGCGGGGTCGCCACTGGAGCCGGAGATGGTGGCACGGGTCACGCGTCCGGTTGCGTCCAGCCAAATGCGGGCGGTGACATTGAGAGCCGCAGACTTTGTTTTTTTATGGTTGCGGAGAGCTTGGACGACGGAGCCTTGGACTTGCGAGGCATAACCTCCATATTTGGAACCCTTGCCGCCTTTTCCTGTGCCCGTGCCACCAATCATGCCGCCTCCACCTCCTTTGGCGAGGCCGAAGGCATCAGGGCCGTTGCCCTCGATATTCGTGCCAAGAGGAGCAGGTTCAGGCGCGCCTTGCGGCTCAGGTTGCGGAGCTTCCTCTGGTGTGAATTTTTCTTCCTTTGGCGTATCCGGTTCTGGTGGTTGCTCCTTTGGTGGTGGCGGAGGAGGTGGTGGTGGCGGAGGAGGTGGTGGCGGAGGAGGCAGGGAAATCATGACCGGACCAGAAGATTTTTTGGCTGGAGCTGACTTCGGTGCGCCCATGAAGAAAACTCCCAACACCACGATGAGGGCACCACCACCAAGAATGATCTTGATTTTGTGCTTCGCAAAGAAACTGGGCTCGTCTTCCTCTTCGTCCGGCATGGTGTGTGGTTATTTCGGGCCTTGCGTGGCGAGACCGATTTGTTTGATGTCGAGGCGTCCCAGCACGTCGAGAACTTCCATGACCATCATGTATTGCGTGGCGCGGTCTCCGCGGACCACCACGGGGAATTCCGGGATCTTTGATTTGTGCTCACTGAGCTTGGCCTCGAGTTCGGCGATCGTGACGGGCACGGTATCCAGGAAGAGTTTGCCTTCGTTGTTAACAGTGATCGATTTGCCTTTCGGCCCACCGAGAGCGGGAGCTTTGCTGCCTTTGGGCAGATCGACCTTAACTCCCTGAACCCCCGCCGTGGTCATGATGATAAAAATCAGGAGCAGCACGAGGTAGAGGTCCACCATCGGGGTGACGTTGATGTCGTCGTAGGATTTGTCGTCGCCGGCGTCCATGATGCGTTATTTGTGTTTGACAAGGCGGTCCATGATGGCCGCGTTCTCGTCGCCTTTGGTTTCTTCGTAGCGGGCGGCCTCCTCCGGGGTGCGGATTTGGCGGATCGGAACGGTGAGGGCGCCATCGCCGGGAGTTGGGTAGAACTCGGCGACTTTGGCGATGAATTCATCGATGAATACCTGCATCGCCGACACTGTGTTTTTGATGCTGGTATTCAAGAAGCTATACATAAACAGAGCAGGAATCGCGACGAGCAAGCCAACCGTCGTCGCCAAAAGCGCGCTCGCGATACCCGGAGCGATCGAGTTCACATCCACCTCGCCGGATTTCGCGATGATGGCGAAGGTGATCATAACGCCCACAACGGTTCCGAGCAGACCCACATAGGGTCCGCCGGCGATACTGACCGTGAGGTAAACGAGGCCGTTGCCGAGGCGGTGTTGTTCGTGCACAAGGGCTGCGTCCAACGCGGCCCGGATGGCTTGAATGGATCTGGCCGAAAGCCCCTGACCTTTGTTTTTGCCAAAGCCAAGGCGGTGGCGGATTTCCTCCGAGCCAACGTGGTAGATGTGGTAGAGCGGGGAGTCCGCAAGGAGTTTGAGGGCTTTCTTGGTCGTCTTGCCGCCGAATGTTTTGGCGGACTCGGGATTATCGAGGTTGATCGCGGTGAGGTCGGTCGAGACATCTTTCCAGAGGCGTTGAAATGCCACGTTACCTTTTTTGATCTTGCCCAGGCTGATGAATTTCATGACTGCAACGGACCAGCCGGCAATCATCATGATGACGCAAAGTCCGATAGCCATCCAGCCGTCGAACATCATGTTGTGCGCAATGTCACCGAATAGGGCGAGGTGCTCCATGACCCCGCTGTGGCCTCCGCCAGCGCCGCCTTCGCCCTCGCCGAGAGCGACGAGTTTGCCGCTGGCATCGTTGCCAGCTTGGCCGGTGTAGGCCAGTTGAACCCAGCCTGCGGGGCGGGCGGTTTTTGAGAGGCTGAACTCATCGATTTCGCCAACGAGTCCGTTTTTGCCATCGGATTCGGCACCTAGCGTCGCGTCGCCCGCGATTGCAGGAAGAGCGGCTGCCACGGAGGAGTATTCCTTGCCATCCACATACAGCTTTGTTGTGGATCCATCGGAGACCACGGCAAGATGTTTCCAGACATTAGGTGCGACGGGGTCTGCTGGTGAGGATTTGGAAGTGCCGGAAGCGGACTTGATCACAACAACCGGAGCGCCGGATTGGAAAACAACTTGGAATCGGCCCGAGTCGTCTCCCCAATCAAAGAGGACGCCTTTTTCGCTCAAGGTGGATTGTTTTACCCATGCCGAGAGGGTGAACGGTTGACCGGCATCGGCGCGCAGAGTGGCGGATCCGGGAATTTTGGCTGCGGTGTTTCCGAGAAGCCGGAGGCCAGGCCCGATGAGAGCGCCTTCGGAGAGGGTGCCACCGGAGGTTGCATTGTTGGCGTTTTTCGTGACGTCTTTGGGCGTTGCCGCTGTGAAGTTGTAAGTCAGGATGGTGTCGGCATCGTAGGCCGCGAGAGGATCAGCAGCTTGATCGGCCGTAATTTTGGGGTTTCCGCTGTAGAGCCAGATTTTGGTTTGAGCACCGGGCTTGATATCGGGAATTTTCACCCAGACGAAGCCCTCGTTCATCAAGGCATCCCATTTTTCCACGCGTGAATCGAGAGGGGTCTTGTCATCTTCTGTCACAAAGCGAATGTCGGTGCCGTCCTCTTTGGCTGTGGAAAAGTCGAAGTTTCCCTGGTGCAGGCGCAGCAGGATGGTGGCGGTGCCGATGGGTTCGGTGATTTCGAATCCGGTCTTGCTGGTATCGATGGTTATGGATTTGCGCGCGGTCCATTCTTTGTTCCACCAAGCATGGGATGTCGCTTGGACGGATAGAAGAGCCGTGGCGGCGAGAAGAGTTGTTCGGATGAATGCGGTTTTTTTCATATCGTGCTGTTACAGTTCTGCGGAGATGCTGAAGGAAAAGAGTGGGTGGTAGGCTTCGGAAGGCGACTGGGTGATCTGTGGGATGCCGATGAAGAAATCTCCATTGACATGATTAAGCAGTCGCAGGCTGGTTCCGAAACCGTAGCTCCAGAGATTGAAGGTGGAGGTTTGCTCGGGCAGGGGATCGTTCAGCATCGCGTAGCCGGCATCGATGAAGACGAAAAACCTCCATTCATTGCCTTTCGGAAGCCAGCCTAGGAGTGACGGCGTGCGGAATTCCAGTGTTCCAGCGATGGCATTGTCGCCAGTGACCACCGACTCGAGGTAGCCACGCACGGTGGATTGCCCGCCGAGGCTGTATTGCTCTGTGTCCACGAGCGGATTCGCCGTCGCCTGGCCCTGGACCTCGCCAAAGAGTTGGAAATCCCAAGGCAACTTTTGGGTGTGGGAGAGGCTGCCGCGCAGGTAGAAAAAGTTTGCGTTGGCGTTGTAGCGACGATTGTCAAAATCAATCGCCTCCTGGGCACCTGTTCCACGGAAGCAGAATGTGACTCCGGCGCTCAACTCCGTCTCGTAGTGTTTGCCGATCGAGCTGGCATTGTAATTGAGGGAGACTGGCCAATAGGTGAGGGGACTCGAGATGGTTTGGTTGCCGACCACGAGGTCCTGAGAGAAGTCTTTATAATCGATTCCTAGGCTGGCGGAGTGGTAGAAGCCGGTCTTAGCTGGGAGATTGAAAAGGAAGCGGCCTCCGTAGATTTCTCCATTGCCGAGCGAGTCGGTGCCGCCCAGAGTGGAAACCTCGCTGTTCTGACGCGTGGCTTGCAACATGAGCGACAGCCAGTCGATGGCTGGTGTGCGGGCGATGTAATATCCCGAGTAAATGAGAGCGTCGCTCGGCCGCTGAGGCGCGATTTGAAATCCCACGCCGATCGTGTGGCCCAGTTGCCAAAGATTATCGTAGCGAGCCGAGGCATCGAGACGGAGAGGAGTCGTATTGGGACTGTATCGGTTGTTCAGCTCGACACTTCCGTGCAGCGGAAATTTGTCTTTCACTGTCAGGTCGACATCCACCGTTCCAGGGGTTTTACCGACGGCCAGGCTTGGGGTCACTTGGAGGTCGGCCGTTTGATTCAGCGCAATAATGTCCCGCTGCACATCGTTGAAATTCGGCACGGTGCCCTCCGCGAGTGCTGGTGCCATTTTTTTGATTTTATCGACATCGAAAAACCGGGAGCCTTTGACGCGCAGGCGACCGACAGTGGCCTCCGTGACTTGGAGGACTATCACGCCGGTGTTGATTCCTTGCGGCGGCACGGAGACTGAAACCGTTTGGTAGCCGGCTTCATGGTATGCCTCCTCCAATGCCCCGCGTGCATTCTCGACATCCTCTGGTGTGCGACCTGGGCCGAGGTGTTTGTAGACTGCTTTGTCAACTGACGCAGTCGGTAGCTTTGTCGCTCCCACTACGCGGAATTCGCGAATCAAAAACGTTTGAGGAGGCTCCGGGTCGACAACAGGAGGTGGAGCTTCGCTCAAGGAAGCGTCTGGCTCTTGGGCGGACGAGTGGCTCGATATCATGATGCACACGGTCAGAATCCCGTGAATCAAGAGATATCTGAGTTGCGTGGTTTGGATGAGCCGGATCATTGGTCTGTGCATTCGATCTTTTTTGATGAGATTTCGCAAACGGAGGATTGTTACGATTCTGTTACACGCCAATCGAGCGAAATCCCTGGCAGCTGGCCGAGCAAGCCTCTCGAGGTCGGTGGTTGAGCGGTCCAGCCGATGGGGATTTTTTTGATAAGCCGGGTTGATTTTCTTCTCAACAGCGCATGGAAGGGGAGTGCTTTTCATACAAGCCATGGCCTGGGAAAAGCCCCCAGCTTTCGGCGCACAGGCTAGAGGCGGGCGGGAGCGAAAATTGAAGGGCCTGCATCCTCGACAACGGCGAGTTGATCGAGACCTGCCGCGATGTCGAAATACTCCACAAGCTCGACAGGAATTTTCGACGGCGACGACACAGGAAGCGAGAGACTGAATCCAAGGATAATGAGGATTAATGCAGCCGCCCCGACCCAGGGGAGAAGAAATGGAGGAATAATCGTTTCGCGCGAGAGATTCCTGACTGATCTCATCACATTTCTTGCAAAGAACGGAGAGACCAAGGGACGTGAGGCATTCCCGAGAAGATTCCACAAGGCTTCATTTTCTGAGAATTCCTCATTCATGTCTCATCAAACCCGCCTCAGTAGCTAAAGTTGCGCCAAATCTCAGGTCTCGTGGGCGTCGAGGAAGCCTTCGAGCTGGCGGATACGGGTCGGGTGGCGCATTTTGCGCAGGGCTTTGGCCTCGATCTGGCGGATTCGTTCGCGAGTGACCTTGAATTGGCGTCCGACCTCCTCGAGTGTGCGGCTGTAGCCATCGACAAGTCCAAAGCGCTGCTCCAAGACTTGGCGTTCGCGTTCAGTGAGTGACTCCAGCACGTCTTTAATTTTGTCTTTCAGGAGGACAATAGCAGCCATGTCGGCAGGGTTTTCAGCTCCTTTGTCTTCGATAAAGTCGCCGAAGCTCGTGTCGTCGCTGTCACCCACCGGCGCTTGCAGCGAGATCGGTTGTTGAGCCATTTTCAAAACGGCCCGCACTCGCTCGACAGGAAGCTGAATTTCTTCCGAGATTTCCTCGGGGGAGGGTTCCCGTCCGTATTCTTGCACGAGCTGTTTCTGAACCCTGATCAATTTATTGATCGTTTCGATCATGTGCACCGGGATGCGGATGGTGCGGGCTTGGTCGGCAATCGAGCGCGTGATGGCTTGACGGATCCACCAGGTGGCATAGGTCGAGAACTTGTAGCCCCGACGGTATTCAAATTTTTCCACCGCTTTCATCAGGCCCATGTTGCCTTCTTGAATCAGATCCAGGAATGAGAGGCCTCGGTTGGTGTATTTTTTGGCGATGGATATCACCAAGCGCAGGTTCGCTTCGACCATTTCAGTTTTGGCCTTGAGGGCGCGCCTGTGCCAAAGTTTCAGCTCTTCGTGCTGGGATTTGAGTTCATCGGGCGAGAGCCAGAACCGGGCTTGCATATCCTTGAGTTCGGCCGTGTGTTGGCGTTTCAGCTTGGGATTGGCATCTGCGGCGTGTTTGGCCAATTCCTTTTGGATGTTGGAGACGGCCCGTTGGTTGTCCTCCACGAGAACCACGAAATCCTCGACCACTTTTTGTTTGAAGAAAAATTTGGGATAAAATTGTTGCAAATTCTTCAAGGCACGCTCGAATTTTTTCCGTTTTTCGGATTTGAGCCCGGCTTGGGCTGCTTCGGTGTAGAGTTTGGAGACCGATTCCGTTTGGCGTTTCACTTGCTGACAAAGTCGAGGAAGCGCTTTCATGTAGCGTTCGCGGCTTTCGATTTTTTTATCAAGAATGACTCTGTCGAAACGTTCTCTTTGGTCTATGAGTTTTTGCGCGAGATCGATATGGGCTCTTGCGACAAAACCAAATCCATAGAGGAGTTCTTGGACTTTCAACTCCGCATCCTCGATACGCTTTGAAATCTCGACTTCCTGCTCCCGGGTGAGTAGCGGGACTTGACCCATTTGTTTGAGATACATCCGAACCGGGTCGTCCAGAATATCCAACTTGGAGTCGGTCTTCTCTTCTTTCTCCTCCTTTTCCTCCTCGTCGTCATCCTTGCGGACTTCTTTGACGCGGTCGACGTCTGAGGATTCAATAATCTCGATCTCGACGCCTCGGAGTTGGGTAATCATCGCGTCCAGGTGCTCGGGATTGCTGAAACCCTCTGGGAGGTGTTCGTCCAAATCCTCGTAGGTCAGGTAGCCTTGCTCCTTGGCAAGACGGATCAGGTCCCGGACCTTTTCCTGAATCATCTTGGGGATGCTCATGGAAGGGGCTGGCACGGAGAGGTCTTCGGGGGAGGATGGCGACGAAATCGGCTGTCGTAATCCCGCGTCGGCTTTCAAGGCCTTTTTGTCCTGGGCATGTGTTGCGACCGACTTTTGCGATGACTTTGCGACTTTTGGTTTGGCAGGGATCTTGGTGCTCTGCGTCCTGGATGGTTTGGAAGATTTCGCAGTTTTTTTTGAAGAGCTGGGTTTGGCGATAACAGCAGGTTTTTTGGTGGGCGCTTCCGAGTTTTTCAGAGGGGCTTTTTTCGGATCCGGTCGAGTCGCCCTTGATGGGGCTTTTGCAGGCGCGCTTTTTTGAGCTTTTTTAGGTGGGGCTGGTTTTTTTGCAGGCGCCGCTGGTTTGTCGACCTGCCCCTTTGACTTGGGGTTTGAAGGGGTCACGACCTTTCTGGGTGTGGATTTTGATGGTCTTGCGGCCTTGGAGTTCGCCTTTGCGGCGGGCTTGGAGGCTGGGACGGGCTTCCGGGTCGCTTGAGTTTTAGCCGCGGGGCGGGACGGACTTTTTGAAGAGGTGGTTTTTGTTTTCAATCTGCTTTCCGTTAGGCTTGGACAAAGGGCCGTCGAACATCAGCCACACGGATCGTCAGGTCAAGGATTTGTTTTTGGATTCTTTGCCTCTCCGCTGTCGAAATTTGACTCTCCGCGATGCGGCTTTTGAGGCCTTCGATCTCGCGGGTGAGTTGCTGGACTTGCAGCCCTTGAATCACCTTTTTGGCCCGTTCCAAAGGCTCCTCTGTGGAGCGGTTCAGATCGATTGCCGAGATCAATCGCTCCTCGGATCCTGTCATTTGCGCCAAGAGCGTGGATGGGGGAGGGCTGCCATCTTCATACTCCGAGCGTGCGAGTTTTTTAACGATCTCGAAACCGGCTTCGTGGTCCATGGCGGGACTTTGGTCGCGAATCCATTCTCTCACTTCCCTGCTCGTCAAGGCAAGTCGGCAGAGCATCTGCATTCCCTCGGAGAGTTGCATCACGTCGCCAGCCTGATCCGGTGTCACGGGTTCGTCGCCGCGTTCGATTGGCGGAGTCTTCATAGCCACCCGAATCGTCGACTGGGGGAGGCCCAATCGGGAGGCGACGCGGCCTAGGATTGTCTCGCGAAGCACGGCGTCCTGGATGAGAGCCAATGACGGTGCAATGCGGCTCACAAGACGGGATTTTCCAGTGCTGTCGTTGAGTTCGCCAGAGGTGAAAGCCTCGTTCACACTGTATTCGAAATAGTCGGTGGCCTGGCTCACGACTTCCAGAAATGCCTGGGGGCCGGATCGACGGATGAGCGAGTCGGGGTCCTCGCCCTGAGGAAGCGCTACCATCTTAACAATCAAACCCTGCGAGAGCAGTGCTGGAAGCGAGCGTGCGGCGGCTTTTTTTCCCGCAGCATCGGAATCGAAACACAAGAGAACGGTTTCGACATAGCGTTTCAAGAGCCGGGCCTGATCGCCTGTGAAAGCGGTGCCTTGTGGGGCAATCACATTCCTCACCCCGGCTTCGAAGGCGGAGATCAAATCCAACTGCCCCTCGCAAACAATGGCGGCGTTCTTGTCTATGAGATCGCGCTTGGTTTTGTCGAGTCCATAAAGAACGCGGCCCTTGCTGAAAAGCGGGGTCTCGGGCGAGTTGACATACTTTGCGGCCTTGGCATCGGCTTCGAGGATGCGTCCGCTGAAGGCGATGACCTCGCCGTAGTCGTTGCGGATTGGAAACATGATCCGGTTGCGGAACCGGCTGTAGATGGCACTGCCGGAGCGTGACGGTTCATCCTTCGAGGAGGCGAGGCCGCTTTGGATGATTTCCTCGGCGGAGAATTTGCGAAGGCGGAGGTGTGCGAGCAGGGCGTCCCAGGAGTCGGGTGCGAATCCAAGCTGCCAGGATTTCGCGATGCCCGAATTGATGTCGCGCGATTTCAGGTAGTCTCGCGCCGGCGCGGCGTCCGGCGACTTGAGGAGCTGATCGTGAAACCATGCGGACGCCTCGGCGTGGAGTGCGAGAAGGCGTTGCCGCAGGCCGTGCTTCTGGTGGTCCTCCGCCGAAGCGGTTTCCTCTACGATCGGAATGCCGGCGCGCTGGGCCAGGCGGCGCACTGCCGAGGGAAAATCGAGGTGCTCGTATTCCATGACGAACCGGAGCACGCCACCGCCCGCGCCGCATCCGAAGCAGTGGTAGTTCTGCCGCGCCGGGTTCACATGAAACGATGGGGACTTCTCCCGATGGAAGGGACACAGCGCGCGAAAGCTCGTTCCAGCCCGCTTCAGCGGGAAATAGGAGCCAATCAGGTCCACGATGTCGTTCGCCTCGCTGACGCGCTGGATTGTTTCTTCGGAGATCAGTCCCACGGCGGGAAAATACCTTGCCGGGCACTGGGGCGCGAGGGAGATTTCCAACGCTATGAAGTCCGTTTTTTTGAGCCTTTTTTTCCTCGTCTCTCTGCTCCCACTGCGGGCGGCGGAGAAATCCCTGTCCACCGGGTCCGTGGTGGTGCTTCCGCTCAGGGGGGCTGTGAGTGAAGCCCAGTTTTTCTTTTTGCGCAGGGCGCTGAAAAATGCCGAAGCCGTCGCTGCGGCAGCCGTCGTTCTGGATATGGACACTCCCGGCGGGGATCTGAAGGCGACCGAGAAGATTATTCAAATGTTCGCCGGCAGTCCGATTCCCGCTTACACCTATGTGAATGCGAATGCCGGCTCGGCGGGCGCGCTCATAGCTCTCGGGACGAAAAAAGTTTTCATGGCCCCGGTCAGCGCCATAGGAGCCGCTGCTCCGGTTGCTGGAAGCGGTCAGGAAATTCCGGAAACAATGAATGCCAAAATCGTTTCCTATTACTCCGGATACTTCCGCAGCGTGGCCCAAAAAAACGGCTACCATCCCGAGTTGGTGGACGGCTTCATGAATCTGGACAAGGAGGTGAAGATCGGCGGCGAGGTCATCAATCCCAAGGGGGCCTTGCTCACACTGAGTGCTCAGGAGGCCGTTCGGGAAATCGGCGGCAAGCCGCTCCTGGCGTCTGGTATTGTGCCGGATATCGCGGCGCTGGCAACGGCCTGTGGCCTCCCGGCGGAACGGATCGTGCGCTTGGAGCCATCCGGCTTTGAAAATCTCGCCCAATGGATCACCCTGCTCGCTCCATTTTTTCTGCTGGCGGGAATCATGGGGGCGTATCTGGAAATCAAGGCGCCGGGTTTCGGTGTGGCCGGCATCCTCTCTGCCGTATGCTTCCTTCTGTTCTTTGGCGGGCACTATATTGCGGGCCTCACGGGGCTGGAAATGATCGCTCTTTTTGTGATGGGTGCGGTTTGTATTTTAATCGAGGTCGTTTTCTTTCCCGGTGTTTTCTTTCTGGCACTAGGCGGCGTCTTGATGGTGCTGGCAGCGATCTTTTTCTCAATGGCGGATCTCTACCCGGCCCAGCCGCTCATTTTTTCTTTCGAGCTTCTCCAAGTTCCGATGCGGAATTTGATCATCGCATTTATCGGCAGCGCGGTCGGCATTGCCCTTCTGGCGCGGTTTCTGCCAAACATCCCGCTCTTTCGCGGTCTCTTTTTGTCGTCCAGGACGCCTGCCGGTCCATCCATCGCGTCGGTCGTCACCGAACTCGGCGCTGCAGCCAAAGTGGGCGTCGGTGAGACCGGTCGGGCCCTCTCCATTCTGCGTCCCTCGGGGCGCGCGGAGATCAGTGGTGCCGTCTTTGATGTCATGACCAACGGCGAGTTTCTGGAGGCAGGAACAAAAATCCAAGTCCTCGTGGTCAATGGTCAGAACATCATTGTCGGTCGCCAGTCTGATTGACCCAGGCCAGAGCGGATTTTGCCGCCCGTGATCCCGTGGCGAAGCATCCCTGCAAGAGATAGCCTCCCGTGGGAGCCTCCCAGTCTATCATTTCACCCGCGACAAACAGCCCGGGCACTTTCTTCACCATGAGGGTGTCATCGATTTCCTGCCAGCAAACCCCGCCGGCGCTGGAGATCGCTTCAGCCAACGGGCGAGGTCTTTTGAGGGCAAGGGTGCAGCATTTTGCCTCGCACGCGATTGATCGGACTTCGCCCCATTCGCTTCTGGCGAGAAGAGCGTATCCGGCATCCGAGAGCTTCCATCTCTGGCGCGCCTCGGCAGCGAAGTTCCGGCGCACCGATTCCATTTTGGCGACAAGTTGCTCCTGCGTGTGGGCGGGTTTGAGGTCGATTTGGACGGCGGGGGCGGTCATGCCGCGAAGCGTTCGACCCAAGGTGTAAATCGGTCCGCCTTCGACGCCGTAGCGGGTGATGAGCAACTCGCCCGTGACGGTGTGTCCGTTGGCTTGGACAGTCACATTTTTCAGCGGCTTGCCCTCGGCGATGGCGAGAAACCCAGGGTCCCAGTCGCATTCCCAGCCGCAGTTGGCGGCGCTCAGGGGGTTGGTTCCAATACCCAGACTGGAAAAAAGCTTCACCCACTCGCCATCCGAACCGGTTCGTGGCCACGAGCCGCCTCCCATCGCGAGGATAACGGCATTGGCTTGTGGGGTCGCCCCATTGGAAAAGCCAAGTTCGATGGGGTCGCTTGGATTTATGGAGACGAGCCGGTGGTTCATTTCGAAGCGCACGCCAAATTTTCGCAGCCTTGCGACCCAGGCTCGAAGTAGTGCGGCGGCTTTAAGGGTTTTGAGGTAAACCCGGCCGCTTCCCGCTGCAAAGGTTTCGGCTCCCAGGCTCTTCGCCCATTCGCGAAGCTCCTGTGGAGGGAATTCGGACAGAAGAGACGGCCAGAAATCTTTCTCCGAGGTGGTGCTGGAGTAGCGCTTCGCAAAATTTTCCAACGATTCCGAGTGGGTGAGGTTCAGTCCGCCTTTTCCAGCCACAAGGAACTTCCTTCCCACCGATGGCTTGGCATCGAAGAGGGTCACTTCCACCTCTCCAGTGGAGGCGGACTCCGCTGCCCGCAGTCCAGCTGGTCCGCCGCCGATGATGGCTATCCGTTTCACTTGGGATTTGCCGGAGTGAGAATTTTCCCGGCAAGGTTGAAAACCGTCATTTCCGCTTCATCACTCGCCCAATCGAGGAATGTGGTGGTGATGAGGGTCTGCGCGCCCACGGGCAGGGCCTCGAGGAGACGGTTCCTGCGGGCGGTGTCGAGTTCGCCGAAAATGTCGTCGAGCAGTAGCACGGGCGACTTGTTGTGTGTGGACTCGATATGACGCGCCTGGGCGATTTTGAGGGCGAGGGCAATCGTCCGCTGTTGCCCTTCGGAGGCGAACGAGGCCGCCTTGAGCGAATTCAATGTCAGGTCGACATCGTCCCGGTGTGGTCCGCAAACCGTTTGCCGGAGGCGCTCTTCTTCCTGACGGGATGCCGCCAGCGATTCGGAAAAGGATTCCCCACAGCCTGGCCTGTAGCTGATTTCCAGATGGTCGCTGGCCGAGCTGATGTCCAAACAAGCTGCTGCCGCCAGCGGGGAGAGGGATGAGGTGAGTTGCGACCTCGAGGCGATCAGCACCTCGCCCGCATCGACGAGTGGTTGATCAAAAGCGGCAATCTCCCTTCTGGGGCGGCCTTCCTTGAGCAGGGCGTTTCGCGCGCGCAGGGCGCGTTCGTAATCGCGCAAGGCCTTGCGGTAGCCCGGCACGGATTGTGTTCCGAGGAAGTCCAGAAATCTCCGCCGGGCGGAGGCCGAACCCTTCACCAACTCGAGGTCGGCATTTGAAAACCAGGTTAGGCGTGCTGTGGAGAGGTAGTCTTCAGATTTCTGCTGCGGCTTGGAATCGAGAAAAATGGTCCTTCCATCCGGCGTGTGGCGGTATTGCAGGCGCGTATCGCCATAAATCCCTTCGATGGAAAAGCCCTCCGCGCCACTCTGAATCAAATCCGTCGCCGTCGTCGTGCGCGGGGATTGCAGGCGGAGCAACACGCACGCGGCCTCAAGAAGGGAGGTTTTGCCCTGGGCGTTTTCTCCGACGATGCAGGTGCGGCGGGGAGTCGGAAAAAACTCCAGATTTTCGAAGCAGCGGAAATGGTGAAGCCTGACTTCCCGGATCACTCGAACTTCTCCATTCGGTAGGCCTCGCGCCCTCTCGCGGCCTCCAGCGCCCATGAGGGAAAATCCGCCGAGAGCGTTGCAGTGAAATGAACTCGCTTGCCTGTGTGCGGATGCTTGAAAGCCAGTTTCCAGGCATGGAGGAAATGCCTTTCTTGAGAGCCTCTCCGGCCATACTGCGGGTCGCCGGTCACGGGATGGCCGAGGTGTTTCAAATGCACACGGATTTGGTGGGTTCGGCCCGTGCGCGGGCGGCATTCGATCAGCGACTTGCCATCCTGGTTCGCCAGCACCCGATAGTGTGTGAGGGCATCGCGTCCGCGCTCCACGACCGCCATTTTCTGGCGGTGAATCGGATGCCTTCCGATCGCCGCTTCAATCTTTCCGTGAGGCATGCGGGGAGTTCCATCGGCAAGGGCCAAATAGGATTTTTCAACCTCGCGCGAGGCGAATTGCGCCGAGAGCGAGTTGTGGGCAGCCTCTGTTTTAGCCACCACGAGACAGCCGGAGGTTTCCTTGTCCAAGCGATGCACGATGCCGGGGCGGCCCTCTCCTCCCACAACTTCCAGCCCGCCGCAATGGTGAAGCAGTCCGTTGGCCAGAGTGCCCTCTCGATTGCCCGCCCCCGGGTGCACAACCAGGCCCGGTGGCTTGTTCAAGACGATGAGCATGTCGTCCTCGAAAATCACATCGAGTGACATTTCTTGGGCCGCCAGGGGCGATGGGGACGTTTCCTGGGGAATCTCAAAAACCACCTCGTCTCCAGGTCTCAGGGGATAGGAAGGCTTCGAAGGCATGTTATTCACCATCGCATGTCCGTTGCGAATGAAGTCTTGGAGTCGGGAGCGCGAGAATTCTGGAGAGGCGCTGCCTAAAAATTTATCCAAACGCTGACCCGCCAGTTCCGGCGTAATAAAAAAATGAAGTGGCATGCTGTTGGCCCCGGCAAATCAAGGACGGTTTCGACAACGACTTTGGCTGCGCTCTAGCCGCAAGGCAAGGACATCGAGACTCCGCCATCAAAGGCTCGGGAAGTCCTATCGCTGGGCGATTTCACGAAGCATCTGTTCATATCCCTCCCGCTGGATGGCGTATTGCAGCTCTTGCTCCGCCCCATTGAAGACGAAGAGGGCAATCAGAAGAAGCATCGGGTTTCCAAAAAAGCCTGCCACGGCAAACAAGAATGCTAGGACTTGTCCGGTTCGAGCAGCCGCCCGTGTCGCCGTGAGGTGACTGAATTTCATGGCCAGCAGTGCGCGGAGAACACGTCCGCCATCCATGGGAAAGGCGGGAATCATATTGAAAAGAATCAAACCGCAATTCATCGCAAGCAGGTTGTGCAGCATGATCCGCAGTGATGTTTCCGGACCCGCTAGAATGCCACCGGTCAGCGTCAGGATTGATGCTAGAAAAAGGCCGATTATCACGTTGACCATCGGTCCAGCGATGGCGATGACGAGTTCCATCGCCGGTTTGTCCGGGATGTTCTCCATCCGAGCCACCCCCCCGATCGGCAGCAGGGTGATATCGGGGGTGCGAATGCCATAACGCCTTCCTGCCAATGCATGCCCAAATTCATGAAGCAGCACGCAGAGGAAGAGCGCCAGAAGAAAAGACACCTCGCCCATAGCCCCCGGCCAGCCGGATTCCTTCCAGGCGCTGAAGCCAAAAAATACTGGCAGAAGCAGAAAAGTGACATGAATTCTGACATCGATCCCTGCAATGCGGGCTATGCGATAGGACCACTTCATAAAAATTGATTTGCGGATGCGGGAATTCCCATAAAATCGTATCGTTCGCCTTCTGGCGAACTCTCTTCCAACTCACAATCCACCATTCTCAAAGAAAAGAAAATGACCCTTTCCACACCCAAAGTTCTCGTGGCCGATCCCGTCTCCCAAAGTGGAGTTGATGAACTCTCCTCCGGCGGCCTGCTGGAGGTCATCGTCAAAACCGGCCTGCCTGAGGCAGAAATCCTAAAAATCATCCCGGAGTTCTCCGCACTCGTTGTTCGCAGTCAGACCAAGGTGACTGCCGCCGTCCTGGAAGCCGCCACGAACCTGAAAGTCGTTGGGCGTGCTGGTGTGGGCGTGGATAACGTGGACGTCGAGACCGCCACGCGCCGCGGGGTGATCGTGATGAACACCCCGGGTGGGAATACGATCTCTACGGCCGAGCACGCCTTTTCTCTTCTTGTGAGCATAGCCCGCAGCATTCCACAGGCCGATGCCAGCGTGAAGGCGGGCCGCTGGGACCGTAAGAAATTCGAGGGTGTCGAACTCTACAACAAAACGCTCGGCATTCTTGGCATGGGCCGCATTGGAACCGAACTGGCCCGCCGCGCCATGGCCTTCGGAATGCGAGTGCTTGCCTATGATCCCTATCTCTCTGTGAGCCGCGCACGCAGTCTTCAAGTCGAGCTCATGGAGGATATCGACACCCTTCTTCCACAAGTCGATTTCATCAGCATGCACATGCCTCTCACAGATGAAACCCGCCACATGCTCGATGCGCGCCGCTTGGCCCTCTGCAAAAAAGGTGTTCGCATCGTGAACTGTGCGAGAGGTGGTCTGGTGGCTGAGTCGGCCCTCTACGACGCACTGAAATCCGGACATGTCGCTGCCGCAGCACTCGATGTTTTCGAAGTCGAGCCCCCGCCAGCCGAATTCCCGCTGCGTGAACTCTCAAATATCGTTTTCACCCCGCACCTCGGAGCAAGCACCGCAGAGGCACAGGAAAATGTCGGCATTGAAATCGCTCAGGCCATACGCGCCGCATTGCTTGATGGGGAAATCCGGAATGCTGTGAACATGCCGAGCATCGATGCCAAGACGGCTGCTGTTGTGAAACCCTATCTCACTCTTGGCGACAAACTGGGCCGCTTTGTTGCCCAGCTTGCTCCGAAACGCAACGACCGCGTCGTCATCACCTACGGCGGCAAGGCGGTTGAGATGCCCACCGATGCGATCAGCCGCGCCATCCTCACCGGCTTTCTCAAACACGCCGGCGGCGAGGAGGTCAACAGTGTGAATGTCCGCAGCATGGCTGCCACACTCGGTCTGGATGTTCAGGAAGTCCGCTCCAGCGAGCAGACCGATTTCAATGAATGGCTTCATGTGGCCGTCCACAGCGGTGACAGCCAAGTCTCGCTCGGAGGCACATTCTTCGGCGCTAAAAACGACCCGCGTATCGTGCGTGTGAATGGCAATCCAGTGGAAGTCACACCTTCAGGAATTGTCCTCATGCTGGAAAACCGCGACCGCCCGGGCATCGTTGGCCATATCGGCACACTCCTCGGCACCGAGAAAATCAACATCGCCAGCATGAGCTTGTCCCGCACCGAGCAGGGCGGACGGGCCCTGACGCTTCTGAACCTCGACAGCCTGCCAGGTGCGGATGTATTGGCGAAACTTTCGGCGGATGCCGACATTTACAGTGCCCGTGTGATCGCGCTCTGAGCCCTGAGCGGAGAAGGCCGCCATGGAACAAACCGAGGCCATCCTGATTCGCAAGCAAAACTGGAGTGATACGAGCCTCATCACCACGTGGCTCACGAGCGGTCATGGCAAAGTCATAGCCATGGCCCGCTCGGCCCGTCGCCCCGCCAGTGCTTTCGCCGGCCGACTCGACCTATTTCACAAAACGGAAATCGGCTATGCAGTGGCCAAACGCGGGTCGCTGCACACGCTGCGCGAGGTGAGGCTGATTGAGGTTTTTGTCTCGCCGTCCGCAGCGAATCTTTTTCTCTGCGGCTACTTCGCCGAACTCATCGACCGTGTCACACAGCCGGGCGAGCCGTTTCCCGAGATTTACGATCTTCTCTCCCGAGCCACCTCCCACCTGGCGCGATCCCCGGCCACTGCCCGGGCCTTGGAGTTTTTTGAAGCCGAGTTGTGTCGTTTGTTGGGCATCCACGATGGGACGAATTGCGCCTTGGCGGCGATCGAAACCTATTGCGGGCGCATACCCGCCTCGCGTATGGCTGCATGGCAACTTTTGAACCCTCACTCCACGCCGTGAAACGATTTTCCCAGCTCACTCTTCTGGTTCTCTTCGTGGCCGCTACATTTCTCACCGGTTGCAGCGGACCGAACATCCAGGGGTATCGAACCAAGCCTTACGCGGTCCGAGGCATCCGCTATCAGCCCATGCAGCCTCGCGAGGCCATTGGCCATACCGAAATCGGTGTGGCCTCGCACTACTCGGAGCACTTCCTCATTTTTCCCGGCAAGACCGCCACTGGAGAAAGACTCTGGCCGTGGACACGCGTTGCCGCCCACAAAACCCTTCCCATCCCATGCGTGATCCGTGTGACCAATCTCAAAAACGGCCGCAGCACCAAAGTTCGCGTCAATGATCGTGGCCCCTTCATCCGGGGCCGGATGCTTGACGTTACGAAGCCCGTCGCTGAGGATCTGGGGTTCGCGGAGCAGGGGCTCACCAAGGTTAAAATCCAAGTTCTCAGTGTCGGTGATGGTCCTTACCGCATCCGTTAACAATTCACCAAAAAAACATGAACAAACCCACAATCGCTCAAAAATCCCCCGTTCCAGTTCCCGTCGTTGCCGGCAAGACCTACTACTGGTGCTCTTGCGGCGAAAGCAAGTCCCAGCCATTCTGTGATGGTTCGCACAAAGGCACCGGCTTCTCACCCATCCCTTACACCGCAGAAAAAGACGGCACCGTCTATTTCTGCGGTTGCAAGCACAGCTCGAATGGCGCTCTCTGCGACGGGTCGCACAAGGCGCTGGTTTAACCCTTTTTGTTGAGCTCGCTGAGGGGGCATCCCCCTCAGGTCTGCGGATAGGCTTAATTCCCGGCTGGTTGAGCCGCCGGGACAGAGTGAATTTTTGACCTCAGCAACTCCAGATCGGTGAAAGCTTTGATCGACAAGACCGTCACTTGGCGTGAACCGTTCTCGGAGGGGAGTTCCAAGGTCGCTCCCACGGATGCGCCGAGAAGTGCCTGCCCGACTCCGGCTTTGTAGGAAACGATGCCGAGATCCGGTGCGCTGTCCCAGGCTCCGAGGATGCTGAAGGTCTCTTTGGCTCCGTCTTCGTTTTGGATGGTTACAACGGTTCCGATCGAGACTTGGGCTGTGCCTGGATTTTCAAAGTTTGTTCCCCGGGCACTGACCAAGTCGCGTTCCATTTCAGCACGGCGCCGCTGGAGGACGCGCTGGTGTTCCTTGGCTGCCTTGAAACCGGCATTCTCGCGAAGGTCGCCCTGTTCCTTGGCGATATTGATGTCGCGCAGGTTTTGGGGGATTTCCTTGGTGATGAGATTGTCGAGTTCGGCCTTGCGCTTTTCGAGGCTGGCCCAAGAGACGATAAGGTTGTCAGCCTTGTCGTCATCGTGGTGGGCGCCTGTGATCATGCTCTGCGTGTCGGGGTAAAGTTTGACGATCCGGGCCATGAGCGAGCGTTTCGAGAGGTCCTCGATGGCGGGTGTGAGCATGAGCTTGCGCATCGAATCCCGGACCACATCGCGACTGGCGCCGATGAGGAGGTCACCAATCAGGTCGCCGTCGTCGATGAGCAGGTCCTTGAGCCGTGAGGTGCGCTTCTCGGCGAGGAGGTCCGCCTCCAAGGCACTGAAAACGGCGGCCAGAAGCTCGGCGTTGAACAGAGCCGGGAAGCGTTTGTCTCGCTCCTTGCAGAGCCAGATGAGCATCTCCGAGGAAATCGAACGCTCGCTGATCCACTTTTCCACGACAGCTTGGAATTGTTCTTTGCGCTTGTGCTTCTCAAACAGCCGGCAGATGTCTGCAATCAAACGCGCACCAGCCGTGGGGAGAAGCGAAATGGCCTTGTCAACCCAAGCTTCACCGAAGGCGGGTTCGAGTGCCTCGAGCACCTTCTTTTCCTTTGAGCCGGGGATGGCTTCGAGGATTTGACCGAGCTTGCCGGGTTCGGAGGCTATGATGTTCGCAATCGTTGGAGACTCGGCTCCAGCTTGAAGATGGTCGAACCTCTCCAACAAGTCGTCGCGCACAATCAGGATTTCAATGGCCGAGGCGGGGTTCATGCGTCGGGCACGTTGTGCCGCTTCCTCGATGAGTGTGATAATGCCTTGCAACTCATCCTTGCTTCCAGCGAGGTCTTCGAGGGATTTCGAGATTTCGTCCAAAGCCGCGACTTGATCGCGGGTGTGCCGTGCCGCACGGAAACTTTCGAGAAGACGCGCACCCGAGTTCACGGGATTTTCCAAGAGAACGTAGGGGTCGGTTTTTTTTGCCGGCATTCCGAATTGGCCGTCGGACTTCATTTTCTTGCGAGCTGCATCCCACCAGCGCTTGAAGGTGGCCGCGTCGAGCAATTCCGGCGTGAGGGCGGAGGCGATCTGGTCGGCTGAGGCTTTGCCACCGAAATCGGCGAGGATTTTTTTTATCAGCGCGGAGGAGTCGTTTTTAGCCAGGTCGCGCATGCTGTCAGGATTGGTTTCGCGTTTTGCCAGGATGTGGTCCTCCGGAATTGGAGTCAGAGTCTCCGCAGCATACACGGGCTGCATGGGATGTTTCGGCTTCGTCTTGAAATCAATCAGCACCTGACCGGCCGGAAGGTTCCATTCCGCGACACGTCCGAATCCCCAGCTTTTATGGGTGCAGTAGGAGCCGGGCGTGAGGCGGGCGAGCCTTTCGGCGGTTTTCTTATCGAGTGTGCCGCTTTCCACGGCTTGGGCGAGTTCATCTGTCATCCCTTCTGTTCTCACAGAAAACACCCCATTGATGCAAGGGGAAGAAAATGCGCGGGCCCGTTGTAGTGACCTGTTATCGCAGTATGCACAGGATGCCCGATGAAAAAAACATACGCTGCGGAGCTGAGGGCATCTCTGGGGTTCTCTCAAAAACCGGGCAGCCTCCAGATTGATCGCGGCTGCGGAAATGAGTTTCTGGATGATGGTTTCAGGCGTTTCGGAGGGCTTCGAGTGATGTCATGGCCAGACCCTCATCCAGCGAGGCTGCGGCCAGAGTCCAGCCCGCTTGAAGATCCTTGGCCCGGCCCGAAACAACGAGGGCCGCGGCCGCATTGATTTGGACGGCCTGACGCCTTGGCCCTTGCTCGGAGCCATCAAGGATGGCAAGGAGAATTTTGGCGTTTTCGGTGGCATCGCCTCCGAGGAGTGTCTCGGGCGCGATGTGGGCGAGACCGAAAATCCCGGGATCCATGTCAAATTCCCGGATCGTTTCCATTTCGAGTGCAGCCACGCGAGTTTTGCCAAGCGGGGACACCTCGTCGAGGCGGAGTCCATGGGGACCCGTTCCATGCACGGCCCAAGCACGCGTGCGGCCCAACTTTTGAAAAACACCAGCGTAGGTTTTTACGAGATCGGGATTGAAGACTCCCGCTAATTGGAATTCGGGACGGACGGGATTCAGGAGCGGGCCGATGATGTTGAAAATGCTGGCCTGACCGCGCGCGGCAAGACGTTTTCTGACGGGTGCAACCGCTTGGAATGCGGGATGGCAAGAAGGGGCGAAGAGGAAGCAGCACCCGGCTTTTTCCAAGGCTCTGGCTGTGGCATCGGGCGGGAGATCGACCCGGACCCCGAGAGCCTCCAAGACGTCCGCTCCTCCGGACTTTGATGTGATGCCTCTGTTGCCATGTTTCACGACGCGCGCACCGGCACCGGCTGCGACGAACATGGATGCGGTGGAGATGTTGAAAAAGCCGGTTTTGTCCCCGCCTGTGCCACAGACATCGATGCACCCCGCTCCGTCGAAGGGGAGCTTCACGGCACGGTCCAGAAGGACTTCAACAAACCGTGCTATTTCCTCGGGCGTTTCCCTCCGGGCGTGGAGAGCGGCGAGAAAATCACCTCTCTCCTCGATGGAGTTTTTCTCGTCAAGGAGCAGCTCGCAGGTCAATTGTATCTCGGGAAGACTCAATGGAGAGCCATCTTCAGCCCGCCGGATGAGAATCGGGAATGTCATTCCCCTTGTGTTTAGGGAACCTTCACCGGTTGGAGTTTCCAGATGTCTCTCGCGTATTCGCTGATCGTGCGGTCACTGGAGAATTTGCCGACGCGTGCGGTATTGAGCACGGCCATCTTCGCCCAGCGGGCTTTGTCCTGGAATGTCGCGGAGACCTTTTCCTGGGCCTCGCAGTAGGCGGCAAAGTCGGCCAGACACAAATACGGATCGTGATAGACCAGATTGTCGCGCAGAGGCACGAGGATGTCGCGGCTTTCGTCACCTGTAAAATAGTCCGATCCGAGCCAGTCGAGAACCGCACCCAATTCGGGATTCGCGCGGTAGTATTCGCCCGGATTGTAGCCTTTGGCCAGGAGCTCGTGGACTTGCTCGACAGTGTTTCCGAAGATGAAAATGTTCTCCTCGCCAACCTCCTCGCGGATTTCGACGTTTGCACCGTCCAGAGTGCCTATGGTGAGGGCGCCATTGAGTGCGAGCTTCATGTTCCCGGTGCCCGAGGCTTCCTTGCCTGCGGTGGAAATTTGTTCGGAGAGGTCTGCTGCAGGAACGATTCTCTGAGCCAGCGAGACGCGGTAATTCGGCATGAATGCGACCTTGAGCTTGCCCTTGATGCGCGTGTCGGCATTGATTTTTGCTCCGACAGCATTGATCGCTTTGATGATCCGCTTCGCCATCTCATAGCCAGGGGCGGCTTTGGCGGCAAAGATGAACACACGGGGCGGAATGTCGAGATCGGGATTTTGCAAGAGCCTGCGGTAGAGAGCGAGGATATGCAGGAGATTCAGGTGCTGGCGCTTGTATTCGTGAAGGCGCTTGATCTGGACATCGAAAAGTGCGGAAGGGTCCACCTGGATGCCGCATTCGGTGAGGATTCGTCCCGCAAGGCGTTCCTTGTTGGCGTGCTTGACCGCCATGAACTCCTCACGGAACGAGGCGTCGTCGGCAAGGGGTTCGAGTTTGCGGAGTTTGTCGAGGTCACGTTCCCAGCCATGTCCGATATGGCGAGTGATGAGATCCGACAGGCGTGGGTTGCAGGCCACAAGCCAGCGGCGAGGCGTGATGCCATTGGTCTTGTTCTGAAATTTGTGTGGATAAAGCGCGTCGAATTCAGGGAAGAGCTGGTGTTTGAGGAGCTGAGTGTGCAAGGCGGCCACGCCATTCACGGTGTGGCTGCCGACCACGCTCAGGTGGGCCATGCGGACCATCTGCTCATTGCCCTCCTCGATGAGGGAGAGGGTCCGTTTTTTATCGGTGTCGCCGGGCCACTTGGCCTCGACTTCATCGAGGAAGGTTCTGTTGATGTCGAAGATGATTTGAAGGTGGCGTGGCAGCACTTTCCGGAAAAGGCCTACGCTCCATCTTTCGAGCGCCTCCGGCATGAGTGTGTGGTTCGTGTAAGCGAAGGTGCGCTTCACAATGCCCCAGGCTTTTGGCCAAGGCAGTTCTTTTTCATCGATGAGGAGGCGCATGAGTTCCACCACTCCGATAGCCGGGTGTGTGTCGTTGAGTTGAATAGCCACTTTGTCCGGGAAGGTCTCCCAGTCGGCGTTGTCTTTTTCGAAGCGGCGGATGATGTCGCGGAGCGAGCAGGCGACGAAGAAGTATTGCTGGATCAGGCGGAGTTCCTTGCCGGCCTCGGTGTGATCGTTCGGGTAAAGGACCTTGCTCACCGTTTCGGCCATATTTTTTTGCTGAACGGCCTGTTCGTAACCCCCGCGGTTGAAAGCCTCGAAGTCGAATTCCTCAGGGGCCTTTGACTCCCAAAGCCGCAGGAAATTCACTGTTTGCGTGCCGTAGCCGGGAATCGGGATGTCGTAGGGGATGCCGATGAGCTTACGGAAGTCCGACCAAACGCTGCTGGTCTTGCCCAGAGCGTCCGTGTGGGTCTCGACATGGCCGTAAATCGGAATTTCCTGGGAATGCTGTGGCCGGATGATTTCCCATGGAGAGCCGTATTGAATCCACGCATCGGGGAGTTCGACCTGATAGCCGTTGCGGAATTCCTGTTTGAAAAGCCCGTATTCGTAGTGGATGCCGTAGCCGACCGCCGGAAGGTCCAAGGTGGCAAGGGAGTCGAGAAAACAAGCCGCCAGGCGGCCAAGGCCGCCGTTGCCGAGGGCCATGTCGTATTCCTCGTCGCGTGTCTCCTCCAGAGGATGCCCGAGTTTTTCCAAGGCGGTGGAAACCTCGTCCAGCACGCCGGCATTGATCATGTTGTTTACAAAGAGCCGCCCCATGAGGAATTCCATGGAGAGGTAGTAAACGCGGCGCACATTGCTCTCGGAGTGGACAGCCAGGGTCTTCATCATGCGGTCGATGATGATTTTTTGGATCGCCTTCGAGGTGGCGATCCACCACTCGCGGGGTGAAGCGGATACCGAGTCCCGGGCGAGTCCGAATTTGAGTTGGTCAATGATTTCCTGCTCGAAGCTGATGGATGTTTCCTTTTTCATAGCATATTTCCCTTCGCCCCTTTTATTGGTCCTGACTCGCACTGCGAGCAAAAACTCATCATTCGAATGGGGATTCAGCCAATGAGCTCTTCGAGTTCGGCGACTCTTCGCGAAAATAAATCCAGCGTTGCCTGCACTGGCTCCGGCGTGCTCATGTCCACACCGGCCTCGCGCAGGGTTTCCACCGGGAAGCGGCTGCCACCACTTCGCAGAAAACCGAGGTAGCGCGTTGCATCTCCGGATTCCAACACCTGCGTCGCAAGCGCCACGGCGGCGGAAAGACCCGTGGCGTATTTGTAGACATAGAAGGCGTTGTAGAAATGCGGAATGCGCAGGCACTCGAGTTCCAACTCGGCGTCGATTGTGAAATTCGGGCCGAAATAGCCGTTCAAAAGTTTTCGATAGATCGCCTTGAAGCTTTCCAGCGTGAGCGCTTCACCCGCCTCCTCGGCGGCATGGGCCTCGCGTTCGAATTCGGCGAACATCGTCTGGCGGTAGAGGGTTCCCCGGATGTCGTCGATCTGGCGGTTTAGAATGAACGCCTTCATCGAGCGGTCCTCGGTTGTTTTCAGCAAGTGCTCGGTGAGCAGGACTTCATTGAAAGTGGATGCCACCTCGGCCAGAAAGATCGGGTATCCGTAGTTCTGGTAAAGCTGCGCACCCCGCGCATACCAAGTGTGCATCGAGTGCCCGGCCTCGTGGGCGAGCGTGTAGACATCGGAAAAAACATCCGCCTTGTAGTTCATCATGATGTAGGGCGGGCTCGTGAAGGTGCCGTAGGAAAAAGCCCCGCTGCGCTTGCCTTTGTTCTCGTAGCGGTCGCACCAGCGGCCATCGAGCAGGCCATGCCTGAGAGTGTCTGTGTATTCGACTCCGAGCGGTGTGAGGGAGGCCATGACGCGCTCCACGGCCTCATCCCACGAAACATTGGTCTTCACATTTTCGACCATGGTCACATAGGTGTCGTAGTGGTGGATCTCGTCGAGTTTCAGCACGCGGCGGCGGAGTTCGAAATAGCGGAAAAGCGCATCCAGATTGCCCCGCACGGTCGAGATGAGGTTGTCGTAAATCGCCGTGGGCACATCGTCCGCGAAGAGGGCGGCCTCGCGAGCCGAGGGGTAATTCCTCGCCCTGGCGTAGAACACATCCGCCCGCACCGAGCTGGACAAGCTGGCCGCCAGAGTGAAGCGATGCTCGGAAAATTCCTTGTAGAACTGGTGGAATGCCGCCTTGCGAATCGAGAGGTCGCGCTGTTGCAGGAAGGAAGAGAACGAGCTTTGCGTCAACTCGCGCTCATGGCCCTCGGCGTCCTTCAGCTTGCCGAAAATCATGTCCACATTCGTCAGTTGCGAGAATGTCTCGCTGTGACCACGCATGGCGGAGGATCCGAGAGCCAGCAGGCGCTCCTCCGACGCGCTCAGAGTGTGTTTTTTGCGGCGGCGCAGCTTGCGCAGCGGGATCGTCCAGTCGGTGAGCGCCGCATCCGCAAGGAACCGTTCGAATTGGTCATCCGGGATCTCCTGAATCTCCGGCGAGATGAAGGAAAACGCCTCGCCAACCCGCACGAGCAGGCTCTCGAGCCGGGCCTCGCGGGAGAGGGCCTCGGCATTGGAACTGTCGCCCGAAACGGTCAGCGCCGCGTATTGGTTGAGCTGGTCCACGAGCAGATCGATGCTTTTTTCAAATTCCAAACACTCCGCCAGGCGCACCGCTGATTCGCCCAGATGCCCGCGAAATTTGGCGACCTCCCCATAGGATTTCTGAAGCTTGGAAAAATCCTCTTCCCAGTCCGCCTCGCTCGGGTAGAGGGGCGTGAGGTCCCATTTGTCGGATTCTGGAATTTCGGTGCGGAGAGGCGTGTGCGCGCTGGACATAGGACTCAAAAACTAACACGGCCCGGCCGGGTCGCAAAAGCCCGAATCCCCGCCGTCTTAGTGGAGGAATTTCATCGCCCAGCCGAGCCAGAGCGGGATCGTGACGAGGCTCGCGAGCGAGGTGCCGAGCACCACGCGAAGGGCGGTCGGCATGTCGCCGCCATGCAATTTCGCAAGCACGACGGGGAAAACCGCGCTGGGCATGGCGGATTGGACCACGAGGACCGTGCGCATCGGCGGGTTGAGGGGAAGCCACAATCCGGCTGCGAGGATCAATGCAGGCAACACTCCCAGGCGAAGCAGAAGTGCGAGAAGGGTGGTGTCCCAACCGCTTCGCAGCATACGGGGCCTCATGTGGTCGGCCAAGACGGCACCAGTAACGAGCAGACCGAGCGGCACGGCGCAGAGTCCGAGCATGTGCCATGCGCCATCCACGGCTTGGGGCACCCAATGGCCCGCTCCCAGGGCGTTCAACGCGATACCTGCGGCAACCGAGACGATGGGCGGGCTCAGAACGATCTTTTTCCAATCCCCCTTGGAATGTCCACCGGGCATGAGCGCCACGCCGAGCGTCCACATCGCGATGTCCACACCCATGTTGAAAGCCAGAAGCACGCCGACGACATCCCGGTCGAAAAGGGCCAGGCAGATGGGAAGCGCGATATAGCCGTAATTTTGAAGTCCCGCGACGGATGCGAAAGTGCGGGCTTTTCGGACATCGCTCCAAAACAGGCGGGCCGCAACGAGACAGAGGAGGTAGCCCATCGCCGGAACGATAAAGCCGAGCAGTGGCGGGATAATCCAGTTCGCGGGGCGCTCCAGAGCCTCGTTGCCGATGATCACATCCAACGCGAGGCAGGGAACAAGGAGGTTCACAAGAATGCCGAGCAGGGAGCGGTCGCCCTCCTCCGTGAAAACACCCGCGCGGCGGAGGGCGTAGCCGGAGGCGATGACAAGAAAAACCGGCAGAACAAGAGGCAGCAGGTCGGGCTGGTTGGTCATTGCCTATCCGCAGAGTTGCCTGAAGGCCGCTTCATCGAGGATGGGGACACCGAGTTCGCGCGCCTTGTCGAGCTTGCTCCCGGCGTCATCCCCGGCAAGGAGGTGGGTGGTCTTTTTGCTCACGCTGCCGGTGACTTTGCCTCCGAGGCGGCGGATGATTTCCGAGGCTTCCTCGCGGGAAATGGAGAGGGTTCCCGTGAGAACCCATGTCGTGCCTTCCAGGCGGTTGTCGGTTGGCGCGGCGGGCGTGTCGGCCTCTCCAAAATTGAGTCCTGCGGCGCGCAGGGATTCCAAAAGGGCCAGGTTTTCCTTGTTTTGAAACCAGGCGTGGATGGCTGCGGCCATGATGTCGCCGATGGAGTGGATCGAGAGCAGCGTCTCCTCCGTGGCCGAGGCAAGGGCGTCGAGCGTGTGGAAGCGGTTGGCGAGATCGCGCGCCGATGTGACGCCGATATGCGGGATGCCAAGGCCGTTGAGAAGCCTCCAGAGCGGACGCGAGCGGCTGTCATCAACGGCGGCGAGAAGGTTCGATGCGCTCTTTTCACCCATCCGCTCCAGTGCGGTGAGGGCGTCCTTTTGCAAAAGATAAATGTCGGCGATTCCCCGCAGGAGGCCGACCTCGACGAGTTGTAAAACCAACGCCTCGCCAAGACCCTCGATATCCATCGCCTGCTTGGAGGCGAAATGCTCGATGCGGCGGCGAACCTGCGCTCCACAGGAGTGGTTGGTGCATTTCCAGGCGACTCCATCCTTGGAAACCGGCTCGCCGCAGGAAGGACAGAGTCCGGGCATTTCAAAAATTCTTTCCGAGCCGGTGCGGAGTTCCTTTTTGACCTCCACAACCGCTGGAATGACCTCGCCGGCTTTTTCCACAAGCACCATGTCGCCGATGCGGATGTCCTTTCGCTGGATTTCCTCCTCGTTGTGGAGGGTCGCACGGGAGACCGTGCTGCCGGAGACGAAGACGGGCTGGAGTTCCGCAACGGGCGTGAGCGTGCCTGTGCGTCCCACCTGGACGGTGATATCGAGGAGCTTGGTTTCGGCGCGCTCGGGTTCGTATTTGTAGGCGATGGCCCAGCGAGGGGCCTTGGCGGTGGACCCGAATTCGCGTCGCAGGGCGAGGCTGTCGAGTTTCACGACCGCGCCGTCGGTCTCGTAGGCGAAGTCGTGGCGCATCGCGCCCATGTTTTGCACGGCGGCGTTGACGGAATCCTCGTCCGAACCCTCGAGGATTTTTTCTGAAATCGGGAGGCCCCATTTTTTAAGGGTGGTGAACATTTCGCGGCCCGTGGCGGCTTGCTCGCCGCTCCAGGCTCCTGTGCCGTAGAATACCGCCGCCAGGCGGCGGGAGGCGGTGATGGCCGGATCGAGTTGCTTGATGGATCCGGCGGCGGCATTGCGCGGATTCGCAAAGGGCGGCAAGCCCTCCTCGTCACGTTCGTTGTTGATCTGGGCAAAGACGCTCTTGGGCAGATAAACCTCCCCGCGAATCTCGATTTGCTCCGGCGACGGACCATGGAGTTTGTGGGGAATGTTCGAAATCGTCAGGACATTTTGAGTGACATCATCTCCCGTGATTCCATCACCCCGAGTGGCGGCGCGGATGAGCCGGCCGTTTTCATAGAGCAGGGAAATGGCAACGCCATCGACCTTGGGTTCCACGGTGAAGTGGATGGGGCGCCCTTCGGCGAGCTTCCGCACGCGGGTTACAAATTCACGGAGTTCCTCCGGCGAGTAGGTGTTGTCGAGGCTCTGCATGGGCACGATATGCTTGGCCTGGGCAAATTCCTCGAGCGGCCTGCCGCCCACGCGGCGGGTGGGGGAGTCCTCGCTGGCGAGTTCGGGGTGCGCCTGCTCGAGGTCGGCGAGTTCGCGCAGCAAGGCGTCAAATTCGCGATCCGAAATTTCCGGCGCCGCATGCTCGTAATAGAGGCGGTTGTGGCGCTCGATCTGCTTCCGCAATTCACGGACCCTTGTCGCGGCCCGGGTGGATGCGTGGTCAAACAATTCCAACGGCTCGGAACTTGGCTTCGACATGGCGGAAGTGGCGGTCAGGCGCGCAGGCGTCTTCGATTTCCTTTGCCGAGAGGTGTGCCGAGACGGTGGGTTCTTCGGCGAGGTTCTTGGCGAGCCCACCCTTGTCCTTCCAGGTTTTCATCGCGGCCCGTTGAACGGCTTCGTAGGCGTCTTTGCGCTCCATGCCTTTTTCGGTGAGCATGAGGAGCGCGGACTGGCTGGCATAGAGGCCGCCGGTGAGTTCCATGTTCCGCCGCATGTTTTCGGGATAGACGATCAGCTTGGAAACCAGCTTGGTGAGTGTCACGAGCATGTAGTCCAAGAGTGTGCAGCTGTCCGGCAGGATGATGCGCTCGACCGAGCTGTGGCTGATATCGCGCTCATGCCAGAGGGCCACATTTTCGAGCGCCGCCATGGCGTTGCCGCGAATGACGCGGGCCAGGCCGCTCAGGCGCTCGCCGGTGATCGGGTTGCGCTTGTGAGGCATGGCGCTGCTGCCTTTTTGTCCCTCGCTGAAATACTCCTCCACCTCCAGCACCTCGGTGCGTTGCAAGTGTCGGAATTCCGTCGCCCAGCGGTCGATGCTGGAAGCGATGAGCGCCAGAGTCGTCATGAACTCCGCGTGTCGGTCGCGCTGCAAAATCTGTGTGGAAAGGGCCGCGGGCTTCAGGTTCAGGCGTTCGCACACGCGGCGTTCGACCTCGGGATCCAGGTGGGCGTGGGTTCCCACCGCGCCGCTGATTTTTCCGACTCGAATGCGTTCGCGCATTTCGCGCAGACGCTCGAGGCTGCGGGTGAATTCGTCATACATGAGAGCCATCTTGAGGCCGAAGCTGATCGGCTCGGCATGAATACCGTGGCTGCGACCGATCATGGGTGTGAACTTGTGCTCCTTCGCCCGGACGGCCACCGCTTCGCGAAGGGCGAGCAAATCCTTTTCCAGAATCCCGCACGATTCGACCATCTGCACCGCCAGCGTGGTGTCGAGAAGGTCGGAGGAGGTCAGGCCCTGGTGAATCCAGCGGGCGGCGGGACCAACGCGTGATGCGACATCCTCGATAAAGGCGATGACATCGTGGTTCGTGCGTTTTTCGATTTCGCGAACGGCATGGATGTCGAAAGCGCCCTTGGCGCGGATCATGGCGGCGTCCTGTTTGGGAATCGTGCCGAGTTCGGCCATGGCCTCGCAGGCGAGGGTTTCGATTTCGAGCCAGATTTCGAGTTTGCGCTGTTCGGTCCATACGGACCGCATGCCGGGCAGTGAGTAGCGTTCAATCATGATAAAGACTGGCATTTAAACCCGAGGCACCCCGCTCGTGCAATCCGCCCGTTGAAAATCACGATGGATGGAATCATTCCACTTGTTCCGTTGCGACTTAGGGCGGATATCACCTTATGCTCAATCCGCTTTTCTTGTGTCTCTTGATAGCCTCCCTTGTTTTGACAGCCTGCAAAACCCAGGAAACCGAGTGGCGCAATCAGGAAGGTGCACGACTTTGGTTGGCTGCCAATCCAGCCTCCGGCCACACCCGTTTAGGTGGAGACTGGAAAGTTGTTGAGGGGTTGTTGGGCTCTGCACATTTCAATCAAAATGAACGCCACATCACCGGCTTGATCGGCATCTACACGGTCGAAGGACATCTGAAGAGTGATGTGCTCTATCTCGTCCTGTCCCAGGGCGGAACGGCTTTTTACTCGGCTGTCCTCAAGAAGAAGGACGGTGTCCTCACGGGATTTACCTCATCGCAGTTTCCTTTCAGCACAAAGGACTCGAAGAAAATAGTGCTAACCCGATCGAGGGACTGAAGCAGCCGCAACCGGCAGGTTTGTGGCCATCCGTTTGATCCACCACCTCGAATTCGCTTCCGATCTCAAACGCACCAAGGCGCCAACGCCTCCTCAGGCGTGTGGCTCATTCAAAACGCACCGCCTTTTTTATCTTCAGCCTCAGGCTTGCAGATAGGGGAAGGAACGCTCTTGATGGAATCAGTTGTTTTGCACCACGATCTTGATGTCCACTTCCATGACAAAATGCTTGGCTCTTCTGCATTGTCCTGATTCAGAATTGCATTTTTCGAACGATGCGTTTGTTATAGTAAAACCATGATTCTTCTCCTCATTGCCGGTGGCTCTATCATTAGCACATTCACAGAACCTCAAATGCCCGAGATGATGAACCACACCCTTGTAGGCACCCCCGTTCAAGCGGCGCAAGTCGTGTGTCGAAGTCGCTGGGGGACTCCTATGATGCCCGATGGCAAGGGAAGCTATAATCTCACAGCGGCCCCCAACCCTCTCTCCATCGAGCGCAGTCTGATTCAACCTCCCAAGACAGACGCTCCCGTTTATCGTCCTGGTGCTCCTTACAGCCTGCCCTCCCAGGCGGTGGCGCCTGCCGTGACGCCTGCACTTCCTTGATGGTTTAAGGAATGTTCTTGGAGATCGCCACTGAGCTTCGAGGCGCGTGAATTGAAAAAGTCGATAACACCGGGTGTCTACAGCATCCATTGGTTTTCCCTGCTCAACGCAGTATCTTTTCAAATCATTCTCGGAGCTCCTATTATTCTCTACTCGAAAAGCCTCGGGGCCACATCCACGGTTGTCGGGATTTTGGCCTCGTTCACTCCTTTGATGACGGTATTGCAGTTGCCGGCGGCTAAGTGGTTGCCTGTCTATGGCTACAAACCGTTCATCCTGATGGGATGGGGGTTGCGAACGATTTTTATTTTCATCGTTGCCGCTGTGCCACTCCTGTCCTTTCTCCATGACGTCTCCAAGCTTGTTCTGTTGGTTGGTTCGCTTTTCGTTTTCAACTTCCTGCGCGGCATAGCATCCACCGCCTGGATGCCATGGATCGCTGCTTTAATCCCCGAGGAAGAAAAAGCCACATTCTTGTCGCGGGATCAGATTTTCATGTTTGTCGGAGCCTTCCTCTCCCTGCTGCTCTCCGCACTGCTCATGAAGGGCACGGTCGCAGCGTCCTCCTACTCGCTGGTTTTTCTGGTCAGTGCCCTTGCCGGAACGGCGGCGCTGGTTTTCCTCAAGAGAATTCCCGATATCCGGAGCAGCGAGCAAATCAGGAACTCCTCCGAGCCTGTCCCATGGGAAAAAATTCTCTTTTATCCGCCGTTCTTTGCGCTGCTGGTCTTTAACCTGCTTTTTGTCATCGTCGTTGGCAGCATGGGCGTTTTCACCGTGGAATATTTGCATGAGTTTCCCCACTTCAACGCCTCCGAGGTCCTCACTATCAGCGGCGTGTCTTTTCTTGGCGCACTTGCGGTTCTTCCTTTTCTCGGGAAAACACTCGAGCGCTTCAACTGCAAGCCCGTCCTTGCGGCTACACTCGTTCTTTTTGGCATCGTCATCGCGGGTTGGTTTCTTGTGGCTGCAGGTATTATTCCTTGCAAGCGTCGAGTGATTGGCATTCTGAACTTTCTCTCCGGCGCGGCGGGTGCGGGCTTCAACGTAGCCAACGCGCGCATTATTTTTGCCACGATGCCTCAGATGGGGAGGAATCACTTTTTCGCCCTCTTCACTGTGATCAGCAGTCTTGGTCTCGGCGCAGCGCCCGTTGTTTGGGGGCTTTCCCTCGACTTTATCGGCACTTACGAAGTCGTCACTGGCGCACTTCACTGGAAACGCCACAGCATTTATTTCGCTGTTCTTTTTATGCTGAACCTCCTGTCCATCCTGCAAATCAGGCGGCTTCACGAATCGGGGCCGGATTCGAAATAGCCTGATCGCCTTGAAGGTTCGGAGCCTGTGATCTCTCTCCTTCAGAGGGATTTTCCCAACAGTTTCTTCAAGGCAGCCGCTGGATTTTCCACGGTTTCAGGAGTGATGGTCAGGGATTTGATTTTTGACGATGGCAGGCGGAATTTGAGGTCTCGGAAGGTTCGCTCAAGGACAGTCATCAGTCCGCGTGCGCCGGTTTTTTCATCACGCGCCAAGACGGCGAGTCGGCGCAGAGCCTCGGGTTGGAACCGCAGGGCGATTCCGTAAGCAGCAAATGAACGCTCGTATTGATGAATCAGGCTGCTCTCACTCCGGCTCAGCACATGGAAAAGATCGTCCTCATCGAGAGCATGGCACGCCACGCGCACCGGCAGGCGGCCAACGAATTCCGGTTCCAGGCCGAAGCGAATGAAATCCGCTGTGCTGACCTGCGCGTGCGCCTTCTCCACGGAAAGGTGCGGCGAAACCAATCGGTCCCGGATGATCTGGTCCATGCCGACAAAGGCTCCGCTGGCGATGAAGAGGATGTGACGGGTTGAGATGGTATCCGGCATCCCAGGCGCATTGCCCCGGGCGGCACTCATGGCCGATTGCAGTTGTCCGGTCACATCATTCGGTGACAGCACTGGCACATCGCCGTCTTCCATGAGCTTGAGGAGGTTTGTTTGAACGCCACGGCCCGAGACATCGCGGCCGCCTCCGCCTTCTGGGTGGCCTGCGAGCTTGTCGACTTCGTCGAGGTAGATGATGCCGTGGGAGGCCCGCTTTACATCGCCCCCGGCGCGACGGATGAGATCGCGAACGAGGTCATCCACATCGCCGCCCACGTAGCCGGTCTCGCTGAACTTGGTGGCGTCCGCCTTTACAAAAGGCACCCCGATCAGATCCGCTGCCGAGCGGATGAGATGCGTCTTTCCCACGCCCGTGGGGCCGAGCAGGAGGACATTCTGCTTCTGATAAAAGGGGGCCTCTTTTCCCTCCAAGGTCAGTCTCACATGCTGGAAATGGTCGCAGAGGGCCACACCGAGCACTTTCTTGGCTTCATTTTGCCCAATCACAAACCGGTTCAGATGCCGGGCGATGTCCGCTGGTTTGAGACGGAAGGAAAATTCCTGCGAAGGCGCGGGCTTGCGGCGGACGCTGGCCTTCGAGATCTCCGATTCGCGCGAGCGGAGGAGTTTTTTCGGAATGCCCGCCGTGACGGGGCCAAGAGTATTGGGTTTCATGAAATGTTCAGATCTTTGTCGATCGCGACGAGGCGTTCATAAAGCGGTCTCAACCCCTCGGGGATGATTCGAGTTCCGCCCACCACGGCGATGAAATTCGAGTCACCCACCCAGCGGGGAACGATATGGATGTGCAAGTGGTCGTCCACGCCCGCGCCGGAGGCTCTGCCGAGATTCCAGCCGACATTGAATCCCTGCGCCTTCACAGCGATTTCAAGCAACCTCTGCGCATGAATGCTCAGGCGCCAGAGGTCTAAAATCTCGTCTTCCGTGACCTCCTGCATCCGGCACACCTTTCGGCAGGGAACAGCCATCAGGTGTCCGGCGGAGTAGGGGTATTTGTTCATGATGAGAAACGCGGTGGAGCGTCTCGACACCACTAGGTGCGCGGCGTCATCATTTGTTGAGGCAGCTTCCGACAAAAAGTCCACTCCGCTGCGATGCTCGGCCTGGAAATACTCGACCCTCCATGGCGCCCACAGCGACTCCAGCGTGTGCTTTGGAAAATATTCGTCCACCGAGAAAGAATGCTCCCTCGATGCGGGGTAGGGAAGGGATTTCCGCTTGCTGCACCCGTCTTGACGATCAGGCGTGGGAGTTGCAGGCTTCGCCAATGCCATTGGAAATCCTTCAGCGCCCGCGCCGGAACCGGCGATCGGAAAACATTCGCCGTCTCGTTCGTGAAACGGCATTGCGCGCGGAGGACTTGATCTGGCCGCTGTTCATTCACGGGGAAAAAGACGATCTGCCGATTGAATCCATGCCGGGCGTCTCCAGGCTCGGACAGGATTCGCTGTTGAAGGCTTGTGAGCGGGCTTTGGAATTGCACATTCCCGCCGTTGCGATTTTCCCGAGCATCGCTTCATCCCTCAAAGACAACCTCGGCTCCCACGCTTTTGATGAATCGAACCTCCTCTACCGCTCGGTGTCAGAGGTCAAAAAACGTTTTCCAAATCTCTTGGTCATCACGGATGTCGCACTCGATCCCTACACGGATCACGGCCATGATGGCCTTCTGTCGCGTGATCGTTCTTCAGTTGAAAATGACAGCACCGTTGAGGCGCTTTGCGGTCTGGCCGTGTTGGAGGCCAGGTCCGGCGCGGATATTGTGGCACCGTCGGATATGATGGACGGCCGCATTGGTGCGATTCGCCAAGCGCTCGACTCAGAGGGTTTTGAACAGACTGGCATTATGTCCTACGCGGCGAAGTATGCCTCCGCCTATTACGGTCCCTTCCGCGATGCCGTCGGGAGCAAGATTGGCAAGGATGCGATCAGCAAATCCACCTACCAGATGGACCCGGCAAACTCCCGCGAGGCCCTGCGCGAGGTGGGCCTGGATTTGGAGGAGGGGGCCGACATTGTCATGGTTAAACCAGCCGGCAACTATCTCGATATCCTCTACTCGGTGCGGCAAAATTTTGATGCTCCGGTTGCGGCTTATCAAGTGAGCGGGGAGTATTCTCAAATCCACGCGGCAGCGCGCCTCGGATGGCTCGACTACGAGCGCGCAAGAAACGAATCGCTGCTCGCCATCAAGCGCGCCGGGGCCGATATGATTTTGACCTACTTTGCTGCCGAGGTGGCTGCGGAAATGCTATGAATCTTCAGTCCTACCGCGTTCCTTTACTGATTGTGGCTCTTGGCGCCGTGTTATCTTTCTTGGCTTTCCAATGGGATCACCCCATTCGCGAACATCTCCTCGGTGAGCAGGGGGACAACTGGCAAAAAACAACGGAAGCCAAAGTCTATGGAAAAATCCGTGTCTGGGGGGATTGGCCACCCATCATGGTGGCTGGAGCCATCGGATTTGTCATCGCCAAGCTGCGAGGCAGTCGTCGTTGGAGTCGCATTCTTCTTGCGGCGATGCTTGCATCCACGCTGGCCGGAATGGTTGCAAACGCCTCGAGGCTCACCACGGGTCGCACCCGCCCGAGGGAGAGTCCCAAGATCGAGCAGGGTTTCTATGGTCCCTATCATCATGGCCGGTTCCTCATTGGTGTCCCTGCCTACAATTCATTCCCTTCCGGTCATACGGCCACAGCTTTTGGTTTCGCCGCAGTGATTGCCATCACCTCGCCCGTATGGGGTCTTCCTGCTTTGGCAGCCGCGGGCGTGGTGGCCTGGTCCAGTGTCGTGATCGGAGCGCACCATCCCTCGGATGTGGCGGTTTCGATCACGCTGTCTTTTCTCGTGGCTTGGATCGTTTGCCGGATTATGCGTCCCGGAATTCGGTTTGAGCCTCCACCCAACTCAGAGCCTCCTCTGGAGTCGTGAGACTGCCCTCCAGCTGCATGCCTTGAACGGCATCAAGAATTTTTTTGAATTCAGGACCGGGCTTTCTTCCCGCAGCGATCAAATCGCGTCCGGTGATGAGTGGCGGAGGGATCAGCGGCGCATTGGAAAATTCCACCTGCTTGGCTCGCAAAAACGCGTGGTTGTCCAAGAGTCCGTGCGAACCCAGACAATCGACGCGGTGCAATTCCAGTTCATCCTCGATGGTCGGGCGTGCCAGAAACCGCTTCAGAGTCGCCACACGCATGTTCTTCACATCCTTGAATGACATGTGGTTTTTGACGGCCACCACGGTCGCTTCTGTTTCCGCATTTGAAAACCTGAGCCGCTCGAAGATGGCGGCGGTGATCTCCGCGCTCACGCTTTCATGACCGTTAAAACGAATGCGTCCGGTCTCATCGCGACGGAAGGTAGCCGGTTTTCCGGTGTCGTGGAGTAGAACCGAGAAAACGAGCGGAACGGAAACCTCGGGCGGCAACAAAGAGAGCATGAGACGCGTGTGAACGAAGACATCCCCCTCCGGATGGAAATCGGGCGGTTGCTCGCAGCCTTTCATCAGCGTGACCTCCGGCAAAAGGACATCGAGCAGACCGCTTGAGTCCAGCAAATCAAAGCCCTTCACGCGTGTGGGTTGAGTAAAGATTTTCACCAATTCCTCGCGCAGCCGCTCGGCGCTCACGACTGTTATTTGCGGCGCCATGGCGCGGACGGCCTGCCATGTCTTTTCTTCGATTTGGAAACCCAAGGATGCGCTGAATCTCACACACCGGATCAGGCGCAGTTTGTCCTCGGAGAAGCGTTCTCCGGGATTCCCGATACAGCGTAAGATTCCTGCCTTGAGATCGGCTTGGCCTCCCACAAAATCGATCACCCGTTTTTCCAAAGGATCATAAAAAAGCCCATTGACGGTGAAATCCCGTCGCTTGGCATCCCCCTCGGCGTTTGTGAATGAGACCGACTCGGGATGCCGCCCGTCCTTGTAGCTCCCGTCGCAACGGAAGGTCGCGACTTGGAATTCCCAGCCGTCTTCGAGAACGACGATGACCCCGAACGCCGCTCCCACCGCGACCGTGCGCGGGAACAGGGCCTGGACTTCGACGGGCTTGGCACTGGTGGCGATGTCGATGTCATGCGCCTCCTTGCCGAGAAGCCTGTCGCGCACGCATCCCCCGGCAAAGAACGCCTCGTGCCCGGCCGCTCTCAGGCGCTCGACCAGGCGCGTCGCGGTGTCCTCCATGGCAGGCTATTTCAGCGCCGCCCAGACGCGGTGGACATCATCGTTGTCCTCCAAAGCCTGCAAAAACTCACCGACTTCCGTGCGTTGCTCATCTGTGAGCTGGGGAAATTGTTTCGCAATGTAGCCGAGTTCGCTGGTGACAATGGTCCAGCCATGCTCCGCAAGCCACTTCGACACGGTGGCTGTCGCCGTGCGTTCGGTGAGAAATTTGACTCCTTTTGTTCCAGCGGGAATGTCATCATTTTCGCCCTCTTCGAGCAGGGCGAAATCATTCGCTCCGGCTTCGATCGCCGCCTCCTCCGGGTCGATCGAGACATCCGGGTGGTGGGCCTCGACGATCCCGAGATGGTCGAAGAGGAACTTGTTGCTACCCGCCGTGCCGAGCTGTCCTTTTTTGAAAAGCACGCGCATTTCCGGCGCGGTGCGGTTCACGTTGTCCGTGAGGGCCTCCACAATGACAGGAACCTTGTGCGGGGCGTAGCCCTCGAACACGAGAGTTTCGAGAGTGAGTTTTTCGTCACCGATCCCGGCACCTTTTTTAATGGCGCGTTCAATGACATCGCGTGTCACAGAGGCTTTGCGGGCCTTTTCCACAGCCGCATACAGTCGGGCATTTCCCTCGATATCCGGCCCACCCAACTTGGCGGCGACCATCATTTCCTTGACCAATTTGCCAACGACTTGGCCTTTTTTCAGATTTGCGACTTCTCGTTTGGCGTGGAGCCATTGTCTTCCCATAGGAGTGAGAAACTAAATCTGATTCTGGAGACCCGGCAACTCCCATTTCGCTTTTCCATTGCTTCGCTGGCGAAGAATAGGGTAACTAAACTAAGGTTTAATTCGCCATCCCAGTATTCTATGGAACAACCTAACTCGGCATTTTCTGGCGAACAGCCCACCTACTCGGAGGCCTGTCCGAATTGCCAAGCTTCATTGGACCTGTCCGGTCAGAAGGCTTTTTCGGATGTCATGTGCACTGAGTGTGGGCACTTCTTCAAGGCGTGTTCGACGTTTAATCAATTTCAAATCACAGAAATTCTCGGTGTCGGTGGGATGGGAACGGCCTATCGCGCCCGCGATTTGATTCTGGACCGGGAGGTTGCTTTGAAGGTGCTGAAAATCGATGGCGAGAACCTTCAATCGGAGGCCGAAAAGCTCGCCTATGAAGCGCGCACAACCGCTCAGATCAACCACCCGAATGTCGTCAGAATTTTTGATTTTGGCGAAACCCGCTCCCAGTTTTTCATCGCTATGGAGCTGCTGGGTGGCGGCTCGTTCCACGATCTCATGCAAGACAAGGGCATGGTTTCCGAGATCTTGGCACTTGAAGTGGGGATTCAAGTCGCACAGGGCCTGAAAGCGGCCATGGAGCTTGGTCTGATTCACAGGGACATCAAGCCAGCCAATATACTCTTTGCCGACAGCTCCACCGTAAAGTTGGTTGATTTCGGTCTGGCCGTCGTGGCGACCGGCGCGGCAACTTCCCGGAATGAAATTTGGGGCACACCCTACTATGTAGCCCCTGAAAAGTTGGATGAATTGCCCGAGGACTTCCGCAGCGATATCTATAGCCTTGGAGGAACCCTTTTTCATGCCATGGCCGGTCGGCCTCCTTACGAAGCCGAGAATGCCTCTTTGGTTGCTCTCAAGCAACTCAAGAGCCGCCCGGTGAGTCTGCAGGCCTTTGCTCCAGACGTGTGCAACGAAACCGCCTATGTCATCAATCGCATGATGTCCAAAAACCCGGACAAGAGATATCAGTCCTACGATGAATTGATCGAGCACCTTCGATTTGCATTGGGCAAGGCCAACGAAGCCCTCTCGAACCCCTCTGCCGACACCCAGAAACTCCGCCGTCTTCAGGAAGAGGCCGCAGAAATGCGTTGGTTGAATCTTTTGTTTCCAGCCGTCGTGATCATGGGGTTTGCCGTCCTGGCCTACCTTTATTTCTGCACCAACCTGTTCAAAGGTTTCTAGCCGACGGAAGACGCTCCGCGAACTCGGGACGGTAGAACCAGTCGGACCAATATGCCCATCCGGCCTTGGTCATCTCGACCTCCGAGTCGATCCAGCCGCCGTGCCCGTCAGGTCGGCGAATGCGGTAGGCATTCTTCCACATCACGCTCGTGCCCTCCGGGACATAAAGGAACAGATAGGGTTGGTCGTCATAGATCGTGCGTTGCAGCTCGCTTGCCATACGAATGATCTTTTCGCGGTTGTATTCCTGCCGAATGTCTTCGAGCAGGTGGTCGGCTCTGGCGCTTTTGTAGCCCACGACATTGAGCTGCTCGGGGTTTGTTTGGGAAGAATGCCAGATTTGGAACTGGTCGTAACCTCCGCCAAGCGACCAGCCGAGGACCATGGCGTCGAAATCGCCTTTGTTGATGTGGTTCTTCAAAAAGACCGCCCATTCGTAGAGCTCCACTTTCACTTCAATACCAAGCTGTCTGAGTCCATCCTGAGTGAGCGTGGCGATGTCGCGGCGCACTTCGTTTCCATTATTCGTGATCAGCGTGAAGGAAAACCTCTCGCCATTTTTCTCCAGTATTCCGTCAGGTCCGGGCTTCCATCCGGCTTCGGCCAGAAGCGCACGGGCCTTCCCCGGATCATAGGCGAAGGGCTTGATTTGCGGATCGAAAAACCACATCTGCGGCGTGAAGAGGCCCGTGCTCTGCAGGCCATGCCCGTAAAGAATGAATCGGACCATCGACGGCACATCCACCGCATGGGCGAGCGCCCGTCTCACCCGAGGATCTTGGAACAGGGGTCTTTTCAGGTTCCAGCCAATGTAGGTGTAGCTGCTGGTGGGGCTTGTAAAAACATCGAAGCGCTGGTCGTTCACAAACGCGTTGACCGTCCATGGCTCCGCGCTCCAGAAGTCAACCTGCCGGGTTTCAAAAGCCAGCCGCAACGTGAGCTGGTCGGGCATGAAGCGATACACGATCCCATCCAGCCAAGGACCTGGTGCGTCGAAGAAATCGGGGTTCCGCTCGACGCGGATGAACTCGTTTGTTTTCCACTCGGCAAAGCGAAAAGCCCCTGTGCCGATCGGCTTGCGGTTGAAATTCTCAGTCCACCACGACTGGGACTTGCCTTCGAGCAAGTGGGACGGAAGCAACGAAATCATCCAACTCTCAAGCGCGGGGGAGTAGGGCTTGCGGTAGGTAACGCAAAAGGTGTGCTGGTCCGGGGTCTCGACATTCAGAATCAAATCAAAGTCCGGCTTGCGGGGGGAGGCCGTCGAGTCGTCCATGATGGCGTGGTAAGTGAACGCTGCATCCCGAGAGGTGAATGGCGCGCCATCGTGCCAACGGATATTTTTTCGGAGGTGAAAAACGACCTGCGGCTCCGCAAGGAAGGGGACGGAATCGCCGGGTGTCACCGTGCCGCCACCGTTTGCCGCGAGCCAAGTTTCGATCTTTGCCTGGAGGGATGGATTCACTGTGACTTCAAAGGCAGCGCCGCTTTCCACCCAAGTGCGGATCATGGCTCCCGCTGGCATGGCCTCCGAGAGTCGGCGCAAGGTGTCGGCTGCATTATTCTTCAACTCGATCCGCAGGGTGACAAGAGGTTCCAAAGACTCGTCAGGGATTAGGGATGCGATGCTTTTGGATGCTTCCAGACCGGGTTCTTGAAAATGAAGGCGTAGCTCACGGTTCGAGACCGTGATTTGATCCAATGTCCATTTGGCCCATTGCTCACGCTGGGATTCGATCTGAGCCTTCGCTGCAAGCGCCGAGTCGGAGTCACGAAAGACGAGTGTCGTCGTCTGGTCGAGCGACCACGACTCAGCCAGGTCGCCGATAATCTCAAGGTCTGCGTTGTATTTCAGCAGTCCGTTGAAAATCGAACCTGCCACCTGCGACGCAGCGCTGTCGGCTTGCTGGATGGGATTTAGCGTCGATGGCTCGCCGAGCACGCCCAAGGACATCTCGTTTTTCTTTTCCGAGGTCAGCTTCGCGGAATTCCAGAGAGAGATGGCAATAAGCAGGAGAAGAAAGACCGGGAATCCGTAAATGAACCAGCGTGCGATTCGCATGAGAAAAAGTGGAATGCCTGCCAATATGCCGCTGGCGGAGTAATTCACAACATTCAATGCCGTCCGACGTTTCCGGGCTTTTCCGGAGACGCCGACGTCATAGACTGCTTGGGTGATTCCATCGCCAGCCAAGCCGTTGTGTCGAACCATTCGGTTGTTCGGGGCGGGTTGGCTTTTAGCGGTGTTGCTGCCGATGGCTCTCCAAGCCGACGGGGGGCGTGTGCTGGCTGAGAAACGGGTGGGTGGCTACCGGGTTGTTTTGTTCGGGAATCCATCGCCTCTGCGCGCCGGTTTGGCTGATCTCGGTGTCTTTCTCGAGCAAGAGGAAACCAGGCGACCTGTCATTGATGCGGTGGTGACGTTTCGCTTGAACAAATTAAGTCGACCCAGCCCCGAGTTGGCTTGGAGAGGCTTGGGTTGTATTTCGCCCGGCCAAGCCGTTAAAGCCCTTCAAGGACACTCTGGCAATGGACTCCTTTATTCCGCGATGGTTGGCATTCCCGAGCCGGGTCTTTGGGACTTGGGCATTTCCATTTCACGCGATCGATTGACGACTGGAGTTTCTTTCGATGTGGAGGTTCAGAAGGCGCTTCCTCCGATGACCGGTTTGTGGCCGCTTGTGGCCATTCTTCCGATGGGGGTTTTCCTTTATGTGGTGCGTGGATGTCTTCTTAAAAAACGGCGTGCGATATGAGCTGTGTATCCGGATTGATCGAACGAGTCACCTTCCATAATGAGGAGACTGGATTCTGCGTTCTGAGGGTTAAGCTCGATAAACAGCGTGATTTGGTAACCGTGGTCGGCAACGCCTCGAGTATCAATGCCGGCGAGTGGCTCACCGCCGAGGGGTCCTGGATTCAGGACAGGGACCACGGCCTGCAGCTCAAGGCGGAAATCCTCCAGACCAGCACTCCGACATCCCGCGAGGGAATTGAAAAATACCTCGCCAGCGGCCTGATCAAAGGCATCGGTCCTGTTTATGCGAAGAAGCTCGTCGAAACATTCGGCGAAAGAGTCTTCGACATCATCGACCGCGAGTCCGGGCGGCTCGAGCAGGTGAGAGGAATTGGCTCCGAGCGGCGGCGCACAATCCGCATAGCCTGGGCCGAGCAGAAGATCGTGCGGGAGATCATGGTTTTCCTGCACTCCAACGGGGTGAGCACCAGCCGCGCAGTGAGGATTTACAAAACCTACGGCGACGATGCGGTGGAAAAGGTGAGGACCAATCCCTATCTTCTGGCTCGTGATATCACGGGGATCGGTTTCAAGACAGCGGATGACATAGCGTGCAAGCTCGGTATTCCCCGGGATTCGGTTCTGCGTGCGCGTGCCGGGCTCGCCCATGTGCTTGCCGAGGCCTCCAGCAATGGACATTGCGCCCTTCCCAGGGACATCCTCCTGAAACAGGCAGCCGAAATATTAGAGATGGATTTCCTTATTCTCCAGCACGCCCTGACGGATTTGATCGCCGAGGGGGAATTGGTGGAGGATGCCCTATCCGGTGAAGATCTCATTTTTCCCCGATCCCTCCACCGCGCTGAGATTGAGGTTGCCGCGCGCCTCTCGAAAATGGCCGCGCTGCCTGCGGACTATCCCGTCATCGATGCCGACAAAGCACTCGTCTGGCTCAAGGAAAAGAAATCCATCGACCTCGCTCCGAGTCAGGCCGAGGCGCTTAGGCGTGCCCTGCGTTCCCGTGTGCTCGTCATCACTGGCGGACCAGGCGTTGGCAAGACGACTCTGGTCAATTCGATTCTCACTCTCCTCCGTGCAAAGCATGTGAAATGTCTCCTCTGCGCACCGACCGGTCGTGCGGCGAAGCGACTCTCCGAAACCACCGGACTGGAGGCCAAAACCATCCACCGCCTCCTCGAATACCAGAATTCCGGTTTCGCCCGCAATCCATCGAACCCGCTGGATTGCGACCTTCTCGTGGCCGATGAGGCCTCCATGCTCGATGTGCAGTTGATGTCGAGGCTCCTCCAAGCCCTGCCCGATCGCGTGCATTTGATTCTGGTCGGGGATGTGGATCAGTTGCCGAGCGTGGGGGCTGGAGCTGTGCTTACAGACATTATCAACAGCGGGGCGGTGCCTGTGGTGCGCCTCACCGAAATTTTCCGCCAAGCCTCGACAAGCCGCATTATTGTCAACGCCCACCGCATCAACAGCGGCACGATGCCAGAGACTGAAAAGGACTCGGATTTCTTCTTCATCGAACGCGAGGAACCCGAATCCATCGCCTCCACCATTTTGGAACTGGTGGCGGAGCGCATTCCTAAAAAGTGGAAGCTGAATCCACGGCACGACATCCAAGTGCTCTGCCCCATGAACCGGGGAACACTCGGCACAGTTCAAATGAACCGGCTGCTCCAAGACCGCCTCAATCCGAAACGCGAAGGCGACCCTGGTGTCCACAAATTCGGCTGGGAATTCCGCATGCGAGACAAAGTCATCCAGACACGCAATAATTATGACAAGGAGGTTTTCAACGGGGATATTGGAGAAATTCTCAAAATTGACGACTTCGAGCGAGAGGTGGTCATCGCTTTCGATGGACGAGAGGTCATCTACGATTTCAACGAACTTGATGAGATTTCACTCGCCTATGCCATTACGATCCACAAAAGCCAAGGCTCCGAGTTTCCCGCCATCGTGATGCCGCTCGCGATGCAGCAATATCTCCTTCTTCAGAGAAATCTCATCTATACAGGCATCACGCGCGGCCGCCGTCTCGTCGTCCTCACAGGCCAGAAAAAAGCTCTTCAAACAGCCGTGTGCCATGCCAAAGCCTTGAGCCGCCATACAGCTCTGGACAAGCGATTCACGTGATGCGGGAGCAAGTCCCTCTCGTGTTGTTTTGCTCACAAGCATGAATGGGTGTAATCAACTTGGTGGCCTTGCGTCCACTTGGGATGGGTTAAAAAATCATCGCCACTCTCCAGCTTTGGCGCTTAAAACTTGGATCCTTTATGAGCCATCTCTCCGCAACCAACAACTCGCCCATGAGCCACCCTTTCACAAACTGTTTGGGCATGCCTTTTGTGCATGTCCCGAGGTTTCCGACGCTCTTTTGTATCTGGCCGACACGCGTTAAAGATTTTTCCATTTTTGCAACCGAAAAAAACATCGCGATGCCGGATCAGTGTTCTTCATCGGGACCTGAACACCCGGTGGTCAGTGTGACTTGGCGGGAAGCATCAGACTTCTGCGATTGGCTCACTGAAAAGGAGCGTGCTCTGGGTCAATTGCCGGAGGGCCAGATTTACCGTCTTCCTTCTGACTTGGAATGGAGCGCTGCTGTAGGTCTTCCCCATGAGGAGGGAAATACTCCAGCCCAGCGCAGTGGAGTTTTGGATGGTTACCCTTGGGGAACAAATTGGCCTCCCCCTGAGAATGCGGGCAATTACTCGGCGGAATTGGGCGTGGATCAGTATGAGTTCACCTCCCCGGTGGGGAGTTTTGCAGCCAATCAATTTGGAATCTATGATCTCGGCGGAAATGTTTGGGAGTGGTGTCAGGATTTTATCGACCGCACGCAAGAGTGTCGCGTTTTGCGCGGGGCGTCGTGGTTCAATGGCTATCAAGACCGCCTGAAATCCTCTTTTCGTAATGATCTCGGCCATCAGGACTCTCGTTTCTCGAGCTTCGGATTCCGTGTGGTGCTTGGATCTTCCTTGAAGCGTTGAGCTATCTATCGTGTTTAGAGGCTGGCTTCAGCCGAGCAGAGGACATCCAAAAACTGGGCGGGGCTAGTGGCTGAGAGGAGCTTTTGGACGAGTTCCCCTTGGCTGCAGAGACGCGCAATAGTTCCAACGATTCTCAGATACTCGCTGTTCAGGGCGGATGGAATTCCGGCCACAAACACCAGCCGGATGGTTTCCGTGGAGTGAAGCGATGGCATTCCTTCGTTGGAGCGGCCTACGGCCATAACCAAGGAACTGACGGCATCCGTCCTTCCATGGGCGATGACAATTCCACAACCCTCGGCATCGATGGCGGGTGCGTTGCGTTCGAGCACGGATTCCCTGAATGGGTTCCATTGAAGAATTCGGATGTCCCCGCTGAGCGAGGCCAGCACTTCCGCCACGGCAGGCTCAAGCGCGTTGCAGGAGAGGGAAAGGTTGATGTGGCCGGGTTGGAGGATTTGTCGAATGGAGATCATATGTTGCTTCCCGTCCATTTGAGTTTGCGCCGGAGGACTTCCGCGAACGGCCTCTCGGGCAGCATGGCCAGAGGCAACACACGATCACTTTTTTCCAATCCCAGCGAGTCCCCCTCGGAAATGCGGAACCAGCTTTGGGCGTCGACCGAGACGAAAGCCACCTGCCCAGGCTTGGCGAGTTGCACTTCCACAACCGAATGGTCGCTCACCACCACCGAGCGGTTTGCGAGCACATGGGGACAGATCGGTGTGATGACAAAGCCTCCCGATTCCGGCATCAGGATGGGGCCCCCGGCAGAGAGGGAATAGGCGGTCGAGCCCGTGGGAGTTGCGACGATCAGTCCATCGGCATTGTAATCGGTCAGCGGGACACCTCCGAGGCGGACTCTCATTTGCACGAGCTGGGAGCGTTCTCCCCGGCTTACGACCACATCGTTCAGCGCGAAGAGTGTGCTGGCAGAACCCGATTTTTGAGTCAGCACGGCTTTGAGAAGCGCGCGGCGGCTGATGGCATAATCGGCATTCGCGATGCATTCCACAGCCCGGCGGATTTCGCTTGAGCCAAGACAGGTCAGGAAGCCGAGAGCCCCAATGTTGATTCCAAAAACAACCGGCAGTCGGGTGGTGATGCGCTGGACGACGCGCAGAATAGTGCCATCCCCGCCGATCACGGCCAGAAGCTCGCATCTTTCGGCAAGCGCGCTTTCATTAAAATCGGAAGTCATCCCGGCCAGCGGGGCCGTGTTCTTGTGGAGCAGAAATGGCAGCTCGTGCCGCCCGAGCTCGGCCACCAGCTCGCGCACCACGTCGGCAGCCTCGGGTTTTTCCGCATGGGCGATAAGGCCGATCATGGAAGTTGGCGGAATACCACGATGCGGCAGGGTGAGGGCAGCGGCGTTTCGGGATGCACGATCATTGTTGGTCGAACTCAATAAGCCAAAGGCCGTGGGCAAAAGCAACGCCAACCTCCACGCGGTTGTTTCATACCATCTATTGCGTTCCTGTTGAGGGGCGTCGATACTGGCCAACTATGGTTTTTGAACTGGAATCGAAATACAGTCCGCAGGGAGATCAGGCGCGGGCGATTTCCGGTTTGACCAGGTCGCTGTCCGCAGGCAACCGCCACCAGACCCTCTTGGGAGTCACGGGCTCGGGAAAGACCTTCACCACGGCCAATGTGATCCAGGAATTGGGGCGACCGACACTCATCATGTCGCACAACAAGACGCTCGCCGCGCAGCTCTACAGCGAGTTCAAGCAGTTCTTCCCCCGCAATGCGGTGGAATACTTTGTGAGCTACTTTGATTACTACCAGCCGGAGGCTTACATTCCGCGATCGGATACCTACATCGAGAAGGACTCTTCGATCAACGAGGAGATCGAGCGCCTGCGCCTCTCGGCCGTCAGTTCGCTGTTGACCCGCCGGGACACGATCATCGTGGCCAGCGTGTCCTGCATCTATGGATTGGCGTCGCCGGAGGATTTTTTGCAAATGCTCCTCACGATCCATCCAGGGCAACGCCTCACGAGGGAGGAGTTCCTCACCAAAATCGTCGAGATGCTTTACGAGCGGAACGACATCGCTTTCGGTCGCGGGAAATTCCGTGTTCGCGGGGATGTAGTAGAGGTCCACCCGGCGCAGAACGATGACGAGGCGGTGCGGGTGGAGTTTTTCGGGGATGAAATTGATCGAATCAGCGTCTTTGATCCCCTCACGGGCCATGCCAGCGCCACGCTCACGACATTCACTTTGTTTCCCGCGAAGCAATTTGTGACACCCCACGAAAAACTCCGCTCGGCAATGTCGGGAATCCGTTCGGAGCTGGAGGCGCGGGTGGCCGATTTTGAGCGGCAGAGCAAATTCATTGAAGCACAGCGCATTCGCATGCGAACCGAGTTCGATTTGGAGATGATGCAGGAGATGGGTTTCTGCAATGGCATTGAAAATTATTCGAGGCACCTCACCGGTCGTCCACCGGGTTCTCGTCCATACACGCTCATGGATTTTCTGCCCAAGGACCATCTTTTGGTCATCGACGAATCCCACGCCACGGTTCCCCAGATTGGCGGAATGTATGCGGGCGACCGCTCCCGGAAGAGCGTGCTTGTGGAGTATGGATTTCGCCTGCCCAGTGCTCTCGACAACCGTCCCCTGAATTTCAGCGAGTTCATGGAAATGGCCAACCAACTTGTTTATGTCAGTGCCACGCCGGGCGGGTTCGAGATCAACAACAGCATCGTTGGCAACACGGGGTGGATTGCCAACCCCGAAAACAAATTCGGCGAGGGCGGCAAGGCGGTGGGATGGAAACATGCCGCCCCATCCGATCAGGAGCTCGATGTGACAAGGCCCGGCTCAAAACTTGTGGTGGAGCAAATTATTCGTCCCACCGGCCTGTTGGATCCTAAAATCACGATCCGCCCGCTGAAGGCGCAAATCGATGAGACCATCGAACTTTGCCGACGCCGTATCGAACTTGGCGAGCGTGTGCTCATTACCACGCTCACGAAAAAAACCGCTGAGGACTTGGCCGACTATCTTCGCGAAATCGGACTCCGCGTGCGCTACCTCCACAGCGACATCGACACCATCGAGCGTGTGGAAATCCTTCGCACCCTCCGCGCGGGGGATTGCGATGTTCTCGTTGGCATTAATCTTCTGCGTGAGGGACTGGATTTACCCGAAGTCTCACTGGTTTGCATACTCGATGCCGACAAGGAGGGGTATTTGCGCAGCCGGACGAGCTTGATTCAAACCGCAGGCCGTGCTGCGAGGCACCTCAACGGCGAGGTTTATTTATTTGCCGACACCGTTACCGGGAGCATGCGTGATCTTATCGACATCACGGAATACCGCCGCAACCGCCAGGAAACCCATAACCAACTTCATGGCATCACACCCCGCAGTGTCGTCCGGGCCGTGCAGGAGAGCCTGCATGTGATTGTCAAAGGCCGCGAGGTCGAGCAGGGCATCCTGCGTGAGGACTCGGCTGGCTTCGACGCTGTCGAGCTGATTCGGGAGCTTGAGCTCGACATGGCCGATGCAGCATCGCGTTTGGAATATGAGCGTGCGGCCCTTCTTCGCGACCAGATTGCGGAACTCAAAAACGGCACCACTGGCACCGGGGGGCCGCCCACTCGAAAAAAAGCCACCTACGCGAAGGCGACCCGAAAAAAGCGCGGATGAATCAAAACGCTTTTCGGAGATGGCTCGGGAGTATGCCGAGCTGTTCCCGGTATTTCGCGACTGTGCGGCGGGCCACACCGAGGCCGCGGTCCGAGAGCATCTTGACGATATCCTGATCGCTGTGGGGGTTCTTGGTGTTTTCTTCTCGCACGATCTGTGCGATCGCTTGCCGGACGCTCTCATTACTCACGCCCTCCCCGTCGCTGTTGGTGTAGCCGTGGGTGAAGAAATACTTCATCTCAAAAATTCCCTGCGGCGTTGAAATGAACTTCCCGGCTGCGGCCCGGCTGACTGTGGTTTCGTGAACGCCAACGGCATCGGCCACCTGGCTCATGGTCATGGGTTTCAAGTGCGACGGGCCCCGCTCCATGAATTCACGCTGACGCATGGCAATTTCACGGCCGATATTCAAGATCGTCTGCTGGCGCTGCTGGATGCTTTTAATGAAAAAGTTCCCACCACGGATTTTGTCGCGCAGGTATTCACGGACTTCTTTCGAGGAACCGGCGAGCATGTCCTTGTAGGAATCTGAAATCCGGAGGCGCGGGATTTCGTCGCTGTTCAGGCTTACGGTGTAGTCTTCGCCGTCAAATTCCACGATGACTTCGGGCGTGACGACTTGATTGGTATCCGCCGCATAGGCCCTGCCGGGCATGGGATCCAGGCGTGCGATCAACTCCGCTGCATGCTGGATTTCCTTGGGATCCAAATCAAGGGCCTTGGCAATTTCATTGATTTTTTTGCGACCGAGTTCGTCGAGGTAGTGCCGGACGATGCGTGTCTCCGTGGAGTATTGGCGACCTTGTCTTTTGAGTTGCAAAAGAAGGCACTCGGCGAGATTCCTCGCCGCAACACCAGGGGGGTCGAATTCTTGCACACTCTGAAGAACGCGCTCGACCTCGTCCGGCAGGCCATCCGATTCGGCGGCGATTTCGTCGATGGTCGAACGAAGATATCCTCCTTCATCCAGATTGCCGATGATCTCCAGCGCGATGCGCGCGTCCTCCTTCGGCCAGGATGCGGTTTGCAGTTGCTCGAGAAGGTGCTCGGTGAGCGTCGGCGGGCGCACTTGCGAATCCAGAAAATGCTGGCGCCTCTCGAGGGCCTCGCGCGTCCAGGTCTCGCCGGACCCGCGTTGCGTGTAGTATTCGTTCCACTGCTCCTCCATAGGGGTGGGTTGCTCGGACGCGATCTCCGTCGATCTTTCGGGGACCAGCTCCTCCAAGGCCGGGTTTGCCCGTAGCTCCGTATCCACAAGTTGCCTGAGTTCGGCCAGCGGGGCTTGCAGGACATGCAGGCTTTGCTGCATTTGAGGCGACAGCGACTGTTGAAGCGCCATCTTTGCGACTTGTTGCATGCCTGCCATAGATGACGCTCAGACTTGGGCATGAATGCTGCTGCTGCAAGCACATTCCGCGCCAACGTAATGGTTTGATTCGAAGCGATTGTCATTTATTGTTTCTACTCCAAACTGCCCGTCGGAGCATATTTACTCGGAAATATCTCAATCCCGCGCCGCAAAATGACTCTCTCTGGCGCCTGGAGAAACTCTTCATCCGGTGAAGCTGAGCACTGAGTAGAACCCGAGTCCGGCGAATGAACTGAAATCGCTGTATTCTGGTTCATTTTTGATCGTCCTGAATCCGGATATTCTGCACGCTTGAATGTTTTGATAATTTCCAACATTGAAGGATCGGACGCTTTGCGTCGGATGCGAACTCTCTGTGGCCCTCATTTGGCGCTTGATGCATTTGATGAAACACGAAAGGAATTGCGCCCTCTTGAAAGTTTTTCAGTTTATTCGGCGGCACTCACCCTTCCCCTGCAGGGTGCGTTCTAGCCGCCTTCGATACCCACGTTCCCGACTCATCGCGGCTTGCTAAAGCGATAGTAGGTTGAAAGATCAAACCGGCATTCCACTGCTTCTTTTCCTATAGGCATCACCGCGCCCCAAGATTCTTTCAATCTCCGTTTTGGGTTGAAGTCTCTAATTCAATTCGCCGAACCACTTTTTCTTGAGATCATCCGTTACGCCGTTTTCGTTGAGCTTGAGAAGAACAAGATTGATCTGTTCGCGCAAGCGACTGTCCTGCTGAAGACCGAATCCATAATTGTTCCTTTCAAATAGAGGACCAGTGAGAACAAAATCCTCCGGGCCGAGTTTGTTGATGTAGTATCTCAGAATAGGTGCATCAAAAACGACAGCTTGGACGCTCCCACGCTTGAGGGCGTTGAGACAGGCTGGTATGTCGGGGAAAACGGTCAATTTCACTTTTCCTCCGCCATCCGTTCCCATGTTGCGGAGCTTCGTTTCCGAGGTGCTGCCAACGACAGTGGCGACCTCGCGGCCTGGAAGGTCGTTTGGTCCATTGATGTCCCCGGTGAGCGAACTGACCGTCAGGACCGCGCTGAGGGAGGCTGTCAAGAGGGATACTGCAATCACACTGGCAAGCATCCAGATCGTGGCCACGATGCGTCCGCCCAAGCCTATCGGCCCTTTGTTATCCGCGCCGCCGACAAGAAAAATGCTCAGCGTCCACCAGAAGGATTCCCCGATTCCGGCCAAGTAAGACCGTGGCCACATTTCCTCGTTGACGGGATGTTCGTAGAGCCAAACAAGGTGGGAAATGATAAACATGATCAAGATGGCAGTTCCCAATCCGGTTAGAAGTTCCCAACTAATCAGTTTCTGAATGATGGCGAAAATCGGGTCGGTGAGTCCTCCCGCTTTTTTGGAAACCGCGATTTGCAGACCTGATTCATAGAATGGCTGCGAGAAATCGATCAGCTTTTCCCGTTCAGCCGTGATGCTGAGAGCTCCGACGGCAACGTCAGCGGTTTTGTTTTCAAGTGCTTCAACCATTTCTTTTGCGCTGGCGACCTGGCTCAGGCCGTATTCGAGCTTCAATTCGCTTGCGACGTTATTCCATAACTCTATTGCAAATCCCTTTCGGAGACCGTCTTGCTCAAAAGAAAACGGCTCGATATCGCGCGTGGCGACGCGGAGTTTTTGGGCAGAGGCATCGCTGGCCAACCAGACAAGAAGCGAGACAAGGAGAACGACAGGACGCATTTTTATTTCAAATGTTGACTCAATCAGAGGTTTAATGACTTTTTTTCAGGTCTGCTGCAAGTGGAATGTGACAGTGGAATGTGACGGTCTGTTGATCGCGAGACAGGGTTGAGCGGCGGAGTCGAATGAAAAGATTTTCTTGAGTTGGACCTGTTGAAAATTCATCCATGATGCATCTTGCCGTTTCGATATACGCATTATGAGAAACACTTTAACAAATCTGCTTTCTATTTTTGTGGCTGCGGTCAGTGCTTTCCTCTTGGATGGCCTCGGAGAGACCGATTTGTCGAGACAAGCCCAGAGCGATGTGCGAACCAATAATCGCTCGGCAGGTCTTGATAAAGTTTCAGCCACCCTGATCGACAGGGACAAAACTATTGCCCTGAGAGGATGGTTTGATGGCCGGAAGCTGTGCAAAATCGAGGCGTCGCCGGGACTCAGCGGAGCCGGAAGGTATGAGTTCCAACTGAAGAATGGACGGCCTGTTTTTGTTTTAAGCACGATCAAAAAAAAACGGAGGAACCGTCGAAGACCGAATCCATCTTCAGAGTGGCAAAATTGTGAGATGGATTTCAAGCGACCCCTCTTTCGTGGCGCATGGTGAAGACTACGCAAGCCTGGCCGAGCGTTTGGCCTCGGAAATCCAGCGATATGCCCGAGCACTTTCCGAAGTGAGGAATGGACAGAGGGGCCAAGTGGTCGAAGGTATATTCTCATGCATCGATCAAAGGGACTGCGCCCACTTTAAGCTGCGTGGCGACGATGGCGCGGAGCGTTCGTTTTTCTTTCTGCAAACGGATTCCGCAATAGACCGCGTGCTTGCCACCCCAAAGACATACAAGGGGCGCGCCTGCCGGGTGAGCTGGGAAATGCGCAAGGAGAAAATTTCCGAAGCCGGCGGTTATCTGGGAATCGATGTCCTGCTCGGCGTCGAATGGCTCCGACGTGGCTAATCCTCCCTCGAAATCGCGGTGCGCTTCGAAGTCCAGCGACGATTTATTGCCGAGGGTCGAGCGTAGGCGGGTTCGGCCGTCGAATATCATGAGCGGGTTTTGATCATGGGTTTCGGGACAGAACGAACCCAAGCACCCGGATTGGGGTTTAGAAAAGTTCGCCCTGTCTTGCCGGAGCTGTCTTCTGTGACTCCGCCTCGATCTCGTTCACCAAAGATTTGAATTCACAGTCGCGCAGTGCAGCGATCAGCTCGAGGTGCAGTGGTCGGATATCGAGTGACTGCCAATCCTCAGGCAATGGCAGGTCGTCGTCCAGGCGAACCATCTCCTGATTGGCGATGATCGTGTCCCGGTGGGTCAGGATTTTGTCTCTCAGCTTGGGGTTCTCGATAAGAGCTGGATTTTCCAATATCCTCCCGATGGGACCGTGGGAATTCACCAACTGAACGGCCGTCTTGCCACCGATTCCAGGAACGCCGGGAATGTTGTCCGAACTGTCGCCTGTGAGGGTGAGCACATCGGCGATCCGTGCCGCGGGGACACCCCATTTTTCAGCGACCTCGGCAGGGCCGAGAAGAGCGAAGCCGGTCTCTTTCAGGTCCGTCTTGTTTGTGGAGTAGATGTGAGTTCTGGAGTCCACGAGTTGCCAGATGTCTTTGTCATTTGTGGCAATCACCACATCGGCTCCGTCGTGTTTTGCGGCGCGTGTGTAGGATGCGATGAGGTCGTCGGCTTCAGTATCGGGGAGTTCGAGGCTTTTTGTTCCCAACAGGTGGATGTTCTTTTGGAGCCATTCCTCTTGCGGACGAAGATCATCGGGCATGGAGGAGCGGTTCTGCTTGTAAGCGGGTTGGAGTTCCACGCGGCGGGCGGGGAGACCGGCGTCCCAGATCACAGCGGCGCGGTCTGGTTTGACATCGACGAGCATCTTGCGCAGGGCCTTGATGAACCCATAAATCGCATTCGTTGGTTCGCCGCGCGAATTTTTCAGGCCCCGAATGGCGAAAAACGACCTGTAGAGATAATAGTGGCCGTCAACAAGAAGCAGGCGCATCGAGGAGGGGCGCTCTTCAGCTTGCGATGGTGCCGATTTCGACCGGTTCGACTTTGATGCCGCTCTCTTCCAGCCAGGTGATGGATTTTTTGATGTCCTCCCTCTCACCGTCTAGCTCGAGCGAGACCAGACCGATTTCATCGGTGACGCTTGCTTGTCGGATATTGGTAACGACCTCGAACTTTTTGGAGAGTTCCCAAAGGATCGGACGTGTAATATGGCGTGCCGGGAACATGAGCCAAAGGCGTGTTTTTTGCATACTCGCAAACGTAGCGTCTTTGCTCCGAAACCGCCACCACTATGACGCGATTAAAAAATATCGCGCCGCTTAGATGTTGAGAGCGTATTGGAAAGAGGATAGTCATTGGTTCTCAAATTTGCTGCCCATGGATGACTCCACCCCTGACACACACAGCTTGGCTCACGTCGACCAGTTCCTCGCTGTCGGAAAAGAATCTGGCGCCTCGGATATTCACCTGAGCGTCAATTCCCAGCCGATCTGGCGGAGGTTCGGTCTTCTCGAGCCGATCTGGCGTCAAGCGGATGTTCTGACCGCGGACGATACCGAGCGTCTGGCGCGAAGTTTTCTCTCATCCTCTCAGCTGGAGCAGTTGGCCAGCCGGGGAGATGTAGATTTCGCCTACGCCACGGAGATTGGACGTTTTCGAGCAAGCGTTGTGCGCCAACGCACCGGCTTTGATCTCGTGTTTCGAATCATTAGCGACCGGATCCGCTCGATGGATGAATTGGGCCTGCCAGAGCAGTTGAAGCTTCTCACGGAATTCCACAACGGCCTGGTTCTTGTGACCGGCTCTGTCGGCAGCGGAAAAAGCACCACGCTCGCCGCGCTTGTGGATCAAATCAATCGCTCCCGCCACGACCACATTATCACTCTGGAAGATCCGATTGAGTATATCATTCCCTCGGAGAGTTGCCATGTCACCCAGCGCGAGGTCCACACCCACACAAAATCCTTTGCGAACGCTCTGCGGGGTGCCCTCCGTGAGGATCCGGATGTCATCATGGTGGGTGAAATGCGCGACCTCGAAACGATCTCTCTAGCTATCACAGCCTCTGAGACAGGCCATCTTGTGCTCGGAACCCTCCACACGAGCAATGCGGCAAGAACCCTTGACCGCTTGCTTGATGTGTTTCCCACCGATCAGCGTGATCAGATCCGTATCATGGTCAGCGAATCACTCCGGGGAATTATTTCGCAGCAACTCGTGCCGCGAGCCGACGGCAATGGCCGTGCGCTGGCGATTGAGATTTTAATGAACACCCCGGCCGTGGGAAATGTAATCCGCGAGGCCAAGACTTTCATGCTCCCGGGCATCATCCAAACTGGAAAAAAACTCGGCATGAAACTCATGGATGACTCGATCGCCGAGCTTTTCCAAGCCGGAGTCATTTCCGCCGAGGAGGCCGTTTACCGCGCGGAGCAGGAAGCCGACATGAAACGTCTCGTCGGCTTGAAATAATCGCTCAGAGAGGATGCAACAGGCCCCACTGAAAACTTAAAATTTTATCCTTAAAACTCCCCACCCATGCCTTACATAGACCAGTTTTTCCAAGTCCTCATCGACAGCGGCGCCTCGGATCTGCATCTCGCCGAGGGGCAATCTCCCAAAGTCCGCCGCCACGGCGAGATCGTGCCAATCCGCGAGGAGGCACTTACCTCCGAGGAGATGAGCTACATGCTGAGCGAAATCTGCACGCCCGAACGCTGGCAGCGCTTCGAGGAGCACGGGGACTTGGATTTCGCTTATGAGATGAACGAGGAGAACCGATTTCGCTGCAATTACCTGAAGCAGACCCACGGATATGGAGCCGTCTTTCGGATCATTCCCACAAAGATCAAAACCCTCGAGGATCTGCGTGTGCCAGAGGTGATCAAGTCCTTCGGCCATATGCGCGGTGGCATCGTTCTTGTAACAGGTCCGACAGGCTCCGGAAAGAGCACCACACTCGCGGCGCTTATCGACTACATCAATACGAATTTCTCGCGTCACATTGTGACGATTGAAGAGCCAATCGAGTTTGTTCATCGCAATAAAAAAAGCATCATCACCCAGCGTGAAGTGCCCGAGCACGCAGTCTCCTTTCCGGTGGGTCTCAAGGCCGCCCTCCGCGAGGACGCCGACATTGTGCTTGTCGGTGAAATGCGCGATCTGGAAACGATTTCCCTCGCACTCACCGCCGCCGAAACCGGCCTTCTGGTTTTTGGAACCCTTCACACCAATAACGCCCGGAAGACCGTGGACCGTATGATCGATGTCTTTCCAAGCGATCAACAGGCTCAAGTGCGAACCATGCTCGCATCTTCCCTGCGCGGCGTTATTGCCCAGCTTCTCATGAAAAAACAAGACGGCTCCGGACGCGTGGCCGTGAACGAAATTCTCGTCGTGAACAACGCTGTTTCAGCCATCGTGCGCGAAGGCGCCACCCAGAAGCTGCAGGATGTCATCGTCGCCGGCAAAAGCCAGGGCATGCAGTTCATGGACGACGCCATCTGGGAGCAGCTCTTGGCTGGTGTCGTCTCTCCGCACGAAGCCTACATGAAAGCCATCGATAAAGCCCGATTCCAAGCTTTCCTGCCTCCGGAAGAAGCCGGTCTCGCCAACGCTGCAGGTAGCGGCGCGTAGCGTCCTCTTACATCATCTTCGCACAAAGGCCCAGCCGGGGTCCTCCAGGCTTTCCTGAAAAGGCATATCGCCTCCGCTCCCAAGCACTGAGTGGTTTCCAGTCTTGAGTTCCGCAGCGAAATCCCGTTTCGTGTGGCCATGACAGTTCGCACCCGCTTTGCTCCCTCTCCAACCGGATATCTTCATGTGGGAGGGGCGCGCACGGCTCTTTTCAATTGGCTCTATGCCCGCCGGCATGGTGGAAAATTCATCCTTCGCATCGAGGACACGGATGAAAAACGCAACACGGCGGAGGCTCATCAGGTCATCTATGACGGGCTGAAATGGCTCGGTTTGGACTGGGACGAGGGCCCAGACAAGGGGGGGGACTTCGGGCCTTACCGTCAGAGCGAGCGGTCGGACATCTACACGAAATACCTCGCCCGCCTGGAGGCTGGTGGCCATGTGTATGAGGATGGTGGGGCGATTCGTTTCCGCTCCCCGCGCAAGCCGGTGGTCGTGGAGGATATGATCTGCGGGCGTATCGAGTTCGACATGTCGAATCCGGCGACGCACCCTGACATGACGATCCGCCGCCCTGACGGTTCGTGGATTTTTCATTTTGTGAATGTCGTGGACGATATCGAAATGAAGCTCACGCATGTGATCCGCGGCGAGGACCACCTTTCGAACACGCCGAAGCATGTCGAACTCTACACGGCCCTGGGAGAGAAGCCGCCGATCTTCGGCCACATTCCACTGATCCTGAATCACGAGGGGAAAAAACTCAGCAAACGCGATGGAGGCTCCAGCATCACTTATTTCATGGACCACGGCTACGCGCCGGAGGCCGTTGTCAACTACCTCTGCCTTCTCGGTTGGTCGCCCGGCGAGAATCGTGAAAAGCTCACGATGGAGGAAATCCTCTCGCTTTTCGACATCGACAAAATCAATCGCCGTAACGCCATTTTCGACCTGGACAAATGTTTTTGGCTGAATGGCCAGCATATCCTCTCGATGAGCTTCGAGCGTTTTGTCGAGTTGGCGAAGCCGTTTGTGGAGAAGGCCGGCATCGCCTATGGCTCGGGCGAGGCCTTGAATGCCGCGCTCGCGATCGTGAAGCCGAAGGTGAAGCATCTCAGCGATGTGCCGGACTGGATTGGATTCCTCTTCACGGAGGATTTCGCTTTCGATCCCGAGGCGGTTGAAAAAAGCCTGAAAAAACCCGGTGCGGCGGGCCGTCTTCAAGCGCTCACCGCCGCCCTCTCCGGGCTCGGCGAGTGGTCGCACGCCTCCCTGGAGGCCTCCTTGAAGGAGACCGCAGCGGCGCTTGGAATCAAGACCGGCGAGTTGGTGCATCCCGCGCGCGTGGCTGTGAGCGGTCGATCCGTGGGGCCGGGTCTCTATGAAATGTTTGTCGTGCTTGGCAAGGATCGCACTTTGGCGCGCTTTGAGCGGGCCGCTTCGATGGCTGCGGCCTGATTTTCGATGAGCGTGAAAGTCCCTGTCGCGATTGTCGGTGCGAATGGCTACTCCGGTGAGGAGCTCTGCGCGATTCTGGCGAGGCATCCCTCCGCTCGTGTTGTTGCGGTGACCTCCCGCCAGCACGCTGGCAAGCCCGCCGACGAGGTTTTGCCGAGGCTCGCCGGGGTGGGGGAGTTTTCGAAAATGGTTTTCACGGAACCTGCGATGGACTCGCTTCTCGCCTGCGGGGCGGATTTTTTCTTTCTGGCGCTGCCTCACGGACTGGCGGCGGAGTATGCCGTTCCTCTTTGGAAGGCCGGCAAGCGGGTTGTTGATCTCAGTGCGGATTTCCGTTTGCGGGATTATGCCGTTTACGAGGAATTTTACGGCGGTGCGCATCCGGCAGCGGAGTTGCTCGCGGAGGCGGTCTACGGTTTGCCCGAATTGCACCGGGACTCGATCCTCTCGGCAAAACTGGTTGGCTCGGCAGGCTGCTATCCCACATCGATTCTTCTTCCGCTCGTTCCCCTTTTGCGCGCTGGATTGATCGATCCTCTCGATATCACCGTGGCCAGTGCCAGCGGAGTCAGCGGAGCGGGACGCAAAGCCGAGACGGCGCTGCTTTTCGGCGAGTGCAACGAGAGCCTGCGCGCCTATGGCCTTCCGAAGCACCGGCATCTGTCCGAGATCGAGCAGGAACTTTCGCTGGCTGCCTCGCGCCGTGTCACGATCACCTTCACACCGCACCTCGCACCCATGACGCGCGGAATCCACACGACGATTTTCACCCGCCTTGCCGCCGGGGCTTCGTCGGAAAGCGTTCAGCCCGCTCTGGAGGCGGCTTACGCGATGGAACCGTTTGTGCGCGTTTCAAAAAATCCGCCCGACACGAAGAATGTGACTGGCACGAATTTCTGCGACATTTCCTCACGCTTCGATGCCCGCACGGGACGTGTGATCCTTCTCTCCGCAGAGGACAATTTGGTCAAAGGCGCCGCAGGTCAGGCGGTGCAGAACTTCAACCTCATGGCCGGACTCGACGAGACGGCTGGATTGCTATGATAAAAAAAATCAAAGGCGGCGTCTGCGCCGCGCGGGGCTTCCTTGCCGGAGCCGCTGGATGTGGAATCAAATCAGGCCAGGTGACCCGGGATGATGTGGCGGTGGTTTTTTCTGAGGCCCCGGCCTTCTCCGCAGCCACCTTCACCACGAACAATGTCAAAGCCGCGCCCGTCCGTGTCTCGGCCGAGCATCTCAAAGCAGGCGGCAACCGGGCGGTTGTGCTGAACAGTGGCAATGCCAATGCCTGCACCGGAGAGAACGGCCTCAAGGACGCCCGTGCCATGTGCGAGGCAGCGGCCGGGCTCCTGGGACTCAAGCCAAAGGAGGTTCTTGTGTGCTCGACCGGTCGCATTGGTGTGCCGATGCCGATGGATCGAGTCGTTAAAGGCATCGCCGCGCTCAAGCCCACCCGCTCGGGGAGCTTTGCCGCCGCAGGTGCCATCATGACGAGCGATACCTTTGCCAAGGAATACGCCGTCGAGGTCAAGACGGCGAAGGGCTCGTTCCGTGTGGGAGGCATTGCCAAAGGCGCAGGCATGATCGATCCGAACATGGCCACCATGCTTTGCGTGGTGACAACGGATGCCGCCATTCCCCAGTCCGCGCTGCGCGCCGAATTGAAGCGCTCGGTCGCAAATTCCTTCAACCGCATCACGATCGATGGCGACATGAGCACGAACGACACGGTCATCCTGCTCGCCAACGGCCTCAGCGCCTGCTCGCCGGATTTGGCTGTATTTTCCCAGGCTCTCGATGAGGTAACCCGCACGCTGGCGCGAATGATCGTGAGTGACGGCGAGGGCGTTTCGCGCTTTGTCGAAGTCGAGGTCACCGGAGCCGCCAATGACAAGGAGGCCCGCATGGCCGCCGAGGCCATCGCCAACTCCACACTCGTCAAGTGCGCTTGGGCGGGAGGCGATCCCAACTGGGGGCGGATTCTCGATGCCGTCGGCTACTGCGGCGTGAAGGTCGATGACACCAAGGCCGATATTTTTTACGACAAGCTCGCCTCGGTGAAAAATGGCATCGCCGCCAAGACACCTTTTGAAAAACTGCGTGCCATCGCTATCAAAAAATCTTTCAAGGTCACGGTCGATCTCAAGCTCGGCAAGGGCTCCTACTATGTCTGGACCACCGACCTCACCGAGGAATATGTGCGTCTGAATCTCGGCGAATAAGAGCATGGCCACCACACCCGAAGTCCGTTCCGAATGCCTCATCGAGGCGTTGCCCTACATCCAGAAATATCGCGGCCAGACCTTTGTCATCAAATACGGCGGCTCGGCCATGGAGGACGAGCAGATTGTCGATAAATTCCTTCGCGATGTCGTGTTTCTTGAAGCCGTCGGCATCAATCCCGTTCTGGTCCACGGTGGAGGAAAGGCCATCACCGCCCGCATGAAGGACGCCGGCCTGCAGGCCCGCTTCATTGAAGGGTTGAGAGCCACAAACGCCACGGCGATCCGGATTGTCGAAGAGACACTCGACAAGGAAATCAACCCTTCCATTGTTTCGACCATCAAGGAATTCGGTGGTCGTGCGCAGGGCTTCTCCGGAAAGGATGTCTTCATAGCTCGGCAGCTTCACAAGCAGGCTGTAATCGATGGGGAAACCGTGGACATCGGATTTGTGGGCGAGGCCCAAGAGGTGAATCCGAAGGCCGTCAGCGAGGCGGTGCATGCGGAAATAGTTCCAGTCATCAGCCCGATCGGAGCCACTCCGGAGGGCGTTGTTCTCAATATCAATGCCGACATCGCTGCGGCCGCTCTGTCTGCTGAGATCCATGCCTCCAAGCTCATCTATGTCACCGATGTGCCCGGCATCATGCGCGACGCCTCGGACCGTGAATCCCTCATAGCCAGCATTACCGCCAAGCAGGTCAAAAGCCTGATCCAGCAAAAAATCATCGCCGGCGGAATGATCCCCAAAGTCCTCTCCGCCATCTCAGCAATGGAGCGTGGAGTGGGAAAAATCCACATGATCGGCGGTCACATTCAACATTGCCTGCTTCTTGAGATTTTCACGAATGCCGGGATTGGAACGGAAATCGTGCCCGACTGATTTTTTTTGAATGCGAAATTCGAAATGGGGAATGCGAAATGCATTTTCCTACATTTCACGAGAGTGGTCTCTCCTCGGGTGGCTTTTTGAAAATTGGCTTAAACTTCAGTCATGCAGCCATGAATAAGGAGGCATGGTCGTCTCGGCGGTGCGGAGGGAGGTTTGTTTGGGCATGTATTATACCAATAGCTGATAGGATTTGGACTCTCATTCTGATGGCTCCAAGCATTGGGCGCATGGCCTTGGGGGGGGCACCCGCTCCCCGGAAGGGTTTGCCGTGCAAACAAGTTCCAAAGTCTAAATGCAAATTGACTTTGGTATTACCCTTTTGAACCACATTGCGCATCGGCCCACATAAATCTCCGGTTTGTCGAATCCTACGGCTCCGAAAGGGCGACGCCCTTGACCTTTGATTTTTTGGAATCCTCAATGCCCAACATTTTTTTCAGGAACGGGGCGGTGCAGCTGTTTTTGGCGAGGGCGACTTTTTCAGGGGTTCCTTCGGCGATGATTTTTCCGCCTTGGGCACCGGCTTCGGGGCCGATGTCGAGGATGTGGTCGGCTTCGGCTATGACATCAAGGTGGTGTTCGATGACCACGACGGTGCCGCCTTCGTCCACGAGGCGGTGGAGGACATTGATGAGCTGGGCGACATCATGGGCGTGCAGGCCGATGGTGGGTTCCTCGAGGACATAGAGGGTGGATTTGCCCTTGCGGGTGGTGCGGATTTCCTCGGCTCCCGCTGTGGCCCGGCGGGTGAGCTGGGTGACGAGTTTGATGCGCTGGGCTTCGCCTCCGCTGAGTGTGGGGCTGGGTTGGCCGAGCTTGAGGTAGCCGAGGCCGGTTTCCAAGAGCAGCGCGAGCGGGCGCTGGATTTTTGGATGCGCCGAGAAGAATTCGACAGCCTGCTCGATCGTCATATCCATGACATCGCCGATGGATTTCCCGTTGTAGAGGATTTCGAGTGTCGGTGGATTGTAGCGGCGTCCCCCGCAATCCTGGCAAGGCATGTAGGAGGGCGGCAGGAAGTTCATCTCGAGTTTGATGACACCCTGGCCGAGGCAGGCTTCGCAGCGGCCGCCCTCGTTGTTGAAGGAAAAACGACTGGCGGTGTAGCCGCGCATGCGGGCGGCGGGGAGGTTGGCGAAAACCTTGCGGATTTCGTCGAAGACCTTCACATAGGTCGCCGGTGTGGAGCGCGAGGTCTTGCCAATAGGGGACTGATCCACCTCCAGCACGCCACCGAAATCCTCGAATCCGGCAATGCCTTTGTGGAGGTCCGAGTGCAATGGGGCGCGTTTGCGGGCGAGAGCGTCACGGACGGCCGGGACGACGATGCCCCGGATGAGTGTGCTTTTGCCTGAACCGGAAACGCCGGTGAGAACGCTGAGGCGGTGGAGGGGGATTCGGACATTCTCGTTTTTGATATTGTGGAGGTGGGCACCTTTCAGTTGCAGCCACTCGGTTGGTGCGGGACGGCGCTTGCCGCGCAGCGGGTGCTGCATCGGCTCGCGGAGAGCGCGGCCCGTGTGCGAGGTGGGATGGTCGAGAATTTCCTGAAGGGTGCCGGATGCGATGACTTCACCGCCCCGGCTGCCCGCGCCGGGGCCCAGGTCGAGAATCCGATCGGCGCGGCGCATCGTTTCCTCGTCATGTTCGACGACCACAAGCGAGTTTCCTTTTTTGGCCAATGCCTGGAGCGCATCGAGGAGGCGTTCGTTGTCGCGAGGGTGCAGGCCGATGGTCGGCTCGTCGAGCACATAGAGCACGCCGCGAAGGTTCGAGCCGAGTTGGGCGGCCAGTCGGATACGCTGTGATTCGCCGCCGGAGAGCGTCTTGGCACTGCGATCCAACGACAGGTAATCGAGCCCCACCTTGGCGAGGAATTCGAGGCGCTGGCGGATTTCGGAAAGGATGTCGCGGGCGACTTCCGCAGCCGGGCCTTCAAAATTCAGCGCATCGCAAAGCCCGAGGGCATCGGAAGCGGGTGAGCGGGTGAAATCGGTGATGGAGGTCTTTTGTATGCGAACATGCGTGGCCGTTTCGTTGAGGCGTGTGCCTTTGCAGATCGGGCACGGGCGGGGTTCATCGTCCTCAAGGCCCTCGTGGCGCCGTTCCTCGTCGAGTTCGGCCTCGATGGCCGTCTCGAAGTCACCATCCTGGCCGAGGCCTTTCCAGACTTCGCCAAAGCCCCGGCAGTGCGTGCACCAGCCATGCGGGGAATTGAAGGAGAAAAGGCGCGGATCGAGCGGCTCGAAGGCGCGACTGCACGAGGGGCAGTTCATCTCCGTGCTGAGGATGGTCGATTTGCCGTCGGCGTCCTCCATGCGGGCTGTGCCCTTGCCCATGCGGAGGGCTTTGCGCACGAGCTCATCGGATTTTTTCGCATCCGGCGAGGTGAGTTCGCCCACGAGGGCGTCAATCGTGTGCTCCTTGAAGCGCTCCAGTTTCTCAAAGCCCTCCACCGGTGTGGGGCGACCGTCCACGATGAGAGTGGTGATGCCTTGTCTGGCGGCGGCGCGGGCGACATCCGTGTGGAACCCTTTGCGGCCCTTCACGAGATTGGCGAAAATTTTCACCGGTCCCTTGGCGGAGTGTGAATCGACCTCCGCCGCGATGGCTGTGGGCGTGCGGTTCTCGACGGCCACATTGCAGGAGGGGCAAAACTGCGTGCCGAGCTTGGAAAAGAGGAGACGCAGGAAGTGGTAAATCTCGGTGACCGTTGCAACGGTGGATTTGCCGCCGCCGCGAGTGATGCGTTGTTCGATCGCCACGCTGGGCGGAAGGCCTTCGATCGAATCCACATCGGGCTTCTCCAGCTGATCAACAAACTGGCGGGCGTAGGCCGACATGCTGTCGAGGAAGCGCCGCTGGCCCTCGGCGAAGAGGATGTCGAAAGCGAGTGTCGATTTTCCCGAGCCACTGAGGCCGGTGACCACGACCATGCCATCGCGCGGTATGTCCACATCGATGTTCTTCAGATTGTGTTCGCGGGCGCCTCGCACCGTGATGGCATTCGAGGCGGGGGTCTTGCGTCGCGGACGGGCTGGTTTTTCGTTCAGCAGCGCACTGCGGCCCGCGAGGACAGGTTCGAGAAATTTTCCTGTGAGCGAATCCGTGCTTGTGGCGATCTGCTCGGGTGTTCCTGCGGCGACGATTTTTCCGCCCTCGTCACCACCTTCGGGGCCCAGGTCGATGACCCAGTCAGCACATTTTATCACCTCGAGGTTGTGCTCGATGACAATGACACTGTTGCCCTCCTCCACAAGGCGGTGGAAGACTTTGATGAGCAGGGCAACATCGTCGAAGTGCAGGCCGGTGGTCGGTTCGTCGAAGATCAGAAGAGCCTTCTCGCGGGATTGGCGAATGAGATGGTGGACGAGTTTGAGACGCTGGGATTCGCCGCCGGAGAGGGCGTTAACTGGCTGACCGAGGCGCAGGTAGTCCAGGCCCACTTCGCCAAGGAGTTCCAATGGGGTGGTGATTTTTTTCTTGGGATCGAGGGGCTTGAAAAATGCGATGGCCTCGGCGGCCGTCATTTCCAGAACCTCGTGGATCGATTTCCCGCCGACTTGGATTTTCAGGAGCGGTGCTCGGAAGCGCGCCCCGTCGCATTCCGGGCAGCGGAGGAAAAGGTCGCTGAGGAATTGCATTTCCACCTTTTCGAAGCCCAGTCCGTTGCAGCGGTCGCAGCGTCCGTTTCCGGAATTGAAGGAAAAGCTGGATGCCGTGAAACCAGCCGCTTCGGCCGCCGGAGTGTCGGCAAACAGGTCGCGGATGTGCTCGTAAACGCCAAGGTAAACGGCTGGCGTCGAGCGCGGGGTTCTGGCCAACGGCGATTGGTCGACCATGACGACCTCATCGACTTCCTCGTCGCCGCTGATCGATTTCACGAAGCCGGCAGCCTCGTCCTCCGCCGGGTCTTCCCCGACGAGTTGGCGATGAAGGACATCGCGGACGAGGGAGGTTTTTCCAGAGCCGGAAACACCGGTCACCGCGCAGAGAACGCTGAGCGGGAACTTGACGGTGAGGTTCTTGATATTGTGATGCGTGACGCCTTTGAGGGTTATCTGTCCCTTGGGTTTGCGGCGTTTTTTGGGAACCGGAATGGATTTTTTCCCTTCGAGATAATCGGCTGTGAGTGAATTTTTTGCGGAGGCAAAATTCTCCGCTGGTCCGCAATAAAGCAGTTGGCCACCAGAAATGCCACGGCCGGGCCCGATATCCACCAACTCGTCGGCGGCGCGAATGACGGCCTCCTCGTGCTCCACCACAAGCAGTGTGTTGCCTTTGTCCCGAAGGTCTTGCATGACCTCGATGAGGCGTGAGGTGTCTCGGGGGTGCAGACCCACGCTGGGTTCGTCGAGCACGAAGAGGGTATTGACGAGCGAGGCCCCGAGACAGGTTGTGAGATTGACGCGTTGGATTTCCCCGCCTGAAAGCGAGCGCGTGGGGCGGTCGAGCGTGAGGTAGCCGAGGCCGATATTGCAAAGGTAATTGACGCGTGAGACGACCTGCTGGTGGACCAGACGGGCACCGGTATCCGTGGCTGGAATATCGAACGACTCCAAGATCGGCGCCAAGCGTTTGAGCGGGACGGCGGCTACATCCGCGATCGTCAGGCCCGGCGGGTCGATGCGGTAGTTCAGGGTTTCCGGTTGAAAGCGGCCGCCGTGGCACTTCGGGCAAGGTTGATAGCTCCGGTAGCGCGAAAGCAGCACCCGGATGTGCATTTTATAGGATTTGCTCTCAAGCCAATGGAAGTATCCATCGACACCATACCATTCACCGGATTCCCACGCCTCGCGCGGGTCGATACCCGGATCTCCATGAATGACAAAGTCCTGATCCTCTTGGGGGAGTCGCTCGAAGGAGCGGACGGTGTCGATGCCGCGCTTGCGGCAGTGGCGCATGAGATCATCCTGGCATTCAGCGGATTGACCGCTCTGAAAAGGACGGATGACGCCCTCGGAGATGGACAGCGAGTGATCGGGAATGACGCGATGCATGTCGATGCCGATGATGCGTCCGAAACCCTTGCATTCCGGGCAGGCTCCGAGTGGAGAGTTAAAAGAGAAAAGTCCCGGCGACGGTGGACGGATGTCGATGTCGCAGGAAGAGCAGTGCCATCCGGCTGTATGGGTGTGGGATGCGGCTGTGTCCGCATCAATCACGGTCAAGCGGTCGTTTCCAAGCCGGAGAGAATTTTCGATACTCTCGGCGAGGCGTGCAAGGGGCGTATTTGCCAAGTCGATGCGGTCTTGAATGACCAGAACGGACCCGGATAGCGAACGCAGAGAGGCCGGTTCGTCGGTGCGGTGGATTTTTCCTTTAATCCAGACGCGCAGGTAGCCTTGCTGGGCGAGAAATTCAAAAAAATCCTTGGGCGCTGTGTTTTCCGGAACCTTGACACCGAAGGTTAGGAGGACGGTTTTGCCGCTGAAGTCGGCAAGAATCTGGCGGAGAATGGACTGGGGTGTGCCCTGAACCACTTCCCGCGCGCACTGGGGGCAAAAGGCCCGGGCTACGCGCGGGAAGAGAAGTTTCAGGTAATCATTGATTTCCGTGATCGTTCCAACTGTCGACCGCGTGGTGCGGACATTGTTGGCCTGCTCGATCGCGATGGCGGGTGGTATGCCTTCGATACTGTCCGCGAGCGGTTTGTCCATACGCTCGAGGAACTGGCGTGTGTAGGGACTGAATGTCTCCACATAGCGCCTTTGTCCTTCGGCATAAATGGTGTCGAAGGCGAGGCTGGATTTACCACTCCCGCTAGGGCCTGTGACGACGATGAGGCTGCCGAGAGGCAGGTCGAGGTCAACCCCTTGAAGATTGTTTTGTTTGGCTCTGCGGAGCCGGATGAATTCCACCCGTGGAAATCGGCTGGGTCTTCCTAGACGGTTGGTTGTCCGCGCAATTCCTCGGTGCGGAGAAGCACCCGCTGGCGCATGATTTTTCCAGACTTGAACTTAACAGTGGCACGTGCGGGGATCACCACATCATGCTCGGGCTTGTTGGGATTGCGACCCACGCGTGATTTCGTGAGTCGCACTTCAAAAACGCCAAAGTTGCGAAGCTCCACGTCACGACCAGTCGAGAGTGCATCAGTAATGCCATCCAGAGCGAGTTGGATAACGCTGAAGACTTCTTGCTGAGTCAGTCCGGTTTTTTTGCTGATCTGCATGACGAGATCACGTTTTGTGAGATTGGCCATAGTGTATTGTGTAGGTTGAAGTGCCGGAAACTAGTTGGTTGCGGATAAAAAGCAATCATTTTATTACAACATTTTTGTGCAATTCGAAGTGTTGAGTGAAGAGTCAGGGCACGGGTTGTGGTCCCAGTGTGCCATCAATGCTGACTGTGACTTTGGAATGGAGTGGAGCGTTTACCTGTTCATCTGACTGGATGGTGGTGAGACCATCTGAATTGAGATTGGTAATTGTGCCGCCGCGTGCTGCCACCGAGTCTCCTTCGATGTGCATAACAACCCGTTGGCCTTTTTGCACTCTGGCATTTGGTTTGAACGAAGCCGTTATGAGTGATGGCGAGTCGTTCGATTCCACGAAGGCTTCTTGGGCAAAAGCGTGGTTGCGCGTGTAATTCCAGATGGTTGCGAAAAATCCTGTGCCGCATATTGCAAGCAAAAACAGCGTGACTAGGGGACCCCTCGTCCGGCGGGTTTCATCGGGAGGATTCACGAAGCCAGGGCGGATTCAAAATCCTTTAGACAGGCTCGAATGCCACGCTCATCGCGAAGCAAGGAGGTGCCGACGAGAGCCGCATGGAAATGGGAGGCTACGGATGGAAGATTTCGTGGAGAAATTCCGCTTTCAGCGACATGTTTGGCCGAGACCGGGAGTTTGCTGACGAGGTCGAAAACTCCCAAATCCAGACTGAAGTCGGTCTCAGAGGATTGCCCGACCTGCACGAAGCCGGAATCGGTTTTGAATTTGCGGCTATTGATTCCGACGATGCTTGCTCCAGCTGGCAGCGAATCGATTTCCTCGGGTGTGTGAACTTCAAAAAGGGCCTCCATGCCGAGTTCAAGAGCCAACTGATGCATATCAAGCAGTCTTGCAGCATCCAGCACATTGGCCATGAGCAGGATGGCATCCGCTCCGAAGGCGCGGGCTTCATAGACCTGGTAGTCATCCACAAAAAAATCCTTTCGTAGCACAGGCTGCGGGACTTGGTTTCGGATTTCAGACAAACGGTGAATGTCCATTCCGAAGTGGGTTTGGTTCGTCAGAACGGAGACCGCCCTCACGATCGGCGAGGCGGCGTAGGCATTCGTTGCGTCGCGGACATTGTCGGCTCGCATCGGACCGACGCTGGGCGAGCGTTCCTTGATCTCGGTGATCAGTCCAAAACCCGTGGAAAGAGCGTCTGCAAAATCGCGTGCCGGCGGGGCGTCTGCCAGGCGTGCCTGTATCTCGGAGAGTGGAATTCGGGCTTTTGCCGCTGCGATCTCGCGGTGGACATCGCCAAGTATGGTGTCGAGGATCGTTTTCAAGGTTGGGGCTTGGGGTAACTCCCGAGAATTTTTACAGAACGGCAATTCTTGGTGAGGCTCTGGATGAAATTCGAGTTCCCGAGTTCTTGAATGTGTCCATCCGTTTGAACGAAAAAAAATGTCTCATTATCCCCGGTTGAGGAGGGGCGGTTGGCGATGTGTGCAAGGTTGATCTGCATCTGGCGAAAGGGCTCCAGTGCGGAAACCAAGGCACCGGGTTTGTTGTCAATGCCAAGCATGAGGAGTGTCTGATCCCTGCCGGTGGGTGCGTTGATGTATCGACCAAGAATAATGTGCCTGACTCCATTGGTAGAGTCTTTATCGCATTCAGAAAGAATCTCAGCGCAGATCGAGAGGTCGGTTAAAGCCAATTCATCCAGCGTGGCATTGACGAATCCATGAACGGGATCTTCGAGTGGCACCACCCCGCAATCGGCCTTGTTTGCGCTGACCTGTTGCAGAACCGCAGCAATCGTCGCAGACGGTGTGTAACGAACGCTGGACCCGAATTTGCTGAGAGCTATCTGGTGCGTCGCACTGCCGGACGGACCAAGACATGCGATGACGATGTCTTTTTCCAAAGCCAGCGAGGCTGACATGATTTCGCGGTAGATGGCGCGGATGGACTCGGGACGAAGGGGACCGGTGCTGCGTTCGACAAGGCTGCGCAGGAGCTTCATCTCCCGGTCCGGCGAGTAGATGGGGAGGGAGGCTCGGTTTTTGATGATGCCGATCTCCTTGGCCAGAGAGGCTCGTTCGTTGAGGAGGCGAAGAAGCTCGGTGTCGAGCACGTCGATGCGTTGGCGAATTGCTCCCAACTCGCTCATGGTTCAGGCGTCTCCTCGGCTGTGGGGTTGGGTGCCTCGGACTGTGTTGGCGATTCCTCCAGAGGCATTTCCTGTTGGATTGCATCCGGGTCCGGCTTGGATGGCTCTGGCGGCGCGGCTTTTGGCAATGGCACACGGCGAAGCTCCGATGCGTTCGGGAGATCATCCAGATTTTTCAGACCAAAGTGGTCCATGAAAAACTGAGTGGTCTCGTAGAGGAGCGGCCGGCCTGCGATCTCCGAACGCCCTGCGATTCGCACGAGATTGCGGTCGAGGAGTGTCTGCATGACGCCATCCACCGCCACGCCTCGCACTGCTTCGATGTCCGCGCGGGTGATCGGTTGGCGATAGGCGATAATTGCGAGCGTCTCCATGGCGGGAGCACTGAGGCGAGCCTGACGGTTTTCTGGAAAAAGTTGGCGCAGCCAGGGAGCGAAATCCGCCTGTGTTACCAACTGCCAGCCCGCTGCGCTTTCGCGAACCTCGAAGGAGCGCTTGGTCTCAGCATACTCCTTTTCGAGTTGTTGGACGGCTTCCTCAATTTGGGCTGCCTTGACCTTTGCATAAGTGGCAACGTCTGGACTGTCTTTCGCCGTCTCGGCCGCGCCCTTCAAAATGGTGGCGAGCTCCTTGGCCGAGACCGGCTTTTGGGAGGCGAAGAGAATGGCCTCCACGATGCGGTGTAGTGGAAGTGGGGCTTCGGGGTTGGGGGACTCTTCACTCATACAAAGGCAGGCTGAGAGTTGTTCACGCGGTCGATCCAGATCTCGCCGCACACTGCCTCCTGTCGCACACGGAGTTGCTTGAGGCGGATGAGTTCCAGCATGGCAAGGAAAGTGACCACGATCTCCGTGCGGCTGGCGGCATCGGCAAAGAGTTCCTCGAAGCGAGTCGGAATTCCCTCCCGGGTGATGCGCAAAACATGTTCGATTTTATCGGAGACAGTAAAATTTTCCGCGAAAATTTCGCGAAGGTCCTCCGGCTTTTTTTCAAGCCGTTTGAGGATTTTTTGAAAAGCATGGATCAGGTCGAAAATGCCGACCTCCTCGACGAGGATATTCTCCGCAGAAGCCAGATCGGGCGTCACCGGCACGCGGGCGAAGAGGCTCATCTGAGCCGTTTCATTGTCACGGAGCAGAGCCGCAGCCTCCTTGAATTTTTTATATTCAATCAACTGGCGTATCAGCTCGAACCTCGGGTCATCCTCCTCGGCGTCCTCCTCCCCCATTTGCTGGTCCACTGGAAGAAGTGTGCGGCTTTTGATGTAAAGCAGGTTCGCCGCCATGACGATGAACTCGCCGGCCAGTTCGATGTTCAGAACTTGGAAGGCCTCCATGTAGGCCATGTATTGCTTCGTGATCCGCTCGATCGATATGTCGTAAATGTCCACCTCATCGCGCTTGATGAGGTAGAGAAGCAAATCGAGCGGACCCTCGAAGACATCGAGCCTGACCTTGTAGTCTTCCACGCGACTTTAAGGCCGCTTGTAGCCGCGTTTTTCCGCTTCGCGTTTTTGCTGGGTGCGGTGCTTGTCGTGTTCCTTTTTCTTGGTTTTGAGTTTGCTGATTTGGCGCGAGAGCTTGTCCACGACTTTGTCGATCGCCACGTAAAGATCCGCTTCCGCATCCTCGGCATGGATGTCCGGGCCGCTGAGAGCCAAGTGGACCTTCACGATGTAGGGCTTTTTGCGGTCGTGGTTGTGAAGAAGAACGATGTGCGCGGCGAGGATCGTTTCACCATGCCCCTCGAGGTGGCTGACTTTTTCCGCCACAAATTCATGGATGGCGCCGGTGAGTGTGATGTTTCGCGGAGTGATGTGAATTTGCATGGATACTATTTTGCTGCTGCCCGCGCCTTCATTCCAGCAAAAATCCGCACGCCTGTGGAATTCGTCGGACTACATTCCGACCAACTCGAGAATCTTGGCGTAGCTCAGGTCCGTCTTGGCGTCTGGCTGCGCGGGGTCGATCATGTCATGGGGGACGCCAAGGGCCTCCGCAAATTCATAGCTGACAACACGGTTGCCCTCCCGCGCCTGGAGACGTTCCGAAATCGAGTTTGTAAGCTCGTTGTTTGCGCCTCGGTCGCTTGCCGTGGTGAGAAAAATGATTCGTTGGGCGAGCAGGGGGCGGGTATCGAGGTTGGCGCGCACATCGCGCGAAAGCTGGATCGTGTCCGCCATGCAGTGGGTCCCGAAGCGCGGATAGGCGTAGACCGGTCCCGGCAGCTGGTCTTTTTTTGACGAATCCCACCACTGGTAGAAATTCGGCAACTTCGAAAGAGTCGCGGCTGTTGCATCGATGACCGATGGCTGCACACCATACATGCCGAAGAACGGCGCGATGAGCATGACCTCGTCGATGCCGCCCCTCTTCTGAGCCATCCAACCCGCCGCCACAGCGCTGCCCGAGAGGCCGATGAGTGTGATCCTGTCGCCCAAACCGCCCGCAATATCGAGTCCCACAGCTGCCTGGTTGATCAGATCCTGCGCAGTTTGGTGGCCCTGTTCAGTGTTAAGCCGGTCTGCAAAACCCGCGAGGCGCGCACGGGGAAGCACCACATTCGCGCCCTTGGCATGAAGGATTTTTGCAAGAGGCACAAATTGCTCCGGGCAGTTGGTGAGGCCATGCAAAAGCACAAAGACGCGACCGGTTTTGTGTCCATGGTGGAAAAGGCGGCTGGCACCCTCGGGACGTAGCGGGTGCAATGAATCGTCCCGGCGAAGGTTTTCAAATTTCGCCAGCGCCTCATCAAAAGAGGCGGCAGGATTGGGGGTCGATTGGAATACCGGAATTTGCAACATGCCTATTACAACGACGACCAGAATAGGCGTTAAGAAAAGGGCGGTTTTTCTCATGCCCGGAATTTCGGCGCCCAAGTCGGCCGGATTTTTGCTGCGATGAGGAATGCCACCCCGATCAAAACCAGAAATACGGAAAGGAATTGTCCGCGTGTCAGCATGAGTGTGAGCGGAGCATCGGGTTCCCGGAAAAACTCCCCAGCGATACGCAACAGCGCGTAGGCGATGAAAAAAACACCCGTCAGGATTCCGTCGGGAAGTCGGAAGCGTGTGCGCAAAATCCAAAGAATTGCGAACAAGACCGCTCCTTCCAGGAAGGCCTCATAAATCTGCGAGGGATGTCTCGGCGTCAGAACCTTTGCGAGGAGGGAGTGCAGCTCCGGCGATGCTCCTGCATTATCAACCACCGCCGGTATGTTTGTGAAAGCCGGGTTGATCTGCGCAGCCTCCAGCAGAAGCACCCGGGAGGTCTCTGGATTCAGGTCGTAAAGTTCCTTGGGGAACTGCACGGCCCATGGCACCGATGTTGCGCGTCCATAGAGCTCCCCATTGATGAAATTCGCACACCGACCGAGGAAGAGACCCACCGGTGCCGCGACGACGGTGTTGTCGCCAATGTTCAGCCACGGGATTTTTTGTCTTCGTGCATAGATCCAAGTAAAAACAACGATTCCCAGAATTCCTCCATGGCTGGCCATACCACCATCCCAGAACTTGAAAAAAACCAGCGGATCGCTTGCGAAATTTTGCCAATCGTAGAAAACCATATAACCCAGACGGCCTCCCAAGATCACGCCAAACAGCGCGGTGCCTGTGATGAAATCCCCGACATGTCCTACCGGAATGTCGCAATAGCCCCGCTTCGAGAGGTAGACGCAAAGGCCATAGGCCGCAACAAATGCCATCACATAGGCCAGCCCATACCAGCGCAGACCCATCCCCTCGCTGAATCGAATCAAAAACGGACTGAGATCGTGAATGTAGTAGGATTGCACAACCGTGAATTGTCGCTGGAGTGTCCTCACCGAGCAAGCGTCGTCACATGCACTTTTTTAATCTCCCCACAACTCGGTGGAGTGGTAAGAAAGAGAGTCTCAATCGAACCTAAAATTTTAAGAATTTTGGAATTTCCTTTGCTACAAGCCTCTTTTTGCACGATACGGAGAGCTTTATTCCGCAACAAACCTCAAACTGTCGATGTCAATGAATCCCGAGGAAGAAGACGCAAAACCCAAATTGCTGCCTCCCAGAAAATCCAGCGTTTTCAACCAACCGGAGTCGACATCTCCCTCGCTGATCTGGGTGCCCCCCTCCTTCGCGAACAAATCGCAAGAATCCCACTCGGGCACCGCCACAGGCATTTTTAGGAAAAGAAAGACATCCTTCAAAGCTGCGATCCATTCCGATCAGGTCCCCGAAGCCACCTCCACTCCATCCGAATCGAAGACCTCACCTGACACTCCAATTCTTCCTTCCCACATCCAGCCGAGAACCAACTCTTCGGGTCTACTTCTTCTGATTTTTGGACTGTTTGGACTTCTTGTCGCGGGACTGACCGGTTGGGTGGCCTATCATCAGGGGTTTTCCGCAGGCCGACTTTACTTTGACCAGCTACGCGCTGAATTGCCCTCGCCCATCCCGCCCGAGTTCTTGGTTTCCATCGAATCGGCATTAGCTGATTATTCCCAAGGAAATGCCACCGAAGCGACTGATAAGTTGGAGACTGTGTATCGAAAAAATCAAACGATCCCATCCACTTGTTATCTGCTTGCGCTGATGGCTATACAAAGCGGAGATTTGAAATTGGCAAAGCAAAAGGTTGACGAGTCCATTTTGAAGGGTGAGAAGGTATCGGATTCCCTGGCCCTCAAGGCAGCGATCGAAATGGAATCCGCCAACAGGCTCGGGGCGAAGGGGATGAGTGATCCCAAAGTAGCTGCGGAAAGTCTATTACGCTCTGCTATGGCTGCCGATATTTCCAATCCAAGGCCTTACATCGAACTTGCATCCTTGTTGCGCTTTCAGGGAAGAAATGATGAGGCTCGCGAATTGTTCAAAGGGGCAAGCCGTCGTCTGAATCCCGTGGAAGGGCACACCCTGGTCGATACCTCTCTTGTTTTCCTCGATCTTCGTGAAACACCCGATTCCAAACTGCCCGCGACTCTCAATCCGGACAAAGACATCCCTTCCCTGTTTGCCGCAGCGTATGTAGCTATGCGAAAAAATGACTTTTCTACAGCCAAAGTGCTCTTAACAAAAGCGAGAGAACGATTATCGCCTGCTCTCTACGAATATCTTGTTAATGACCCGGCTCTTAAGACCTTTTCAAAAAATCCTCAACTTTCAGGACTCTTTTGAAAGTTTAAGTTGGGGTGGCAGAGAGGGGCATCTCGCTCGCTGAAATACGCAAATGTGACGAAATTGTCACAATCCGAATCTTCACAAGCTTCTCGTGTAGCGATTAGTTTTCGTACCTTTTACTTATTGTTCGTCATGCTACCGACTCCTCGTTCTATTCAGAAATCCTCTCCCATTCTGGGTAGAGGTTTCGCTAATTGGCGAGGAGCCTTGGAATCGGATTCGTTCAATCCAAAACAATCTTTCGCCTCCGTTGCACTCCAAGGCTCGGAAAAATCCGCCACGCGGGTCCCTTTTAACAGCGCTCATCAAGCGATTGCTGACAATTGCTGGCAGCTCATCGAAAAATCCAACTCCAAGCCCGAAGCCATTCAATTGACGATTCATTTGGGCGAAAACCCGGAGCCTCAGATCGAGAAGAATCAGGAATCTACCACCGAGCGGATGGATCCCGTTTCGGAGCCGCAAATGGATGGGCCAAAACTTTCACCACACGTTCCTTTCCGCGGCCCTTCTTTTGAACCGTTTCCTTCTGATTCGGCAGTTGACCAGCCCGATTCCGCATCGCCCATGGATTCCCCCTCGGGGTGGTTTCCCAACAGCAGCGACGCAACGAATCTTTGGGCAAAATTCACGAGCCTGAACCAGATCACCAAATACGCCGCAGCGCTTGTTTTTTTGGGGTTCTCTATCCTGGGATTTTTAGTTGGCAAATTGACGACTGGTTCCCAAACGGAAGAGAATCCCGTGAACCTTTCCAAACCGACTCCGAGCGTTCTTCAAGACATCAGCGACGCCTTGGCGCTCGCCACGGCCGGACAGCCAGCCGATGCTCTCCTGAAGCTCCAAGTGCTCGCTAACAAAAATTCCGAGATCCCCTCGCTAGACTACCTCATCGCGCTCACTGCCATGCAGAGCGGAGATTTAAAGACTGCTCAAGAAAGGGCCACGATGTCTTTACAAAAAAAACAGAAGGTTTCCGACGCTCTCGTGCTCCTGTCGCTAACAGAGTCTGCCGGAGCTGGGGCGGGAAAGGCATCGCTTCGTGATCCGAGGCTCGTGCGTGAATCCCTTCTTCGCCAAGCTGTGGAGTCCGACGTAGCCAACCCCTTTCCTATGATTGAACTGGCTTCTTTTCTTCGTGCTCAAAAACGCGACGCAGAAGCTCTCGATCTGCTGAAGGCCGCAAACGACCGCTTACACCCGATCGATACGCATGTTGTCGTAGCCACTTCCATTCAACTGCTCCATCTCCAGCAAACACCGGATGACAAACTTCCCGCTGTTGTTAATGACGGATCCATCCCTGAAATCTTCGCCTCGATTTACATCTCACTCCGAAAAAAAGACTACAAACAGGCCGCCGTCGCGCTTGAAAAAGGACGCCATCAAGCCTCTCCTGATCTCTTCTCCTATCTCATCAACGATCCCGCTTTCAAACCATTCCGGTCCGAGCCCGTCCTGAGTCAGGTCCTTTAACAGAATGCTTCTTGAAATATCGGCGCCCTCCCCGAGCACACCGGCTTCTTCCGAGCCGCATCAAGTTTCGCATGGACCTGTGGTGAGGAACGGTGCGTGGAAAAATTCGTTTGTTGTTGGCTTGTCTTGGCAATCTGTGCCACAAAAATAGGATATTTCTTTATGGTTGGAATTTCCATTCAGTATCTTGGCAACTTGCGCTGCGAGGCCCGGCATGAACCGTCTGGGACGGTTTTGACAACGGATGCACCGCTGGATAATGAGGGGCGGGGAGAGTCTTTTTCGCCAACCGACTTGGCGGCGACTTCCCTCGGGACCTGCATGTTGACCATCATGGGCATTGTGGCGCGTCGGCACGGCATCGAACTGGGCAAGACGACAGTCAAGGTGATGAAGGAGATGACTCCCCAACCACCACGTCGCATCGCCAAGCTGACTGTGGTTTTCACCATACCACTCCCGGCGGACCACCCGCAGCGCACACTCTTGCAAAATGCCGCACGGAGTTGTCCAGTCCATCTGAGCCTGCATCCGGAGGTTGCTCAAGATTTGCGCTTCGATTGGGTGGGGTAGGGAATCTGAGTCTTCCCAGGCCTCAGGCCGATGCCCTCTTCCTCAATATCGATGAGGCGTTGGCGGTAAAGGTGGCCGAGGGCTTGTTTGAAGGCTTTTTTGCTGGTTTGAAATGCGGCTCGGATTTCCTCCGGGGTGCTCGAGTCGTTGCAGGGGAGATGTCCTCCGCCAGAGTGGAGTGCTGCAAGAATGCGGTTTGCGAGAGGGGCGACGCGTTGGTAGCCCTGCGGGTCGAGGCCGAGGTCGATCTTTCCATCCGGGCGAATGGCGCGAACGAAGCCTTCGCAGCGTTGACCGATTTCCAGGGGAGTGGAGAGTTCGCTGCGATAGAGCAAGCCCAGGCGTGAGTTGTTGATGACCGCCGTGTAGCCGAGCGGCGTCTCTCCGGCGATGAGCAGGGAAACTTCGTAGCCGGTTTTGTAGGGGGGTGGGGAGTGGTCGATGTGGGCCTGCAACCGCGTGGTGGCGATGATGCGCTCCGTTTGGTGGTCGATAAAAACATGCACGACCACCATGTCGCCCACCTGCACGTGCCGCTCTTGCTCGGCATTTGGCAGGAGGAGGTCTTTACGCAGCCCCCAGTCAAGAAAAGCGCCGATGCGGGGGTGGACCTCCGTTACTTTCAGGGCGGCAAAGTCGCCGACAGTGGCCGATGGCCTGAGCGTGGTGGCGACCAAGCGATCCTCGGAGTCACGATAGAGGAAGACCTCCAACACATCTCCAGGGCCCGCGCCTTTCGGTATCGCATCCCCTGGTAAAAGAATTTCCCCCAGCTCGCCGCCGTCAAGATACAAGCCCGGACTGGAGTCCTTCAAGACGGTCAGGCGGTTGAGTTTTCCGAGAATGGCCATGGGGATGCTGTCGAAAAGTGTTGAGGTTTTGCGGGAAGGGGCAACGGCTTGTCGGGTTTGTTTTTTCGGGACTTGGAATCAATTCGGGGCAAGGGGGTGTGAGACTTGAGGCATGACGCCGCTCTCGTCGATCTCGACCTCGCGCTCCATGCCAAGGAGTTCCAGAAGAACCTTCACTCGGGCCTGGGCTGGAAGCACTTGGGTAACAAGTGCTTTAATCCCACTAAAAACCCCGCTGAGAACCTGCACCTCGCTACCCACTTCGATCTGTGTTTGGATCTCTACCGTTTCCTCCTCCACAACCACGTCCCGCAGGGCTTCAATAATCTCCTCCCCGACAACGGCGGCGATGCCTCCAAATTTCACGATGTGTGAGACCCCGTGGCAGGCTCCAACGTGACGGTGCTGGCCCCGATAATTGAAGCGCGCAAACAAGTAACCGGGAAACATGGCTTCGGTGACACGCACCCTACCGCTCTTGCGGGCCCGCTCGAAACGAAGCATGGGGCAGAAAACTTCCCCCCCCACTTCCCTCAGGATACTCCGCTTGGCGGCAGATTCCTGACGCGGCTTGCACTTGATACAGAACCACTGGAGTTCCTCGCACTCGAAATTGATCATTGAAGAAGTCTCCATACCATCGGTCGGAAGAAAACTCCATGCAACATTCCCTTTTTTCACGGGAAGGTTTTGTATTCTTCCCGCTTGGACTATTCGAGAAACTTCTTGCTTCCGGGCGGGGCGAATCGACCAATATTCGCCCCCGGGGCTCGCTTGTCGCGGGTCGATTCATCCATCGGTAAAAATCCGGCATTTCCTGAAGCAAATGACACCATCGCCTGGCCTCGGTGTCGAAAGTGAACAGTCACCTCGCGCTCATCGATCCCGTAGAATTCTTCGATCATGGGATTTCTCGATGTTGCGGGTCTTTGGAATGTATTGACTTGAGCTGCTGTGAAAAAAACCACGACTTGAGAGGGATCCGCAAGCAAGGTTTGCTTCATCAGCACTCCGCTTCCCATGAAGCCTCCACCCAGAAGCGTGTTGTAGCCGAGGCCGATGTAGCCATTGCGGTATTTCGGTTTGAATGCCCTCCCGCCCAGAGCGAAACTCGGATCCGGACGAAAACCTTTCGGCACATAATCGGCAAGCGGACCTTTCGTCGGATCAAAATTCCTCTGCCCTTCCGGGCTACTCATGCTTGTCGCACTCTCAAAACCAAACCACCAAGTCGAACCGGGGCCATTTGCAACATCATTCGTCCGGTAAGGCCAAAAAGTAGAATTGTTATCACCCAAATAAGCCATCCCACCGGCCGCCAGCTGACGAATGGTGTTTGCCGACACTGCCAGCGAGGAGCTCGCGTAAGCCTGTCTCGCCGCCACAAGAACCATCGACCCCAAAATGGTCACTATCGCCATGGAAACCATCAGCTCAACCATCGAAAATCCCCAACAAGGGGGCACGGCCGTCCCGGTGCTGGATAACTTGGCAAAAGCAGATGTTTTTAGGACTGCCTCGCCAACCTCACCCGCCCGCGTGACGCCTTTGCCCCTCTCGGTAACAATGAAGTGGGACTTTCTCGGGCTAGCTCTGCTCTCACGCATGTATTCGTTGCCTCAGCATGAAAAAAAACAGTGCTATGGTCAGAAGAATGGCCGCCGATGGTTCGGGAACCGATACCGCATATGGTTGCCAAACCGCACTCGTCACAAAACCTGGAGCAAAGCTGAAAGCATCCCATGAGCCATCCACAAGATCACGATCCGAAGCACCGATCGGTGATGAAAACCAGGCGCTGGGATAAAACGAGGATCCGTTTTGAGAGTAGTTGGCCGCTCCAGTGTAATTCCAGTTGGCATCATAAGTGTCATAATTGAGATTGCCTCCAAAAAAACTGTATTCCCAATAACCGCTAGCCCAATCCGCGCGAGTCCGATTTTGGAGCCCATCGTTAAAGCTGACAGAAAAGATAGAATCTCCGAATCCATACCGTTCTATTGTCAGGGTGAGGCGGGAATCAGCGCCACTCAGAGTGTCCAATACCGTCGAGGGACTTTGCGGCGCCGTGACGAGCGTTGCCCCCGCTATTGCTTTGAGCATGGCGATGCCAGTCGCATTCCCGCTCCAGCGATATCCCCAGGCCAGTGAGGTTGGCGTGCCTCCGTCGTTCCATTGCAGCACCAATGCCGAACGGTTTGTCCCAGTTCCCGCCCAGAATTGAATATCGTCAAAACTCTGCACTAGAGTCTGAGCTTCCGATGCGAACGCACCCGCAAAAAGCAGCGAGGCTACCAATACGTTTTTTTTCATTTATGTCCTTGTTTCCAATACGGGGATGTCAAAGGACAATCCCTTCCCCCGTTTGCGAAAGGACCACCCCCGTCACGGACAGTCATGCGCTGCCCGCGCACCGGTTTCAGGTGCTGTGCGGTTTTCTCCGCCGGTTCGAACCCGGACTTTGACCTTTGCGCGACAGTGAGGGACTTCCACCCTTGCTTTCCTAGGCCGACGGATTGGTTATGAATGTAACAAAAGAGCAGTTCGAGTATTCTCGGTGATTTCGGACTTCACCGGCGTGAGCTGCGATCTGAATCCTAATGAAAGTTCACATTTTGATATGTCGATATGTTTTGTCAATCGAAAACTTTGCATGCCTTATGGACAGCGAGCCCCTTTTCACGCCAAGCAGAAGGTCATATCTTAAAATCCGATTTAGCGCCAACTTTGGAAAAAAATGCCCACTTCCCATCCCGAACCGGGCGATCTGTTCGGCAGATTTTTCCAGTTCTTAAGCCTTTTTTGCAAAAAAGGACTTGGCACAAGTTTTGCTTCAAACCAAATTTGCAGTGAAACCGACCCATGGATTGGGTCACAACCTATAAATCATTATGATATCAATTAACGTCAACTCCGCAGCTAGTGGTGCGGGCCTGAATCTGGGCAAAACCAACGAGTCCCTCCAGAAAAGCCTCTCACGGCTTTCGAGTGGCAAACGCATCGTGAACTCCAGCGACGACGCCGGCGGTCTCGCAGTCTCGATGAAGATGTCCGCAGCACAAAAACGCACGGAAGCAACTGCTATCAACCTCGCCAATATCCAATCCTTTCTGCAAACTCAGGATGGTGCTTTTTCAGTGGCTGATAAAGTCCTCAACCGCATGTCCGAGCTCACCACGCTGGCGCGTGACGTGACCAAAAATGCTGGAGACGTGGAGAATTACGATAAAGAGTTTCAAAATCTTCAGAAGCAACTGATCAGCTTGAACACCGAAAAGTTTAATGGTGTCCCTCTTTTCAGTGGAAGTTCCGTATTTGACAGCAGCGACATCGATGGTGCGACCTTTGATGTTCCAACCTCTGAAGACGGCAGCCAGCAGACCACGGCCACCAAAGCCCCGATCAATTCCGATCCCTTCATGAACATGATGATCAATGGCTTTACCAAGGCCACTGCTGGATCGGGAGAGACGATCTACATTCCGAATGGTTCCAGCGTGGGCTACACGGCTGCAGATCCTACGACTCCGATCTCCACAACAGGTGCAACTGTTGTTAATGCGGCCACGAGTGGAGTTCTCATCTATGACAATTCTGCGGATTTCGCCGTCGTCTCTCAGACGGCTCTCGAGCGTCTTGCCGACATGCGTGCCCAGAATGGTTCTGAATCCAGCCGCGTTGGCTTTGCTCAAGACCTCCTGAAAATCAACGCCATTAACCTCGAAGCAGCCAACAGCCGCATCATCGACGTTGATGTGGCCGCGGAGAGCAGCCAGCTCGCCCGATTCCAAATCCTGCAACAAGCTGGAACAGCGATGCTCGCCCAAGCGAATACAAGCCAGCAATCGCTGGTTCGCTTGCTCCAAGGCTAAAAGTTAATCCAACCACGACTCCAGAGGCTCTCCGCAAGGAGAGCCTCTTTTTTTTTACGTGATCTTTCCTTCCTCCCCGAGAGGCCCCAGTTTTTAAGAGTTGGAAGTTTCTCGAGTCGCCTTGGGATTTTCGCTAACTCGTGAGCCTCGAAGAAAATTTATCACAAACCAATCATCTTCGATATGGGGCTTGCATCCCATTTTGCGTGTTGTTAAGGAATCCCATTGTGTTGGGCGTTTAACTCATCCGTATGAAGAAAAAAACCCTATCTGATGTCGCTTCGTCTGAAGAAAAAAAGCCCGTTTCTCGCAGCAAGCGTGAGGTTTTAGAGCCGAAAGCCAAAAGAACTTCTTCTGCGAAGAAAGCGGCTAGCACACGGGGTTCTCAAAGTGCGCCATCCCGGTCAGAAGCAAACGCTGTCGATCCTTTGAGTGATCTGGGCACACTTCCCCGCACCTACGGTGAGGAGATGATTTACCTCGTTGCCCAAGACCCGCATTGGCTTTTCACATACTGGGACATTGATATTTCCCGACATCCCGGGGGCCCTTGCTTTCTCAGGGTGGAGGATGCCTCGGGTTTTTTGGAGCAGCAAATTGAAGTGCCTTTCGAGACGCGAAACTGGTATATTCCCGTCAAAAACGCGGGCGGCTCCTATTCCGTGGAAATCGGCTTTCAGCGTCACGGGAAATGGAACTCCCTTTGCCGATCAGCGATTGCTACCACCCCCCGCGACCGGTTTTCCGAGTCGGCGGCTTTTGATTTTGCCACGCTGCCGATGCACATCAGTTTCCAACGCCTCGTGGAAACGGTGTCGACTTCTCTGGCCTCCTCCGACGAGCTTCTTCCGGCTCTCGCAAAACTTCAAACTGCGATGCCGAAGGCCTCATCGAGCGGTTTCTCACTGGAGTCCCGCGACCGCGAGATTTTGCAGGCCTTGCTCGGGAGTGAAATTTTGGCGGGCATTTCCAGTGGGCAATGGAACTCCGAGCACTTGCACTCAGCGATCACTCAACGAATTCGTGAGAGCCTGTCCTCCGCCGAGGTTGAGGAATTTTTCTCCCGTTTGCCTGAATGGAATTCTGAGAGCGCTCTCTTCAGCGGATTTCAAAAGCTGTCCGCGGAGTTGGCCGGATCATCCTCGTGGATCGGTTCGGCGGCGTTCGGAGAGTTGCTTGTGCGACTCGGGCAACTCGGGGGGGAGAGCAGCCTCTTCAGCGCCTTTCAAAGGCTGTCTGCGGAGTTGGCCGGATCATCCTCGTGGGCCGGATCATCAGCCTTTGGAGAGTTGCTTGGGCGTCTCGAGCGCATTCGCGAAGAGAGCAGTCTCTTCAGCGGATTTCAAAAGCTGTCTGCAGAGTTGGCTGAATCGTCCGCTTGGACTGGTTCAGCGGCTTTTGCCGAATTGCTCGTGCGTTTCAAAGAGTATCAGTCGGCCAGCAGCCTCTTCAGCCAGTTTCAAAGCTCTTCCGCCGCTCTCGGGTCATCCTCAAATCTGCTGGGTTCTGCTGTCTTGGCGGAAATGTTGGCATTCAATCTCTCCAGTTGGTTCACTGGGATGCTGACGGGATGGAGTGGTGCGTCCGAGAATTTCAAAGCGCTTGAAGCTGCTTCTTCCTGGAGCGGTTCAGAGTTGTCATCGGCCAGTGAGTTTGCGGCCCGCTCCGCCCTGGCTTCGTGGCTGTCCGTCACCGCATCGTCCTGGATTGGCTCCGAGCTCTCTGTTCAGGCCCTGGCAGCCATATCGAGCTGGAGCAGCGAGATCATGGCTTCACAGGGATCAGCCGTCGGCAGTTGGAGCGCTTCCTCTTTTTGAAACGCCACCGCATAAAATCTCCACCGCACCCGGACACACCCCTGGATCAACTTGCCGGGGAATTCCTGAGTCATCTGGAGGCTGAAAAGAATGCCTCCGCACAGACCATTCGAACTTACCGCGCCTCGCTCAAAGCGTTTAAAAAGTTTCGTCCCGCTCAGGGGTGGCATGCTCTGCGAGCCGAAGACTTCAGAGCTTGGATGCTCGATCTGATGAAGGCTGGCATGGCTCGAGCCAGCGTGCGTTTGCGCTTTGCCGCTTTGCGGTCTTTCTATGCGTTTTTACATCAGCGCCGCGTGGTCTCAAAAAATGTTCTTCTCGAAGTCTCGCTGCCCAAGGCGGAGAAGCAACTTCCCCGCTTTTTGACGACCTCCCAGATCGATGTCCTGGTCTCATCTCCCTCGACCGTGCAAAAAAACAAACAGGCTCCAGCTTGGATGGCGACCCGCGATATCGCAGTCATCGAACTTTTTTATTCCACCGGTATGCGCTTGTCGGAACTTGTCGGTCTTGATGTGTGCGATGTCGATTCACGCGCCGAAACGGCGAGAGTCACTGGCAAAGGATCCCGCCAGCGGGTTTGCCCTGTCGGTCGGTTGGCTCTCGAGGCCATCCAGATCTATCGTCACGCGGCCCGAGTGAATGAAGGGCCACTCTTTATCAATAAATCCCGCAGACGCCTCTCGGCGCGGGCTGTGCATTCTCTGCTCAAGCTCCGTCTCATTCAGGCGGGACTTTCCTCTGATCTCTCCCCGCACAAACTCCGGCACAGTTTTGCGACGCATCTTTTAGATAATGGTGCTGACCTTCGGAGCGTGCAGACCCTGCTCGGACACGCGAGCCTTTCGACCACTCAAATCTACACCCATGTCACCATTGAGCGTTTGAAGGCTGCTTACATGGCTGCCCACCCAAGGGCCGAGGGCTAAAGTGCTGGGCCTTTCCGGGGGGGCGACAATCTGGAAATTCAAGAGCCGCCGTTTACTCCAGTGTTGGCTTGATATCGGAAACCTTTGCTGTTCTCGTGGGGTTGTTGAGCTCGATGAGGTCGCTGATGATTCGAACGGCCTCGTTGCGGATCGGATCGGGCTCCGGCGTCTTCTTTGCCCCGCTCTTTTCCTCGCTCGATTCCTCCCCGTCCTCCTCGATGGCGTATTTTTTGTCGCGATCGCGTTCATAAGCGACGACCTCGAGGTCTTGCCGATTGTTCTTCACGTCGTCGAGTGTCAACTGCCAGACCCTGGCATTCACCATGGACCCGCGGACAGCCCTTTCGTCTTTGCGTGCCTCCTTGCGTTTTTTCTCCTCGTCGAGTTCCTTGCGGCGGACCTCTTCGTTGGTGCTGATGGAGTTCTTGGCGATCCGCTCGCGAAGGCGCTGCATATCCTCATTCACATAGGCGAACTCCGGATCGCTTTGGATGCGCTTCTTTGATCGCTCGCGAAGCTCATCGAGAAAACGTTTTTCCCCATCGTTTTTATCTTTGGAGATCAGAACCACCGGGGCCACCTCGTCGTAAGACAATGGGTTCTTGAGCGAGGCCTCGCCAATCTCCGGATTGTCTGTGCGGGATGGGAGGACGATATCGGATTCCACACCTTTGATCTGTGTTGAGCCGCCGAGGATGCGGTAGAATTTCTGTATTGTCAGCTTGAGAGCGCCGGCTTCGGGTTTTTGAACATTGAAAAACGGCAGAGACATGGATTTGTCGAGATCCACGATGGTTTGCACGGTTCCCTTTCCAAAACTGCGCTCGTCGCCCACGATGAGGGCCCTGCCATAATCCTGCAATGCGGCGGCAAAAATCTCGCTTGCCGATGCGCTCAAGCGATTCATCAAAACAATCATCGGACCCGAGTAGGAGACATCGGGATTCCTGTCATTGTTGACCGTGATTTTTCCGCTGGGGTCCTTGGCCTGGACGACGGGGCCCTGAGGAATGAAGAGCCCTGTCAGGTTGATAGCCTCCTCGAGGGATCCCCCGCCATCACGACGGAGATCGATCACCAGACCCTCGATGTTTTCTTGCTTGAGACGCGTCAGCAGGGCGTCCACATCCGCCGTGGTGCTCTTGGGCTCTCCATCGCCGCTCATATTGGCATAGAAAGAGGGCAGAGTGATCCAACCGATCCGCGATACCTTGCCGTCTTTGTCCGTGACGTCCAAGAGTTCCGCTTTGGCTTCCTGATCCTTGAGTTTCACCTCGTCGCGGGTGATGTCGATGATGGAGCGTTTTGAGGGGTCGTCGGCATCGTTAGGTATGACCTGAAGGCGGACGACAGAATTTTTCGCGCCTCGAATTTTTTCCACGACCTTGTCCAGCTTCATGTCGACAACATCCTCGAAATCCTTATTGCCTTGGGCCACCGCGAGAATGCGATCGCCAACTTTGAGGCGTCCATCCCGGTCGGCTGGGCCGCCTGGAACGATCTCCATGATCTTTGTGTATCCGTCCTCCGCGCGAAGGACTGCCCCAATGCCAACAAGGGAGAGTTTCATATTGATCTGGAAGTTCTCCATTTCCGTGGGGCTCATGTATTCCGAGTGGGGGTCGTAGCTTTGTGTCAGAGCCTTAAGAAATGTGCTGGTGACGTCTTCGTCGTTCATTTCTCTCACATTCCGGAGAGCCTGATCGTAGCGTCGAGTGATCGTTTCTTCCGGTGTGCGGAGTTTGAACTCGCTCAAGTGCTCTTGAAGAAGCTCGGCCTCGACACGGTCGCGCCAGATTTTATCGGCTTCTTCGAGATTCTTGGGCCAAGGGGATTTTTGACGGTTCAGCTCGACTTCCCGGTTGCTTTTGAACTCGTATTTTTTAGTAACCAGTTTTTTGTTTGAGGCGACGCGATTTTCCACGCGGTCTTTGAAGCGTTGAAAGATTTCCCTCGCCGGGGCGAGATCGCCAGAACGAATGAATTTGTGCAGCGAATCGCCATATTTCAGGGTGAATTCGTCGATGTCTTGCTGGGTAAAGTAGAGTTTGTTGTAGTCCAAAAGCTCCAAGTAGGTCGCGAGGAGTTTTGAAGACATCTCCGCATTGATTTCCTTGCGGCTGTAGTGGGCCTGTTGGAGCCAGTTTGCGACGGCGAGTGCGACTTGCCCTTGGTCGGCCGCATGTGGTTTTTCGGCTCGAACGGGCGGGAGGATTGATAACACCGCGAGAACTGTCGCAATGGCGCGTTTGGAAAAATTCATGATGTATCTTGGAAAGCTTGCAGAGATGCACTGAAAAATCAAACCTCCGCTGTGCCGTAATGAGACCTCTCGATCCATGAAACCGTTCATTGTTTTTACCGGTGGAGCCCTTCAGACCAATGCCTATTTTTTCGAGACCCCTTCGGGGAATCTTTTATTCGATGCCCCTGAGGGAGCTGATGATCATTTTGCCAGGGACAAAATTGACTGGCTTGTCTTGACCCATGGACACTTCGATCACGTGCTGGATGCCGCAAAAATCCAGCGGCGTCATGGCTGTCGCGTGGCCTGCCACGCGGATACCGTTCCCATGCTGGCCGATGGGTCTTTCTTCAAAAAGCATGGTTTCGACATCCAATATGAGACGTGTGCGGCAGATCTTCTTTTGGATGAAGGCCAAACGCTGGCGCTTTGTGGATTGAAAATTCGCTGCCTCCATGTGCCCGGCCATTGTCCGGGAAGTCTGTGTTTCTTTTTGGTCAATCTAGGTCTTCTCGTGGCTGGAGATGTCTTGTTCCGCGAGGGCGTAGGCCGGTGGGATCTTCCATCCGGGGATGGCCCCCTCCTGTTCGAAGGTATCCGTAAGAAAATTTTTACGCTTGATCCGTCAACGCGAGTTTTACCAGGGCATGGGCCTGAAACCACGATTGGCCATGAGCTCCTGCACAACCCTTTCTTCCACTAAAATCGAAGCATTCTAAGCTCGACACGGCGGACGGCCTTCTTCATTGATAGTCTCTAAACCCTCCTTCCACTATGCCAAGCTTCAGCTACGTCGCACTCGATGCCAGAGGTCAGGAAACAACCGGCCTTATCGACGCACCCTCCCAATCCGAGGCCGTTGCCCAAATTCGCCAAGCTGGTTATTTTCCAAAATCGGTCACGGTGGGCGGCAAGGCGCCCAAACAAAAATCCACTGCAGTTGGTGCGCCCACCACCAAAAAGGACATCAAAATCAATCTGAACATTCCTTTTTTCGAAAAGAAGACGATCAAGGGCCGGACGCTGATGATTTTCACCCGGCAGTTGGCTACTCTCATCGATGCTGGTCTGCCTCTCCTGCGTGGTTTGACTGTTCTTTCGAAGCAAGAGCCGGATCCGGTTCTCAAGAAGACCATCTCCGGAATCGCGGATTCCGTTCAAGGCGGCGGAACTTTTTCCGAAGCCCTCTCTGGCCACCCGCGCATCTTTAACAAGCTCTATGTGAACATGGTGAAAGCGGGGGAGCTCGGTGGCGTGCTGGAGGTGGTGCTACTGCGCCTTGCCGAATTCCAGGAAAAAGCCCAGAAGACCAAGAACAAAGTCGTTTCGGCTATGTTCTATCCCGTGATCGTTCTCGTCATTGCCATCATCATTATGGCCTTCCTGCTCGTATTTATCGTTCCGAAATTCGAAGCCATTTTTGCGGACATGTTAGGTGGCAAGCCACTCCCGGGTCTGACCCAGTTTGTCATCGGAACCAGTAATTTTGTTAAAAACAATTTGTTGTATATCATCGGTGGCATGGCTTGTTTGGGGGTGGCTTCCAAATTCGCCTCACAAAATCCGAAAGGAGCCGCCGCCATAGATTCTTTCATGCTGCGCGCACCGCTCTTTGGCGATCTCACCAAAAAAAGCGCGATCTCGCGGTTTTCCAGAACACTTGGCACCTTGGTCACCAGCGGTGTTCCGATTCTTCAAGCACTGAACATCACGCGGGAAACTGCTGGCAATGCCGTGATCGCAGGGGCCATCAATCGCGTGCATGACAGCGTTCGTGAGGGTGAGTCGATCGTCCAACCACTCGAAGCCAGTGGTATTTTTCCACCAATGGTCGTCAGCATGATCGACGTTGGCGAGGAAACCGGTCAACTGCCAGACATGCTTCTGAAGATTGCCGATGTCTACGACGACGAGGTGGATAATGCCGTCGCTGGCCTGACCTCGATGCTCGAACCGGTCATGATCGTCTTCCTTGCGGTGGTCGTGGGAACGATCGTCATCGCGCTCTTCATGCCGCTCATCAGCATCATTTCCGGAATGCAGCAGTAGCGGAACATTGGCTGGGTGTTCCTCGCCAAGTTCCCGTCGGCTCCGAGGGGCTTGCATGCTCTTGGTGCCTTGGTAATCTCAGAGTCCATGAAACCAATCCTTTCCGCAGGGATGCTGCTGGCGATCGCCTCACCGGCGTTCTCCGAAGAACAAGCCGCGCGATCCACAGACCTTTGGCGGATCATGCAATCTGGAGGGCCGATCATGTATCCCCTAGCGGCTACCTCCATCCTCGCTCTAACCCTGATTCTCATTTACCTCGCAACGATGAATCGCGGAGCCGTGGTTGAAAACCGCTACATGCAGGCGGCGGACGCCTTGATTCGCAAGCGCGACTACCTTGGGCTCTTGGCTCTCTCGAACCGTCATAATGAGGCCGTCGCCAGCGTGATGGAACGCGCCTTGAGTTTTCTTACGAATAATCCATCGGCATCCATGGCGGAAGTTCGCGAAATCGCCCAGGCCGAGGGAGTGCGTCTCGCTAGCCTTTGGAATCAACGCATCAGCTATCTCGCCGATATTGGAGCTATCTCGCCGATGTTGGGATTATTGGGCTCTGTGATTGGAATGATCGCCTCTTTCACCGTCATCGCCAACGATGCGGTGTCCACTCGTCCAACCATGCTGGCTGGTGGCATCGCCGAGGCGCTGGTCACCACGGCGACTGGGTTGTTCATCGGCATACCGGTCATGGCTTGCTACGCATTTTTTCGCGGTCGAGTGCAAGGTATGATTTCCGAGCTCGAAGCGGCCTCCACCATCCTTCTCGCACAGATCAGCGTTTCCAGAGAAACCAAGTGAAATGAATTTCCGTTGTTCCATCCAATCACCTCCAGTCGCTTTTCAGATCGCACCGCTTGTCGATATCCTTCTCTTTCTAGTAATCTTTTTTTTGATCACTTGGAATTTTTCGCGCAGCGAAACCGAGCTTGACATCAAGGTCCCGACTGCCAGTGAGGGCCAGGAGACGCGTCGCATGGCTGCAAAAGTCATTGTGAATATCAAACCCGATGGCAGCGTGGTCATGAATCGTCGATCGATGGATTCCGCCCAGCTTCTCGAAGCCCTCAAAAAAATAGTTGCCCTCTACCCGGATCAGGCCGTGATTTTGCGGGCGGACGAGAGCACCGACTACCGATATGTCGTTGGCGTGCTGGACGCCTGTCGACAGGCGAATATCCTGAATATCGCGTTCGCGACAAACCGCACTCAATGAAACCGGTGCGGCTTCTCGTGGTGGCGGCGTTTGTGTCGGTGTGTCACGCCCAAGAGGTGCGGCGTGCTCTTCCGGCTAACGCTCCCTCCTTGGACAATTATCAAAACCCGGCCTGGATGGATCGCCTGCCCGATGGTCAAGCTGTCGAGGTCCGCCGTGCCGAACCTGCCAGTGTCCCAGCCCCTGCGGGCCTTGCTACGCCTCCGTCCGTCAATTCCTCCCCGACGCCATCCCCGGGCCCTTCCTCAGCGACTCCAGACGTTTTGGACGATCCGCAAAACATTCGCATCGTCCCCTCAGCCGGTGCATCGAGTCGCGCGGAGTCCGCTTTGGACAAGGCCAACACCCTTTATTCCCGCAAGCTTTATGATCTCGCTATTCCAGAGTATGAAGCCTTCCTTATAGCGGATCCGTCATCGCCCGCTCGCGATGCGGCTTTGTTTCGCTTGGCGGAATGCCATCGCATGGCGGGCAATGCCCAGGCGGCCCGCGCCGCCTACGAAAAACTTCTCTTGCAATTCCAAAACGGAGAATTTGCTGCGGCTGGCGCATATCGATTGGGCGAGATTCTCGTTTCACAAAATCTCCATCAACCCGCCGCCATGCAATTCGACCTCGCCGCACGCGAGGCGAAGGAACCGGGAATCCGCGTGGCTGCCGCCTACCTCGCTGCCCGCAACTGGGACGCGAGCAACCAAAGCCAATCGGCGGAAGATCGCTACCGTGCTGTCATGACGGTGGAGGGCGACAATCCCTACCGCGAAAACGCGGCGCTCGCCCTTGCCGCGATTCAAATGAAACAAGGAAAAAAGCAAGGTGCTCTTGACACTTTCGAACTTCTGGCGAGTTCGCCGTCTCCTGATATCGCCTCGCGCTCCGCTTTGCAGGCGGCTCGACTGGCAGTTGAACTCGGATCAAACACCAAGGCTCTCCAACTTTTCGACAAGGCTGCCTCCGTCGCCAACGACCCTGCGATGAAGTCGGATGCAATCCTCGCTGCTCTCCGGTTGCGTTATGATTCGGGCGATTTTCGAGGAGTCACCGAAATGGGTGAGGGGATCGAAAAAAGTCTTCCCGCTTCCGCACAAGCCGAGGCCTTGGGCATTCTTGCCGCCGCGTGGCGTCGCCTCGGAAACGAGGAGCAGGCGAAGCGCGTCTATGATCGTCTCGTGGCACAGAATCCCGATGGCATCCCCTCCGAGGTGCGCTACCAGCGACTCCTCAGTCTCTATGCCACGAAGGATCCCCAACTCGTTGCCGAGGTGGAGCGTTTTCTCCCAACCTCCAAGGATCCCAAGCAGACGGCCTCGGCTTCGTTGTTGAAGGCCGAAGCTCTTTTCCAAAAACCCGATTACGCCGCTGCGGCAAAAGCCTATGCCCCTCTCGTGGAAAATTCCGCACTCAAGCCCGAGCAGCGATCCGCTGCACTTTACAAGCTCGCTTGGGCGCTTGATGCCTCGGGCGATTCCGCCGGAGCCGTTCGCTCTTACACAGCTTTTGCGGAAAAGTATCCGGGCGACCCGCTGGCTGCCACCTCTGTCCTTCAGCGTGGCCTCGCACGCCAAAAAGCCGGTTCTTATGACGAGGCACTGGCTGACTTTGATGAGGTGATCAATCGCTTCCAATTCAGCAAGGAGGTGGAAATCGCGATCCTTCAAAAGGCACTCACTCTCGGCCAACAAAAGAATTATCCCGAAATGGCTGCTGCTTTTCAGGAACTGTTGCGGCGCTATCCGAACTCCGCCGCATCGGCTCAGGCCCACTTCTGGCTGGGTTGGGCGGCCTTCGAAAAAAAGGATTACCAACAAGCCATCCCACTCCTCGACAAAGCCCGGTTGTTGGACTCCAAAAATTACGCCGACCGTGCGACCCTCCGCATTCTTCTGGCCGAATATCAACTCCAAGATCGCGCAGCGGCATCCCGCGAGGCCGATGTTTACAAGGGTGGCGCGATTCCTGCCGATGTCGCTCTATGGCTCGCTCAAGGATGGTTGGAGGAAAAAAAATTCTCCAAGGCGGAAAAACTTCTGCTCCCGCTGGTTCAAAATCCGGCGTCAGTTCCTGCACAAGTCTGGATTATGCTCTCGGAGACACGCCTCGCGCTGGCCAAAAATGAGGAGGCCTCGCAGGCCGCCGACAAGGCGATCGCCGCAACCAATGTCCCTTCGGAACAAGCCCGTGCGTTTCTAGCCAAAGCCAATGCCGAGATCGCTCTCCGCCGTGCTGCATCCGCCCGGCAGGCCATCGACCAGGCTTTGTTTCTGCAGCCCGAGGGGAAACTCAACGCCGATGCCCGTCTCGCCTCCGGGGAGGTTTTCTTTCTCGAGCAGGACTACGAAAGTGCGGCGAGGGCCTTCATGGCCGTCAGCATTCTTGTCGATGATCCCCAAATCACCCCCAAGGCTCTTCGAAGGGCCGTCGATGCCTACCGCCGTGCGTCCAAGGATGCCGAGGCCGACAAGGCCCTGCTTGAACTCTCCCAGCGGTTTCCCGGTTCCGCCCTCGGCGCGTCCCCGTAGTGCGGAGGCGCGAATTCAGCCGTTGTAGGTTCCGGTGGTGACACCGATTTGGCTGGTGGCGTGGAGTTCTCGATGCAGCGAGGCCCCGGTTTTTCGGGATGCAAGAAGCTCCTGGTAGGCTTTCAGGATGCGTAAGGTTTCCCCGGAGGACTCCTCCAGCAGTTCGACACGGAAGCGCCGTAGGCCTGCGGCATGGAATGACTCGAAGAACGCCGCCCCGGTTTGTGCCGTGGCGTGGAAGAGTGTGTTCCTACATCCCACATCGGCTCGCAAGGGATGCTCCATGCCCACCCGGTCGCGCAGGTGGACTCTGTGTTTTTCACACGGCCTTCCGCAATCCGTGTAGTCCTTTCCCTTGGAGAGGAAGGCCGCAAAAACGCAGTGCTCCATGTGAAACATCGGCATGTGGTGGTGCAGCGTGAGTTCAAACCAGTCCGGCGGGGCCAGTCCCAGCAAGGAGAGGATTTGAGCCGAGTTGAGATCATGCGAAATCGTGAGCCTTTCCAACCCATGATTCTTGAAAACCGAGGCTGTCACCGGATTGGCCACATTCAGCGAGAAGTCGCCAAGCAATCGTAGCGGACTTCCTGCAAAGTGGGAAATGGCCCCGATATTACGGATCAACACACCGTCTGGACTGGCATTGGCAATGAGTTTGAAAAAGCCCTCTTCTCCGGCTTTCTGGATTCTCGGAGTCGCCAAAAAAACCTGTGCCTTGCCGCCATGCTCGCGCACCGCCGCCACGGCTTCCCTGTAGTGCCGTATGTCTTCGTAATCGACAAGGATTTCTCCGATTCCGCATTCCAAGGCGCTTTGCAGTTGCTCCTCGGAACGAACCAATGCGGAAAGGTGGCAGTCCGGCGAGGCGGGAACTTCAAATCGGGGGAGGATGTCACTCAAAGACACTTTGGGAGCAGTGTCGCGCGGCGTCGTGCTGAGTTTTTCAACCAACTCCCGTCGCAGGCGGTTGATTTCCGAAATGGGCAGAATGACATCGTCGGCAAAGTGGGCTTCTAGGGAGCGCAGAGTGAAACCGGTTCCGCCGAGTTTTCCCAACTGGGAGCACAGGGCTTCCTGTGTAAGCGGTCGTGTGCGCGCAGCTTCCAGAGGCGTTCTTGAAACGGCTTCCACGGCGCCACAAGCAATTTTCAGAGGGGCTCCCGCCTCTCCGCTCACGATGAGATCAATCGGTGTCAAGCGTTCGGCGGAAGTTTCCAACCGGCCCGTGAAGCTGCTCCTCAATGCCCGGTCCAGCGCGGGGTCGGATGTTTTCCAGACGCGGCTACCGGGTGGAATCTCATGAAAGCGAATCTTTCCCCTTTCAAAAAAAAGATCGTTTCCTCGAACCTCGAAAACCCGTCCGCCTTGCTCATGCTCGGTGTTTCCTCCGGTATCGAAGACCACGCCGTCGCCGGCTTTGACATCGACCGCGAAGGATTCGAGTTCCACGCGGTCGCGGAAGGTTCCTGCAACCTGGCCGATGAAGGAGCCCCGTTTTTTTCCAAACCTGGCTCCGACGAGCTTCTGGTGGTTAACTCCATGCATCCACCCACTGAAGAGTCCGCGCGAGAAGGTCATCTCCAAGCGATACCAATCCTCCGGCGAGGCACCTTCAAAGACGCCCTCGAGCGTGGCATCGATTGCTTTGCGGTAGACCGAGGTCACCGCCGCGACATACTCGGGAGTTTTCAGACGGCCTTCGATTTTGAACGACGCCACGCCCCTCTTGATGAGAGCCGGGATTTCATTCACCGCCGCGAGGTCTTGCGGAGAGAGGAGGTAGCGCTTGTCGCCCAGATCTCTCAAGGCGCCATCGACGATGAGTTCGTAGGGCAGACGACACGCTTGGGCGCACTCTCCGCGATTGGCGCTGCGGCGTCCCAGAGCTTCGCTTGTGAGGCATTGGCCGGAGTAGGCGACGCACAGCGCCCCATGGACGAAGGTTTCCAACGGGACGGAAGAGGGAAATTTTTCGAGTTCCCGCAAGGAAAGCTCCCGCGCGAGAACGACCTGCTTCACACCCAAGCCCTCCGCAAAGCGCACCCCCTCGGGGGAGGTGATGGTCATTTGCGTGGAGGCATGAACCCTCAAACCGGGAAACATGCGGCGCGAGATTTCTGCAAGGCCGACATCCTGGATGATCACGGCATCCACTGCGGCATTGTGCAGGGTTTGAAGCTCGGCAATGGCGTCGCCCAACTCATCAGTGAAAATCAAGACATTCAGCGTGACATAGGCTTTGACCCCGTGGGCATGCAGGAAGGCCGTGATGGCAGGCAGTTCCTCTTCGCGGAAGTTCTCCGCCCTCATCCGCGCATTGAATCGACTCAGGCCGAAAAACACAGCGTCCGCACCATTCGCCACAGCGGCACGCAGGCAATCCCAATCGCCCGCCGGTGCGAGAAGCTCTGGTTCGACTGGAGTCGCGGCTCTCAATGAACCGGTGCCATGATGATTCGAATGTCGGGATCCTCCTGGCGCTTGGTGATGTAGATGCCTGCGGGCTTGGTGTTGATCAGTTCGTAGCCGGTCAGGATGAATTCGGGATAAAATCGGTCACTCGCCGGCTCGTAAATCGTGTTGCCGCTGAAGCGTCCGCTCAGCCGGTATTCGCAGTTATTGTCGGTGCCGATTTTTCCCGCTTCCCGATCCGGTGCGAGTTTTGTTTGCTCGTTCATCATGACCAGCCGCGCAGTCGTCCAAGGCTTGCCGGGCTCGCGCACCCAGCCCCACATTTTGTAATCGCTTTTATACATCCGCCGACCGATGAAGTAGTCGCCAGGCTGTTCGGCGCGGATGGCGGCATTCATCGCGGCTCGAGCGGGTTCATCCGGGTCGATTGTCGTGCAGGCGTTTTGGAACAAAGCCGCAAGAGCCAATGTGGCAAGACAAGCGCGTTGGATCAGGAATTTCATGGCAAAAATCCAAGCTTCGCCTGCGCGAGGTAGGGAGCGAGAGTCTCTTGGAGGGTCTCGTCCGAATCAGTGGAAATGCTGCTCGTCAGGGGCAACAATGTCCATTCTTCGATGTGTGTGATCTCCCCGCCGGGTGGAACGCTCCTCAGGGGGCTCAGGCTCTCGACTTCCAGCATCTCGTGGTTGGTAAAGGCCTCGAAATTGCAGCCGCCGTCTGGATAGGTCTCACCTTCGATGAACTCAAAGGATTTGATAAAAACGGAATCACTCGCGATGTAGGCGACCTGTTTCTCTTGATGCGACAGGCCGATTTTCGTGGGTGGTCGATGCGCCGACTGGTTCAGGACGATGAAATTCCGCCCGATTCGCCACCGTGGATCGCTCAAATCCGTGTAAGGCCAGAGAACCACGGTCCGGTTCGGCAGTAGATCCCTGGGATGTTCTCCCAACGGCGGTTGAGGGATCACAGCCGTTCCTCCGGCCTTCATGACGCTGAGCGCCCAGGCGGAAAATTCGAGTGGCCTGGAGTCGGTGTTTTTGGCCGTGTGCCGCACCCTTACTCTCGGCGAATCCGATGAAATCGTGATTCCCAGGGTTTTCAAGATGCATCCACCGGCCTGTTGTTCTGCTTCAAAAAGGAACTCTCCCGTGTTGGAATCCACCCAATGCCGTGGCGGGTGGTTGTCGACGTGGTAAGTGCGCTCGAGATCCTCGGGCGCGATCCAGAAGCGGTGTCCTCCACGAATCATCCACTCCGTCTCGCCCCTGCCGCCGAGTTGTTCTTCGAACGTTTTGAAAACATTGGCACCGTCTTTCGTGCGGAAACTGATGATGCGCGGTCCCACATCCAGTGTGACCATGAGTTCGATGTGATCGTTGGCGAGTCGCAGATTGCGCTCCCAGCCGCTATGAGGAATGGTTTCAGTTTGCATGCGTCACGCAAACCTAGGGAAGGGGCTTAGAAAAGTCAGGCAAATCCCGCCGCTCTAAAATCTCAAGAGATGTCTTCGCCGCGCAATTCAAGCATTCGGCGGAGTGTTTCCTCGATCAGGCTGTTCGGACAACTCGCCCCCGCAGTCATCCCGATGGTCAGGTTTTCCGCGTTCGGCAGCCAATCCCTCGAAACGACTTCCTGTTTTGCATGAAGGTCGAAGTGGTGGATTTCTCCCTCCGAAACCAGACACTCTGCGTTTCGGATAAACCAGGTCGGAAGCCTTTCAGCTCCGATTTCGGCCAGGTGGGTTGTGTTTGAACTGTTATAGCCACCGACCACGACAAGCATGTCGAGGGACTCGTTGAGGAGTTGGAAGAGGGCATCCTGCCGGTCCTGCGTCGCTCCGCAGATTGTGTCGAAGTAACGGAAGTTCGCTGTGCTGCCCGCGTCGCGCTTTGCGACGGCTTCTCGCAAGAGGTTTTGAATCGCCTCGGTTTCGCTTCGGAGCATCGTGGTTTGGTTTGCCACGCCAATGCGCTGCAGGTGTTGCAGCGGGTCGAAACCTGGGCTTACCGCTCCAACGAAGGCGGCGAGAAACTCCGCCGGGTCGCCGCCATGGACCATGAAGTCGGCTACCTTTCGAGAGTCCTCCAGATCCAGCACGATTACAAAATGTCCCAGTCCGTCCCCGCCAAGGGCCCTCGAGGCCGTTGCGCGCGTCTCCTCATGCGAGGCCTTGCCGTGAATGATTGAGGTGACGCGTTCGGTGGCATTTTGCCGCACGCGTTTCCAGACGCTCATGACGTCCCCGCAGGTTGTGTCCACAATCTGGCATCCGTGAGCTTTCACGGCTTCGATCACCGCCACCTCGGCGCCGAAGGCCGGGACGATGACGACGTCCTCGGCTTTCAAATCGTTCAGATCGGCATCGGCAGGGTGCGCTGCGAGATAGCGAATGCCGAGGGCCTCCATCTGATCGTTCACATCCGGGTTGTGGATGATCTCGCCTAAAAGAAAAATGCGCCGGTCGGTAAAAACTTTTCCTGCTGCATATGCCAAATCGATGGCCCTCTCGACGCCGTAGCAGAAACCAAACTCCTTCGCCAACCGGATCGTTGTATGCCCTGCCTGAAGGACGCCGCCTTGTGCCCGGATCCTCTCCACCAACTCGCTGCGGTAGTGTTTTTCAACCTGGCCATGGACGTGTGCCATCACATCAGGTGTTCGGATATTGATTCGGTTGGGCGTGCTCAAAGTGGACACAAGATAAACGGGATTCTGGATCAATAAAGCTCCACCGGCGATCGCTTGCCGTCCTCCGGACTGCGCTCGGCGGCACGTTCCGGTCCAAGAACGGCCACGCGGAGGTCGTAGATTTCGGCATCCACCGATTGAAAGGCTTCGAGTGAAAAGGGGGTTGGCGGCGCGAGCCGTGCTTTGCAGCGGGCCATGCTTTCGAGGGCTTCATCGAGTTTCTTGCCCATGGTGTCGATGGCTTTTTTCGCGGCAGCGGCCATTTCGATGCGGTGGCAGATCATCAGCATGTCGTTGCCAGCCTCAATGCCAAGGCGCATGGTTTCCTCAAACCCGTAGTGGTTCAGAATGGCTCCCATGTCCAAGTCGTCTGTCATGACCAGTCCACTGAAACCCATGTCCTTCCGCAAGAGGTGGCGAATGATGACTGGCGAGAGGGATGCGGGGCGGTTCACGGCATCCAAACCGGATACAGCGATGTGTCCGATCATCATGCTGTCCACTGAAGTGGCAAAGTGGCGGAAGACGGCGAGTTCGTGCTCCTCCATGAGTTCCTTCGAACGCTCGATGCGCGGGAGTTCATGGTGCGGGTCCAGGCCGGCCGAGGCGTAGCCGGGGAAATGCTTGCCGCAACTGAGGACGCCGGTTGCGCGCAGGGCGTTATTGAAGGCACCGGATTTTTCGATGACTTCGGCGACATCGCTTCCAAAGCACCGTCCGCGGAGTGAGTTGTCCGCCTCGTCGTCGAACGAGATGTCCAGCACCGGACAGAGGTCGAGATTGAAGCCGAAAACGCGCAGAATGCGCCCGGTGATGTCACCATGGCGGCGAATCAAATCCAGATCACCGCAATTGCGGAGTTGCTGGGCATTGGGCGGTTCGCTGCCGAGGAGTTTGAGGCGCGAGACCCTGCCGCCCTCTTGGTCGATGGTGATGATTGGCTCGGCCTTGCTGAGGTCGCGAAGGTCGTCGATGAGCTTGCGGAGTTGTTGGGGGGTCTTGATGTTTCGACCGAAGAGAATGAAACCGCCTGGTTGGATCTCGCGAAAGAGGCGCGCGGATTCGGAATCAAGCTCGGCACCTGGAACGCCGACGAGAAGAAGCTGACCGGGATTTTGGGATGGCATGGTGAGGGGAAAAACAGATTTGATGAGCCCTGTCGAAATGATTTCTCCACAAAAAATCGGACTCTTTGGCGGAAGCTTTGATCCCATCCACCACGGGCACTTGATCATGGCGCGCGATGCGATGGAGTCCCTGGGCTTGGATCATGTCGTTTTTATTCCCGCGAGTGTCTCCCCCCACAAGGTCGCTCGTCCGCCTGCGCCTTCCTGCATCCGTTGTGAAATGGTTGAAGCGGCCATCTCCGGAGAGTCCCGCTTCTCGATGGATTCCTGCGAAGCGGAGCGTGAGGGGCCGTCTTTTGCTGTCGATACCGTTCGCCTGATGAGAAGACGTTTTGCGCACGCTGAAATTTTTTATTTCATCGGAGAGGACAACCTGCCAGCGCTTCACTCGTGGAGGGAAATCGACGAACTCCAACGCCTGGCTCGCTTCGTCGTGCTGGCGCGGGGGGCCTTGGATCTCGACGTAGGCTTTCCGACGGTGAGCCGCCACATCGACATTTCTTCAACGGACATCCGGAATCGCATTGCCCGGGGACTCTCGGTTCGCTACTTGCTGCCGGAGGCCGTTTGCGCGATTCTTTCACGGCACAAACTCTACCTGAATGACTGACTCCGAAAAACTCGCTCGCCTCTGTGCCGCAGCCGCTGCCGATAAAAAGGCTGAAGATATCGCTTTGCTTGATATGCGTGGCGTGTCCGATTTCACGGATTTCTTCCTGATTTGCTCGGCGAACTCCGAACCCCAGCTCAAGGCCATCGCTTCGTCGATTCGAGAGAAAGCCCGTGAGGACTGCGGTGCCCGCCCGCTCTCGGCCGATGGCTTTCCTGTGAGTCAGTGGATCGTGATCGATTTCGGGGGGCTCATTTGCCACCTTTTTCTCGACTCCAAACGCGCTTTCTATGATCTGGAGGGGCTCTGGAGCGATGCAAAGCGTCTTGCTCTGGAGGTGTAGATTGCCATGGACGGCGTCGAGGATGTCGAAGTCGAGTGCCCTTTCTGCGGCGAGGTTTTTGGTATACTCGTCGACACATCCCACCCGTCGGTGGAGATGATCGAGGACTGCTCGGTTTGTTGCCATCCCATCCAATTGAGCCTGCGTTTCTCGGGCGGGGAGTTGGTCTCGGTGGACGTTGGCAAAGCCTGAATATCTATGATTGCGGAATTTTTCATGGATCGACCCGGGCGCCCTGCTCCAGCGGTCGCCAAGTTTTTCACCACGCTGCTTCTTCTGGCGCTTTACTCCATCTTGTGCTGGCTGGCTTTTTCCCACTCCTTTGAAAATTGGGAGCAGGTCTGGGGCTATCGCAGTGCTTTTCTCCAGGGGTGGGCTGCAACGGTCGGAATATCCGCTCTCGCCTTGGTGCTCAGCACGCTTTTGGGTTGCGTTACGGCTCTGGCCAGGCGTTCGGCTTTTCTTCCCATCCGTTACACAGCAGTCGCCTATGTCGAGACGGTGAGGGGGCTTCCGCTGGTAGTGCTCGTCTTCTTCGGGTTCTACGGAATCGCAAATGCTGTCGGCTGGAATGATCGGATCTCGGTGGGTATCGCCATCCTCTCTCTTTTCAGTGGGGCTTACATTGCCGAAATTATTCGCGGCGGCATTGAGAGTGTGGGACGGTCGCAATGGGACAGCGCGCGCGCCATCGGACTCACCGCGTTTCAAACATACCGATTCGTTATTTTTCCGCAGGTGCTCCGGCAGGTTCTTCCTCCCGTGGCCGGGCAGTTTTCCTCTCTCATCAAGGATTCCTCGCTGCTTTACATCATCGGCATTCCCGAACTCACTTTCGCGGCGAACCAGGTGAATTCGGCCACCTACAGCACCTTTGAAAGTTTTGTTCCTCTCGGCATCTGCTATCTTGCCCTCACTCTTCCTGTTTCGCTCTGGACGAAGCATCTCGAATCAAAAGTGCGCTATGAAATGTGAACACCTGTTTCTCGCAGCCTGCCTTCTGCTGACCGGATGTGCGGCAGTAGAGCATTTCGATAAAGAATCGCCGCCCGAGTTTCTTACCGCCCACCGCACCGAGTTTTTCCGCAGTGGACCCGCCCAAGCGTTTCCTCCCGAGAAGCTCGACAAGGACACAACCCTGAAGATTCTGGCCAAGGACTCGGGCTACGCCTTTGTCCAACTCCCGGATCATCGCACGGGCTATGTGGTCTTCAGCGACTTGCGGGCCGCGCCTCCTGTGGCTCCCAGTGTGCCTTTTGATCCCGTGATCGCGGAGGAGGTCGTCGAAGTGCCTCTCCCGGATTTTGGCGTCATGCCTGATGAGATTCCCGAGAAGCTTCGTAAAAAATGAAAATCGTCCTGCGTGGCATCACAAAAAAATTCGGCACGCAGACTGTGCTCGACGCAGTGGATTTTCAGGTGGATTTCTCACACACCTTGGCTCTCATCGGGCCCTCCGGGGGAGGAAAGTCCACGCTTCTGAGGCTTTTGGCGGGCCTCGACACTCCCGATTCCGGGGAAATTTTTGTCAACGGCCACTCCCTGCCTCGCGCCGAGGAGGATCTCCGCCTGTATCGCAGCCGAACCGGCATCGTCTTTCAGGCCTTCAATCTTTTTCCGCACCTTAGCGCCTTGCAGAATGTCATGCTCCCGCTTACAGAGGTTCACAAAATCGAGGCCTCTCATGCCCGTGAGCGGGCGATGGATGTCCTGAACCGGTTTTCGCTGGCCGAACATTCGGGCAAACAACCAGCCCAATTGAGCGGTGGCCAGCGTCAGCGCGTGGCCATAGCTCGCGCGTTGGCCACGAACCCCTCTGTCCTTCTTCTCGATGAGCCAACCTCCGCTCTGGACCCCGAAATGACCGCCGAGGTCCTTGATGTCATTGCTGAACTCCGGGAGTCTGGAAAACCCATTATTCTCATCACGCACGAGATGGGGTTTGCCCGCCGCTCGGCGGATCAGGTGGCATTTATCGCCAATGGCGGCGTGCTCGAGTGCGCGGCTGCAGGCGAGTTTTTCACCAATCCCGTTCAAGCCGCCGTGAGACAATTTCTCGACCGCATCTTGAAGTATTGACAGGTGATCCCGTCATTGCCTGACTTGAGAACGGTGGCTTTGTCCCAGCAAGTCAAGACCTGGCTTTTTTCTGTTATTCCCAGTAATCCCGATTACAAAGCGCACCAGTCATCCATGCCAAAAGAACGCATTCGTCTCAACGAGCTTGACCAGTCGAAGTCCCTCACGCAGGAGGAATACAAATGCCTCATCAAGCAATACCAACTCGAGTTGCTCAACATGCAGCTTGAACTGCATGAGAAGCAGATTCCCATCGTGGTGGTGATCGAGGGACCCGATGCCGCCGGCAAGGGCGGTGCCATCAAGCGCATCACCGAGCGTCTCGACCCGCGTCTCCTGCGTGTTTATTCCATCAACAAGCCCACGCCGGAAGAGTTCGCCCGTCACTACATGTGGCGCTTCTGGACCAAGCTCCCTCCGCGAGGGCAGATGGCCATTTATGACCGGTCCTGGTATGGCCGCGTTCTCGTCGAGCGCGTGGAGGGATTTTGCTCCGAGGGGGCCTGGCAGCGCGCCTACGGTGAGATCAATCAATTTGAAAAAATGCTCGTCGATGACGGCACTGTTCTCGTCAAGCTTTGGCTCCAGATCACCAAGGACGAACAACTCGTCCGCTTCAAAGCCCGCGCTGCCGATCCCTACAAACACTGGAAAATTGGCGATGAGGACTGGCGCAACCGCAAACGCTGGAATGAACACATCGAAGCGGCGGAGGAAATGTTCGATAAAACCAGCACCGACGTCGCGCCATGGACCGTCATACCGTCAAATTTCAAATGGTATGCGCGTGTCCGCTCCCTCAAAACCCTAAGCCGTGCCCTCAGCACCGCCCTCGGGAGGTAGGGGCCGGTTTTTTACAGCTCCGAGGTCAGGAGTGGTCCAGCTTCTTGTCTCCTAAGCAAGCGGCGAAGGATAGTCCCCCGACGATGTCAGTTCGGCCAGCGCTGCGACCACCAACGGGCGATCTTCCTGATAGGTCACACCGAACCACTGGCTTTCGACAGGCAGGATTTGAACGGTAGCCGCGCCTTGGGAAATCATCTCCGCCACCGCCAAGGGAATGTAGAACTCAGACTTCTCCTCCTGGCCACGCTTTTCAAAAAACGATTGGAAACCTTCCTCCAGCAAGGGAAATACGTCCGGGTTGAATCCCCAACAGTTCATCGAAACCCGCTCGGCACCCGTGAAAGCCACATTCTCTGCAAGATCCATAATGCCGGAGGGAGTGCGCTCGATCTTGGTGTGCTCGCGCACAGTTTTCAGAAACCCCTCCGCATCGACTTGGCAAACGCCACGCGACACGGTGCCGTGCTCAGAGAGGGTTGCGTCCAAGCGATACCCCCCCATGCAGAAACGGGGGCCGCCGGCTCCGCTGGTTCTTAAGAAGCGTCCCACTGTGGCAAAAGCGCCATGTCCGTAAAAGTCATCGGCATTGATCGCCATGAAGGGGGTGTCTACCGCATCGCGGGCGGACAGGACCGCATGCCCCGTGCCCCATGGTTTCTGCCGGCCATCTGGCACGCTAAACCCTGTGGGCAGATCGTTGAGTTGCTGAAAAGCGTATCCCACATCAAGGCGGTCCTCATAGCGATGCCCAACACGTTCCCGAAACTCCTCCTCGAAATCGCGGCGTATCACAAAAACAACCCTTTCGAATCCGCAATCTGCCGCATCATACACCGAGTAATCGAGCAGAGTCTCTCCGGACGGACCCACGGCGTCCATTTGCTTAAGCCCTCCATATCTGCTGCCCATGCCGGCAGCCAAAACGAGCAATGTGGTTTTCATAGTTAAGAAATCTCGGGCCGGCGGGATTCGAACCCGCGACCTCCTCGTCCCGAACGAGGCGCTCTACCAAGCTGAGCCACGGCCCGATAAATAGGTGTGCAAGTAAGTGCTGAAAGGTATTTGATCGGAGAGTGGATCCATCGCGGCGGTTTTTTTAATTAGTTTGCTTATATGTTTTTATGTAAAATCATAAAACGCTCTCCAATTCACGTGTTGCGTGATCGCCTAATGGATCAGCTTCTCGCAACAAGCCTTATATCATCGCACAAGGGTTTATCCGTGACAAGGACATTCCTTTTCGGTGTTTGCGAACATTCCTCTTGCTCGTAATACTCTTGTTGGATTTGGATCAAACCATGCTCGATTTGCGTCGCCTCCTCTTGTGGATGGCATTTTTATTGGCACCATTTTCTTTCATTTGCGCTCAACCGGTTCCCGCACCGGTCGCAAAAATGCCGACGCCTTCTCCCGATTCGCCGGAACGTTTGGAGCTTTGCCGAGTCCAAATTTTGCTTGATAGGGCGGGGTTTCGTCCCGGAAAAATTGACGGGCTCGGCGGCGAGTTCACTCAAAAGGCGGCCGACCGATATTGTGATGCCTTGGGGTTTCCGCGTGGCACGGTTTTGGATCTCAGTTCAGTGCCGGTGCCATACCGGGAATATGTCATCTCGGCGGAGGATGCCCAATGGGTCGGCAGCGTGGCCACGGAGCCTTCTCAGCAGGCCAAACTCAAATCTCTCAAATACGGATCGCTCTGGGAGGCTGTTGCCGAGCGGTTTCATTGCGATCAGAAGTTTCTTATCGAACTCAATCCTCACGTCACCGAGCCGGTCCTTGGATCCGTTCTTCGCGTTCCGGATGTGAAGGAGTTCTTAATCTCCGATGTGAAGGCGCTTGAGGAGGCAAGGGCCGCAAAGAAAGTTCCCCCGACAACGTCCGTCCTTCTGCCTCCTCCGCCTCCGCCTCTGCCCACGCCGGTTTCCTACGACCTGTCGAGGCCGATCCAGACCACACCCGGCGAGCAGGCGCCCCCCCAGCCATCACCGCCTCCTCCTGCTCCGGCCACGGTCGAGCCCAAGCGCTCCCTTGTTCTTCTTTGCAGTGAGCGATTGATTGAGGTGTATGAGAACGGGCGCATAGTTGCTTGTTTTCCCTGCACTCCGGGATCTGCAAGGATTCCCGTTCCGGCAGGAGCTTGGAAGATCGTTAGCAACATTCTGATGCCATATTTTCGCTGGGATAAATCGGTGCTGGAATCCGGTGTGCGAAGCGACAACGCCTTCATGCTCCCTCCAGGACCGAACAGTCCCGTGGGAGTCGTCTGGATGGGTATCAACCGACCCAGCATCGGTATTCACGGCACAAACACGCCGGACCGGATTGGAAGGAACGAAAGCAGCGGCTGCATTCGAATGGCCAACTGGGATGCCTTCATGCTCTGTCAACTCGTCAAAGCAGGCACACCTGTCGAGGTGCGCTGAAGTTGGCATACCTCGTGCCGGGATGGCTGCTCTCCGGGCAGGCCACGTTTATTCCTCCTTTTGAATCCACTCTTGGGTTCCGTCATCTTTGGAAATTTCGATCCACTCGCCTTTGAAAGCCAGCTTGGCGGCCAGCGAGGCCTTTTTGGCCTGAATTTTCGGGAGGGAGGTTTTTCCCCGTTCCGCTTCAACTTTCATCAGTGCCATCCGGTCGGAGTTTTCAGCATCCACCGTTTTTCGGATGAAATCCCCGTATCCACCCGGAGTGTCCACGCGGATGGCAAGCAAGGCGTCGTGGCCTTCCCCGACCAATCGGGAGTTTTTGAGTGTCTGGATATCAGCCATGCGGTTGCGCCGTGATTCATCCGGATCCGAATTCAACGGGTGCCAGGCTTCCGTATTTTTAGTCGCCTCCTTGGGGTGCTGATAGACATCCAGACGCATGGCGATGTCGACCTTGATAGGTTCGGGAGTGGCGAGGTTCACGGTTGGTCCTGCACAAGCTCCGAGGAAAAGCGTGAGCGCTGCCAGGACCGGGAGAGCGGTATTTTTCATGGTGATGGGCTTTGTGTCCAATGGCCCCCGGAGCTTTCACTGCCGTGGAGCACGGTCTGGAATGTGCGGGAACCCAGAGGACCTTGCAACTTCAAGTCCAGAATGCCTTGACCGTCGGTGAACCACAGATCCCCATCGCCGCGCTCGTAATCAAAATCCCTCGCCGCCTCCAATGCCACCCGGAGGCTGTCCCGCTTGAGACTCGACCATCCCGAAGGAACCGCTGCGAGAAGGTCGTCGATTTTCCGGATTTCCATCCGCCCCGGCGCTTTGGTTTGCAACCGCCCTTGGAGACGGCGGATGATTTTCGACTCGGCGTTCACCTGTCCGGTGAAATCCAAAGGACCAGTCATGCGAAAATTCTGCGGGGCGATGATGTCGGTGAGTTGTTTGAGATCCAACCCACTGCCGCTGATCCATCCGATCCAAGGTGACTTCTCCTCGAAGAAAAAGCTGAAGCCTCCTGCGATGGTCCCTCCGTAGAGCGTCCCTCCAAATGAGCCGTTGATCCCCTGGCGGTCGAATGTGGCCGCGATCCACGAGTTGTTGCCAGTGAACTGACGCCAGCGAATGGTGTTGAGCCGAACAATGCCGACGACATTGTTCATGCCTTTTTCCGGTGGGTAGGAAAAATTCAGACTGCCCGGCTTCGTGGAAATTTCGATTTGGTAGGCAGGGAATCCATACTGCTGCGCCGGGATTTCGAGACTGCCGCTGAGTTTGAGCGCAGCCAGATCGTCGAGTGCCACATTCTCTGCCGTGGTGCGGAAGTTCAGTGGAAGTCCGTATGCCTGACGTCCCCCGCTACCTATGACGACGTTTCCGAATTTGACTTGGAATCTTTTGATTTTCCAATCCGGTGTTGAAGAAGCTGGCGCGCTTCTCAAGCGCATCTTCACCTCTTCCATGTAGTCGAACAAATCCCCGCCGATGTAAACAACCGGATGCAGGATGGTCACATCCTCCAACTCCCGCGAGATCAGTCCGGCGAGTGTGAACCTCACAAACACGCTGCGCATCGACAGGACGCGCGTGAAGGGATCGCTCGGGGAGGGGATGACCAGATCGCTGATCTCGATTTCCTGTGTCGTGGCGCCAACCGTCGTGGTGATTTCCGCTGGGGTGAGGTGACGCAACGTTGTGTTGATTGTGAAGGCGGCATCCGTGGCAGACCGCCATGGATTGTTGCCGATCGTTGTTTTGAGGTCATGGATGTCCACGGCTCCGATCTTCCAAAAAAAGGCCGGGCCGTTTGCGTTGGTATCCGAGATTTTGGTGACTTCAGCGAGCGCCTGCCCAGCGGCGAGCGAACCGCCCCTGATTTCCAAACCGTGGAGCTCAAAGTTTTTGACCATTTTGTCTGGGCTGCCCCTGAGGCGGGCGAGATCGACGACGAAGAAAGGCATGGACGATCCTGGCGCGTTGGCTTGCACATCCCAAAGCGTCAACTCGAAGGGGTCCGACGACCCGGCGCTGAAATTTTTCCAATCGAAGCAGAAGTTTGCGCAGACTCGGGGCTTGCCCTCCTGGTCTCCGTCGTAGATGGCCTGTCCGAAATCACAGACGATCCGTCGCACGCTCAGCGCGGATCCGCCGTTTTTTTCCGGCACGCTCGGAAGAATGCCCGACCATCCCGGGGAGATCAGCAGCACCGGGTTCTCAAGGTGGATTTCACCGATGCGCCACGCCGCGAGATCATCGAGTGAAAAAACAATCCGCCCGCGTTCAAGGCGCACAAGTTCCCTCCCCGTAACCGGGTCGTGAATCACGAAATTCGTGAAAGTGATCTCGCCTGGACCGGTGACCTGGATGTCTTGAACATCAACTTTCGAATTCGGCAGATTTTTTTCGAAGGTCCACCGTGCGACGGGTGCCAAGTTGCGTGAGAGCACTGCCAGGGCGGCAACTCCCGCAAGAAACACGATGCAAAGGCTCCCCGCTGCGACCGCGAGGCTCTTGGGAATCTTGAACGGTTTTTTCAAACTACCATGCGCTTGAAAACGCGGTCACTTTTTGCGGTTGCGCGCCACGTCTTCGAACAATTCGACGATGCCGTCATCCACTCGCAGGTCCACGATTTTCCATTTGTTTTCCGACCGATAGAAATAAAACCGCCAGCGCAGCGGAAGGTCCTCATTCAGCGAAATGCAGGTTTGCCGGAAGAGAGATTTGCCGATTTCGTTCGTTTCCACGACCTCATACCCCTTCACAGGCCCGAAATTGTCGATGGCCTCGCGGGTCCTTTTTTTGAGCTGCTCGAGATTTTCCGCCTTGGAGGCGATGAGGGTGTTTTTCGCCAAAGCCTCGTAGGCGGCATCGATCTTCTCCGCTTTCAATAATTCAAAGAAGCGCTGCAGGAGCACTTGCGGATCGGTTGAGTCCACTGGAGAGGGGGAGGAAGCCGGTGTGCCGTTGGAAATCAGGAGGCGCTTTTTCGGCTCTTGTTGGGCGAATGCGGAGGACAGCAGGCAGGCTGCGGCAAGTATTGAGAAAATACGCATGGCCAAGGCTCGTTCTTTCTTTTCCTCGATGCAAGTCCAGCCCCACCGGGATTCCAGGAAGCTGAGATTATTGAGTGCCGTTTCGGACAACCATTCGTGTCGCCATGAAAAGCCCTGCTTGGCATCGGGCTTTTATTCAGGCAGGATTCCGCAGCAATGGGCAAGCGCGTCTTGATTTTATCGGCTTCCGTGGGCTCGGGTCATGTCAAAGCCGCAGACGCTTTGGCGCGGGCTATGCGAAGCCGGTCCGATGTGGATGAGGTTTTCTCGGACGATTCGCTCGATCACACAAATGTTCTTCACAAGCAGTTCTACTCGACGCTCTACAAAAAACTCTCCGCGATGCTGCCCGAGTTTCTGGGCTGGTGGTATGAGACAAGCGATGATCCCTGGGTCGCCGACAAGGGGCGCTTGGTGATTGATTTGCCGCAGGCCCTGCCCCTCATCAACCTGGTGAAGGAATTCCGGCCTGATGTGATTCTATGCACGCATTTCATGCCGGCAGGTGTCATCTCCTGGCTGATCGCAAATGGAAAACTCGATGCGCGGCTCGGAGTCGTGATCACGGATTTTCATTTCCACGCGTTTTGGATTACGCGGGCTTTCAACTGGTATTTTGTCGCTCAGGAGGATGACAAAATCCACATGGAGGCCCTGGGTCTGCCTGGTGACCGGATCGAGGTCACCGGCATTCCTGTTGAACCTGAATTCGGCAGGCCGGTGGATGTGAGTGCCGTGCTGCAGCGTCTGGGATTGCAACCTGGCAGGCCCACGATTCTCGTTGCCGGCGGGGCCTTGGGCATGAGTCCTGCCACGGCGGTTGTGCGGCAGTTGCTCCAGCTGGATCGCGATTTTCAGGCCATCATCGTCTGTGGAAAAAACGAGGAGATGCAAAATGAGATCGTCGAGTTGTTGAAAGACCGACCGGCGGATTTCCGGGTGCTGGGTTACACAAAGGACATGGCGGATTTCATGTCTGTAGCCACGATCCTGCTCAGCAAGCCCGGCGGCATGACGACTGCCGAGGCCGTTGCGTGCGGCTTGCCCATGATGATTTTGGATCCGATCGGTGGCCAGGAGGAGCGAAATTCCGATGTGTTGTTGGAGGCTGGCGCCGCCGTCAAATGCACGGAGGTCACCTTGGTCGCGCACAAATTGCGGCGCTTGCTCGACGACCCCGAGCGGCTTCAGCAAATGTCCCGCAGTGCCCGCAATCTTGGTCGGCCCAACGCGGCGGCGGAGATAGCCCGTATCGTTCTGGAGGAGCCCGACAGGCGGCCTGTCATTATTTCCAAGCTCCGCGAAAAAGCCCTCCGGAAACGCATCGCCGCAGCCGGGTAGAAGTTAGTTCGAATGGAAAAATCCACGCCTTTTTTAATCGGAGTCGCAACCTCGGGCTATCAAAGCGAAGGGGGATTCAACGGCCCCGGCGAACCTCACAACAACTGGGGCGCCAACGAGCAGTCCGGACGGGTGGACCGCACTGGGCGGGCGGTGGATTTCTGGAACAGGTATCGCGACGATTTCGAGCTGGCCCGCAGCATGGGGCTCAATGCCTTTCGGCTTAGTATCGAGTGGTCTCGGGTGCAGCCATCCTTTGATAACGCGCCCGGTAAGGCTCCTGCTTTCGACGGAGCAGCTGTGGATGCCTATGCGGACCGTGTCGCGGCCTGTCGCGAGGCGGGTATGGAGCCGGTCCTCACATTGCAGCATTTCACGCATCCCGCCTGGCTGGGGGTGGATGCCTGGCTCGATGATGCCACACCCCAAGCTTTTCAAAAATTCGTCGAATATGCCATTACGCGCCTGAATGACAGGCTCTGCGACGTTCTCGGCCAGCCGCCGGTGAAATGGTATGTCACCCTGAACGAGCCGAACATGCTCGTTCTAAACACCTACCTGAACCGTCTTTTTCCCGGCGGTCCCGAGGCTGGTATCCCTGTCGGCCTGCGAGCCTACAACCGCCTGCTCGTCGCGCACCTGCGAGCCTACAATGCGATCCACGATCTGTATGAATCGCGCGGGTGGTCGCGTCCCATGGTTTCGATGAACACGTTCTGCAGCGATGTGTATTGGTCGGAGAATATGTTGCTCGATTTGCTCTGCCTCCGGCAAAACGGAATTAATCCGGGCCAGGTGGCCGAGTATTTCCGGTCGAGGGCCGAAGCCCTCTCGCGGCATTTCACCCATGTCGCTCTCCAGCGCCGCACCGATCTCGCGGCCATCGCTGGAGCCGGTCTGCACCGGCTCGCGAATTACTTTGCCTCGCGCGCAGCAACACCCGGGGCCTTCGATTTCTTTTTCAAGGAAGCCGTTCGCGCCTCGCGGGATCGCAGCCTCGATTATCTCGGCTTGGATTACTACGATCCTTTCGTGAGCCACGTTTTGCGGACCCCTGACTTTTCGGATCTGGAATTCAAGAGCAGCAGCATTTCGGCCCACTTGCTCGATGTCTTGGCCTGCAAGTGGTGGGACTGGCATTTTCTTCCCAAGGGCATGAGCGCATTCTGCGAATACTACGCCACCGCTTTTCCCGGGATGGCCGTGCTGATTGCGGAAAACGGAATGGCCCTCCGAAGCAGAATGGATGAGTCGGGCGGTGCTCCACGCCGGGATGGCCTAACGCGCAGCAGTTATCTGGAAGCCCATCTGCTTGAGGTGCGTCGCATGTTGGACGCGGGAGTCCCCCTCGTGGGCTACCTGCACTGGTCCTTGACCGACAATTATGAGTGGGGATCCTACACTCCCCGGTTCGGGCTTTTCCGGGTGGATTTTCAACACGACCTCCAGCGGTTTGAGGTCGATCATCTTGGCGACAACCCCTCCCGCACTTACGCGAGACTAGTTCGCGAGTTGGGACTCAACTGCCTGAGCGTCAAAATCCCATAACCTCATCCTGATTTTCTGATCGCCCCGCATGAAGAATTCCATCAATCTTGGCACTCCGATTGCTACCTTTCCCCCGCCGCAAGGGAAGATGGGAATAAACATAAAAAAGCTACACCAGACGGCCTGGTCTGCTCAAAAAAATACACCTAACAAAAATGGCTAAATACAAACTCGAATACATCTGGCTCGACGGATACGAGCCGGTGGCAAACCTCCGCAGCAAAACCCAGATCAAGGAATTCGCCAGCTTTCCCAAGCTTGAGGAGCTTCCTTTGTGGGGATTTGACGGCAGCTCCACGCGCCAGGCTCCCGGCGGCAGCTCCGACTGCGTCTTAAAACCCGTTGCGTCTTTCCCGGACTCCACCCGCGAAAATGGCGTTCTCGTCATGTGCGAAGTCATGTTGCCCGATGGCACCCCGCACATCACGAATGCACGCGCCACCATCCTAGACGACCCTGATGCTTGGTTTGGTTTCGAGCAGGAGTATTTCCTTTACCAAAATGGCCGTCCCCTCGGCTTCCCGGCGGAAGGTTTTCCCGCACCCCAAGGTCTCTACTACACTGGCGTTGGTTACAGCTCGGTTGGTGATATCGCCCGCGAGATCGTCGAGCAGCACCTCGATATCTGTCTCGACGCCGGCATCAACCACGAGGGCATCAATGCCGAGGTGGCCAAGGGTCAGTGGGAATTCCAAATCTTCGGCAAAGGCTCCAAGCGTGCCGCCGACGAAGTCTGGGTGGCCCGCTACATCCTCATGCGCCTCTGCGAGCAATACGGCGTGGATGTGAACTTCCATTGCAAACCGCTCGGCAAGGATTTTGACTGGAACGGTTCGGGAATGCACTCAAACTTCTCCACCAAATACATGCGTGAAGTTGGGGGCAAGGAATACTTTGAGAAGCTCATGGCGGCCTTCGACAAATTCAAAAACGAGCACATCGCCGTTTATGGGCCTGACAACCACCTGCGTCTCACAGGGCTTCACGAGACACAATCCATCGACAAATTCAGCTACGGCTTGGCAGATCGCGGTGCATCGATCCGCATCCCGCACAGCTTCGTCAACAATGGCTACAAGGGATATCTGGAAGATCGCCGTCCGAACTCCCAAGGCGACCCATACAAAATCGCGAGCCGTATTCTCCAGACGATTGCATCGGTTCCAACCGCGTAATCGTCCCGCGAAATTCACGAATCAAAAAATGGACGCCGCCTGTAAAATCAGGCGGCGTTTTTTTGAATGATGAGCAGCAAGGGCAAGCCGTATGCGAAGTTAAATGCGAGGATTCCCGCACCCAGTTTCACGGCATCCTTCGAGTCCCCCGTGATGTGGGGGCTTGGGATGAAACGCTGCACGAAAATAATAGCAAAGGAAATCAGGAAAACATGCGGGGAGCTCACAGGAAAAAACTTCACTACGAACCACTCACTGTATTTTTCAATCAAATCCCTTTTCACTTTTCCCATCAACAGAAAACAGCGAAAAAATTGCAAAAAAATGTTGGACAACTGCACAGGAATCATTACACGCAAAAATCCGATATGAAAAATCCATTCCTTTATTCAGCGGTATTCGTGATCGGAACCCTCTCGGCGTCCCTCGCCCAATCCCCTCCCAGCGCGCCTCCCCAGCAGCAATCCAGCAAGGAGGAGGCGGAAGACCAGGCCAAGGCATTAAACCTCGACAAAATGCCGGGCTTCGAGGGCATCTCCTTCGGCGCGGACTTCCCGGCAAAGGATTTCAAACTCGAGCAAGACCGCGGGGCCCTCAAGATCTATAGGAAATCCCATGACAAAATACTCATGGGACCGGCGCTGCTTGAGGCTGTGCTTTACTATGTGTTTGAGGGAAAATTCTATGGTGTGGCCCTTCACACGGATGACGGCCAGGATTCACTTGCCCTGAAGGGCATTTTGGTGAATGCCTTCGGCACAGGCGTTGATTCGGAGGACAATGGTCCCTCGACCATCTGGATGGCAAAAGACCGCGGGGCCCTTTTCGATTTGAACACTTCGACCGGCGAGGGCAGTGCATTCATTTTCGACCACAAGCTTCACAACGCCTGCCTTGCCGAACAATCCCAAGCATCCCAATCCGCAGCAAAACAACTCATCCAAGGAAAACCATGAAATATACATTTACGAACAACCTCAAAACACTCATGCTCGGCGGCGCCCTTGCGGTATCCGCCGCATCCCAAGCCCAAGCCGTCACGGTTTGTGCCGAGGTCTCCACAATCACCAAACGCGTTGAAAAAATTCGCCAGGCTGCGGCAGACGCCTCCGTCATGCCGAGCAGCGTTACATCCGGCAGCGCGGATGTCATGTGGTGGCGCAATGCGTGGGGAAACGGCGGTTGGCATAATTGGCACAACGGTTGGCGCAATGGCGGGGGGTGGCACAATTGGTTGAACATCTGATCGCGTCCGACCAACCCCGATTCTCCGCACGGGATCCCGCGGACGAGGAGTGGTTGTCACTTGCTGTCATCCAACCATCCCCGTTCTGCAATATCAATTGCGACTACTGTTACCTCCCGGACCGAGCATTGACACATCGGATGACGGAGGAAACCCTTGGCCGCGTGGTCAATGGAATCTTCGGAACTGATCTCGTCCGCGAAGCAATCACCTTCGTCTGGCACGCCGGGGAACCGCTCGCCGTGCCGATGGGATGGTATCGTCGCGCCTTCGAAATCGTCGCGGAAAACGCGCCTGAGGGATTGCGAATTACTCATTCCTTTCAATCAAACGGCACCCTTCTCAACGGGGAATGGTGTGACTTCATCCAGCAAACCGGCATTTGCTTGGGCCTGAGCATCGACGGTCCGGAGCGCATCCACGACGCGCACCGCAAGACGCGATCTGGCGCAGGCACTCACGCGAAGGCCATGCGGGGAGTCTCGCTTCTCCAGCAGCGAGGGATCGATTTCCATGTGATTGCGGTGGTGACGGACAATTCGTTGGACCACCCCGTTGAGATTTTTGATTTTTTTGTGGAGCACGGGATCACCCGCTTCGGTTTCAATGTCGAGGAGAAGGAGGGCATCCACGCCAAAAGCTCACTGGAAAATTCCGGAGACGACCGCGTGGGCAAGTTCTTTCGAAGGATTTTCGAGCGCCAAAAAGCCATGCAAGGAGCGGTGCGCGTGCGCGAGTTCGACTTCGCCTTGCAGCGCATTCTCGGTCGGCGCCAATCGCCTGACGGCATGCCCTCCTTCGACAACGAGCAGGTGCGGCCTTTTGGAATTCTGAATATCGACTGGCAGGGAAATTTCTCGACCTTCTCCCCGGAAATGCTCGGACTTGCGACGGAAAAATACGGTCCCTTTGTGTTCGGGTCGTTTTTGAATGGCGGCCTCGAGTCCGCTCTGACAAATCCGAAATTTCTTGAGGTGCTGCGGGACACGCGCGCAGGCGTGGAGCGTTGCCGCCGCGAATGCGGGTTCTTCGACCTTTGCGGAGGAGGCGCCCCCGCCAACAAATTCTTCGAAAACGGAACCTTCGACTCAACCTTAACGGATTACTGCCGACATATCGTCAAACTCCCGATTTCCATTGTGCTGGAAGACCTCGAGACCGGCCTCCAAATCAGCCACCCGACGCCCTCCTGAAAATTCACAAACTCACCCGCAACAAACGATGAAAAACAACAGCCCAATCCTCAGCGGACTGGTTGCCATGGCCATCGCCTTGCCATCCACCGCATCCATCCTCCGCGCGCAGATCCCCATCAGTTACGACCTCCGCTCGGTGAACGGCGGCACCCAGGCCTGGGTTCCCACGATCCAAAACCAAGGCACAGCCGAGGATTGCTGGACCTTTGCTTCAGCGACGGCCATGAACAGCAATCTCCTCAAAACCGGACTCTTGCCTGCTTCATCAATACCTCCGGCCATCTCGGTCTCGTCCTGGCACCTCTCAACCCGCAACGGCTCGCCAGACCAACTCATCTCCGAAGATGCTTTTTCCTCAAGCAACTCCAACTGGGGTGGCGACATCTACCAAACGCTCGGCTATGTGACCCGTGGCAACGGGCAATGGCACATTCCCAACGCCAATCCAGAAATCATCCCGGGTGTGGGCTACCGCTACCAGCAAACCATGGGCGGGGGACCCATCTTCGACTCGCAATATCCCATCAATCCCTTCCCAGTCACCGTTACCAACTCGAGCGGTTACCCGCCCTACCTCGGCCCGCTCGTGCCGGCCGCAAGCCAATCGAGTCCCTATAGGGTAGCCACGATGTCCCTCTATGACCAGGGATTCTCAAACAATGTCGCGCTACCCGTGCCCAGTGGAAATGTGACTATCGGTGGAACCACATACGACACCTACAATTTCAATCTTGGAGTCAACGATCCGCAGGTGGCCGTGATCAAAAATGCGCTTCTTTCCAACGGAGCCGTCACCACCTACATGAACGCCGATGGCGATTTTCATACGGTTTCGGGCGCGCCGGTCAACACCATCCAGTATTTCAACAGCAAAAACGCCACCGCCTACTCGGATCACGCTGTCACCATCATCGGATGGAACGACACCTACACGATGACCGACCCGAAAAGCTCTGTGACATCCACCGGCGCGTGGCTCGTCCAGAACAGCTGGGGCTCGACCACATGGAACAACAGCGACGGCACTTTCTGGGCCTCCTACAACGATGCCGTGATCGGCCGCTCGGGCGTGGCCAGTTTCACGCTGGTGAACAACGCGCCCTACTCCACAACCGTCCTCCAGAATGAACTCGGACCGATGGATTATTCGGGGAACTATTACGGCGTCGCCAATGTCCCGCCCGCCGGCATGGGAGCTCCCACGGGAATGGCCACGCGGAATGAAAACACGGTCGCCAGCATTCTGACTCCGACTTCCAATGGCGAGCTTCTGGCGCTGGGGATCGCAACACAGGTCGCCGGTGTGCTGGTGCAGGTTTCGATATACGACTCATGGAACAACGGTCCGGCCAATCTTCTAACCAGCGGGAATTTCACCTTCTCGGATATCGGCTACTTCCAAGCCGATCTGCCCACCTCGCTCAACCTCACCGCCAACGACCCGATTGTTGTGGAGTTGACCTATCTCGATGCCGACACGCTCACCCCGGTCTCGGGTGCCATCCCCATTACGGTCGGAGGATCCGGAATCAATGGATACACCCAAGTGACCCACGGCCTGTCGTATTACTTAGATGGTTCGGCATGGCGTGACTTCGCGGATGTTTCCTACAATCCCTACTATGAAGCGCCAGATATCACGGGCGGTATCGTCTTTCTCAAAGGCATCACCGCCTTGCCACTGGGCGATTACACATGGACCGGAGGAAATGGAACCGGCTGGAACACGGCCTCCAACTGGGCCTCAGACGAAGCTCCACCCGCCGGAACGATCGTTAATTTCTGCACATCCAATCAGACAAACATCGACACGCAAAGCGACCAAAACCTCGGCGGCATCGTGTTCAATGCCTGCGCACCCGCCTATACGATCTCGAACAACACGATCACGCTCTCGGGAAACATCCTCAACAACTCCACATTCACCCAGACGATCAATTCCAATCTGGTTCTGGAAAACCAGCCCGCCTTCATCGCCGCGGGTGGCAACCTCGCCATCGGCGGTTCTGTTTCGTTCGGATCGAACGGCACGCTACTCGCAATTGGCGGAAATTACGCCACCACCGTCTCCGGCGCGATTTCCGGCAACGGCATTGTCAGCATCGCCAGTGGCGCGAATGTGGTTTTCTCGGGGAACAACACCTACACGGGCGGCACCGCTTTGATTTCCGGAAACCTGCAAGCCCTATCGCCCACCGCTCTCGGAAACGGTCCTGCCCTGCTCATCGGAGGATCGCTCGCCATCGGCGCGAATACGACACTCTCTGGCATCACAGACCTCTACTGGGCCTCGACGAATTCCACCATCACGCTGGCCAGCGGTGGAAACATCGGCATCTCGGGGAATCTTTCCTCCGGGAATTTTTCCGGCAACCGCACCTTCGATTTCAGCCCCGGTGCCCTCCAGGTCGGCAACAACACGCTCGTCACCTTCGATGCGACCGACTTGAGCGCCTCCCGGTTCGCCATGTTCGGCGGGCTGAACCTCTCGCTGAACGGCACTTTCCAAATAATTGGCAAGAGTCTCGTTTACACCCTCACTGGCGGAAGCTCCTCGGGAAATACCATTAACAATAACGCCAACGCACCCGCATGGTCCGATTTCACAGTCGCGGGAAATGTTATCACTGTTGGCGCCGCCAACACGATCAACGCCCTGAATTTCACCTCCGACGGCAACCTTGCGATCCAGCCCGGAGGCCAACTTGCGGTCACCACGGGCACGCTGGCTGTGCAAAACGGATCGTCCATCGTCAGCGGCGGCAACCTCGTCACACCGGGCCATCTCAACAAGCTCGGCTCGGGTGAACTCGACCTCCAAAGCAATACCTCAGTCAATGGCACGGCGTCCATCGATGCTGGTCTGCTCTCGGTGAACGGCCAGCTCACCGCCAACTCGGTGGTTGTGAATCCGGCTGGAACGCTTGGCGGTAGTGGAGCGATCTTCGCGCCCGTCTTGGTCTCGGGCACCTTGTCTCCCGGCAATTCGCCGGGCACGCTGAGTGTCGGTTCCCTCGTGCTGGCCGGTTCATCGGTAACGAACATCGAGATTGCCAGCCTGACAAACTTCGACCGCATCGTGGTCGCTGGTCCCGCCACGGTTGGAGGAAGTTTGAACATCACTCCCTACAATGGCAACCCGCTCGCCTACGGTCAGCAATATGCGTTCCTCACTGCCGCTGGCGGTATTGCGGGCGAGTTTTCCACCATCAATGCTCCCGAGGCGTTCCGAGGCCGTTTTCTGAACCTCGGCACCATTGGCTCGATCCTCATCGCGCCGGACACCTACACGCGGGTGGCGATCACGCAAAATCAGAAAAATGTTGCGAAGGCGCTGGACACCTTCATTCCAGCCTCCAACGGCGACCGAGAAACCGTGAGCATCGCGCTCGACTCGCTGACAGCCTCGCAATATCCCTACGCCTTCGAGCAAATCATGCCCGGCTTCTATGAAAGCTTGGCAAATATCGCCATCGAGCAGGCCTTCAACCAAACCCAGATGCTCAACCAGCGCATCAGCTCCGTGCGTCTCGGTGCGGCTGGCTTCCAGGCCATCGGCGGTATCACCCAACCGCTCATGCACGACAAGAACGGCAAGAGCGCCGCGGAGGCCAAGGACGCCAGCCCGATCGTGGAAAGCGCGACGGCGACGAATTGGAACGCCTGGGCGCTCGGCACCGGCATGTTCTCGCGCACGACCGACCTCGGCCGACTGCAAAACTACAACAACGACGCCGGCGGATTCCTCGTGGGCAGCGACTACCGCTGGAGCGAGAACTTCGTGACCGGGCTCTATGCCGGATACGATTACAGCTACGCAGAATACAATGGCGGCAGCAGCACGAAGGGCAACAGCTTCAGCTTCGGCACCTACGCCAGCTATGCGAAGGACGGCTACTACGCCGACGCGGTGATTGGCGGAGGCTACACCGGGTTCCAAACCAAACGCTCGATGGCATTCAGCACGATCGACCGCACGGCCTCGGCAGACCCGAACAGTGGGCAGTTCACCGCCGGGCTCAACCTTGGCAAAGACTTCGAAGTCGGCAAGTTCACCCTCGGCCCGATCGTCGGAGCCCAATACACCTACGCAGGCATCGGAGCTTTTACAGAAAGCGGAGCAGACAGCCTCGACCTCGCGTTCGGCCAACAGAACGCCAACAGCCTCCGCAGCACGCTCGGCGGACGTGTGGCCTACACCTGGAACCTGAACCAGAAAATCGCCCTCATCCCCGAGGTGCGGATGTTCT
>JBAWVX010000002.1:0-151726 GCA_037147075.1 bacterium
ATGTGTAACCCATGTCCTCGGTCACTTTGTAACCGATCTCCTCGGTTCATACCTCTGCTTCTTTATTTTTGGGCTCCGGTGGCGTAAAGGTGGTCCAAGCAATACACTACTCCCTTAATGCGAGGCTCGTGACAATCGGCCCAAATACACTCTGATTGCTCCTCTCCGCCTCTCGACTTCCTCAGTAATTCCTTCCTCATCTGATCCGACTCCTCCTTAGACCAATTGGCGCGATCCGCCACCCTGCTGACAACCTGATCAGTATACTTGTCCCATTCATCGACAGCCCATAAAGCTCCGCAACTCGGACACTCAAACAAACGCTTCCAGTCGCCCATATCGATCTGCCGCAGGTTGTCCACGAATCTGCGTGGGGCGTCTTCTAGGAAGAACGAATCATCGAGTTTAGCGCACGTGCAGGGCATTTGTTTTTTGCAGAACATCCGCGATCACCGATGGCTGCCCGTGGGCGTGATCCGTGCCAGTGGAGCGAAGCGGAACCAGCTCGGAGCATGACGCGGGTAGTCGTTCGGTGGATCGCGTGGTGGGACTTTATTTTCGCAGTATCTTCAGCCCGCAAACATCCTCAATAAATTTGAAATCCCGATCTTTGTGATGAACTTGGCAGTCATTCTCGATCGCACATGCAGCAATCAAACAGTCAACCGAGCTTCGAATTGTATATCCCTGTTTTCTGCAATCTCGATAGATTTTGGCAGCTAACCTGTAGGATGATCTTTGGGGAAAGAGTTCGATGAACGGTTCAAAATGCACCTCAATTGTTTGTGCATCCGTTTCGTCCGAGCAACCTTGCATTAACTCTTGTAGAATTTGCCCAGTGTAGGAGACAGTTTCTTTCTCCTCCAAAAGAGAAACTACGAGACCAACCTCCGGAGTGGTTCGTCCGGCCAAGAAATCTATCCAAACACCTGTATCAACCAAAACCATCAAATTCGGCTTTCGCGCATGAGTTCAAGGTCACCTTGCCAATGAATCTTGCCCCGCAATTCGAGGATTTTCTTCTGATCATTTTTTCTGATGAACTCTTTCAATGCCATGTTCACAAGGTCCTTTTTGGTGCGGAGGCCGGAAATCAGGAGTCCACGGGAAACAAGCCCCTCGTCAAGATCGATATTTGTTCGCATATGCACACGTAAACAGAAAAGAGGTGTAAAGGCAAATGTTATTTTGCCCAACGTCCGCGATGACCTGCCACCACTTGCTTTCGGCGCAGAGGGTGCGTAAGCAGACTCTGTGACGAAAGTGCCGAAGGCATGGTGGTTAGGTCCATCGGCTCGTTAGCATTTTTGCTTTAATCTTCATAGTCAAAGTAGAGATACCAGTTTCCTTTGATGTGTCGATATGCAGTAAATGACTTTCCATCTGCCGACCAATACTCGTCAAGGCTTGCGACCACCAAATCTGGTTTCTGAACCATGTATGCATAACCCTTGGCAGAACCGGTGACACTCAAACCATGGGCACTTGCCAACAATGTGAACCGCTCTGGATCATGAAACGCATAGAACCTTCGTGGAATACCGAGCTTTGAAAAAATTGCGCGATAGGAACTTATTCGTTCTTTGGTGACACCGATGGTTGCTGGGTCTTCCGGCTTGGTCCATGTGTCATCTACTCGTTCGAGTTCCTTATCTTGTCGAAGCATTGTGAGCAAGTGCTCAAAATCCACTTCGTTCCGCCTAAAGTTTATAATCAGGGTATTGTCCTTCGGATGATCAGATTCACCGCATCCACCAATGAAAAGCAGCAGTAGTGAGAGGATGAAGTATCGAAGGCGCGTCATATTGATTGCTAACGTCCCCGATCACTTGCTCCCACCTGCTTTTGGCACCAAAGCCTGCTCCGCAGGCGACGTGCCAAAAGTGCCGAAGGCATGGGAGTTAAGTGCATCGGCCCGTTAGCCATTTTGTTTGTCGATCATCCGTGCGTTGATGTAGCTGAGAACAGAGGCTGCGGTAAGAGAAATGACCATTATGGCGCTTCCTGTGATGAGGTAATTTCGTGGATTCGCAAAACATCCCCAAAGTCCCGAGATGAGAATTGGAAGCGATGCGAGAAAAAGAGCCTTTCCTCCAAACTCATTAATCGCATACCACGATTTGTCCGACTTGTATGATTCGGGAAAGCGGACTCCATAAAACGAATTCATCGGCACCCGTCGGAGGATAAGCGGAATGCTCAAAAGTGCGATGAGCAGGGAGATGCCGATGTTTACGAGAGGGTAGTAGTCGGGATTCATATTTCTTGGCTAACGCCCACGATCACCGATGGCTGCTCGTGACACGACTCCTGCTGGGTGAGGAACGAGCCCAAGCAGAAGGCATGACGCGGGTAGCCATTCGGTGGATCGCATTGTTAGGCTTTTTCTTCATCGGGCAGTGGGCCTCGCCATTGAATATACTCCCTCCCCTTTGGAGTGATTTCAATTAATCCATTTAGGATTTGCACAAGGTAATGAGCCTGAAGGGCGTCAATGATGGCGCGCCGTTCTTCTACACTGGGAATAGCTGGAAGCCAAACTGTATCGAAAAGCATTAATGAAGTGCGGGTTGGAAGCGAAGCAAGCCAATCGAGAACATGCTGTGTCTGTAGGGCCAAGAAGTAGTTGAGATATCGATACTCCCAAAGGTAGGCACGAGCACGCTCCGCATCGAAAAGGGATCTAACCTCCTCTAATTCTTCTTGATTCAGGGAGTCTGGAAGCGGAAGTGAAACAGCGTCTTGTGGTGGCGGTTTTGGAAGCGGCTTGTCATCTGTAGCATCCTCCAACTTAGCGGCTTGCGGTGTAGAAACCTCGGTGCCTCCAGGAAGACGAATCTTCGCAATACGGAGAATAAGTGCCTTTATATCTTCGCGGAATACGAACAAAAATGTAAAGGCTACTGCACCAGCGACAACCTGCGTCGAAAGAATTATCTTGGTAAACTCCAGAGTGATCTCTGCGTAAGTCATACGGTGTTATTTTGTGCCTAACATTGTTTGGCCACGCAAATTTCCCATTTAACCATAAAGCCAAGAGAAAAGTGGACAGTTAGTCGCAGTGCAATCAGCGAAAGAACAGAAATTTTCGCCCCTACTTCTCGTCCAACGCAGCGACGCCGGGGAGGGTTTTGCCTTCGAGGAGTTCGAGTGAGGCTCCGCCGCCGGTGCTGCAGTGGGTGACTTTGTCGGCGACGCCGAATTTTTTGGCGGCGGTGGCGGTGTCGCCTCCGCCTACGACGGTGATGGCGCCAGCGGCGGTGGCTTGGGCGATGGCGGCGGCCATGGATTTCGTGCCTTCGGCGAATTTCTCGAATTCAAAGACGCCGGCGGGGCCGTTCCAGATGATGGTTTTGGCGCGGAGGATGGCGTCGGCGAAGATTTGGCGGGATTTGGGGCCGCAATCGAGACCTTCCAGGCCATCGGGGATGCCGGTGGAGTCGTCGGCCGCGCCTGTGGTGGCATCGGGGGCGAATTTGTCGGCGGTGATGTAGTCCACGGGGAGGTGGATTTGCACGCCACGGGCTTTGGCTTTTTCCATCAACTCGGCGACGATCTTGGCGCCTTCGGGGTCGAAGAGGCTGTTGCCGATGGGCATGTTGTCGAGGACCTTCTTGAAGGTGTAGGCCATGCCGCCACCAATGATGATTTCGTCGGCGCGCTCGATGAGGTTGCGGATGAGGGGGATTTTGTCGGCGATTTTCGCGCCGCCGAGGATGGCGAGGAGGGGGCGCTTGGGGTTGTCGAGCACGGCGGAGAAGGCGTCGAGTTCCTTCTGCATGAGGAAGCCGGCGACTTTCGGGAGATCGACTCCGACGACCGAGGAATGGGCGCGGTGGGCTGTGCCGAAGGCATCGCTCACGAAGACATCGCCGAGTTTGGTAAGGCTGGCACGGAAGGCGGCGACTTTCTCGGGGTCGGCCTTGGTCGAGGTGCCGTCCTCATTTTTGACTTTGCCTTCCTCTTCGATGTGGAAGCGGAGATTTTCGAGCAGGACGACTTCGCCGGGCTGGAGCGCGGCGCAGGCGGCTTCGACTTCTGTGCCAACGCAATCGTTGAGGAACTTCACGGGCTTGCCGAGGAGTTCGGAGAGTTTTTCGGCGACAGGCTTGAGAGAGAATTTTTCCACGACTTGTCCATCCGGGCGACCGAGATGGCTCATGAGGACGACGGATGCTCCTTCATTGAGGGCATGCTGGATCGTGGGCAACGCAGCGGAGATGCGCTGGGTGTTTGTGATGACGCCGGTTTTTTTGTCTTGGGGAACATTGAAATCAACGCGCATGAGAACGCGTTTGCCGGAGAGAGAGATGTCGGTGATCGATTTTTTCATGGAGCGGTTTTTTTGTGGCGGTTGTTTTAATTCGAAATGCGAAATGGGGAATGCGAAATGGGGGATGCGAAATGGGGGATGCGAAATTTATTTTGGTTTTGTGGATTTGGTGATGGCGGCGAGGAGGCGTTTGAGTTCTTGGTCGGAGTCGAGGAGGTGGGTGGCGTCGGCGGAGAGTTCATCGTAGGAATCCCGGATTAGGCGGAGCCAGTAATGGGATTCCCGGGCTTCTTTTTCCGCTCGGCTCATGAGCGGGTGGAATTCCGGGCGGGTCTGCGCGGCTTGGGCTTCTTCGACATTGGCTCCAACGCTGGTTGCCGCCCGCACGAATTGCCGGGACAGGACATATTCCTTGAGGAGTTGGAGCTTTCGGGCGAGCGAAATGGCCGCCAGCGCATACGAGTAGCTTTTTTCAAGCACCGCATTCGCCGGACGGTCATTTCGCATTTCACATTCCCGAATTTCGAATTGGCCTTAGGCTATGACGCGGACCATTTCGAGGACTTTGTTTGAGTAGCCCCACTCGTTGTCATACCAGGAGACGAGTTTGACGAAGGTCGGGTCGAGGGCGATGCCGGCTTCGGCGTCGAAGACCGAGGTGTTTGTCTCGCCACGGAAGTCGGTGCTCACGACTTTTTGGTCGGTGTAGGCGAGGACGCCTTTGAGCGGGCCTTCCGATGCGGCTTTGATGGCGGCGCAGATTTCCTCGTAGGAGGCTGGTTTTTCGAGTTCCACGGTGAGATCAACGACCGAGACATCGGAGGTTGGAACGCGGAATGCCATTCCGGTGAGTTTTTTGTTGAGGGTCGGAATGACTTTGCCCACGGCCTTGGCGGCGCCGGTCGAGGACGGGATAATGTTCTCGAGGATGCCGCGCCCGCCGCGCCAGTCCTTGCTGCTCGGACCGTCCACGGTTTTTTGAGTGGCTGTGGCCGCGTGAACAGTGGTCATGAGACCGCGCTTGATGCCGAAGGTATCGTTGATGACTTTGGCAAGAGGAGCGAGGCAGTTTGTGGTGCAGCTTGCGTTCGAGATAATGGTCTCACCCGCGTAGCTGGTGTGGTTCACGCCGTAGACGAACATCGGGGTCTCGTCCTTGGAAGGAGCGGACATGATCACTTTCTTGGCCCCGGCCTTGAGATGCGCTTCCGCAGTGGCTTTGTCGAGGAACAGGCCGGTGGATTCCACCACGATGTCGGCGCCGACTTCATCCCACTTCAGAGTGGTGGGATCCTTGATGGCGGTGAGGCGGATTTTGTTGCCGTTGACGATGAGGTGATTGCCCTCGACCGAGACCTCGCCCTCGAAGCGGCCATGGACCGAGTCGTATTTGAGCATGTAAGCGAGATACTCGGGTTCCAAAAGATCGTTGATGCCCACGACTTGGATGTCGTTGCTGAAATTTTTAACCGCCGCACGGAAGACCATTCGCCCGATACGCCCGAAACCATTGATGCCGATTTTAACCATGATATTTTTGAGTTGAGTTGGATTGATGTTCCGGGAAGCGGACATCATTAAAAATGCCATGCGCGATAGCGTCAATCGCTAATGGCGGTGAGGCCGCGATTTCGTTTGGGTTGGGGGATGGATACGACCACGGGCATGGTGTGGCAGGTGCTTCTTCCGCTCCAAATTTTGGATTGCGGTGAACTCCTTCCGCGCTTCTCTTCATCCTGAAAATCCTGTTATTTTTTCCCCCAATCTGCTGTAAAAACCTTATGCCGTGTCTCGACTATCCACTCGCCCAACTCCAAACCTATAGCGGAATCAACCCGCGTCCGGCGGATTTTGACGCCTACTGGACCCGCGCACTGGCGGAGTTGGATGAAATCGATCCTCAGCCCGAGTTGAAACGCTCCGATGCGCTTCAATCCCGCAACAGCGAGATCTTCGATCTCATCTTCACCAGCGTCGGCGGCGCCCGCATCTACGCCAAATATGTTCGCCCCAAGAACGCCGCTGCACAGCATCCCGCGATTTTGGAATTTCATGGCTATACCGGCAACAGCGGCGATTGGGCCGATAAACTCCGCTTCTCGGGTGATGGCGTCGCTGTGGCAGCCATGGACTGCCGTGGCCAAGGCGGGCGGAGTCAGGACCCCGGCGGCACGACCGGCAACACCCACCACGGACACATCATCAGGGGGCTTTCCGATGGACCTGAAAAACTCCTCTTCCGCAGCATATTTTTGGACACCGTCCAGCTTGCCCGTGTCGTCGCATCCTTTGCAGAAGTGGATGCAAACCGCCTTGCGACCAATGGCGGTTCCCAAGGTGGCGCCCTCTCGATCGCCTGCGCCGCGCTGGAGCCCCGCATCAAACGCTGCGTTTCAGTCTTTCCCTTCCTCTCCGACTACCGCCGTGTGTGGGACATGGATTTGTGCAAGGACGCATATGCCGAATTAAAGACCTACCTGCGGCATTTCGATCCCCTTTCAGAGCATCGCGAAAAAATCTTCGAAACCCTCGGTTACATCGATATCCACCACCTCGCGCCACGCATTCAAGCCGAGGTCATCATGGCCCTCACTCTCCAAGACGCCATCTGCCCGCCATCCACGCAATTCGCCGTCTTTAACAACATCCGCTCCCAGAAAACCCCGTTCATCTATGAGGATTTCGGCCACGAAGGCCTACCCCGCTTCGCCGACGCGGTCTTTGATTTCCTCACTTTCGCGCAATAAACCAAAACCCCGCAGACCGAAAAAGGGCGGGAGACACTTCAACCCGAATTCAGTAGAATTAACCACAGAACGCACAAAGAACACAGAGGATGATCTGTTACTGATGCGATACGTTTGAAATGATTTGTGCGATATCGAACAAAAGCCAAAGCCTTTCCTACTAATCCTCTCCATCCTGTCCTCCTGTCTAGAATCCGTTTCGGGCTAAAATTTAAAACCTAACAACCATTGGTTTAGGTCAGGCGGTTGCCTTGTCGAGCGCATGGTAGGCAGCGCCAAGGAGCGCAGCCTGGTCGTTCAGGATGACCAGGACGGGCATTTTTTCCAAAACAGGGGAGAGCCGGCCTTTGTTATGGAAAGCCTCGAGAAAGGCTGCGCCTTGGATGTGGCTGAGCAGCTTTGCAGGAATGCCTCCTCCCAGAAAGACGCCTCCGGTAGCCATGCTCTTGAGTGCCATGTTCGCGCTTTCGGCTCCGAGGCACCTGACGAAAATGTCCAAAGTCTCGATGCACATTGGGCACTGGCCCGAGTTGGCAAACTGGGTGATGACGGCTCCGGCGTCCCTGGATTGCATCTCGCTTGCCACGGAAGGGAGTTCCGTGCCGCGGTCCGAGTCGCGAAGGAATTTGTAGATATTCTCGATTCCCATGCCGGAGACGACGCGCTCGGCACTCACATGCCCATGTTGTTTGATGAGGTGTTCCAACAGGGCGATCTCAAGATCGTTCCTGGGGGCGAAGTCGGCATGCCCGCCTTCGCAGGCCCAGACGTGGTGTTTTTGTCCATCCCAATAAAGCCCGGCTTGCCCAAGACCTGTGCCGGGGGAGACGACACAGCGGTTTCCCTTGGCGCCGGGAGTGCCTTGTTGCACAACCGCGAAGTCGCTCGCTTGGAGGTGCGCTATTCCATGGGCATTGGCCTCGAGGTCGTTCATCACCTCGACCCGGGGGATGCCGAATTCCTGCGCTATTTCGGAGGCGTTCACCGACCAAGCGAGGTTCGTGGGCTTTGCGCGTCCATCGCTGACAAAGCCCGGAACGCCAAATCCTGCCGCGAGCACGGGCGGTGTGTCTTTTTCCAAGAAGTCGTGGATCATGGCGCTCAGACCATGATACCCTGCACTGTGATAGCGCTCCTCGCGCAGGAGAGCGAGCGAGTGCCCTGCAACGCCGAACAGGGCGAGGTTGGTTTTGGTGCCCCCGATGTCGCCTGCGAGGATGATGTGCTGGCGTGCCACTATTTGTTGAGGAGGTAGTGGTGCCAGGTGTGGCCGGATTTCTGGATCAGGCGGTCGGAGGCTTCAGGGCCCCACGTGCCGGAGGCATAATTTGGAAAGTCGCGTGGGTGCAGGGCCTGCCAGACATCAAGGATCGGATTCACAATCCGCCAGGATGCGTCCACGCTGTCATAGCGGTGAAAGAGCGTCATGTCGCCAATCATGCAATCGTAGAGAAGGGTCTCGTATCCCGTGGCAGCGTTTGTTTCACCAAATTGCTGGTAGCTGAAGTCGAGGGGCACGTTGGCGATGGAAATGCCGGGGCCCGGACGCTTGGCGTGGATATCCATCGTGATTCCTTCGTCGGGCTGCACGTGGATGACGAGGCGGTTTGGCATGATATCGTCCTGAATGCCCTTTCCGAAAAGCAGGAGCGGTGTTCGCTTGAACCCGATAACGATCTGGGTGGTGTGCGTGGCGAGGCGCTTGCCGCTGCGGATAAAGAATGGAACGTCCGCCCAGCGCCAATTGTCCACCTCAAGCTTCATGGCAACGAAGGTTTCGGTGTTCGAGTGGGGGTCCACGTTCGGCTCGGATCGGTATGCGGGAACACTTTTCCCCCCGATAATGCCGGCGCCGTATTGGCCACGGACCGTGTTGGCTAGGACCTCCTCGGGCTCCATGGGCCGGATGGCTTCGAGAACTTTCACTTTTTCGTTGCGCACGCTGTCGCCCGAGATCGATGTGGGGGGCTCCATGGCCACGAGCGATAGAACCGAGAGGATGTGGTTCTGCACCATGTCGCGCGTCACGCCGGAATGGTCGTAGTAGCCGCCGCGCAGCTCCACACCGAGTTCTTCAGCCACGGTGATCTGGACATAGTCGATGTAGCGGCGGTTCCAGATGGGCTCAAAGACGCTATTCCCGAAACGGAACACCATGATGTTCTGAACGGTTTCTTTGCCGAGGTAGTGGTCGATGCGGTAAATCTGGGATTCGGAGACGTGCTTGGTCAGGTCCGCATTCAGGTCCCGGGCACTCTGCAGGTCGTGGCCGAACGGTTTTTCGATGATGATCCTGCGCCAGGCATCGGGGGTTTCCGAAGCGAGGCTTGAGTTGCCGAGTTGCTCGACGACTTTGCCGAAAAGGGTCGGTGCGATTGCCAAGTAGAACAGAACATTGCCAGGAAGACCCCAGGTTTTTTGGACCTGTGTGATCTTTGCCGTGAGGTGCTGGAAGGTATCGGCGTTGTTAAAGTCGCCGGGGATGTAATACGTGCGTTTGGAAAAATCCTCCCACTCGGCCTGGTCGACCGGACGTGTCGCGAAATTCTGGATATCCGAAGTGATCTGTGCGCGGAAGAGTTCATCATTGCTGTCGCTCACCGCCACGCCGATGACGGCGAAGTTTTCCGGCAGCAGTTTGAGAGCTTTGAGATTGTAAAGAGCAGGGAGGAGCTTCCGTTTCGTGAGGTCGCCCGAGGCGCCGAAGATGATGATCGTGCAAGAGTCGCCGGGGCACTCATGGCCCGTCAATGGTTTGGTGGACATATCGCGAACTGGCCTATCGGAGGATGCCGCGTGCGACAAGACATCCCTGTGGATGGTGACGAAATTGCTACAAAGCAGCCTGCGTCTCGGATTGGGAAGCGAGTTTCAGCCACTCGGTGTTCGCTCTTTCGAGAGAGTCGCCCACATCGGCCAGTTCCCGGTTGATCTTCATGGCGAGAGCCGGGTTGTCATGCGTGGTTTTTTCCTCCATGCGGGCGGTGAGTTCGCGCTGGCGTTCTTCCAGATTTTGGATCTCCCCCTCGAGTTCTTGCACACGACGTTCTTGGGAACGCCTTTCGGCAGCCTCGGCCTTCCGGGCGTCCGCCTCCGCACGGCGCTGGGCTTTGATTTCCTTCAACCCCATTTTTGGCTTCCCATCGGATTTTCCCACCGTGGCCTCAGGTTGAAAATTGCCGAGCGAGGCCACGGTGCCTGCCCGCAGGCTGCCTCCTGCTTGGGACTTCTCGCGGAAGTAATCGTAATTGCCCGCGTAGCGGGTGAGCTTGCCCGCCTGAACATGAATGACGGATGTCGCGATGGCCCGGATGAAATGCACATCGTGGCTCACGAAAAAGATTGTGCCCTCGTAGGGCTGGAGCGCCCGGATGAGCGCATCGATGCTGGGCATGTCGAGGTGTGTGGTCGGCTCGTCGAGAAGCAGGAAATTTGGGGGATCGAGCAGGAGTTTCACCAGCGCCACCCGGCTTTTTTCCCCTCCGCTTAAAACGCCGATTGGCTTGAAGACATCGTCGCCCCGGAACAAAAACGCCCCGAGCACGGTGCGGGCGGCTTGCTCCGGGACCGGACGGGCTATGGATTGCACCTCGTCGAGCACGGAGCGTTTGGTATTCAGGCCTTCGGTGCGGTGCTGGGCAAAGTAGCCGATACTGCAATTGTGGCCCGGCGTGCGGCTGCCGGCTTGGATTTCCACTTGGCCGCCGAGAATTTTCAACAAGGTGGACTTGCCCGCGCCGTTTGGACCAACCAGCACGGTTCGCTGGCTTTTTTCGACCTCTAAATTCAGGTTGTCGTAGATGATCTTTTCACCATAGGCCTGCCGAACTCCCTCGAGTGTGATCACGCGCTGGCCTCCACGCGGTGGTTGCGGGAAGCGGAAGCTCACGGTCGGCTCATCCGACTCCGGTGCCTCGATGCGCTCCATGCGGGCGAGTTGTTTGATGCGGTCCTGCGCCTGCGCGGCCTTGCTGGCCTTGGCCCGGAAGCGGTTGATGAAGTCCTCCAGGTGCGCGATTTCCTTTTGCTGGTTGCGGTAGGCGGCGAGTTGCTGCTCCTCGCGCGCCTTTTTTTGCTCGAGGCACGCATCGTAATTCCCGTGGTAGCGGATGAGTTTGCGGTGCCGGATTTCCACGATGCCGCGACAGATGAGGTTCAGGAACTCCCGATCATGGGAGATCGTGAGAATCGCTCCGGGATAGCCAACCAGATGGTTCTGGAACCAGCCCAGTGTCTCCAGATCGAGATGGTTGGTTGGTTCATCGAGCAAAAGCAAATCCGGCTCCTCGACAAGGAGACGAGCCAAGTGCGCCCTCATGATCCATCCCCCGCTGAGCTCGCGCAGAGGGCGATGGAAGTCCCCCTCGCGAAAGGCCAGACCGGATAGAATCCTTTTGGCGGTGGCCTCCGCACGGCCGTCCGCCTCGTGGCCAGCCGCCAACTCCATGACTGTCTCATCGCTCACAGCGGCGGTCTCTTGGGGCAGAAATCCCACCCGCGTGCCACGCTGCAGGGTGACTTGCCCCTCGTCCGGTTCATCGTGGCGCAGCAGAAGAGAAAAAAGTGTGGACTTGCCAGCGCCATTGGGGCCGATCAGCCCGATGCGGTCGCCCGTGTTCACCTGCAGTGCCGCGTCCTCGAAAAGAACCCGTCCGCCAAATGATTTCGTTACTTGAGAAAGAGTCAGCATCCCGTTGGAGAAAAGCGGCAAATCTGGCGAAGGTGACGCCAGTCGTCCACAGCAATTTTGCACAACGCGGACGGTTGGGGGCACAGACCTCAAGTCGCAAGATGGGCGGGGTCTGGACTTCTGCCGGGGCGTCGGATCGAATTTCCACCTTTGAGAAGTGGCTTCGGCGAGTGTAAGCTTTCGTATGCCTGCGAGGATTCTCCAGATTGCTGGTTGGCTTTTGATTACTGTGCCTTGGGTGGGGCAATGTTCATCGGAATACCTCACGCCCGACCAGATGAGTGAGGCGTCGTTTCTGGAAACGGTCTCCATACCGACACCTGGCGAGTTTTTTCTCGCCCTCGACAAGCAATGCCAGCCGAACTGGAGCAAGCTGGTCCGCTCGTCGGTGTCCGCATCCCCCTCCGACCGGGAACACTTGGCCTTGCAGCTGGGAATCCTTTGGACCGATGGCTTTATGGGGATTGAGGCCCAAGACGGTCAGGGCGTAAAGAACACGGCCCGCGACATCCTGCTTCTTGCCAAAAAACTCAATGTCGGCCAGCACATCCTCGCGCGGAGCCAAAGCATTTCTGATTTTGCCGATGCCGGTGACTGGAGGCGATTGCGCGAGGAGTTGAATGCCATGCACAACGACATTCGGCTTTCCCTTCTAGAGCAAAAGGACAGCCAGCTTGTGGTAGTCGCTCTGGCCGGTTCATGGGTTCGGCAGATGGAGATTGGCTCCCGTCTCCTCTCATCCGGAGAAAATCCCGGCGCGACCGCTCTGCTATCCCAGGCCGAGCTTTCCTCGCGAATCCTCAGCAGCCTTGAAAACTTTCCGGAAAACTCCAAAAGGAAGGCCATCATTCGTCAGTTGATGGAGTGTTTGAGGACCTCCACGTCTTTGATGAGTGCCTCTCCTTTTTTCTTCTCTCCATCTGTCCTCCGGGAGATGGCCGATTGCACTGCCGCTTTGACATCCGCTCCGGATGCCACGGACCCTAAAAAATGAAAATCAAGAGTATCCTAATGCCACTTCTGCTGGCGTGTGTGGTTCCTTTGTCTTCGCAAGAAACGGGCGGCGGTTTTTCCAAAGGCCCCCCGCTGGCTTGGAACTTTCCTGGTCAGAGCCCCCGGAGTCTCGCGATGGAACTGGCTGCGGGAAACGTGGGGGAGGGTTACCAAGTGCATGATGGATTTTGGTCTTGCACGCTCTCCAAATCCGTTCCCGTCCTTGTGGAGGTGTTCCTCTTCGCGGGCAACGATTACCGATTTTCCGTAGCCAGCCTTGAGCCGTTCTCTCAACTGAGTCTTTCGATTTTTGATGCGACGGGATGTCCCGTGGGCATGGAATACTCCGGAGACTCGTTCTGTTCCACGGCGGGTCTTTCCGTCATAAAAACCGGGCGTTATTTTGTCCGGCTCGTCATGACAGGGAGTGACACTGCGGATACTTGCATGGTATATTGTTACAAGTAATTCTATATGGCTTCTGCATCCACCACCGAGAAACTGAATACTCCCCAAGTGCGCCAGTTTTCCGTTTTTCTCCAAAATAAAGTTGGTGCTCTTCTCGAAATCGTCCGTCTTCTCGATGAGAACAACATCATCGTCCTGGCTTTGAGTATTGCCGAATCTTACGAGTCCGCGATCAGTCGGATCATTGTCAGCGACCCCGACCGCGCGCACGAGCTCTTCTTGGAGCACAATATCCCGCACAGTTCTTGCGAGTTGATGGTGGTCGAGTTGGAGGACGGTCCCGGCGATCTCTCCCGCTTGTTGGCAGCCCTGTTGATGGCCGAGGTCAACGTCCACTTCAGCTACCCGCTTCTGGTGCGTCCTCGCGGACGGGCCGTGCTTGCCTTGCATGTGGATGACATTGAGTGCGCCACATCCGTCCTCCTCGGGGAAAGCTTCAAGCTCCTCGCCCAAGGCGATCTCTCCCGTTGATCATGTCTGAATCTGCGGCCTCACGATCCCAGGCTGCTCGTATCCTCAGCGGATTGGTTCTCGGTCTTGTCCTCGGTCTTGCCGCCGGTGCCGCGCTGCCGGAGTCCTCCCAGCCTTCGCTGAATTGGTGGATTGATCAGGTGATCCAACCCGCCGGTCGCATTTTTCTGCGAATCATTTTCATGGTGGTTATCCCATTGATTCTTTCAGCCATCGTGATTGGAACAATGGAAATGGGGGACGTCCGCACCCTCGGCAGGGTGGGGTGGCGAGCCCTCATCGCCACATTCGCGCTTTCAGCGGCGAGCGTTGGCATCGCGCTCGGTCTCGTGAATCTCATCCAGCCGGGGCGCTCGCTACCGGCGGAAAGTCGCCAGTCCCTCGTGCAAACCTACTCCGGGGCCTCCCAAAAAAGCATCGAGCGGGGCAGCCAATCCCAATCCGTCTCCACCACGCTTCTCAATTTCATTCCGGAAAATCCGCTGGCCGAGGCGGTCAATGCCTTCAATCCCGAAAACAAAGGCGGCGGTCTCTTGGCCGTCATGGTTTTCAGCCTGTTCGTTGGTGTGGCACTGACCATCGCGCCCCGCGAGCGCACTGCCACACTGAGAGGATTCTTCGAGGGGATGTTCGAGGTTTCCATGGTGATCATCGGTTTTGCTCTGCGCCTCGCTCCCTTTGGTGTCGCCTGCCTAGCTTTTGCGGTTGCGGCGCGTCTTGGTTGGGACCTCTTTCGAACATTGGGAAACTATGTCGGCGCCGTGCTGCTCGGCCTGGCGATCCAACAGTTCGTCGTCTATCCCTTGGCCCTCCGCTTCTTCGCGGCCCGCTCGCCCTTGCGTTTTTTGAACGATGCCAAGGAGGCGATCATCACCGCGTTCAGCACCTCCTCCAGCAATGCCACCCTGCCGGTCGCACTCCGCGTGGCTGAGAAAAATCTCGCGATTCCTCCTCGCATCGCCCGCTTTGTTCTGACGGTCGGCGCCAGCGCGAACCAGAATGGCACGGCCCTTTACGAGGGAGTCACCGTTCTTTTTCTCGCTCAGGTTTTCGGAGTCGATCTGACGCTCACCCAACAAATCGTCGTCGCCCTCATGTGCGTGATGGCTGGCATCGGCACGGCCGGTGTCCCCGGTGGCTCGCTTCCCTTGGTGGTGGGCGTCCTGCTTTCAATCAATGTTCCGCCGGATGCCATAGCGATCATTCTCGGTATCGACCGGTTTTTGGACATGTGTCGCACCGCTTTGAATGTCTCCGGCGATCTGGTGATTGCCGCAATCGTGGCCAAGGGAGCGCCTGAAATAGAGGTATGAAAAAAATCCTCCTCATCGACATCAGTAATTCCTTCACCAAGATCTGCCTCGCCGTTGGCGATTCCATCTCCCGCGTCAAGCGCCTGCCAACTCCCTCGCTCGTTGCAGCACAGCTTCGGGCCTTGCATTCCCCCGCAAGTTTCGATGGCGTCGTTCTCTCATCCGTCGTTCCCCGAAAAAACCGCGAGGTTCATGCCGCATTCCCCCGGGTCCTGGAAGTCGGTGCGGGGCTGGATCTCGGCGTTGGCATTGATTATCCCTCGCCACGCTCCATCGGGGCGGACCGTCTCGCGAATGCCGCCGCTTGTGCCGCACTCCATGGATTCCCAGGTATTGTGGTCGATTTTGGAACAGCTGTGACATTTGATGTGATTTCCCAAGCGGGTGACTACATCGGAGGTGTCATCGCACCGGGGTTGAACGCCATGACCAGCTACCTGCATGACCGCACGGCCCTGCTCCCGAATCTCAAACTCCGCGAACCCGTCGGCACCGTCGGGCGTTCGACGCGGGATGCCATGCTATCCGGCGCGGTCCATGGCTACCGTGGGCTGGTGAAAGAGATTCTCGCCCAAATCCGCTCCGAGGCCTTTCCCCAAAAGCGTCCCTGCATCATCGCCACCGGCGGTGATGCGGAACTCATTGCCGGCCGCGTTGGTCTTTTTGATATCGTGGACCCGCTGCTCACCCTGCGGGGCTTGCGTGTCATCGCCCAAAGAAACTTATGAACCTTGAGATTCTCGAAAACCAACCCGTCCTGAAAATCCAAGCCGGCAACGCCTGCGCTCTCATTTCTCCCGCACACGGGGCCAGATTGCTGTCGTGGAATATCCCCGGTTGGGACATCATCCACTGGCCCGCGAATGCCGACTGGGACCGCGTTCCCAAGGTGCGTGGCGGAGATCTCGTGCTCTTCCCTTTCATCGCCCGCACCTATGCCAATAGCCGTATCGGCTCATGGATCGATGAATCGGGGGTGCAGCGCCCCGCGCCCATGCATGGCTTCGCCAAAGATTCCCCATTCCGTGTCGTGGAGGCTTTGGCGGATTCGGTCACGCTGCGCCTCGATGCGAATGAAACCACCGCAGCCTGTTATCCTTTTCCGTTTCGTTTGGAAGTCACGCACCACATCGAGCCGGATGCCCTGCTCACAAGCTTCCGCGTGACCAATCGCGGGGATCAACCGATGCCATGGTCGGCCGGCCACCATTACTACTTCCATATTCCGGCACTGGAACGGCCTGAGTGGGAACTGAGCCTTGCTTGTGGACAATGGGGGCGTCAGAATTTCACCGACGGATCGATCTCCTTCCAATCTCCGTCCAGCTGTCTTGCGCAGCTTTCCGATTCCGACTTGAAGGATCGTTTTCATCTCCAGCCCGACTGGAGCCGCCTCTCTCTGACGAACCGAACGGCCGGGAAGCATATCACTTTTGAAAACGCCTCCCCAAGTCCTTTGGCTTGGCCCTGCGTGACCACCTGGACCGAAAAGCCGGACTCCGATTTTTTCTGTGTCGAGCCTTGGAGCGCCTTGCCGAATGCCATTCACCACGGTATGGGATTGCGCTCCCTTGCGCCGGGAGAGACTGACGAGATTGCCTGTCGGCTTCGGATAGCTCTGAACTCAGCAAAACACTAAACCGCCTCATGCCAAGTCTTGGAGTCAATATCGATCACGTAGCCACACTTCGGCAGGCCCGTTACCGCGAAACGCCGGACGACCTCAATGCCGAACCCGACCCTGTCGCAGCCGCACTGGTGGCCGAGCGCGCCGGTGCTCTGGGCATCACAGCCCACCTCAGGGAGGACCGGCGGCATATCCAGGACCGTGATATCTTTCTGCTGCGCGAAAAGATCACAACCAAGCTCAACCTGGAAATGGGAATCTCCGAAGACATTCTGCGCATCGCCCTCCAAGTCCAGCCAAAAGATGTCTGCCTGGTTCCGGAAAATCGGCGCGAAGTCACGACAGAGGGAGGGCTGGACTGCATTGGCGGATACGAAACTCTCCGGAGGGTGATCGATCGCCTGCACGATGCGGGCATTCGCGTCAGCCTGTTCATCGCGCCCGAAGAGAAGCAAATCCAGTCGGCGGCCTCGCTTGGTGCCGAATTCATCGAACTTCACACGGGGGCTTATGCAAACAGCTTGGGCGATCTGCGCGCAGCCGAACTCGAAAAACTTCGTCTCGGAGCCGAGTTGGCACTTTCCCTGGGACTCAGAGTCAATGCCGGTCACGGCCTGAACTACCAAAACACATCCTCCATCCTCGTGCTGCCCGGTCTTGAGGAGCTCAATATCGGGCACTCGATCGTCTCCCGCGCTGTTTCCGTCGGCTTGGAGAATGCCGTGCGCGAAATGAACCGCATCGTGTCCAAGGGATGACCCGTTCTTCTCTGAATCGGTTTCTTCTCTCGAGCTTGGATGATATCGAATCCAAGGGTCTCTTGCGCAGGATCGTTCCGATTGAGGGGCCGCAGCAGGTGCGCGTCGTGCGGGGCGGCTGCGGACTTTTGAATTTCTCTTCCAATGACTATCTTGGCCTTGCAACGCATCCCGCCTTGAAAGAGGCGGCCATGGAAGCCTGGGATCGTGCGGGATTCGGCTCCGGGGCCTCGCGCTTGGTTAGTGGCACCTTGTCGGACCATGAGGCGTTGGATCGGACCCTCGCCGTTTTCAAACAAACCGAGGCGGCGCTGACATTCTCGAGTGGCTATGCTGCTGCGATGGGAACCATTCCGGCGCTCTGCAGCGCGGGGGACGTCGTCATTCTCGACAAGCTCTGCCACGCATGCCTAGTTGATGCGGCCCGATTGAGCGGTGCGCTCATCAGAGTTTTTCCCCACAACGATACCGCAAAACTCGAGAGCCATCTGAAGTGGGCCGCATCGAAGCATCCGAAGGCTAAAATCCTCATTATCGCCGAATCGATCTACAGTATGGATGGTGACCGCTGCCCGCTTCGCGAATTGGTGGACCTCAAGGAACGTTATGGAGCCTGGATGTTCCTCGATGAAGCCCACGCCGTAGGCATCGTGGGCCGGCAGGGCAGGGGATTGGCCGAGGAGGTCGGGGTTGCGAACCAGATCGAGATCCAAATGGGAACGCTCGGAAAGGCTCTTGGATCCCATGGAGCCTATATCGCGGGGAGTTGCAAGCTGCGCGACTACCTCATCAATCGAGCCCGGAGCCTGATTTTTTCGACTTCCCCGCCAGCTCCCGTGGTGGCGGCGTCCCGCAAGGCTGTTGAAATTGCGGCCTCCGCCGAAGGTGATGCTTTGCGCGCCTCGCTTTGGGATAACATCAACCGGCTGCGAAAACATTTCCCGAATGGGCGACCTGCCAGTGCGATATGGCCTCTCATTGTCGGGGCCGAAGCTCGTGCGGTCGAAGTTTCCGCGAAGCTCCTGGATCAGGGTTTGCTTGTTCCCGCAATCCGCTTCCCCACGGTGGCCAAAGGGTCAGCCCGGTTGCGGATCTCCCTCAGCGCGGCCCATTCCGAATCAGAGATTGATTCACTCTCCGAAGCTCTCGCAGGTCTCCTGGATCCGCTGCCAAGTTTCGACTCATTCAACACCCCTCTGACGACATCGACAACCCTGTCCATCTCGTCCGCTGTGTTGTAGTAATGAGGGCTGAATCGGATCCATTCCCGGCCGCAGCGGCTTTTTCTGATCGACGCCGTGATGCCTGCCGCTTCGAGTTTTGAAAAGATGGACCTGCTTTCCACCGCAGGGTGCTTGGTTGTGAGGATTCCAGATCTCAGGCGTTCGTCTCTCGAAGGCGATAGAAATTCAAAACCCAGTTCCTGAAGCCCGGCTTCCAGATGATCCCTGACGCGCAAAATGCTCCTTTCGACTTGTTCAAGCCCCTTCTCCAGCAACATTTCCACACTGGCTTTCATGCCATACATGCCGGTTATATTGAGAACGCCCGGTTCGTAGCGCCTTGCCGTGTCTTCAAACGCGATTTTCTCTTGGGCGATGAAGTCGGGTGATTTCACATTCCAAGCGCCGAGCAAGGTGGGTTGGCATATCTCGAAGTTTCTACGAGCCACATAGACAATCCCGATCGCCATGGGCCCGAGCATCCATTTGTGGGCGTCGGCACTCAGGAAGTCCACAAACTCGACATCGAGCGGCGCAGAACCCAAGGTTTGAATCGCATCCAGCGAAAACAAAACTCCCTTGGCCCTGAGGACCCGGCCGATCGAGTTCACGTCGATCCGGCGTCCGCTGAGGTAGTGGCAGGATGCCAAAGCGACCAATTTGGTTCTGGGCGTCAAGGCCGACTCCACAAGCTCCGGCGTGATTTCACCAAGCCCATCCGTTTGCAGGCTCTTGGCTGAAACCCCACGCGAGGCGAGTGACATCCACGGATACGCATTCGCCGGGTAGTCGTCCGCATAGTAAATGACCTCATCCCCGCTTTGCCAATCGAGACCGTTTGCAAACAAGCTCAAGCCGAGGGAGGTCGGACCGAGCAGGGCGATTTCATCGGGTTGCGCTCCAATCAAACGGGCGCATTGCGTCCTTGTAAGGGTCACATCCTTCATCACATCACCGAATTCCTGGTGCCTGAAACAGCTCGCATCCACATGGGCTTTCATCGCCTCAGCCGCTCGGCGCGGGAGAACGGTGACGCCGGCATGGGCCAGAAAAGTTCCTTGCTCCACCACGGGAAACTCGTGCCTTCTCGCTGCGTCGTCTTTGAACAAACTCATTTCCCGGCCTCCTCCGCCTCGCGGATCAGCGACCAGAAATCATTTGTTTTGGCGACCTCGCCATCCTCCTCATCAATCGGAAGATTCGAACGAAAAAGGAAATCGCGAATGGTGTTCTTGTGAAGCACCCGGTGCACCAGCAAGCCCTCGGATTGTTTTTCAAAGTAAATCCGATAATCCCGCGCCCGATATCGCAAAAGCGAGCGCCCGTCGCGGGATACCTTTCCGAATTTTTCGTCCTCTCCTTCGCCCGGATCGCCTGGCAAAAATTGGAATTCCGCGAGGAGGTCCAGCTGCAAGTCCTTTGGCAGGGCGGCCATCTCCGCGGCGCTGATTCGATTGAAAATGACTTGGAACATTTTTTCAGACTACCTGCTTCGCGGCCCTTGTTGGCAAGCTGTGATTTTCAAGTCGTATTGCAAAATTCCCTCGGACCTGCATTAAGTTCCCTCAACAACCCCAATGAGTAAAAATATTGAACCCCAGCTTCTGGAACAACCTGTTTTCAAACCTTCGCCAGCTTTTTCCAAGAAGGCCGCCGTCAAAAGCCTTGCGGATTACAAAAAACTCCATGCCGAATCACTCAAAAGCCCCGAAAAATTCTGGGCACGCGAGGCCTCTGAACTTGTCTGGCAGAAGAAATGGAAAAAAGTTCTGAACTGGAAACCTCCCTATGCTGAGTGGTTCGTTGGTGGGCAGTTGAACGCGGCCGAGAACTGCCTCGACCGCCATCTGAATGGTTCGCGCCGCAACAAAGCGGCCATCATCTGGGAGGGTGAACCCGGTGAGCGCCGCACGCTCACCTATCATCAACTCCACCGGGAGGTCTGTGTTTTTGGAAATGTTCTGAAGCGCAACGGTGTCAAAAAAGGCGACCGTGTTTTGATCTACATGCCGCTCATTCCCGAGGCAGTGATCGCGATGCTCGCCTGCGCCCGCATCGGAGCGGTTCACACTGTGGTCTTCGGCGGATTCAGCAGCGACAGCATCAAGGACCGCCTGGCCGACAGCGGAGCAAAAATTGTGGTCACCGCCGACGCCGGCTACCGCCGCGGCCAATGTGTCACCCTCAAACAAAACGTGGACCACGCCCTCCAAGGCAACACGGACGTCAAGCGAGTGATTGTGGCCAAGCGCACCACGATCGATGTTCACATCGAGGAGGGGAGGGATGTCTGGTGGCACCGCGAGGCGGAATATGTCGATGCGAACTGCCCGGCGGTTCCGCTTGATAGCGAACACCCGCTCTTCATCCTCTACACGAGCGGCTCCACAGGAAAACCCAAGGGTATTCTGCACACAACCGGCGGCTACCTGACCGGCACGGCAGCGACGAGCAAATACATCTTCGACCTCAAGGAGGAGGACGTCTATTGGTGCACGGCGGATGTTGGATGGATCACCGGCCACAGCTATCTGGTCTACGGCCCGCTCGCCAATGGCGCCACCTGCGTTCTTTACGAGGGCGCTCCAAACTGGCCCGAACCGGACCGCTTCTGGAAAATCATCGAGGAGTTGGGCGTGACCATTCTCTACACGGCTCCCACGGCCATTCGAGCCTTCATGAAATGGGGTGACGAGTGGCCTCAGAAGCATGACCTCTCCTCGCTGCGCCTGCTAGGCAGTGTGGGAGAGCCGATCAATCCGGAAGCTTGGATGTGGTATCACAAAAATATCGGCGCCGGGCGGTGCCCTATCGTGGACACTTGGTGGCAAACCGAGACAGGCATGATCCTCGTGTCCCCACTCCCGGGAGCCACTCCGTTGAAACCGGGCACCGCCACGCTTCCGTTCTTCGGTGTTGATGCCGCCATTGTCGATGACGACGGCAAGGAAGTTCCGCACGGTGAGAGCGGCAAGTTGATCATCCGCAAACCATGGCCAGCGATGCTTCGCACGATCTATGGCGACAAGCCGCGCTACAAAAAGCAATACTGGTCCGAGGTTAAAGGCGTTTATTTCACGGGAGATGGTGCCCGTCGTGACAAGGATGGCTATTTTTGGATCGTGGGGCGCATCGATGATGTTCTGAACGTCGCTGGCCATCGCCTGGGAACCGCCGAGGTCGAGAGCGCCCTCGTGAGCCATCTATCGGTCGCAGAGGCGGCTGTTGTCGGTCGCCCCGACGAAATCAAGGGTCAGGGCGTGGTGGCATTCGTGACTTTGCGTGAGGGCCATTCTGCTGCAAAGGAACTCTCGGCAGAAATTCGCAACCATGTCGGCAAAGTGATCGGCCCGATTGCCAAGCCGGATGAAATTCGTTTCACCGAGGCTCTGCCGAAAACTCGGAGCGGAAAGATCATGCGCCGGCTTCTCAAGCAGATCGCCGCCGGTGTCCAGATCACGGGCGATACCACCACACTGGAAGACCTCAGCGTGCTGACGCGCCTGAGTTCCGCAAAAGACGAATAATTCTTCTCAATGGCACGACCCGATTCAACCAGCGCCCCTCACTTCACAGGCTCCTTTTTTTGCCTCAGCCGCGTCCTCTGGGTGGCCTCTCTGGTGCTGCTGGCGGCCGTTCCTGCCACTATAGCCGATTGGAGCATTGTTTCCGCCACGGGCTTGGGTGAGCCTGCGCCGGGCATGGAGATCATTGAGACACATTGTGTCAATGGAACTCAAACCGCCCGTGTCACGGCCCTTTGTTTCAATGACAAGAACCACACGCTGCGAGTCATTGACAGCCCCTCACCGGGGAGCGCCACGCTCGCCAATACCCTCCGAAACGCCAAGGTGCTCGGGGGGGTGAACGGTGGTTACTTCCATGAGGATTTCCGTCCTGTCGGACTCGTCATTTCCGACGGAAAAACACTCAACGGTTTCGAGAGGGCGAAACTCCTGAGCGGGGTTGTCGGTGTGAAGTCCGATGGACATGTTTCGATTCTCCGCTCGGGCGATTATGATTCCGCCAAATTCCAGCTCCACCAAGCCATTCAATGCGGACCCATGCTGGTCGAGGATGGGCATGCTGTCGCGGGATTGAATGGCGATCGCATCGCCCGACGCACAGTCGTGGCAAAGGGCATGGGAGGGCAGGCTGCGCTTGTCTATATTTCCTCTGTCTCGCTCGCGGATGCCGCTCGCATCTTGGCCCTCCCCTCGATACTCGACACGTGGAAGCCCCAGAATGCCCTCAACCTCGACGGAGGGAGTTCCAGCGGGCTCTGGGCGTGCAACGGCGTCTCCCTCTCGGAAATCGCCCGCGTCCGTAATTTCCTCGCCATTGTGCCGCGTTAGGCCTCTGCAAAGAAACGACCCCGACCATGGTCCGCAGGCTCATTTTCAAAGAACTTCGGTGAGTGCGATTGTGCCATGTCCGGATCACTCGGAAATCCGCTGGCTTGAATGCCCCCGGTGCCGGGCCTCGCTGCGCGACCGGCCACTGAAAGCCCACGAATTCCTGATCTGTGGTCGTTGCGGGGAAACGGTCAAATCCTACCGCCCGGGTCGAAGCATGCCCGCCGCGCTGGCTTTTGCCCTGGCCGCACTCATCACGCTCATTCCGGCGAATATGAGTCCCATATTGATCTTCAGTGTGGCCGGCAACTCCCGGCAGAACCTCATCATCACGGGCGTGGAAGGTCTGTGGAGGCAAGGCTTCGCACCCCTGGGGGTTCTGGTGTTTTTTTCCGCCATCATGGCGCCGGTCTTGTATTTGGCTGCTGTCTCGTATGTCTCACTTGGTTTGATTTTGCACCGCAGATTTCCTCTTACGGACATATCTTTTCGATTATCCGGATTTCTGGAGGCATGGAACCTCTTGCCCGTCTTCGCCGTCGCCTGCATCGTCTCGGTTGTCAAGCTGCGCACCCTTGGAACGGTGTCTTGGGAAGCGGGTGCGTTATGGATTTTTATTGCATCCCTGCTCACTATGTTGGCCATGCAATGCTTCGACAAAAGGTGCGTTGAAAATTTTCTGGAGCGAACCCGATGACCGACCGGATGCGGTTTGAAATTTCGAAGGCGCTGACAGTCGCAGGTGTCATTTTTTATGTGCCGGCGAATTGCATCCCTGTCATGACCATAACGATCACCGGACAGGTCGAGTCGTTGACTGTTTTAGGGGGAGTTATGGAACTTTACACCTCGGGGCTGGCTCCCGTGGCTGCCGTTGTTTTCCTGGCCAGCGTGGTGGTGCCATTTTTGAAGTTGGTCTCATTGGCCTGGCTGCTCGGCCTTCACGGAACGGATATTGACCAAGAGCGTCGCATGAACGTCCATGCGTTCCTTGTGCGGATTGGAACGTGGGCGATGATCGACATTTTTCTGCTTTCGGTTCTTGCAGCCGTCGGGCAACTCGGCATTCTGGCCAGCGTCCAAGCGGAACCAGGAGCCTTGTTTTTCGGCGCGATGATCCTCTGCACGCTCTACGCGGCGGATGTCTACAAGACCCACATGATCTGGAGCCTGCCATCTCCGCACACCACATGAGCAAGAATCCTGATAAACAAGACCATGGTGTCGTTGCAGACTCCCGAAAGCGAGGAGTCGCTTGGGTTTGGATTTTTCCCATTTTGGCCGCTGCGGCCACAGCGTGGTTTCTGTGGACCGATTACCAATCGATGGGGCCGGAAATCCAAATCATCTTTGATGAAGTTCCCGGCATCCAGGCAGGCAAGACCCCGCTTCTTTATCGTGGTGTTGATGCAGGCATGGTGACCGCCGTGCAACTGGACGAGAGCCTCAACAAGGTTGTTGTCAAGGTGCGCCTCAAGAAATTTGCCACAGGCCTGGCTTCGACCGAGACCAAATTTTGGGTCGAAAAGCCTGTCATCACCCTCGCCGAGCTGACTGGGTTGGAGTCCATCATTCAGGGAAACTCGATCCGTGCTGGCAATCCGGGTGGGGCGCCCGCGACGCGATTCACCGGCTTGCCAAATCCTCCGCTCATGCCCCTGCTTCCCGGGGCCTTCACCGTGCGCCTGCGTGGAGCGGAGATTCCCTTTCTGAACAGAGGCACACCGGTTTACTACCGGGGGGTAAAGGTCGGTCTGGTGCGCGAGAAGATCATCGATGAGGCAGGAGTCCCCGAGTTGCGGCTGATGATCGAGGAGGCCTATCGCAACACCCTCCGGACGACGTCCCGCTTCTGGCGCATTCCGGCGACGTCCGTGGTTGCCGGACAGCATGGTGTGAAGCTGGATGTCGAGGGAGTCGAAGCTCTTGTTCAGGGAGCACTGGCGTTCGACCATTTCGACCGGGAGGGAATGGAGATCTCCAACGATGCCCTCTTGGAATTGTCCTCTTCGGAATTTGCCGCCCGATCGGCTGGTCGCCATCTGAAAGTCAGTTTCGACAATGTCCGGGGTATCCTGCCTGGTGAGACCAAGGTCTGTTACCTCGGCCAACCCATCGGGCTCGTTGAGTCCCTGCAGCCGAATCCGTCGTCCAGCCTGGTTCTGGCGTCCATCCGCCTCATGCCGGAGTTTGACCACCTGGCGGATACGGCTTCCTCGTTCACGCTCGTGCGTCCCCGGATCTCTCTGGATGGCATCAGCGGCCTTGATACGATTCTGAGCGGCGTTTACATCGAGTTTTCCCCTGGGAGCGGGGGGGTGCACACCGATCTTTTTGCCGGTCGTTCGGTCAGCAAAGAGGAGTGGGATCGGCTGCAAAACGAGCAACAAGGGCTTCCCTTCACGCTCTCAGCCGAAAACCTTCCTCCGCTTGCAAAGGGGGCTCCAGTGCTCCACAGGGGTGTCGTGGTCGGCTCTATTCTGGAAAAGACGTTCGACAAAAATCAAAAACCGGTTCTCCGAGGTGTCGTCCGTCCCGAATTTCGCAACGTGCTCGATGCCGATGCCCGCTTCTGGCGCGTTCCTGCCACCTCCATCAAAGCCGGTCCGGGATTTCTGCAATTTGATGTCAACGGCCTCAAGGGTCTTATCCAAGGCGCCGTGGCATTTGATGTTTTTACGGCGAGATCGAAAACGGCGGGTCCGGACTCCCATTTCACGCTGTATGAGAACGAGGCGAATGCCCGTGCGCTCTCCGCTCCCATCAAGATCCGCTTCATCAATGGGCGGGGCCTGGCTGTGGGTCAGACCGAGCTCCGCTACCTCGGGGTCCCAGTCGGTCTCGTCGAGGCTGTGGAGACGGCGGAGGGCCGTGTCGTCGTCACGGCACGCCTCAACCAAGGCTATGAGTTCCTGCGTCGCGAGGATTCCTTCTTTTCGATTGTTCGTCCGAACATCTCGCTTCAAGGCATAACAGGTCTCGAAACGCTCATCAGCGGTGTCTATATCGAGTGCACTCCGGGTTCCTCGAAGCGCTTGGCAGATACCTTCACCGGGCGGTCGACCATCGATGCCGAGGAGATTCTCCAGAGCGGACTCACCTTGAATCTCTACTCGGATGCCACCCCGATCAATGCCGGAGCCTCCGTTTATTATCGCGGCATCAGTGTGGGCCGAGTCACAGCGAAGTCTCTCTCTTCGGATGGCCGTCAGATCCTGCTCACGGTTGTTGTTGAAAAAAAATACCGCCATCTTGTCAGGCAAAATTCCAAATTCTGGGATTCCAGCGGTCTCAAAGCCTCTTTGGGTTTTCTCCAATTCCGCATCCAAACCGAGTCGATCATGGCGCCTGACGGGCGGATTGCATTCGCCACCCCCGAAAATTCGGCCATGGGCTCTGCGGCAACAAACGGAGATTCTTTTGAACTCAGCCACAGCCCGCGGCCCGAGTGGCTCAAATGGAATCCCAGCATCCCTGTGGGCGAGTAATTCCGCTGTCCGCCCCATGGATTCGTGATCTGACTCGGCTATTGACGGGGCGGATCGAGTTCTAGCGTATCTCGTCCACTGGAGGCAGGATCGGATCCAGCGATTGAAAATCCACGGCAGGGGCATCTCTGTTCGGATTCCCCTCCGGTGGGTTTGCACGGCGATGCGGGTCGGGCCGGGCTTCAAAGGCTGATGGCGTGAAGCGCAAATGCAATGACGTGTTTCTCAAGGAAACCGCCCTGCCGGTCTCTCCTCCGGCGCGCTTGAGAGTGATGACGATTTGATTTTCCCCCTGTTTGAATTGCCCGGCGGGTAGGAAGAGAGACCCTTTGCGCCAGCCGGCCAGAACCAGACGTCCGTTCCAATCGGTGACAAGCGAGGGGTCGTCCAGGGCGAAGGGGGCGAATGCCACGTGCCGGCTTTGTTGCGAGTTGATTGAAACCTCCAAGACCGCCTCGGGATCGAGCCCGAGGGCCTCCAAGTGCAGCATGGCGCCCTCGACATGGCCCTCCACCGGCACCTCAAATTCGATCGGCTGTTCGAGGGATTCCACCGCTGCCGACAATTCGGCCTCGACGATCGTGCCGGCCCGCACGTCGCCGGTCAGTGGCACAGTCCGAGAGGCGCTGACCTCGCGCTCGTCGAAAGCTTGAAAAGCTCCATCGATCAATGCCGCCGAGCGCCTGTCACCCAGCACAGCGGTCTCATCCCGCCGGGCGGGCCTGACAGCCAGACTCAGGAGGGAATCGAAATGCTTGGCGCAGGAGATCACCAACACCCCGCCATCCCTGGTCAGCATGTCAGGCAGAAGAACCGTTCGGGAATTCAATCCCACTGCGCTTCCGACCACACCCAGCCCGCTGCATACGGATGAAACCTCGCCATGGTGCTGCCACTCCAGTGCAGGCCCCCCCTCGCCGGAATCCTCGAAGATTACTGTGACGGCCAAACTGTCCACCGACGATTCCTTCCAGCCCGGCGCGATCGGGACTTCCACTCTTGCGAGTTCCGGCTTGATCGAAACGGGACCATCCATCCAGGTGGGGAGGGGGCTCATTTGCACTGCTGGCTTCAAGGCCAAGAGAAAAGGATCGAATGTGCCGCCGGCGGGAATCGACAACTCCTGAGCCCACAAGCCGGGGCAAGCCAGCACCAAGAGCACCCATGCCGTGGCTTCGAGCCAAGGGGCGCGACGGTTGGTTTTGCGGAGGGCGTATCCGTTCATTGTGGAAACTTGCTTTGCATTTGCGTTGAACGGGCCTGAGCTTAATCTAGTCCCCCTGCGTTCATGAAAGAAAAAGAAACCGACCCCCGCATCCGCTCCCTGACCTCAGAAGTCGCCCAGGGCAAGGCCACCCGATACATCGAGGAGATGATCGATACCGCTTTGGGATTCGGCAGGGACAATGCAGCCATCGCCGAGCTCAAACTCATGAACCGCGCCTTGCGGGAAATGCGGGCGGCTGCCCGTGTTTTTGCACGCTACAACCGCGTTCGCAAGGTCGCCGTCTTCGGGAGTGCCCGCACGAAACCCACCCAGCCGGAATACAGCCAAGCGCTCGCTTTCGGAAAAAAAATCGTCGAGGCCGGCTACATGCTGATCACCGGCGGAGGCGACGGCATCATGGGCGCGGCCCAGGCTGGTGCGGGAGCGGAGAAGAGTTTCGGACTGAATATCCGATTGCCTTTCGAACAGGCCGCGAATCCCGTGATCCACGGCGACCCCAAGCTTCTTGAGTTCAATTATTTTTTTACCCGCAAGCTGAACTTCGCCAAGGAGACCAGCGCGTTTGCCCTCTTCCCGGGCGGATTTGGAACACACGACGAAGGGTTTGAAATCCTCACACTCATGCAAACCGGGAAAATGCCAATTGTTCCGATCGTGATGATCGACCGTCCCAATGGGCATTATTGGGAGACGTGGCGCCGCTTCATCACAAACGATCTTCTGGCCAACGGCCTTGTCTCTGAAACGGATTTCCACCTCATTCACATCACCTACGATGTAGACGATGCCGTGCGGCATATTTCCGATTTTTACAGGAATTTTCATTCCTACCGCTGGGTCCGGGAAAAGATGGTCATTCGAATCCGCCGTCCACTGACCGTGGAAGCGGTGGCTGATCTCAACAACCGTTTCGACGGTATCCTGGCATCCGGAAGCATTGACCAGACTTCTGCCCTCGAGGAGGAGGCGGACGACCAGCACCTGGCTGACATGCCACGCATCGTTTTAGTGCCTCACAAACGCGACTTCGGTAGCCACCGGTTGCTGTTGAATGCAATCAACGAGGCCACCGTGGCCACGGAATCGTAGCTCTCATTTCCCGCGTCTCAAACCACACGAGCGAAGGCCTCGGGGACTCAAAAAAACCGGGCTGTTTTTCCAGCCGCTCATCACAATTGCAGCCGAATCGTGGCTGTGCGGGGATGGGCTATTTCTCCTTTGCCTTGCCTTGGTTTGCCACGGCGTTCATGGCTGCCGCGATGGAGTCCTGATCGCCGAGGTAGTAACTTTTCAGCGGTTTGAGCTCGTCGTCGAGTTCGTAAACGAGTGGGACTCCCGTCGGGATGTTGAGTTGGAGAACTTCCTCCTCGGACAGATTGTCGAGATACTTGACGAGTGCGCGGAGGCTGTTGCCATGGGCGGCAATGATGACACGTTTGCCGGATTTCACGGTCGGCGCGATTTTTTCATGCCACAGAGGCAGGAACCGTTCGACCGTATCCTTGAGGCACTCGGTGAGGGGTAGCTGGGATTCTGGAATGCCCGCATAGCGTGGATCGTGGCCCGGCCAGCGTTCGTCGGATTTTTCGAGTGCGGGCGGGGGGACGTCGTAGCTGCGGCGCCAGATGAGAACTTGATCATCCCCGAACTGGGCGGCGGTTTCGGCCTTGTTGAGACCTTGGAGTGCGCCGTAATGGCGTTCGTTCAGACGCCAGTCTTTATCCATGGGGATCCAGAGTTGGTCGAGTTCGGTGAGAACGCCCCAGAGGGTGTTCAGGGCGCGTTTCAGAACCGAGACGTAAGCGATATCGAAAGTAAAACCCTCTTTTTTCAAAAGCTCGCCCGCTGCCTTCGCCTCGGCGCGGCCCTTGTCGCTGAGCTCGACATCATGCCAGCCCGTGAAGCGGTTTTCTTTGTTCCAGGTGCTTTCGCCGTGGCGGATGAGGACAAGTTTGTGCATAGGGACGTTGATTTGAGGCCGTGATCCTAAGATGCCGAGGCGCGCTTTTGCAAACTCAACTCTCGGAAATTCCCAACCCTGCACAAGGCGGTGGGACATTTGATTTAGTAGGACCCCTCGACGCGCGCGGCGACATCGCGGTATCCATAGTCGACTTCGTAAATCTGCTTCATGCTGTCGATGGATTTTTCCTTGTCGCCCATCTTTTCATAGACGAGCCCGAGATTGTAGATCACGTCCTTCTTGACGGAGTCCATCGACACCAGCTCGGAAGCGGCGTCGGAGAGGGTTTTGGCGGCGAGGTCGAGCATTCCACGGGCCGTGAAGCAACGGCCAAGCAGGCTCATGGCGCGGGTGCGGACGTTCGGGTTTTGGCGCGCCTTTTGCAGTTCGGGGATCGCCTCCTGCCAGAGTCCGTTTTCGGCAAGCAGCTCGCCGAGTTCGAAACGGAATTGAAGGTCGGTGGGATTTTGTTCCGCGCGTGAGCGGGCAAATTGGAGTGCAAGGTCCGAGCGTTGCCTGCGCAGGTCGGGAAGCTCGGCTGCGTAGGCCTTGGATTCAGGCGCGTCGGGATTTGCGGCGATAAAGGCTTCCCGGGAGTCGATGGCCACGTCGAATTGCCGGATTTGCAAATCGGAGGCCTTGCGCACAAGCGCGGTGTCGGAGTTGTTCGAAAGGGCTGCTGCGTAGGTGAACCAACTTGCAGCGTTCGCCCAATCCTCCTTTTGCTCGTAAAGTTCGCCGATGCGGCGGGAGGTGTCGATGTTTCCGGGTTCCGCCTCCGCTTTGGCATGCAGCTCGGCCAGGAGGTTCTCAATCATTTCCTCGCTGCGCACCACACGGGATTGTTGCTCGAGGGCGATGGCTTGGTCCTTGTCTTTGATGAGGTCGCGATAGGTGGTCTCTTCTTTTTCCCAGCCTCCGCTCTGCATGGAAGCCGATGCGGAGGCGTCCTTCAGCCCTTTGATCGCGGCCAGATCGTTGGGTGTGATGTCAAGGATGCGCTGGTAGAGGGCGACAGCTTCGCCAGGTAGCCCGAATTGTTGGTGGTGCTTCGCTAGCTCGTGCAGGATCTTTGTATCCTTCGGATTCGACTCGAGGATGGTTTCCAGAGCGAACGCGGCCACCTCAGGCAAATTGGCGGCCAGTGCGGCCTCCCGGAGGGTTTGGTTGAGTTGGGGATTGACGGGCTCCATTTCCAAACATTTCTCCAAAGCGTCCAAAGCCTCGAGAGGATCCTTTTTGATTTGCGCTTGGATTTTCATGGCGCTGAACGAGGCGGTTGAAAAGAGCGATTTTTTACCCCCCGTCTTTGCCAGTGCGGCTTTGCGGGCGAGTTGACGGCCTGCTAAAAAATCCGGGCAAGCCTTGAGAATCGATTGCAGGAGCTGGATCGTGTAGCCATAATTTTTAAGCTGCATTGCGCTAACGGCTTTCAACCAAGCGGCGCGGTGAACTTCGGGGAGGTCTTTTTCTGTCTTTACGGCCATAGGAAGCTTCTTTCCTTAGCTTGAGCTGTTTGTTTATACAAGCCTGTCGGATTCCGATTTGGGGGGAGACCAAGTGGACTTGCCTGTCGTATGGTGTTCTATGTTTTTCCTGTGATGAGATTCCCGCTTCTCCTGAGTTTTTTGTTTTTGTATTTGCTTCCCTGCGCAGCTCCGGCGCAATGGCAGTCGGCAAAACCGGGATGGGATTACCAGTTTCCCAAAGACCATGGCAGCCACCCTGGTTTCAAAACCGAGTGGTGGTATTTTACCGGCAATCTGCGCCACACAGGGGGGCTGGAATTCGGTTATCAGCTCACTTTTTTCCGCCAAGGCATTCTCGACTCCTCCCTCACTTTGCCTGCGTCGCGTTTTGTGCAAAGGGATGTGAAATTCGCTCACTTTGCGGTTTCGGACATCTCCCGGAAAATGTTTTACCATTTTCAAAAGTTATCACGTGGAGCCTTCGGGGAGTCCGGGTTTGACGACGGGGCGAGGATCGCTTGGATCGACAACTGGTGTTGTGAGCGCACCGGAGTGGATGAGTTCCATCTCAAGGCCGCGCAAGATGGCGTCTCCATCGACCTCATGATGACCTCCCCGCGACCTCCAGTCATCCATGGTCGCGGAGGCGTCAGCCAGAAGTCGGAGGGGGAGGGGAGGGCTTCGCATTATTACTCGCTCACGCGTTTGCAGACCCGCGGAACGGTTTCGATTCACGGAGTCGATTATCTCGCGGAGGGTCTCACCTGGTTTGACCATGAGTGGGCGACCAATCAACTCGCGGCGAACCAGAGCGGCTGGGATTGGTTCAGCATGCAGTTCGAGGAGGGAGGCGAGCTGATGTTGTTTCAGATCCGGAAGAAGGAGGGGGGGCGTGATCCGTTCTCTTCAGGGACTTTTGTTGACGCATCCGGTGTGGCTCACAAGATCGGAGTGGAGGACTTCGCGTTGTCTCCGATCGAATGGTGGACGAGCCCCGACTCGAAGGGTCGGTATCCCGTGGCGTGGAAAATCAAGATCCCGGCGCATGGAGTGGACGTCGTGGTGCGTGCGCGTTTTGAGAAACAGGAGCTTGCCGCCGCGCCGTTCGCTTACTGGGAGGGCAGCGTCTCGGTGGATGGGAGCCACACGGGGCGTGGCTACCTCGAAATGACCGGCTACGCGGGCCGGATTATTGGCATGCAGGCGCAGTGAAGCCGATTTCCTCAGGGATCGACTCGCCACGCACCAGGTCGGCCCACGTTTGCCGTTCCCGGACGAGGTGGAAATTTTTCCCATTCACGAGAATTTCTGGAAGCAGTGGGCGCGAATTGTAGTTTGAAGACATCACGAATCCGTAGGCTCCCGAGCTGAGAACGGCAATGCGATCATCCTGTGCGAGTGGGGGTAAGGAACGGTCTTGGGCAAAGAAGTCGCCGCTCTCACAAACGGGCCCCACGACATCCATGACACATGCGGGTTCACTCGTTTGCTTCAAGGGCACGATTTCATGCCACCCCTCGTAGAGAGCGGGGCGGATGAGGTCGTTCATTGCGGCATCGATGATTGTGAAAGTCTTTGTAGGAGTCCTTTTCACATACTGCACGGTTGAGAGGAGCGCCCCGGCATTTCCCACCAAAAACCGGCCGGGTTCAAAAAGAATGCGCAAACCGAGCGGCTCGAGCCAAGGGATGATGGCGCTGGCATAGTCTTCGGGGGTGATGCGCCGCGAGGAGTCTTGGTTTGTCCACCATGTTGGGTCTCCGCTCTGGAGGGCTTGATCGTAAACAATACCAATCCCCCCGCCGAAATCGAAAAACTCGATCTCATAGGTTGTCTTCAATTCCTGAACCAGGGCGACGAGTTTCGCCGCAGCCTCCGCGAACGGGGTGGAGTCGAGAATTTGCGAACCGATGTGCGTTTGAATGCCCCGGATTTTCAAATGCGGCAGGCTGGCAGCGATCTGATAAACTTCGGACGCCCGGTCGATGCCGATGCCAAATTTGTTTTTGCTTTTTCCGGTCGAGATGAATTTGTGGGTTTTGGCATCCACATCGGGATTGACCCGAATCGCAATGTGAGCCTTGAGTCCTAACGATCCGGCCACGTCGTTGATGCGGGCGAGTTCCCCTTCGCTTTCGACGTTGAATGAATAGACACCCTCACGCAGGGCGTAGGCGATTTCCTCGCGGGTCTTGCCAACTCCGGCAAATGTGCAGCGATCCGCCCGCCCACCAGCCTTCAGGACGCGGAACAGTTCCCCGCCCGAGACGATGTCGAAGCCGGAGCCAAGTTTTGCCAGAAGGCTGAGAATGGCGAGGTTTGAATTGGCTTTCACCGCATAGCAAACGAGGTGGTCAAGCGGCTCCAAAGCTGCATCGAGACGTTCATAATTCCCGCGAATGGTTGCAGCGGAATAAACGTATGCCGGCGTTCCATATTGCCCGGCAACATCATTCAGGTCCACACCCTCGCAGCGCAGGGTGCCATCGACGTAGGAAAAAGAATGCACGCCGCGAAAATGGGGTTCTTTTTTTCAGCTGTCAACTGGACGCAGGCACAAAATCAAGCCGTCTTGATGAGGTCCCGGTTTTTGAAAAAGTATGCCAGACCCGAGTAAACCGAAAGAATAACGGTGAGAGGGACCAAGCCATGGGTTCCGACCACCCAAGCCGCTTCAAACCAAGAGAGGCGGGTCACTTCACCCAGCGCGAGAAGGAGCAGAAAGTAAATGATGGTCAGCATTTGCCAGGTGGTCTTGTGTTTCCCGAGATTGTCGGCGGGGATGACAAATCCGTTTGTGGCGGCCAGCGAGCGCAGTCCCGTGATCAAAAACTCGCGGCTGATCACGAGTATGACGGCCCAAGCCGGAATGGCTCCGAACTGGATGAGACAAACAAAGGCAGATGCCGTGAGAATCTTGTCGGCAAGCGGGTCCATGAGCTTCCCGAAATCAGTGATCAAATTCCACCGCCGGGCTATCAAGCCATCGAGCAGATCGGTCAGAGCGGCAAGAGCGAACAAGAGGAAGGCGGACGTGAAACGAAATGGAAAGTCGGCGGAGAAGCAGAGCACAAACAGAGCCGTGAAGACTATGCGGGCCAGCGTGAGCCTGTTGGGAAGGTTCATCGGCGCGTAGATTGAAGCGCCGCGTGGGCTCGTGCAACCGCGATGTATTTGTCCGCGCTGGCCTGAAGCGCCAGCACTTCGTCGGCATTCAGTTCACGCACGACTTTTGCCGGTGAACCCAAAACGAGAGAGCGGGGGGGGACTTTGGTTCGTGAGGTAACCAAAGCCCCGGCCCCAATCAAACACTCATCGCCAATTTCCGCTCCGTCGAGGATAACCGCTTTCATACCCACAAGGCAGAGGTTCCCGACCGTGCAGGCATGTAGGATCGCTGCGTGTCCGATGGTGCAGTAATCTCCGATGCAGGTGCCTTGGTCGTCCGCGAGGTGAACGATGCATCCATCTTGGATGTTCGTCCCTTGTCCAATGTGAATGGTCGCCAAATCGGCGCGCAAAGTGGCCCCGTAAAAAACGCTCGAGTCCTTTCCCAATCGCACATCTCCCAAGACCACGGCGTTGGGGGCCACAAACGCCGCCTCGGCGGTGTGAGGCTGAGAGTGCAAGAACCGCTGCAGTCGGTCTTCGATATTCATCCTTGACCGCGCCACATCACCAAATTGTGGCTTCGTGGGCTCAGAGGGATTTTTTCAGTCGACGACGGGCTTCGGCCAGGAGTTGGGCCTCGGCCTCGGACCAGTCGGTTGAAGAATTGCCAGGCCACCCCATGGCCTGACGCCGCTCCGATATGAAATAGGCCCGCATCTCGATCTCGGCCTGCGGAATGACGAATGGCTCCTGAACCGTCTCCGGCGCTGAGATTTTCAATTCGGCGGGCTTGGCAGTTTTTGCGGCGACTTTTCTCACCTTCGCAGCCGGAGCGGAAACTTTTGCGGCTGGTGCCACAACCTTGGGCGCTGGAGCGGCGGGCTTGGATTTGACCGTTTCCTTCACTGCGGTTTTTGACGTCTTTTTGGACGGTGCTTTCACGGTTTTTGCCTGACGCACAGGCACCTTGGCTTCTGCGGATTGGGTGTTCTTTTTGGCTGGCATGAAGCGCATCATTGAATCGGGTTTGTGATTTTGCAAAATAATTATTCAAAAAAAAACGACATCGATTATTGTCTTCCTGTGAGCGCATTTTTGATTCGTTGGATGGTAACAACTGTCGCAGTTTTCGCTGCGGAAAAAATTCTTCCCGGCATCAGCTGCACAAGCCTCGGTGCCTTGCTCGGGGCCTCCTTGCTGCTGGGTATCATCAACGCTTTTGTCAGGCCTGTCCTTCTTCTTTTAAGTATCCCATTTATCATTGTCACAATGGGGCTTTTCATCTTTGTCATTAACGCCCTACTGCTCCTCTTCGTGGCACAAGTCATTCCGGAATTTCATGTTGACGGCTTCGGGAATGCCTTTTTTGGCGCCATCATCATCAGTATCGTGAGCTGGGCTTTAAGTTCTTTTTTTCGGGCGAGTGATGGGCGTTTTCACACAATCACCCACCATCCCTCTATAAAAAATGCCGATGCTCGGGTGATCAAGTGAGGCTCCTTCAATCAGGCAGGGTTGGCGTGAAGATCTGTGGTCTTACCAGTGAGTCCGACGCCCTCCTGTGTCTCAATGCGGGTGCGGATGCCTTGGGATTCAATTTTTATCGCGGTTCCAAGCGTTTTTTAGATCCCCGGCAATCACTGGAGTGGATCCGTCAACTGGAGGGCCAAGTGGACAGAGTGGCGGTCGTGGTGAATGCTGACGCTTCGCTTCTTGGTCTGATTCGAGACTCGCATTGCTTCGAATTTGTTCAATTCCATGGAGACGAAAGCCCCTCGGACTGCTTCGCGGCTTGTTTTCCTTCCTGGATCCGGGCTGTGCGCGTCCGTGATGATCAGACTCTTGACGCATGTCTCGAATATGCCAGCCCACACATTCTTTTAGATGCCTGGTCGCCGGAGGCCTACGGTGGAACGGGACAAGTGGCCGATTGGAGACTGTTGGCGGATTTCGTCTCGGTGAACCCGTCCCGGAATTTTGCTCTAGCTGGCGGTCTCACGCCCAGCAACGTGGGGGAGGCGATTCGGATCGTAAAACCCCGCGCGGTGGATGTGGCCGGGGGAGTGGAGTCCAGTCCGGGTAAAAAAGATGCCCGTTTGGTCAAGGAATTTATCGAGGCTGCAAGGCGGCCTTCGCGGCTTGATGTATGAGATCCTCCGATAGTGTTTGCCCTACGCCACTTGGCATTTTCTCTGCGGTTCTTTCTGGCGTTTTGTCCTCTCTCATCTCAAACAAAATTTCCCGCATGCTGAAAAAAACGCTCTGTCCCGTGCTTTGGTGCGCCACGCTTTTATTTTTTGTTTTCCAACTCTCCGGTTGTATCAGCGATAATCGTCACCGCATGGTGGTAAGCGTGGCTGATCAGAAGATGGTATTGTTGCGTGATGGCAAGCCGATTTCCTGTTACTCCGTCTCCACCTCCAAATTTGGCGTCGGCGATACCCCCGGTTCCTGTGCCACGCCACTCGGTGTTTTGCGGGTCAAGGAGAAATTCGGACACGGTGTTCCCGCTGGAATGGTCTTTAAAAGCCGCCAACCCACCGGGGAGGTTCTTCGCGTGGACGCGCCGGGAAGGGACCCCATCGTCACACGCATCCTTTGGCTGGATGGGCTCGACGCGACGAACCGCAATGCTTACAGGCGGTTTATCTACATTCATGGCACCCCCGAGGAGCGCAATATCGGGCGTCCTTCCAGCTACGGATGCATCCGCATGAAATCAAAAGATGTGATCGAGCTCTTCGATACGGTCGGGCTGAATTCAAAAATTCTCATCACCCCGAATCCTTTGCCAACGGCCCTTCTCGCTGGCGTTCCACACCAGATTCGTCAAAGCTTGTCGCATCCCCCAGAATAGCCCATTTTTTACCGATGACGCCAAGCCACTGTCCAAAATTTGTCATGTCAACGTGCGGGAGGGTCCCGTAATCATGGATGTCGGCAAACCATCCGTCATGAACCCGCTCGAAGAGCGGATCATCTACAAATTCCGGAATGCCCTTCTGCTCGCTGAGGCACTCACGCATCCAAGCATATCGTTGGAGCGGAAAAATTATCCGTTTGACAATCAAAGGTTGGAATTTCTGGGCGACGCAGTGATCCAGGTGGCGGTTACCGAACACCTCTTCCGCATGTTTCCGGATTTTGGCGAGGGGCAGTTAACGAAACTCCGGACCCGCATCGTATCGCGTCCGGCGCTCAGAGACAGGGCCCTGGCGTTGGATCTTGGGAGTTTCATCATGATGGGCCGGGGTGAGGAGGCCAGTGGGGGACGCGAGCGCGCCTCGACTTTGGCTGATGCCTTTGAGTCGCTCGTTGGAGCCATTTACCTCGATGGTGGTTTCGACGCGGCTCGGATTTTCCTGCTCCGGCAAATGGATCCGGTGTTTTCGGACATCGCCAATCAACCTGACGAGATCAATCCCAAGGGCTATCTTCAGGAAATTCTTCAAGCCATCGAACCATCTGCTCCCGATTACCAGATTCTTTCCCAGTCGGGCCCGGAGCATTCAAAAGTTTTCATTTGCTCCGTTGTCTGGAGCGGAATGGAGTTGGGGCGCGGATGTGGTTGCAGCAAAAAGGAAGCTCAGGTCGCCGCTGCGCAGGCGGCACTTGCTGAGCGCCTTTGGGAGAAGCAAAAGAATCAGCCCCCGCCGAAAAAAAAGAAAAAAAAATGATCTACCAAATATCACTCCAACTGACGGGTCTCGCTGCCGGACTGTTGCTTATCTTTTCGCATGCGGCGGGCTTCCTCAAGCCGGACGCCACAATCCGTTTTGTGCGGTCTTTTCCGCGTTCCCGAATGGCAGGCACGATCCTGCTGTTTCTGGCTGCAACATGGAGTTTTCTATTGGTCACCGGCATCGACCTTGGGGAGTTTTCGAAGTTACGCAGTGTCATGCTGCTCGGAATTGTCGCCGGGGCGGTTCTTTCCTGGATTTACGTTGAGGAATTTCTGGCCGTTCGCGCGCTTGGCATGCTTCTTCTTCTGGCCGCCGAGCCTCTCCTCGAATCCTGCGCCCTTCGCATGGAACCCAGTCGGCTTTTGCTCGTGGTTTTAGCCTACGTCTGGGTCATCGCAGGGCTGTTTTTTGTTGGAATGCCTTATCTGCTGCGCGATGCGATCAAAATCGTTTCGACCAGAGAAAAAATCTGGCGGGCGGCCGCTTTGGCTGGCTTGATCTACGGACTGGTCCTCGTCGCTGCCGCTTGGCTCTCTTGGTGATCTCACCACTCGATGCCAATAATCGTCAGTGTGGTCGCCTGGTGCGGGGTTCCTGCAGATGCGTCTTTGGAGACATTTTTCGCGCCGTTTCCGAAACTTGCCGGAGCACTGGGATTCAGCAGTTGCCACGGTTTCGACTCGTTAAAAATTTGACCAACAATGCCCGCGATTTCTGGATTGGTTTCCAAGGGATGCGAGGTGATGTCGCGCTGGACGCCACGAGGTGCGACAAAGTCTTGTGCCAATGCCACGGAAGGCAGAATGATCGATGACATAACCAAGCCGACTCTCATGCGGTAACTTTAACAAAGGTCGATCGCTCTTGCAAGTTGGAGGCCTTTCGTGAACTCACACTGTTCATTCTTTCTTGCTTTATTGCATCGCTTATTTATGGGTTGATGACATACCTGCTCCTGGAGGACGGGAATAGGCCGAACCAAAGTAACACTTTCCCCTACAACAATGAATGCACTTGCCGTAATGAGTGAATGCCAAGCTAATATCAAGGTCAGGCTTTTGAATCTTACCCCGCTGTGTGCTTCAAAATTCTCCGTTGAGCAGTTGGCTTTTGGTATCACAAAATTTCCTTTCCACATCGGCAGAGATTGTGCTGGGTCCAGTAGTTATGCCGATTTTTTTTTCAAAAACGATCTGATCATCCCCGATCACGAGCCTTTTCAAGTCTCTCGCAAGCATTGCGTGATCGAGTGCACAGCTGGCCAAGTTTTTGTCAGGGATGCCGGGAGTTCTCTCGGCACGATTGTGAATGGAACGACAATCGGCGTGAAACACCGCTTGCTGACCGAGAGTTTGAGGTTAGGCAAAAACACGCTGATTCTTGGCACCCCCCGCAGTGCTTTCAAATTCGAGATTCAAATCGACTGAGGCCGCTTCAGTTCACGATATCCCGAATCAATGCGGGGCCCTTATAGACGAAGCCTGTGTAAAGTTGGACGAGGTCAGCACCGGCCTCGATTTTTTCTTTGGCGGAGGCGGCATCCATGATTCCCCCGGAGGCGATGAGAGGCAGTTTTGTTGTCGAGCGCAGGATGCGTAGGACTTCGGTGGATCGCTGACGAAGTGGGCTTCCGCTGAGCCCGCCCTGTTCATCGGAGTCCTTTGGAATAGCACCATGATCCAGCGTGGTATTTGTGGCGATAAGACCGGCGAGGCGCTCCGATTCTGCCAAATCGGCGATATCCCTCACGGCCTCGTCTGTCAGGTCTGGTGCGATTTTAACCAGGAGCGGCTTGATATTATTGAGGCGCTTCAGGGTTCGGATGATATCCGCGAGGGCCTCGCGGTCCTGCAGTGCACGCAGGTTCGGGGTGTTGGGGGAGCTTACATTAATGACGAAGTAATCGCCATAAGGGAGAAGGAGCTTGTAACTGGTCGCGTAGTCCGACGCAGCCTGATCGTTGGGCGTGACCTTGGATTTGCCGATGTTGATCCCGACGGGAACGCGAGGCCATCTTCCACTCGATTTCTGGCGTGCGAGTCGCTCGGCCACGGCGCTGGCGCCGGCGTTGTTGAATCCCATGCGGTTTATCAACGCCTGCTGCGAAGAATACCTGAAGCAACGCGGCTTGGGATTTCCCGGTTGGGGCAGTGCGGTGATAGTGCCTGCTTCCATAAAGCCAAAACCCAATGACTCCCAGGCGCGCAAGGCACAGGCATTTTTGTCCATACCGGCTGCCAAGCCGACAGGATTTGGAAACGTGAGGCCGAAAAGCTTGGTGGGCTTTTGTGGAGCGGGCCCGAAGGCCGCACGCAGAGCCACGGAAGGCGTGAGGCGAAGTCCCAGGATGGCCAGGTTATGCGCAGCCTCAGCAGGTAGCATGAAAAAGAACGGGCGCAGGAGCTGATGATAAAGATTCACGTCTGCGGGAAACTAAAGGACAAGGCGATCTGCAAAAAGAAAAATGCCGATCCTACCTTGCGGTGACGACTTGTTTCAGGCCATGCAGAATATCGAGTGGGCGATAGATGACGATGCCAAAGTGGTCATCGGAGCGTTTGAGGTAATCCGAAATCCGGGAGTCGAGAATGACCTTTCGGCCTTTATCGCGCCGCGAGGTGGCGTGCATGAGGCGAGCGGTATCACCTTGTCGCACGGCGATGCCGACATGTGAGGTGTAGGCGGATGTGTCGCGCGACGTGATGGCGATGATGTCCCCCGTTTGGATGAATTTTTCCATCGAGGCCACCCGCTCCTTGGGAATGTGGTAGACAGGCAGCGCGGACACCTTGTCTTGGATGCGGGCCATGTCCGGCAAAAGAGACGGGTTGTTCCGCAAGTAGCGGTAGCTTTTCCATGCGCTGGTCATTTCGTGAATTTGGCGGTGCAGCGGCTCCCCGCCCAGTTCGCGTGTGGGGTTTATCGAGAGGCCTCTGGCTTGGTTGTCCGCAAAGACCTCTTCAAGAAAATGGATGCGCGACAGGAAGGTTCCGTCGCAGCGTCCATTGCGGTAACGCTCGAGCTCGAGCAGCGCCAGAAGATCCTCTGGTTGGTAATTTCCGTTCTTGATCCTCAGCATCCGGGCGAAGGCCAAGGAGGTTTCATAGAATGTCCAGCAATCCAACCCCTGAAAATTTACCGAGGGCGACTCGATGTGGTCGTGAATTTCCAGGGTGTAGTTGACATACGGCGTTCCAAGCAGGGCCCTGCCAACGCGCGCGGTTCGCTCCCCGAGAGGTAGCGCGGCCCAATTCTCTCGATGCGCCTGCTTAACCAGCCGATGGAACTTGTCGCCGCCTTTGAAAACGACATCCATCGGCAGGCGATGCTGGAACTCCGGAATGCTCGAGGCGGTTGCCGGGAGGCTGAGACTGATTGCGGCTAGGAGGACGAGGTATTTCATACCCGTGAAGCTCCTCGGGAAAGGGAATCTGTCAACCCGCATTCTCTCAAGCCGTCAGGGCGAAGCGCTCGGAGCCGAGCAATCCGGATTTCTCCAGAAAGTAGTCGTAGCCGCCGGGGTAGGAATTGACCTGGCCCGCATTGATGTGCAGGACGCGGTTGGCCAGCTTTCTTAGAAAGTGGACATCATGGGAAATGAACACGAGCGTCCCCTCGTAGGCTTCCAGTGCGAGAACGAGCGACTCCACTGTCAGGATATCGAGGTGCGTTGTCGGTTCATCCATGAGGAGGAGGTTCGGTGGATTGACGAGAAATTTCACCAGATTGAGACGTGTCTTCTCGCCTCCGCTGAGAACGGCTGTTTTCTTATGGATGTCGTCGCGCTTGAAGAGGAACGAGCCCAGAATACTGCGTGCCTCGTCCTCACGGAGCGTTCCGTTCGAGGCCAAAATTTCCTCCAGAAGCGAGAAATTGGGATTGAGGGTGGCGGCGCGATGCTGGCTGAAGTAACCCACCTTCGAATTGCTGCCGAAAGCGCATTTGCCTTTTTGAAATTCGACAACACCCGCCAGGATTTTAATGAGAGTGGATTTGCCTGCGCCATTGGGGCCGACGAGGGCTACGCGTTCACCGCGCTCGATGATGAGATCGAGGTTGCGATATACGACATGGCTGCCGTAGGCCATCTGGACACCCTCCAGCATGGCCGCACGCTGGCCGCCCCGCTCGGGTTGGGGAATCCGGAAGCGGAAGGGTTTCTTGGGGGGCTCGGGGCGCTCGATTTTTTCCATGCGCTCGATCTGCTTGAGTTTGCTCTGTGCTTGGGCCGCCTTGGATGAAACCGAGCGGAAACGGTCGGCGAACTCTTGCAGGGCCGCGATTTCCTTTTGTTGATTTTTGTAGGCGGCTGCCTGCACTTCGTAGTTGCGCTCGCGCTGCTCCATCGCCGCCGAGTAGTTTCCTTTGTAATGGATCAGCTTCGGGTTCGCGATTTCGTAAACTCCATCAATCAGGGCATCCATGAATTCCAAGTCGTGCGAGATCAGGAGCAGCGCGCTGGAACAGGTTTTCAAATACTGCTGCAGCCAAAGGAGCGAAAGCAGGTCCAAGTGGTTCGTGGGCTCGTCCAAAAGGAGCAGGTCGGGCTCCATCACAAGCAGACGAGCCAGATGCGCCCGCATGACCCATCCCCCGCTGAGTTCCCGTGCGGGGCGAATCCAGTCGGATTCCCGGTAGCCCAGTCCAGTGAGCATTTTTTTGGCTTTCGCTTCCACATGCGGACTGCTCAGGGCTTCATGTTTGGCATGGGCCTCGAGATATTCGGGGCCTTGCACGGTTCCCGCCGCCTCGAGAGCTGCGAGTTGTTTTTCGAGGGCCTGAAGCTCACCGGCCCGGCCGCAAGCGATATCCAATGCGGTTTCTGAATTCACAGCCTCGGCCTCTTGTGGGAGATAGCCAAGGGTTGTCCACTCGTCACGCTGCACAGTCCCGTCGTCGGGTTCGTCCTTTTTAAGAATCAATGAGAACAGTGTGGATTTACCGGCTCCGTTCGGGCCGACCAAGGCGATGCGCTCGCCGTAGTTGACTTGCAGGTCGGCACCTTCAAAAAGCAAGCGGCCACCGTGGGATTTCTTGAGATTGCGAATGGTAAGCATCGGGAGCGATCTAAATTTAAGGAGTTTTTCCAACGAACATAAGCAGGATGCATCAGCAGGGACAGGATGTTGAGATGGAATTCACCGATTTTTTCGACATCGATGAGGGGCAGAGGGTGCTTTTGTGATTTTCCTTTGTCTAGTCAAGCATCAGCAGGTTTTTTTGTGCATTCGGGAAAGGTCCAAGGCAAGAGTAGCGGGATGACCCGCGAACCATATTCTGCGTGCGCAAAGCAAGCGTAACGCACTTCGCGGCTCAAGCCGCTACTCATGCAGGGGCGCGAAATTCCATTCAATACTTTCCAAACTCCGCTGAGGAGGTATAAGTAAGATATCAACTATGATCCACCCACTCGCTTTGTCGATGCCCGGAGGTCCGGAATGGTTTTTTATTTTTATCCTCTGCCTCCTGCTCTTCGGGGCGAAAAGGTTGCCTGAGTTGGCGCGCGGCCTAGGCAAGAGTATGGGTGAGTTTCAAAAGGCCAAGGCCGAAATCGAACGGGAAATCGCCAAAGCGGCAGCCCCCGTGGAGATCAAGGAGCAAGTTGAAAAAGTGCCCCATGTTTCGGATTCAAACCCAAGCGGTGCGTCGAACGCTTCGTTGGAATCCAAAGCGTCCTGATCTTTTACCGCTTTTCGTCTATCTTCACGATAAGACAGTCGTGGACAATTCGGTTTTGCGCGTAGTGGGTGCTGCTCCTTCGGATAATAAGGAATTCGCCACACATCCACTTCGGGGATTTTTCGATTTCACTTGCAAGCTGATCCTGGCTTTCAAGTCTTTCATTGAGAGTGGAATTCTGGGAAAGGATGATGGGGCGCTGACCGGGTGCGCAGAGGATGGAAACGGCATCCATTGATGCCGCTAACCGACCGTTCGGTAACGTCAGGGTTGTTTCGATCGATTCGGTGGCCGCCTGTCTGGCTTCCAGCTTGATCATTCTGGCTACGGAATCTGGAGCGACCGAATCGATCGCATGGGTTATGGCATCGAGGAGAGCGTGGCGGATTTCCAAGAGGTCCGTGAGCTCTTGCGGATGCTGGAGATCGGCATTTGCGTTGATGGCCTTGGCGAGGAGTGAGATCTCCTTGAGATAGGCGTGCCTTTGAGAATCTGGAACATAATACATGACAACAAGATGCACCGGCATCGAGTCGGGTGTCGCAAAGTCAATTCCCGCCGGGCACCATCCCACGGCACAAAGCAATTCTCCAGGGAGTTTCGTGGTCGCATGGGGACACGCCCACCCTTTGCCGATGGCTGTGGAGTGGGTCGATTCGCGTTGGAGGGCTTTTTCGGTGATGTCCTCCTCAACCGATACTTCGGGAACAGCCTCGAGCAAGGCTCCAAGGAAGCGAAGCGCGTGAATTTTATTATTGTCCGGCAGTTCCACAAGTCGCCCCTCTTGAAGGGCGTTGAGTAGGGCTTTCATTTGAAGTTAAATCTAATCAATACCGTATTTCTTTGCAAACCAGGAGTTAACGATATGTGTTAGTGTAGAATAACACAAGATCGTTACCGCGATAAAAAACCAGTATGAGGCTGGAAGAGGGACAAATCCCATGAAATTTGATACGCTCGGGATATAGGGCAGTGCACATCCGATGGTGATGACCACAAGCGTCGTGGCGAGTAATGCCGGGCTCGCGCAGCTTTGGAAAAAAGGAATTTTTCGTGTGCGGATGATATGAACAATCAGGGTTTGTGTGATCAGCGATTCGACAAACCAGCCGCTATGGAAGAGCGCGGCCGCATACGTGGAATCCGCAGGGACACCGACTCCTCCGGGAAAGCGTGCCGCGAGAGCTTGAGGAGCAGCCAAGCCGAGATTGCTGCATTGAAAATAAAAAAGCATCAATGCGAAAGTGGTGTAGTCAAAAATCGAGCTGATAGGTCCAACGCAAATCATGAAGCGTTGCACGTTGGCAATATTCCATTTGCGAGGTTTTTGGAGATATTCCTCATCCACATGATCGGAAGTGATGCCTGTCTGGGAGAGATCGTATAAAAGGTTGTTCACCAAGATCTGGATGGGAGCCATGGGGAGAAACTTCAAAAAGTAGCTGCTACCCGTCATGCTGAACATGTTACCAAAATTCGAACTCGCACCCATGCGGATGTATTTGATGATGTTGGCAAACACCTTCCGCCCCTCGATGATTCCATCCCCCAGAACCATGAGGCTGCGTTCTAAAAGTATGATATCCGCTGATTCCTTCGCGACATCCACTGCTGTGTCTACAGAGATTCCGACATCCGCCACGCGCATCGAGAGTGCGTCATTAATTCCATCACCCATATAACCAATGACATGCCCGCGTTTTTGAAGGGCTACGATGATGCTTTCTTTCTGCGATGGAGAGAGCCTGGCGAAAACGCTGGTTTTTTCAGCCAATTTACCGAGTTCCTCCTCGTCGAGATCGACGATTTGATCTCCGGTTACAATTTCTCCCGCATCGAGATGGACATCCTTGCAAATTTTGCGTGTGACGAGGGCATTATCGCCAGTGAGGATTTTTGTTGCCACCCCGTAGTTTGCCAAGGAGGCGATGGCATTGCGGGCTGACTCTTTGGGAGGGTCGAGAAAAGCGATGTATCCCAACAGAATCAGGTCGCTTTCGTCCGAATTTGAGAAATTGGTCTTGTCTCTCGAGAATTCCTTGTAAGCGATGCTCAAAACCCGATAACCATCGCGGCTGAGAGCCTCATATTCTTCCATGAGATCGCTCTTGATGAGGTCGATGATCATGAAAACCTCATCATCCACTTGATAATGTGAGCAAACCTTAAAGATATCTTCGACAGCACCTTTGCAAATCAAGACGTGGTCGCCTTCATAATCCACTACGACCGACATTCTCTTGCGCTGAAAATCAAACGGGATTTCATCCACTTTTCGGCATCCCCGATCCACATCCAGGTTCGTGTGGGCGAGGATGGCACGGTCTAAAAGGTTGCGCAGCCCGGTTTGATAGTAGCTGTTCATGTAGGCATAGCGGAGCACATCGCCGCTATCGCGTCCGGTGACATCCACATGTTTTTCCAGAATGATCTCGTCTTGGGTCAGTGTCCCGGTTTTGTCCGTGCAGAGAATATCAATGGCGCCGAAATTCTGGATCGAGCTGAGTTTTTTGACGATCACCTTCTTTTTCGACATGGCCAAAGCGCCTTTGGAGAGGTTGACGGCCACGATCATCGGCAGCATTTCCGGAGTCATCCCGAGGGAGATGCTGAGGGAAAAAAGCAAGGCCCCGGTCCAGTCATGCTTTGTGAGGCCCAAGATCAAAAAGACTGCTCCGACCATGAAGAGCATGAATCGGATCATGAGCCAGGTGAATCCCGCGATGCCACGGTCGAAACTGGTGGCGACTTGCGCGCCTGCGAGTTTTTCGGAAATCGAGCCGAAGTGGGTTCGAGTGCCGGTATTGACCACGAGAGCCTTTGCGGTTCCGCTCAGGACATTGCTCCCTTGGAATACCGCATTTGGCATCTCGATAACTGCGCGCGACGGGGCTTGGGGAGTCTCTGCGATCTTTTCAACCGGCATGGCCTCACCGGTCAGCGAGGATTGACTCACAAAAAAATCTTTTGCGGACAGCAAGCGGAGATCGGCCGGAATGATCGAGCCGGCTTGAAGAACGACAATATCACCCGGCACCACCTCCGATATCGGTAATTCAACCTCTCGATTGTCGCGCATCACGTGACAACTGCTTTGAACTATTTCGTTCAATTTTTCGACGGCCTTGCTCGAGCGGCTTTCCTGGTAATAGGAGAGTCCCACCGATAACAAAACCATGACGCTCACGATGCAGGCCGAGGCGGGATTGCCGGTCCAGAGCGAGATCGCTGCTATGATCAGAAGTTGAATGATCAATGGATTTTTGCATCGCTGCAGGATTTCCATCCAGAAGCCTTGCTTGCTGTGCTGTCCGAGATGGTTTGAGCCCCATTTTTCGCGGAGCGAGGAGGCTTCGGTTTCCGAGAGCCCCCCCTCGCGGGAATTCATGAAATCCAAAGATTTAGAGTGCGATTTACAGCAGACTTCCAAGAGAAGTTTTTCGTGCTCGGTAACCGAGGCATGAGCGGCTTGGTGCGCCTTGAGAAGGCCAAGGGGTGTCACTTTTTCAAGAGAAAAAAATTTCAGCATGTCGGCGTGTTCTGCATGACGAAGTTTTGCGAAGGACGAATGTAACTGCCCCCCTCGTATGTCTTCGTGACGTTATTTTTCCAAGCTGAAAAAATCGCATCCCCTCCTCCTTGTTAAGGGGACTCCTTGAAAGCAAAGGTCTCTGTGCTGGCCTGAAGTGGGACTTTTATGATTTTGACGTGATCCAGTCCCTGTCGGAGATCAGGACCGTTGAAGGCCAGCGAAACAAAACACCCCGCCAAGAGGTGGGCTCCGAGGCTCACTGCCTCGGGCCCGCCTCATTGCAAAGAAGAAGAATGCTAGGCAGGCGCCGCTGCTGGAAGCCCCCCGGACGGAAACTCTGGTTTGATCGGCGATTGGGGTTCATGGGCCGAATCAGTTGGCGGTGGGGGAAGAGGTGGTGGCGCGATTTCAACGATTGGCGGGTTCAGGATGTTCCCGTGGTCGAGAATTTCTTTCACATGCGAGGCATCAAGAGTCTCGTATTCCAAGAGAGCCTTGGCAAGCGTCTCCACAGCTTGCCGTCGCTCCTCCAAGAGCACGCGGGCTCGTTCGTAGGCCTCGTCGATGATGCGTTTGACCTCCGTATCGATCTGCTGGGCGGTGTGCTCGCTGTATTCGCGGGGTCGGGAGATGTCGCGGGCCAAGAACACATGCTCTCCGCCATCGGCAAAGCTGATCATTCCCAGAGAACTCATGCCCCATTCGCAAACCATCTTGCGGGCGAGACTCGTGGCTTGGCGGATATCTCCCGAGGCGCCGTTTGAGATGTCTTTAGTGAACATCTCCTCGGCGATGCGTCCCCCCATGGTAACGGCTAGGAGGTCCAGAGCCTCTTTCTGCTGGGTGGAATACTTGTCGCCCTCGGGCAGATACATCGTGGCACCGAGGTAGGGACCGCGCGGAATGATAGTCACCTTGTGGAGCGGGCTGGTGTGTTCGAGCAGGACATTAAGGATCGCGTGTCCCGCTTCGTGCCAGGCGGTGGAGATTTTTTCGCGTTCGCTCATCGCCATGCTGCGGCGTTCCTTGCCCCAGCGCACCTTGTCGCGGGCCTCTTCGAGCTCGCGCATCGTGACGGCCTTGAGTCCCTTTCTGGCGGCAAGGAGGGCGGCTTCGTTCAGAACATTGGCCAGCTCAGCGCCCGAGTAGCCGGGCGTGCCGCGCGCCAGCACGGCGAGGTTGACCCCCTCGGCAACCTTCACTTTTTTCGCATGGACTTTGAGAATTTCCTCGCGGCCCTTGACATCGGGAAGCGACACGGTGACTTGACGGTCGAAGCGGCCCGGACGCAACAAGGCGGGATCAAGGACATCCGGACGGTTGGTGGCTGCGATGATAATAACTCCCTCCTGCGTGTCGAAGCCATCCATCTCCACGAGGAGTTGGTTCAGGGTTTGCTCGCGTTCGTCGTGACCACCGCCCATGCCGTGACCACGGTGGCGTCCCACCGCGTCGATCTCGTCAATGAACATCAGGCAGGGAGCGGATTTTTTACCCTGTTCGAACATGTCGCGAACGCGGGACGCCCCCACGCCGACAAACATCTCCACGAAGTCCGATCCGCTGATCGAAAAAAACGGGACATCCGCTTCTCCGGCGATGGCGCGGGCCAGAAGGGTTTTCCCGGTTCCAGGCGATCCCACCATGAGAATGCCCTTGGGGATTCGTCCTCCAAGCTTTTGAAATTTTTTGGGATCTTTGAGAAACTCGACGAGTTCCTGGACCTCCTCCTTCGCCTCCTCGACACCGGCAACGTCTTTGAAAGTGATGCGGTTTTTATCTTTCGAAAGCATCCGGGCTTTCGATTTGCCAAAGTTGAGCGCACCCTTGCCCGCCATTTTGATTTGAGAGCGGAAGAAAAAATACAGGATGACCAAGAAAAAGACGATGGGCAGGAAGCTCACAATGGCGGAGGCCAGCAAGTCGGATTTCGGCGTGATGGCCGGAGTGATTCCCGCCTCGCTCAGCGTCTGCTCGATTTCCGAACCATTGAATTGCGTGAAGATCGGAGTGTGGAACGGCATCGGAATTTCCTCGCCCGTGGTGGGTGAAGGGAGCTTGAATTTGCCTTCGAAATACTGCGTATTGCGGCCCTCCTCGACCACAAGCTGGAGCGGCGATTCCGGCGTCACCACCAACTTCCCTTGCTTCACAAGTTGTATGAAGCGGGGATACTGGATCAGCTGCGCTTGGGCGAAATTGTTGCCCCGGAAAAAAAAGGCTCCGCCTATGAGTGCAAAGGCGATCGCGAAGAGCACAAGTCCGCGCCAGTTGAGTTGAGGGTCTTGACCTCCGCCTTGCCGTTGGCGGTTGTCGTTTGATGGCTTCTGGTTTTCGTCTGACATTCCCGTAACCTTCGCCCAAGATACCGACTTGGCAAATGCAAAAAACAACGACGACCCGCGCTTTGGTGGCATCCATCCATGACGTGAGCCCGCTCACGCTGCGGCAGTGCGAGCGTATTCTCCAGGATCTGAAAAAAATCGGTTGCCGCACCACATCGCTGCTCGTTATTCCGGATCACCATCGGCTCGGCTCGATTTCGAGGGATACCGCGTTTACGAGTTGGCTTCGCGATCGGGTCGCGGAGGGGCACGAGGCGGTTCTTCACGGCTATTATCACCTGAGGGATAGGTGTGGGGCGGATGGCCTCTTCAAGAGAATCGTCACCCAATCTTACACGGCTGGCGAGGGCGAGTTTTTCGACCTTGGCCGCGAGGAGGCCATCAAGAGATTGAAACTGGGCCTCTCGGAATTCGCCGCCTGTGGTCTCGAACCGGTCGGCTTCATTGCGCCGGCCTGGCTCTTAGGCCAGGAAGCGGAAGAGGCGGTGAGGGAACTTCGCTTCGAATACACAACGCGAATTGCTTGCGTGAGCGATTTCAGGACTGAAACAATCCATCACTCGCGAAGCCTTGTCTGGAGCGTTCGCGCAGTGTGGCGGCGAGTCTGCAGCCTTGCTTGGAACAGGCTGCTGGCTTCTTCACTTCGGGATGCCGGTCTCTTGCGAATCGGAATCCATCCCCCCGACTGGGATCACTCATCGATACGGAATCAGATTTTAAGCCTTAGCTCCGCCGCGCTTGCGGGGAGGCGGTCAATGACATATCAGCAATGGCTGGCCGCCACCCGAGCCGAACAATGACCGAGTCCACAACACGCGCCGATTTGCATATCCACTCCCGTCACAGCACTCGGGCTGCGGATTGGGTTTTGCGCCGTCTGGACTTTCCGGCAAGCGCCTCGGATCCCTTCGACCTCTATCGGAAACTGCGGGCGGCAGGCATGAGGTTCGTGACACTGACCGACCAGAACATGATCGATGGATGTCTCGAGATCGCCCACCTGCCCGATGTGATCATCGGAGAGGAGGTCTCCACGATTTTTCCCGAGGACGATTGCCGCATTCACGTGCTTGTTTGGGGCATCAACGAGTCGCAGCATCGAGAAATCCAAGAGGCTCGGGAGAGTGTCTATGACCTCCAGAAATATCTCTTCGCCGAGGGCATCGCCCATGCCGTTGCCCATCCATTCCACAATCTCAACGGGAAGCTCACCGCTCTCCACCTCCAGAAGCTTGTCCTGCTTTTCCGGCATTTCGAGTCCATCAACGGCCGCTACTGCAACCTCCTGAGCGAAACCGCCGGCACGGTCCTTGGCGCACTGACACCTCGACAAATCGAAATCTTCAATGCGCGGACGGGAATCTCTCCGACACATCCCGAACCGTGGATCAAGGTTTTCACGGGCGGGTCGGACGACCAAGGTGGAACGAATCCCGCTGGAGCCTTCACTGAAACGCCCCCCTGTTCAGATACGGCGGGATTTTTAGAACATCTTCGCGCCGGGCGTTGCCATGCAGCCGGACACTCAGGAACGCCCTTGGCGACGGCACACGGCACATACAGCACGGCCATCGAATATGCCAAGGCCCGCTTGCCCTTGAAACCCGGCGAACCCTCCTCTGTTCTCCTTGAAAAGATCACCTCTCGATTCATGGAGGGCAGGGATCCCACGGAGTTTTCGCTCATGGACAAATTCGGCTTTGTCACACAAGGCATCCTCACGGGTAAAATTTTTGAGATTGCGAAATCGGGGAACATGTCGCTCTGGAAACAACTCTCCGAATCCTTGAACCAACCCGGGCTCAAGGCAGCCATGGCGCGGGAAACCGCAGGAGTCGCTGAGGCGGAGAGACGGTCTTTTCTCATGGCCAATCTCATTGCGAACAAGATCGGCTACCGGCTTGTGACCGAATTCATCCAACAGATCTCGCAAGGGAAGTTTCTCGAGAGCATTCAGACAATCATCCCGCTTGCTCCCGTGATGGCCTTGTTGAGTCCTTACATCCACGCTTTTCGTTTGCCCAAGCGAGAGTGGTTGCGCCAAACGGCCCTGCCCCTGTCGGGAGAGGTTCCTCCGTTTCTCAAAAACAAAAAACGGGCATGGTTCACCGACACGCTGGAGGATGTGAATGGTGTCGCGACGACCATCCGCAAAATGACAGCGGCCGGTGTCGCAGCCGGGCATGACGTGACGATCATGACCTGCCGTTCCGAGATTGCGGACCACGGTGTTCCTCTGAAAAATTTTGAACCCATCGGAGAATTCGAGCTTCCCGAGTATGAATTGCAGCGCCTCAGCTTCCCGCCTGTCCTGCAGATTTTTGATTATTTGCAGCAGGGTGGTTTTTCCGAATTGATCATCAGCACGCCTGGCCCGATAGGACTCTGCGCTCTGGCGGCCTCCAAAATGCTGGGTCTCCGCGCCGTGGGCATCTACCACACCGACTTTCCACAATACGTGCGCATTCTCACCGACGACTCGTTTATGGAGACTCTCACATGGAATTACATGCACTGGTTCTACAACCAGCTGGATGTCCTTTACGTCAACTCCGAGGACTATCGCAAATGTTGGATCGAGCGCGGCATTCCCCGGGAGCGTCTGCGAATTCTGCCCCGGGGGCTCGACACGCGGCTTTTCCACCCCTCGAAACGCGACCGGGGATTCTGGCAGTCCAGGGGGTTGCGCGACGGCGAGGCCGCCATGTTGTTCGTCGGCAGGGTGTCGAAGGAGAAAAATCTCGACCTCCTCGTCGCGGCGACACGACGCCTTGCAGAGTCGCGCACGCCGGTGCGTCCCATCATTGTCGGCGATGGACCCTACATGGGCGAGATGCGGCGCCTTCTCAGTGATGCCATCTTCACCGGCTACCTCGGTGGAGAGGATCTTGCCCTTGCATATGCCTCGGCCGATTTCTTTGTCTTTCCAAGCACGACCGATACGTTTGGCAACGTCATTCTTGAGGCGCAGGCAAGCGGAATACCAGTCATCGTTTCCGATGTGGGGGGGCCGCGGGATCTCGTTTCGCACGGAGTGGACGGCTACATCACCAAAGCCCACGACGCGGTCGCATTGGCCGATGCCATCAGTCTTCTGGCCAGTGATTCCCCGCTCAGAAAAAGCCTGGGCGAGGCTGGCCGCTCTCGTGTCGAATCGCGCGACTGGACCGAGGCCTTCAATCGCTTTTGGAATGAATCGCCCGAGTGAATTTGTTTCCGCATCCGCTCAGGAGAACCTCACAAATTCGCGCAGGAACTCACACCACAGAAAAAACATTCCGCGCACAGAGTATCGGATCATTTCGTTTTTATCCCGAACGAGAATACCACGGGCAATGTTATGCTCGAGCTGGCCACGAAGTTCCCTCTCGATTTCCTCTCTTAGGCTTTCTGCGGCTTGGGGTGCCAGTTCGACAGTCTCGTGAAGGTCGACAAAATCCTGGTGCGAAGCGAACAGTTCCTCGATACGGAGTTCATCGTCCACCTTGTTGAGGCGGGTGTTCGGAAGCAAATGCATCCCGTAGGAGAAGGGATAATTCCAAGTCAGAAAAGTCCGTCCATCCATCGCCTTCGATTTGAAGGTGACATAAAAAAAAGCATGACTGTCCTGCTCGAGAAGGCAGATCGATGCAGTGACGCGCTTTTCAGCATTGCAGAAGAGGCGGTAGAAGTGACGCGTGTCGTCATGGCTCCAATCCACATCGTCGGCATAGTCAAAGCCTAGAGATTCCATTTCGTCCGAAAGTGCACTGAAGTCGGGAAAACGACTGGCCGGTGGAGGTGGACATTTTTCGAGCGACCTCTGCAACGGCATCCTCAGGCGCCTGACGCGCGTGAGAATTTCCAGCCACGGCAGCAGAAACCAAGTCGAGGCGAAAACAGCGCCGAGAACAAGGCTTCCTCCCAAGAGCCAGCCTGCGAGAAACGATGTCAAGATGAATCCCAAAGTGCCGATTCGAAAGCAGGCTTGGCTTTGAAAACTCCGAAGCCCCACGGATAAAAAACCGGCGGCAGCAACGATACAAATTTCTGAAATCATCGTGTGTCTCTGGCTTTTAGAAACCTCTCCAGCTCGGTAACATCGAAATCTGCAAGCACCTCGCCATCTTCCATCTCCAAAGTGGGAGCTTTTGTCTGGCCTGAAATTTGCCTCATGCGCGCGAACGCCTCCTGATCTTCAAAAACATTCTTCACAGAGTGCGCGATCTTTTGGGAGCGAAGCCAGGAAACAGCTTCAGCGCACCAGCCACAACCGGGTTTGACATAGATGACCATACAAAAACGAACTCCTGACACTCGCAGGAACCCAATCACTCTCGCGTCTCTACCGGATCCGTCAAGACGCAACCGGATAACGTCACTTGTTTTTCAGTTTTTCCAACTTGGGAGCAATGACGGCCCTCACGTAGGGATGGTTGGGATTTTTTTCTGTGAAATCCTGATGGTAGCCCTCGGCTGGATAAAATTCTGCCGCGTCGATGATTTCTGTTACGATCGCGCTTCGGAATCTCGATTGGGCATTGGATTTGGATTGTTCGGCTGCCGCGCGTTGCGCCTCATTTTGGGCAATGATGATTGATCGGTATTGGGTGCCGTGATCAGCTCCCTGCCGGTTGAGCGTGGTGGGATCATGCGCGTCCCAGAAAAGCTCCAGTATTTTTTTATACGAGATGATCGCTGGATCATATGTGATCTTGACAACCTCGGCATGGCCGGTTTCGCCGGTGCAGACTTCCTCGTAAGTCGGATTCCGCGTTTTTCCTGCCGCGTAACCGCTGACCACGCTCTGGATGCCGGGTCGTCCTTGATAGGCCGCCTCCACGCACCAAAAGCACCCTCCTCCGATCACTGCGATTTCTTCGTTCATCGATTCACCAAAGCACACCGTCCCTCCAAGAGCCAGTATTCCCAGCATGAAAAACAAGGTGCGGAGTCGTCCCGGGCTGAAATCAAAAATGCACATGGCAGTCGAATAAACAGAGGAGTCGGGCCGATGCAAGGCAGGGCGTCTCGCGGGTTCTTCTTTTCGCCACGAGCCATCTGTGCGGTAAATAGGTCGTGGACCGTGTTCGCCAGTTCCAAATCGTTGTCGTGGGTGGAGGCGCCGCCGGGTTCTTTGCGGCGATCGCTGCCGCTGAGAGCGCACCGCATGCGGAGGTCGTGATCCTGGAAAAAAGCGAACGCACCCTCTCCAAAGTGCGGATTTCCGGCGGTGGACGTTGCAACGTCACTCATGCGTGTTTTGAGCCGCGCGAATTGTCCCTGCGCTATCCACGCGGCGGACGGGCCCTCATCGGTCCGTTCGCCCGCTTCGGACCACGCGAGACTATTGCGTGGTTTGAGAGTCGTGGAGTCCAGCTCAAGACAGAACCAGACGGGCGCATGTTTCCTGTGACAGATTCGTCGGAAACCATCATTGGTTGCCTCGCTCGAGCAGCCAGTCGTTCCGGCGTTCGGATCCAGACAGAAACCGCACTGAAGAGTTTAACCAAACGCCCAACAGGGGGATTCGTGCTTGGACTTTCCTCTGATGCCACGATGGAGTGCGACCGGCTCCTCTGGGCGGGTGGGGGATGTCGCGTCGAGGGGCATCCAGCTTTGGCGCTCGGACACTTTCTCGTTCCGCCTGTCCCTTCGCTTTTCACTTTCCAGATTCCCGCACCTTGGCTTCGTGAGTTGCCGGGAGTTTCTCTTTCCTCGGTGCAGGTTTCTGTTCCAGGAACAGGTTTGAAGGAGCGAGGCCCTCTGCTGGTGACCCACTCGGGACTTAGTGGACCGGTGATCCTTCGACTTTCGGCATGGGGGGCACGGGAACTCCATGGCCTCCGCTATCAATTTCCCGTCAAAGTGAATTGGTTGCCTGAAATTCCGCGGGCTTCGCTTCTGGAGGAATTACAATCCCGCCGCGAAGTGTCAGGTGCCCAAACCGTGCTGCGCTCGCGTTGGAATCCGCTTCCCACGCGCTTGTGGGAACAACTGGTGACGCAAGCTGGCATCGCAGCCGGAACAAAGTGGGCCCGCCTCTCCCGCCTTGAAACCCTGAAGCTTGCGGATTTGCTGACCGGCACCGAATTGCAGGTTTGTGGCAAAAGCACGAACAAGGAGGAATTCGTGACCTGCGGCGGCATTCCTCTTCCCGAAGTGGACTTCAAAACCATGGAAAGCCGCATCGTTCCTGGCCTTCACTTTGCGGGTGAAGCCCTGGACATTGATGGAATAACCGGCGGCTTCAATTTTCAGGCAGCTTGGACAACCGGATGGATCGCAGGGCAGGCGATGGCCCATGGAATCTCTTGTCCTCGCGAGTCGGATTGATGTCTCGCCACAGGCATTGCGCCTCCACCCGCTCGTCAGGCGCTCTAGAGAACACGCCTTGCCGAGTCTGCAATGGCTCTTGGAGTGATTTGTTGCCGCCAGTCTACTTTCGACGATCCAGTTGGTGGGAGCAGCCAGATTTGACGCCCATTCGTCGAGTATGGGGCATAAACGCCGGGGTGCTGACCTGCCGAGGCGATCACCGCCGGGGTGCCCAAGGCACAAGCCATGTGGGCGGCTGAGGTGTCCACCGTCAGAACAAGGCGGGCTTCCGCTGTTAGCTGCAAAAAATCTGGGAGAGACATCGGAGGGCAAATTTTGAGCTGCTCCAGACCGGAATTCTTCAATGGATTGGCAAATTCCTGAAGTCGCTCGTATTGATTTGGACCTGCCGCAAGGTAGAGCGGCGCCCCTGAGCGTTCGTGAGCGAGAATTTTTAACGCCTCCGCCCAATCATTCGCGGAGTAGTCTTTGGACCGGGTGGAGCTGAAAGGGCAGAGGAGCCAGTAATTCTGCGGCCAAATAGAACGGGAGGGAATTAAAACGGGCAGGATCTCCTCATTAGCAACTCTTCGGTTGAGGACCTTCTCTGCAACAATTTTGTTAGCATGAATCTCTGTTGGAATATCCCCCGGCGCGGGATAGGGCAGAAGAGAGGGATTGAATACGTGCTGCACGAATTTTTCAACTGCGGGTCGTCGCAGACGCGGATTGGCGAGGAGTAGGTTCTCGCAGGCTATATATCTTTGGGAACGAGGAATATAAAATGTGATCGTGTGCAGATAGGCTCTCATGCTGCGCAGGCAGATGGCGGCATCGACCCGGAGGGAAAGGAGACGAAACCACGCCGGAAGGCAATTGATCACATTCACCGTGGCGAGATTGAAAAAACGACGCTTCTCCCGAAGCGGCAGCGGAAGGATCTCCGCCTCGGGAAACTGGCATTTCGCCAAGGGCGCGACATCCGCTCGAACGGCGATGACGAGATTTCTTTCCCCCAATTCCCTAGCCAAAAGGCGTATGCATCCTGAAGCCAGAATGAAATCGCCTATGGCGTCGGGTTTGAGAACAAAAACGCGCAAGCGCGATCAGACGGTGTATGTTGTCGAAGCGGTGGTGCCACCCTGACCCGTCCAATTCGTGTGGAAAAACTCGCCTCTGGGCTTGTCCACGCGTTCATAGGTGTGGGCGCCAAAGAAATCTCGCTGGGCTTGCAGCAGATTGGCGGGTAAGACGGCTGAGCGGTAACTATCATAAAATGAGAGCGCCGTGCTGAATGCAGGAACAGGAATGCCCCGCTTGGCGGCAGTGGCAACGATATTGCGCCAAGCTTTTTGGGATTTTTTGATTTCCCCCTTGAAGTAATCGTCCAAGAGCAAGTTGGTCAGATTGGGTTTTTTGTCGAAGGCATCTTTGATTTTGCCAAGGAATCTGGATCGGATAATGCAGCCTCCACGCCACATCAAGGCGATGCCACCCCAGTTGAGTTTCCAACTATACTCCGCCGCAGCGGCTCTCATGAGCATATAGCCTTGGGCGTAGCTGATAATTTTTGAAGCGTAAAGGGCCTGACGAACCTCCTCCACCAGTGCGGCTTTCTTTTTCGCATTTCGGGCAGCGGGAATAGCGGGGTTGGGTCCCTTCAGTTTTCGGGACGCCTTGACCCGCTCTTCCTTGAGCGCCGAGACGCATCGGGCATAAACGGCCTCTGCCATGAGGGTAATCGGGACGCCCATGTCCAATGAGTTAATCACTGTCCATTTACCGGTGCCTTTTTGGCCGGCTGTGTCCAAAATTTTATTAACCAACGGGGTGCCATCCATGTCGTTTTTCGCAAAAATGTCCCGGCTGATTTCGATAAGGTAGCTGTCCAGATCGCCTTTGTTCCACTCCGCGAAAACATCGTGGAGTTCGCTCTCGTTCAGGCCGATGCCATTCTTGAGGATATTGTAGGCCTCGCAAATGAGCTGCATGTCGCCATATTCGATGCCGTTGTGAACCATCTTCACGTAATGGCCCGCACCTTCCTCGCCCACCCAATCACAACAGGGTGAACCATCTTCCACCTTCGCGGAAATGGATTGGAAAATGTCTTTCACATACGGCCAGGCTGCAGGCGAACCGCCGGGCATGATGCTAGGACCGCGACGAGCCCCTTCTTCTCCACCGGATACTCCCGTGCCGATGAAAAGAAGTCCCTTGGCCTCCAATTCGCGCTGGCGCCGGTTGGTATCATTGAAAAGCGAATTTCCACCGTCGATGATGATGTCTCCAGGTTCCAAGTGGGGGACAATTTGTGCGATAAAGTCATCCACCGGCTGTCCGGCTTTGACCAGCATCATCACACGGCGTGGGCGTTTGAGCTTTGAAACCAGTTCCGGGATGGAGTGCGCACCTTGCACTTTCGTTCCTTTGGCCTCATTTGCCAGGAATTCATCCACTTTCGAGGTGGTGCGGTTGTAGACCACAACTGTGTAGCCGTGGTCGTTCATGTTTAAGACGAGGTTCTGGCCCATGACGGCCAATCCGATGAGACCAATGTCTCCTTGTGGTGTAGTATTTTCCATTATGTAAATATGTTCTCGGACTGCGCTATGCTTGGGGGAGGCTGAGACCGAGAAGAAGAATTTTTAGAAGATATCGAAGTCTTTGTTAAGAAAAATCCGGCTCAGCATGTTTTTCGTTCGATTGCGGCTTGAACACATTTGAAAATTTCTTCAGCGAGATGTTCTGCTGGGCGCGAGGCATCAAGCGTTTGGATCCGGTGGGGATTCTGACTCGCAAGGGCCAGATATCCACTTCGCACCGCGTTGAAAAACTCCACGGACTCGCGCTCGATACGGTCTGGCATGCGGGAGTCCTTTTTCATTCGCGAAAATGACACCTCCGGATCCAGATCGAGCAGAAACGTGATGTCAGGCAAGCAATCCCCCACGGCAAATGAGTTGATTCGATCAGTCTCGCCTGCCGGTATGCGTCGGGCCACGCCCTGGTAGACGGTGGTGGAGTCCAAGAAACGGTCGCAGATGACGACCCCGTCGGCAGCCAATGCGGGAAGGATTTTTTCGCGCACCAATTGCGCTCGGCTTGCCGCGAAGAGCAGCAACTCGGCCTCGGGCGTCAAAGCCTCTCCTTGTGGGGCATGTTGTAGCAGGTGGCGAATGACTTCGCCCGCTTCGGTGCCGCCGGGTTCGCGAAGAATCAACGGGTGGATTTTCAACGAGGAAAGCCGTTCGGCCAGCATCTTGATTTGAGTGGACTTCCCGCATGCCTCAGAACCTTCGAATGTGATAAACAAACCTTTTTGCTCCATTTCTTGAGAAGTCTTTTGATATTCGCCCGATTTCACTTTAGCAAAGCTTGAATGAAATACTGGCTCGTGAAGCAGGAACCCGGCACCTACGCGTGGGCCGACTTCGTGAAGGATGGAGGAACGGCTTGGACCGGCGTGAGAAATTACCAAGCCCGAAATCATCTGCGGGATATGACAGAGGGAGACAGAGTCCTGTTTTACCATAGCGTCACAGGCAAGTGTGTCGTGGGCATCGCTGAGGTGGTGCGTGCAGCCTACCCCGATCCCACGGCTCCAGGGGAAGACTGGTCGTGTGTGGACTTGCGTCCCTTGAGAGCTCTTGAGCACCCCGTGGCATTGGATACAATCAAGGCGGAACCCTCGCTCGCGGACATCGGGCTGCTGAGACAATCGAGATTGAGCGTCATGCCTCTTGAAAAAACCGCTTTTGAAAAGATTCTCGAACTTTCCGAAAAATGATCTTCCAGCCCTGTTTTTAACGACCAGTTGTCCCATGTCTCGTCTCCATTTTGCTGTTGCCTCGACATTCTCTCCACGTTTTCTGGCCATACTTGCTGAGGCTGACCGGATGGCTAGGGCTTTCGGGGCCAGCTTGAGCGTGCTCCATGCCGGCGACAGGACCGATGAAAAAGTTGCTCTTTTTCAACGCGCGTTCGGCGATCTGGGACGCCAAGATGTCAAAATTTTCTGGTGTGGGCACGGAGACACCGCTGGGGCTCTGGTGGCCTCAGCCTCGAGCGAACGTTTCGACCTTTTCATCGCTGGCACAATCGCCCGCCCCAATGACCCCAGGAATTTCACGGGCACGATTGTCAGAGAGCTTTTTACAAGGACGCCGTGCGATCTTCTCCTCATCCCCGAACCGGTTGAGAGGCCGCCTACTGGTCTTAGCGCATGTTTGCTATTGGAAGCCCGCTCTCCACGCTGGCGAGCTGCAAAACGAACACTTCAAACGCTCCAGCCGGACAAAATTCTCATCCTAGCTGCCGATAGTCCACTGGCCCGTGCACGGTGCCCCTTGGCAGAGGAGGCGGATACGGCTGACGTCCTCGAGGAGATTCGCCTCGAGCTCGGAGGAATTGCTCCGGAGGTGGACTTGCGCTGCATTCAATCGAACACGGGATTTCTTATTTGCGACATCGTTCAGGATATGGCACCGGATTTTCTCTTGGTGGAATCCTCGTGGAAGGAGGGGCTCCGGGTTCTGCCGCATTACTTGGATTGGTTGGAACTGGTCATCCCAAGCCGTCTTTTTCTCTTCGGCAAACCCGCTCGCACGCAATCGGAGGAGGGCACGCTGGTTCTGCCGTAGGCCTGGTTTCCGCTTGTATGGACAACAGCCAGACTGGCTTGGTTTTCACTTCTTGGAGTTTTCAGCCGATTCCCGCCATCGGGGTTCTCGTCCCGGCTTTCCTCTATTGGCGGGGCTGGACCAAGGTCCGTCGGCTTGCCCCCTTGCGTTATCCGGTGTGGCGGCTCTCATCGTTTCTCGCCGGTTTGCTGGTAATTTATGCGGCGCTGGCCTCGCCTCTCGAGGCTTTTGCCTCCTGGATGTTGAGTGTCCACATGATTCAACACTTGCTTTTGACCATGCTCGCGCCGCCCTTGATCCTGCAAGGCGCGCCATTCCTGCCATTTCTCTCTGGCCTGCCTCGCGGGCTGGCCCGCTCGGGTTTGGGACCGTTCTTGAAAGAGCCGTTGCTCAAAAAGATCGGCAGGTTGCTGGTGCATCCCCTCGTGGCCGGACCGCTCTTCATGGGATCGAATGTGTTCTGGCATATTCCTGCTTTTTACGAACTCGCCCTGGGCTCGCCCTTCTGGCACCAGGTCGAGCATCTCTGCTTTCTCTCGACGGCCTTCTGTTTTTGGTGGCCCGTTGTCCAACCCTGGCCCTCGCATCCGGCTTGGCCCAGGTGGGTCGTGATTCCTTATTTGCTTGTTGTTGATGTCCAAAACACCGCGCTCTCCGCTTTTTTCACCTTCTATGGACGCATCCTCTATCCGACTTACGCCTCCGCGCCTCGGATTTCGGACCTTTCCGCGATCGATGACCAAACGCTCGCTGGAACACTGATGTGGGTTCCGGGGTCGATCGCCTTTCTGCTTCCGGCGGTTGTGATCGCCATGCGGTATCTTTCCGGCTCCAAGCGTGTTCGCTCGAGGCCTCTGGCAAAAATCTCTGTCCCAATTGCGGACCGGTCAGGAACGTTTGATTTGCTCGCGATTCCCGTCGTGGGATCTGTCATGCGTTCCAGGTATTTTCGTCCCTTGATGCAGGCGCTGCTCTTTGGTTTGGCGATGCTCGTTGTGGCGGATGGGTTGTTCGGGCCTCAAGTCGCGGCGATGAACCTCGCGGGGGTGCTGCCGTGGACGCATTGGAGAGGCTTGACGATTCTGGCATTGCTCGTTGCGGGGAACTTTTTTTGCATGGTTTGTCCGTTCACTTTTTTTCGCGATCTGGGTCGCCGTTTTTTGCCAGCAAATAATCCCTGGCCGACCGCTCTTCGATCGAAGTGGACAGCCATTGTCTTGCTGGTTGTTTTTTTCTGGGCCTACGAATTTTTTGATCTCTGGCAAACACCGTGGTGGACGGCTTGGATCATCATTTTTTACTTGTCCGCAGCCGCCCTTGTGGACGGCTTCTTCAAGGGGGCGAGTTTTTGCAAGCATGTGTGTCCGATCGGACAGTTTCACTTCGTTTCCTCTCTTGTCTCTCCCCTCGAGGTGCGGGTGCGGGACGCGGAGGTTTGCGCCACTTGTCGCACCCATGATTGCCTACGTGGAAATGACACCCAAAAAGGCTGTGAGCTTAACCTTTTTCAGCCTTCCAAGTCGGGTAATATGGACTGCACCTTTTGTCTCGACTGCGTCAAGGCTTGTCCGTCGCATAACGTGGGAATCCTCGCCGTTCCGCCGGGTTCAGACCTGCTACACGATGGCAAACGCTCAGGGGTGGGGGCGTTCTCGCAGCGTCTTGATGTGGCCGCATTGGTTCTCGTGCTGACCTTTGCGGCTTTTGCCAATGCGGCGGGAATGGTTCCCCTCGTTTTGGAATTCCAAAATAATCACCCCCTCGCAGGTTCCCTGTCTTTTGCCCTGTTCGTTGTGGCCCTCCCAGCCTCCTTGGCAGCGTTCAGCGCCTGTTGGACTGTGTGGGCAGGTGGCTGCCCTACGAGCTGGAAAAACGTCCTGTGCAGCATGTCTATCCTGCTGGCTCCACTGGGAGTCGCCATGTGGGCGGCCCATTTCCTCTTTCACCTTTGCTCGGCAGCCCTCACCCCATGGCCCGTTTTTCAGCGACTTGCGAATGAGGCGGGGCTCGTCGGGGCTGTGCCGAATTGGAATATGCCCCCTCTTTTACTCAATCAGTGGCCAGCCTTCGGCATTCTGCTTCTTAATGCGGGTTGTCTTTACACTTTATGGATGCTTTGGAAAAGATCCGTCCTCATTTCGACACGTAACCCCGTATTGGCGTTCCTGCCTTGGGCACTGCTGGCCGGTGCGCTCTACGCGTTCGGTGTCTGGACTTTCATGCAACCCATGGAAATGCGGGGCACTCTTCAATCTATGCTGCCCGACTGAGCATGATCCCGGCGAGTGGGCCCGAATGATCAAAAGCCCAGCTTTTTAGGCGCTTTTCCAAGCGTCGAGCCGTTGCGTGTCTCATTTTTTGCGGATTCCGAGAGAAACCAGTCGGCTGTTGGCAGCAGGAACTGCCACCGGCCTTGGAACGTGCCGAGTTGTCCATAAAATTTCAGATGCGCCTCGGATTGAGCGGCCTCGCGGAGTCGCGCAAGGACTTTCTTTTCGGGACAAAAGACTTCGTAGGAAACTCCGTTGACTTGGACTGAAACCACGTTGCGATTGCTGATCGAGGCCGGAGCGTCGATCAGGAAGATTTTTCCTTGCCATTCCGGCTTGCGGAAGTCGGTGTCCTTTGGCTCATTCGTGGGGTTGATGGATTTGGCGAGAATGTCCTTGGCGCTCACCTGTCGGACTGGCGGAACGGTTAGCGAATCGTCAATCGACGGATTTTTGAGTGGCATCCAGTCTTTCGAGGTCTTCGGGTTGGCGATCTGAAGGCGGGCAAGGATTGGAAAATGGTCTGAAAAGCCTGAAGGTTTTTTTCCTTTCGACCAGCGGAGCGGGCGTCCGAGCGGATCCGCATTGAGTCCGGGAATGGCGAGAACCTCGAAACTGTTGTCCTGATATTGAAGGCCCTTGTTGTCGTAGAGGCCTCGCGAGACGATGAGGTGCATCAGGGTTCCCCAATCGTCCTGATAGACATCGCTCCCGCGTTTCTCAACGGGGAGTTCGAACCACAGATCGTAAAGATCGGACTTTCCAGTCTGGAGGGCGGCTTCGTTGCCTTGGGCACCAAGTTCGTCGTTGATGCCGGATTTTTTGAATTCGGGATAGCGAGCGGTTTGGTTGTAATGGGAGTTGAAGTCACCGCCGATGATGACATCCGCCGAGGGGTCGTCCTTGAATATCTGGTTCAGACGGTCTCGCAGTGTGCGGGCGTTCGCGATGCGGGTGCGCTCGTTGTCGTCGGAACCGGCACCGGATTTCCAATGGTTCGCAAAAACGGTGAGTGGGTGTCCCTCGACATCCAGCTTGGCTTCCAGAATGGCCCTGGCGTTCGTCGTGGGCAGGGTTTTCACAGCTTGCACCGGAAAGCGTGACAGGATCACATTTTTGACAGACCGGGGGCGTCCATCCTCGTGATGACCGGGACGTTCGTCCGAAACGGCATAGTGGTAGCGACCGAGCCCAGCTTCTTCGGCGGCTTTCAGGAGCCAGGCCTCGGCCGGAAGCGTGGCAACCTCTGGAGGCAGTGGTGACTCCGAGAGGATCTCTTCCAGTGAACGATTTTTTACGGAATCCAGCCACGCATCGATATCCGCCGGGCTGGATCCGGGTGTTTGATCGAGCTCGATTTCATTCAGAATGACCACATCTGGCCCGCGTCCCTGATCGACTTTGGCAAGGACTTTTGCCACGTTTCGAGCCTTCACCAAGAGATGATGGGGTGTGTATTTATCGCCTCGGTAATCTTCGTAGGTGGCCACGCCATCCAAATCGAAGAAGTTTTCAACATTATACGCCACGACGGTGACAGCGCCCAGACGCGGAAGAACGATCAGGATGGCAGCCAGGAAGGGGAGGTATCGGTGAAGCATGGGGTTTAAAATTCGTATCCTTACAGCCAGAGAAAACTATGCAACACTTCGCTCCTGGGTTCCTGATTTTTAGGCGGATGATTCAGACACTGTATTGCAGAGCCATCGAGCGGGCGATCGAAGCGATCCTCTCGCAAAGTTCATGGGGTTCCAGCACCTTGGCGTGCGTTCCCCAGCCGAGTATCCAGTTTTCCAGATCAGGCGCGAGGCCGACTTCGAGGGTTAACTCCGCACCGCCGCCGGGAGCCGGCTTGATTTTTTGGGATTTATGCCAGACGCGCTCGGAGGCGAGGCGGGCGGCGAAGGCATCAAGTCGCACAACCACCCGAACAGGCTTTGGGGTTTCAAAAGCGGAGAAGCTCGAGGCCATCATGTCGCCAATGGAAAAATCCTGCGGACGATGGAATGTGGTTTTCAGCATTTTCGGGTTGCTGAGACGGGTCAGCGCGAAGGTGCGGACCTTGGCTCTCACGAGATCATTGCCGATGAGATACCACTGGTTGTCGATGCAGCCGAGGTGGTATGGCTCCACGCGGCGTCGCTCGGCTTTTTTACCCGTGAGCTTGAAATAGTCGAACTCGACTGTGCGCTGCTCGAGCACGGCATGGGAGAGGATATCAAAAACGCGCAGTTCTTGAATCGCATAACCGACCGGCCGGAACGAGATGGCCTCGTTCAAGTCCTGAAAGGAAAAAAAACCCTCCTCCTCGAGGTTGGAGGTCATCTTCTGGAAGGCGGATTTGAGCGGCTTCTCAAAGACAGTGCCCTTGTATTGTTCGAGGGATTTTTGAGCGACAAGGAGGGCAACAATCTCGCCCTCGGACATGGTCATTCGAGGAAAGGCGGAGACTGGCTTGGTATAGCAAAATCCCCTGTGGAGCGCGCTGTAGGCGATCGGGAGGTTCATCTGGTCGCGCATGAAATCCACATCCCGCATCACGGTCTTGCAGGAGACCTCAAATTCCACCGCCATGGAGCTGCAGTTGGGATGCGCATTTTGCGAGATGAGGTCGTGAATGCGCAGCATCCGCGCGATCGGAGGCCGCGATTGTGGCTCGACTCCGAACCGCCGTGAACGGCGTCCCTTTTTGACAGTGGGGGACAGCGACAAATCGAGGGCCCCGTCGGCGGGGGCGAGAAGGCTTTTCGAAGGCACGTTCATGGAGTGCCCGGCAGTTGATTTTTCCCAACTCCGAGGCTGTGTTCGTAAACCAAGGCTCCGCCATAGTGGCCTGTTTGGACCACATACCAAGCAGTCATCAGGGATAAAACAACCGTCGCGGCGGCGATTCCCAGAGCCACCTTGCGCCATTGCGCGGACAGAACGGAAGCCACTGACAACGCAGCCGCGACAAGGGAAAGATTGCGTGCCCTCTTGGCAGCGTGCTCATGGTTTTCCAGCACCTCGTGGACGGGGCCGGTCGTTTTCGGGAGGCGATGCTCCTCACGCTCTCCCGTTTGAACTGCAACGACAGCACTCAGAGCACCGAGACAAAGAATGAGAGCCGTCGGCGGGGCCCAACGTCGGAAAATCAACGCGAAGACAGAGAGACCCGCGCCGATCAGCAGCAGCGCGATGGGAAAATGCACGACCGCTGGGTGCAGCGGCTCAGGGATAGGAATCATGGCGAATATATTACAAGCGGGTGCGGAAAGCGGAAAGCGGAAAGCTTCCTACGCCACTCACCCCATGGCGGGTTGGAGCTTCATGGTGTCTGCTGAACGGGTCTTCCACATGTTAACCAAGCACCAATACCCAGACCCCTGTTCCATGCCATCCCGGAGGGATAGGGCATGAGCCCGGCTGCCCTCTGGCCCGGCCTGCCATCTCCACTGGGAGCGACTTGGGATGGCGAAGGGGTGAATTTTGCCCTGTTCTCTGCTAACGCCGCGCGTGTCGATTTGTGCCTCTTCGATTCATCTGAGGATACTTGCGAATGCGCGCGTCTTGCGCTTCGTGAAAAAACCAACGAAGTCTGGCACGGCTACCTCCCTGGAGCGGCTCCGGGGCAACTTTATGGCTACCGCGTTCATGGGCCCGAAGCCGGGTCGGCGGCACAGGCCTTCAATCCCAACAGGCTTCTTTTGGACCCCTACGCCAAAAGCATCGCGAGAGAGTTCCGCAACGGCGAGGCCACCTGCGATCCGTCACTCGACAATGCCGCTGAGGTGCCGCTGGCAAGGGTCATCGACCCGGCTTTTTCTTGGAACGGAAGCACGCATCCGGCGGTCCCCTGGCATGAGACCATCCTGTATGAGGTCCACGTGAAAGGGTTCACGCAACAACATCCCGGCGTCCCCTCCGCCCTGCGTGGAACTTACGCCGGCTTTGCCTCACCCGCTGCCATCGGGCATCTGAAAAGTCTCGGAATTACCGCTGTGGAATTGCTGCCCGTGCATTACCACATTGATGAAGCCTCGCTCATCAAACGAGGGCTCTCGAACTATTGGGGCTACAACACACTGGCCTTCTTCGCGCCCGATCCGCGTTATTGTTCAAGCGGCGCGGAGAATGCCGTGAACGAGTTCAAGGAGATGGTGCGCACCCTTCACAACTCGGGGATCGAGGTCATTCTGGATGTCGTTTACAACCACACCGCCGAGGGCGATCTCGATGGTCCAACCCTGTCGATGCGCGGCATCGACAATGAGAGCTATTACCGGCTCTCCGCAGACAAGAGCCAATACATCGACTTCACCGGATGTGGCAATTCCTTGAATGTTGCTCACCCCCATGTGCTCCAACTCATCATGGACTCCCTGCGCTACTGGGTTCAGGAGATGCATGTGGACGGCTTCCGTTTTGATCTCGCCAGCGCGCTTGCCCGCGAGTTGTGGGATGTGGATCGCCTCGGCTCATTCTTCGACATCATCCACCAGGATCCGGTCATCTCGCGAGTGAAGCTCATTGCAGAGCCATGGGATCTCGGGCCCAACGGATACCAAGTTGGCAATTTTCCCGTCCTGTGGAGCGAGTGGAACGGACGATACCGCGACTGCGTGAGACGGTTTTGGCGGGGCGAGGGGGGAACCGTCGGAGAGCTCGCCACGAGGCTCTCCGGCAGCAGCGACCTCTACCAACATAATGGACGCCGACCCCACGCCAGCATCAATTTTGTCACCTGCCACGACGGATTCACACTTGCGGATCTCGTTTCGTTCAACAGCAAACACAACGAGGCCAACCAAACAGGGAACGCGGACGGGGCCGATCAAAACGACAGTTGGAATTGTGGTTTCGAGGGGGGCACGGTGGATCCGGCCATTCGGAAGCTCAGGGCGCGGCAGCAGCGCAATTTTCTTTGCACCCTTTTTCTCTCCCAAGGAGTTCCCATGCTGCTTTCGGGGGATGAATTCGGGCGCTCCCAGAGCGGGAACAACAATGCCTTTTGCCATGACTCCCCAGTGTCTTGGATCGACTGGAATCTTGATGAAGAGCGGATGTCCCAATTCGAGTTTGTGCGTTTGCTGATCGATCTCCGACGGAGGCAACCGGTCTTCCGGCGCCGCCATTTTTTTCAGGGACGCGCCATCCATGGCACCGACATCAAGGACCTCTATTGGATTCGTCCCGATGGCTCTGAGATGTCTGAAATGGACTGGAATTCGCCCCACGTGCGCTGTATTGGAATGGGTTTGCTGGGCGACCAGATCCTCGAATGCGATGAGCGCGGCCAACCGGTGCGTGGGGATTCGTTTTTGATTCTGATGAACGCTGGCGGGGAAATGGTGCCGTTTCGACTTGGTTCCCGGCAGCTTCAGGTTGCGTGGACACTCGTGCTCGATACCTCTGATGGCGCGCGTCCCGGGCCATCGGTTGTTTTTCCCCATATGGCAGAGTATCCGCTTCAGGCGCGCTCGATAGCCGTTTTGCTGCCGCACTATGTGCCTTTTACCTAGGTTCTGAAACGGCGGATTCCCCTTTGCCGTCCGGCCTCCAGGGCGATGCAAACGATGGCGAGCAGAAGGACATTTCGAAGCGGTGCAGTCCATGGAGGTAGAATGGACTCCAAAAACGAACCTCCAAAACATCCACAGGTCATCACGGTTCCTCTCGCGAAATTCGCCAAAAGCGCCACCGTAAAGAGTGCGAGGAGAAATCCCAGCAGCGCCAGCGCCCCCCGGCGGGCGGGTGGAAGCAGAATGAGGAAACAGGCTGAGAGACATTCGATCCAAGGCAGGTAAATGGCAACCGGATTGACCAGCACGGCCGGTAGAAGGTCCATCTGATGAACCGCCGAAGAAAAAGCACCGGGGTTCCCAATCTTGGGAATCGAAGCAAGCAGGAAAACCGTCGCAACCAGGAAGCTGGCCGTCCATTCCACAGCAAACCAAAATCTCGCTGAGCGGATATTCATTCACCTCCCATTTTCAACGTGCCTGCCTCAGCCTGTCTATCCTGCGTGGCTGTTTATGTTCCGTCAATGCCCTGTTTTCGGTTATAGCTAAGCTGGGCGACCAATGCCCTTTGACTTGATTTTGGTTGAAAAGGTTAGCGTAATTGCACCGATGCTCCGATGATTTCAGTCATGAAGCTTCAGCAGAACCAGATTTGGCACAAGGGGGGCGAGTATTACCGGATCGTGCAGTTGGACCGGTTGGAGGTTCAATTCAAGACTCTCAGGGATCCTTTGAGTGGGCGTGGGCCGCATGAGCGGGTGACGAAAAAGGAGTTCTGCCGGTTGCTGAAGGGGGCGCTGTTGATCGAGGGGCGGTCTGTAGCAGCGCGAAAGCAGGAAGAGCAGCAAATGTGAAAAATGGCCGGGGGCGCGCCGTGTTTGCGGAGCGCCCCCGAGGGGTTGATGGCTGTAAGCCGGATTCTGTCCAACGACCGGCTCGCGCCGATCGCCTGGACGGTCATTTGTCTCCCGTCGCGCCTTGCGGTGTGGCGGGGTCCTTGCGGACTGCGACCAATACCCGGAGGGTGTCGCCGCTTGCGCGACGTGTTGGGCAGGCTGCCCGATCCCTCCTGTTCTGTCTTGCACCGCATGGGGTTTTTCGTGCCCCCTCGCTTGCGCTTGGGGCGGTGGGCTTTTACCCCGCCTTTTCACCCTTGCCGCCCGGCGTGCGCCGGGGTGGGCGGTATGTTCTCTGTGACACTGTCCGTCGACCGGGACTTTGGCCCCGGCCCCCCGCGCATTCTACGCGGCATGCTGCCTTGTGGTGTCCGGACTTTCCTCTCCCGACCCGCCTCGCGACTTGTCGAGAGCGACCGTCCGCCATCACTTTCCACCATATGCGGGCGCGGGCGACTTTCAAGCGGCGATCCTGTGGATTTCGATTTTGCGATGCGGGGATCGGTGGTATGAATTCCCGCATGTCGAGCACTGATCATCTGGCGGACCGCGCGGCGAGGGCGGAAAAAGTCATCACCGCGCCCATGAATTTCAAGGTCTGCGAGGGTTGTGAGTCGATCGTGACGATGCGTGTCACCTCGTGCCCGAATTGTCATGGCTATCGCTTCGATGAGTCGCCGGAGCGGGTGGTCGAGCAGGCCAGGTTGCTGGCCTCTCGTCCTCAACAGAGCGTGACGGCGGAGGATTTGTCCTAAGGTTTTCCGGTCCCGTGGCGCACATGGAGAAAAATGCGGGCACTGCGGGAATGGCGCTTCTGGCCCTAGGCGTCGTGTTCGGTGATATCGGCACAAGCCCCCTTTATGCTTATCAGATCGCGGTGGGACTCGCAGGTGCGAAGTCTGCCCTGGGTGTTGCGTCGCTGATTGTTTGGACGCTCTTCCTGGTGGTGTGGGTGAAATATGTGCTGCTGGTGATGAAGGCGGACTACCACGGAGAGGGCGGGATTTTTGCCCTCATGGCGAGGATTTTCAAAGGCCGTCGAACGGGGGCCGAGAGCAGAGGATGGATGGCTTGCCTGCTGGTTTTCGGGGCGGCGCTTCTCTTTGGTGACGGGGCGATCACACCAGCGGTTTCCGTGCTGAGCGCGGTCGAGGGCTTGGCGAGTGTGAACCCCGAGTGGGGCAGGTTTTCCTTGCCGCTGGCATTGGTGATTTTGGGCGGTTTTTTCGTGGTGCAGAGGTTCGGCACAAACCGACTGGGGAGCATTTTCGGACCTGTGATGTTGCTTTGGTTTCTGGTGCTTGCGGCCATGGGGCTTATGCAGATCGGGGCGTGTCCCGAGGTTCTCCTGGCATTGAATCCCATCCATGGCCTGCGGTTGCTCGCATCGGGCGGTTGGGGCGCATGGGCGCTCGTGGGTGCGGTTGTGCTGGCGGTGACGGGGGCGGAGGCACTTTACGCGGACCTCGGGCACTTTGGCAGGAAACCGATCGTGGAGGCGTGGAGGTGGATTGTTTTTCCGTCGCTGATCCTGAACTATCTCGGGCAGGCGGCGTTGGTTTTGAAGAGCCCGGCCACTGCGGTTGATACGAATTTGTTCTTCCTGATGCTACCCGAGGGGCGCTTGCGCGGAGGCTTGGTCATGCTTGCGACAGCGGCGACCATCATTGCCTCGCAGGCTCTCATCAGCGGGGTCTTCTCGCTGGCGAGCCAAGCGATGGATCTCGGGTATTTGCCGCGATTTTATGTGCGCCACACCAGCGCCCGGACGCGGGGGCAGATTTATATTCCCGTGTTGAACAGCCTCTTTGGATTCGCCTGTCTCATGCTTGTGCTGGGATTCCGCACAGCGGATGCGCTGGCCGGGGCGTATGGCATCGCCGTCACCGGCGCGATGGCGGTGACCTCGATCGCTTTTTTCGCCGTGATCCGCCAAGAGCCTGGACCGAGGAGACGCTGGGCTGTGTTCGTTTTGATCGGTCTGTTGACTTTGGATTTGCCGTTGTTCGGCGCGTGTTGCACCAAAATTGCCGACGGGGGAATTGTTCCTCTCGTTCTCGCCGGGGCGGTCGCGATGGTGATGCTCACCTGGCGAAAGGGCCGCAATCTGGTCCAGGCGCATTTGCTGGCCAACCCGCTGGCGCCGGTGGAACTGGCCTCCCGCATGGAGCTGGAAAAATTTCCGCGTGTGCCGGGCACCCAGGTTTTCGTGATGCGCCAGACCGACCCGGAATTCGCCGTGGCGCGGATTCTCGAGCAATACAGGCGCGCGCAGGTTCTGCCGGAAACGGTGGTAATCCTCCTTCTCGATGCGGGGTGGGGAGATCCCTTTGCCGAGGCCGAAAACATCACCATCAAAAAGCACGCCGCCGGGCTTTGGGAGGCGAGCGCACGGCATGGCTACATGCACGAGCCGGATGTGCCCTTGATTTTGCAAAAGTGCGCCGAGCTAGGAGGGGAGCTGAATTGCAACCCACCGGTGTTCCACATTCTCGCCCAGGAGCTCATTGTCACCTGTTCCAACAACCAAATGCGCCGATGGGAAAAAAGCCTGTTTGGGTTTCTTTCGAGGAATGTCCTTCCGGGCCCCGATTATCTTAAAATTCCCGCCGAGAGCCTGATCGTTTACAACTGGCTTCTGCGGCTTGAGCCAACGGAAGGAGCAGGCCTGCGGTGAGTCAGCTCAGGAGGTATTGAGGTCTCCAATCGGACGGAGATTTTATGCGAAAATTAGCTTTCGAGGTCTGTCAACGTATCCAGAAGACCTGGCCGCCCAGAGCGGCTGACAGGTCACAGGCTTCCTGGAGCAGTCAAAGGCAGAGTCGCTCGTAGAGGGCGTCGAGCGGGAGTTGCAAGCCGATAAAAAACTCGCCGAACTCCGCGTATTGAGCGCTCACTTCGTCAAAGCGCATTTCGTAAACGATCGCTTTGATGTCGGAGGTTGTTTTTGCGAAGAGCGTCACAAACCACTCTTCGTCGTCGAGGCCTGTCGAGCCGGTGATGAGTTGCAGAATGCGACCGGAGTAGGTGCGACCCACGCGGGCGTGGCCGGCCATGAGTTTTTTGCGCGTGTCGAAATCGAGTGCATACCAGTTTTGCCCTGGCACGCGCCGTTTCGACATAGGGTAGAGGCAGACGACCGGCCAGTCGGGAAGATTCGGTTCGAGGCGGTCCTTGAGATATTTCGCCATGCGCGTGCGGAAGGCCTCCAATTTCTCCTCGAAGGCGGAGGTGCCGGGTGTGAGTTTTTCCTCGGCCTCCAATGTGGCGGCATACTCGGCCTCGCTCGTCGTGTATTCGCTGCGCTCTGTCATGGAGAGCCAGCTGAAGGTCGGTGTGAGAATGTCCGGGCCAAGAGCGGTTGCGAGCCGTTTGGCGAAAGCATCGGCATCCTGAAGGTCGGGCGTCAGCAGCATGAATCCGAGATCGGCTTTTGGTGTCACCATGCTGAAAAGCAGGAGCTGCGTGCCCGGCGTGGCGCGGATTTCGCGCACCAGTTCGGCAAGAGCGGTCTTGGCAGAAATGCGCGCCGATTTGTTGAGGAGTTCCCAATTCGAATACTCGACGCGAAAGAAAAGGTGGAGGGCGTGTCGCCCCTCGGTTGGCAGGATTTCAGGTGTTGTCGGCATTTTCAGTTGTTGGAAAAAAATTGAGGCTCGGGCGTAAAAAACGGTTGCATTCCTGTGGGCATGCAACCAGTTTGCGGTCTGAATTCTTCAAACCAATATGGCAGACGTAGCAAACAAATACAGCGACAACGTAGAGGGAAAATTTTTTGTGGACGACCAGTGCATCGACTGCGACTTGTGCCGCGAGACCGCGCCGGCGAATTTCAAACGCAATGACGATGGCGGACACAGTTACGTCTACAAACAACCCGAGACTCCTGAGGAAGAGGCGCTCTGCGAAGAAGCAATGAACGGCTGCCCTGTCGAAGCGATCGGTAACGACGCCTAGACGCAAATTTTCAAAATCGGCTCCCGGACTCGCGCCGGGAGCCTTTTTTATGTCTGCGGAATTTCTCAAAGCCAAAGTCCTTGCGGAGTGGCGAGGGCTTGAGGAGCCGTTTGAACGCAAGGAGCGCTGCGTCGTTGTCGGGGACGTCCTGCAAAAACTCCTGCCGAAACTCGGCTTGGCGGAGCGTCTGAACGAGGGCGAGGTGCGCGCCGCTTGGAGGGATGTGGTTGGCGATTTCATCGCCCAACACGCCGCCCCGGCGGGCTTGAGCGGCGGGGTCCTTGGAATCCACGTGTTGCAGCCAAGCCTGCGCTACGAACTTGAGCGAAACTGGAAGCGGGAGATTTTGACGAATCTTCAGGATCGATTCGGAAAAAAGGCCATTCGCGAAATCAGATTCCGAATTTCCTGAGCTTTTTGATTGGGAAAAATGCCGTGGATTCGGGAAAAATTCATTGCCAACTCGGGCTGGCATCCGCACAAGAGAGAGGGGCGCTCCCAAGGCGTCCCCTAACATTCCAATTTTACAACATGAGCGAACGACGAGTCGTCGTGACCGGCATGGGCGTTGTAAGCCCGGTCGGAAACGATCTGCAAACATTCTGGGAATCCCTTGTCAAAGGACGCAGCGGCATAGGTCGCTTCGAGGCTTTCGATTCCACCCATTTCGATTGCAAGATCGCTGGCGAGGTGAAGAATTTCGAGGCGCCGGGATTTTTCAAAAACCCCAAAACGGTTAAGCGCACCGATCGCTTCACGCAGTTCGCCATGGCGGGCACCAAAATGGCCCTGGAGGACTCGGGTATCGATCTTGACTCGGTGGACCGCACCCGCTTCGGTGTGATGATCGGTAGCGGAATTGGTGGGCTTTATAGCATGGAGGAAGAAGCTCACCGGCTTGCAGACCGTGGTCCTTCGCGAGTCTCACCATTCACAATTGCCATGATGATTTCAAACATGGCCAGCGGCATGGTTTCCATGGAATACGACCTGCGTGGTCCGAACATGTGCATCGTCACAGCTTGTGCGACGGCGAACAACTCGCTCGGCGAGGCTTGGCGCATCATCAAATTCGGCGACGCGGATGCCTTCATCGCCGGTGGCGCGGAAGCAACGATCACGCCGCTTGGCATTGCAGGATTCGCTTCGATGAAGGCGCTGAGTTGTCGCAATGACGACCCGCAGAAAGCCTGTCGCCCATTTGACAAAGATCGCGACGGGTTCGTGATGAGCGAGGGCGCTGGCATCGTGGTGCTCGAGGAATTCGAACACGCCAAAAAGCGCGGCGCGAAAATTTACTGCGAACTGGCTGGCTATGGTTGCACGGCGGATGCCTACCATATGACTGCCCCGATGCCCGAGGGTGAAGGTGCGGCCAGGGCCATGTCCATCGCCATGCGCCATGCGAGGGTCAACCCCAACCAAGTCGATTATATCAATGCCCACGCGACATCGACCGGCTTGGGGGACATTTGCGAGACCCGCGCGATCAAGCTCGCGCTGGGGGACCATGCCCGCCAAGTCGCCGTGAGCGCCACGAAATCCACCACCGGCCATCTGCTTGGGGCGGCAGGCGGCGTGGAGCTTGCCGCCAGTGCGCTGGCCATCAAGAACAGCCTGATTCCTCCGACGATCAATCTCGAAAACCCCGACCCGGAGTGCGATCTGGATTGCGTGCCGAACGTGGCGCGCGAGGCGAAACTCCACTGCGTGATGAGCAACTCCTTTGGATTCGGCGGCCACAATGCCACGGTCCTCTTGAGAGCCTTGGAATAAATTCCCGCAAGTGATTTTCGAATGACCGCGACGGTCGTTCCCAACCCAAATGAACGAATCCGACATCGAAGTCCGCACCTATTTTGTTCGTGGTAAGAATGCTCTCGTGGCGAGGGCGGATTTCTCCGAGCTTTATGCCTCCTGGTATCTTCACCGGTTGGACTACGGCATCGAGGCTTCGGGTGAAGTCGAAGACCTCGGTCGCGATGCCTTGGCCGCCGTGACACTCCACTGCGCCAGCCGCCCTTGGCGAGAGGCCTGCGCTTGGACGATCAAATTCCCATCGCCAAGGGCGAATGTTTTTGCCGCAGGAGACAACAATACTGGAACGGTAGTCGCACGAGTGGTCACGGAGGATACCCAGCCGGTTGAAAAGGGGATGTTCTACTCGGATGTCATCGAGGACCGGAAGGCTCCTCGGCGGAGTGCGGTGGATTTTCAAGCCGGGTCGATTTTTGAAGCGGTCGAGATGTTTTATGAGCGGAGCGAGCAGCGGCCGGTTCGGTTTTTCCGACATGATGAAGAGGATATCGTCATGGTCGCCGCCCAGCCGGATTGCGATCTGGAGTGGCTCCAGGGACTCACGACGATCGACATCCAAACACTCGACCAGAATGTCGAGCTTTCGCTTCTGGAGAAGCGGCAGTTCAGTTTTGTGTGTGGCTGTAATCAGGAGCGGATGTTGGATTTCATCGCCCCTGTATTTAAGCAGGAGGCCGCCGGGCTTTTTGGCGGTGATGCCTCGCTCACTGTGACTTGTCCCAGATGCGGTGCGCGACATGTTCTAACCCGTGAGGCCTTGGAAGCCCGCTGCGCGGCGGATGGCGGGGCCGGCAACTCCCTCTGAAAAAATGATGACATCGTCTGTTCCTGCTTTGTCCCCCGAGCAAAAAATCGGCGGCATTCTGACTCCCTTGAGCGCGATTCGTGGCGCGAACGACATTGGAATTGGAGACACAGAATCTCTCGTCGAGCTGGCTGCATGGGCTGCCAAGAAGGGCTTCCGCCTTATCCAAATTCTGCCCGTGAATGAAACAGGGGCCGACCACAGTCCCTACAATATTTTGAGTTCGATCGCGTATGAACCCTCCACGCTCTCTGTGAGCCCTGAGTGGCTGCCGGATGTGACGGAGAAGGATTTTGCGAGTGTCACTCAAAAGCACGATGTGGCCTCGCTTCGCGAGGGGGCCGTGCGCTATGGAGCGGTGAAGATGCTCAAGCGGGAATTGTTCATGCGGGGACATCGAAAAATTCGAAGTGGAAAGGCGAATGCGAAGCGTTTGCGGGAGTTTGAGAGCTTTCTGTCAGCCGAAGCCGATTGGCTTGAGCCGTATGCCATTTTCCGCGCTTTGGTGGCTTGGAACAACGGCGAGGTGACCAGCAACTGGCCTGAGGAGCACCGCAGCCCGGAGGCCGCGAGTGAGTGGCTCTCCGCATTGGACGAGAAGCAGGCGGAGCTTTTTCACGATCAGGTGGATTTTTTTAGCTATGTCCAATGGATCGCCAATCTCCAATGGCGTGCCGTGCGCGCGGAATTCGACAAGCTTGGCATGGCGCTCATGGGCGACATTCCCGTCGGCGTGAGCCTCTACAGCGCGGATGTGTGGGCGGAGCCGGAGATTTTCGACGTCCAGCGCTCGAGCGGCGCCCCGCCCGAGAAGGTTTTCAAAAGCGATCCGTTCACAGAGAAGTGGGGCCAGAACTGGGGATTCCCGCTCTACAACTGGCAGGCGATGGCGCGCGACAACTTCGCTTGGTGGCGGCGGCGCCTCGAAGCCGCGCGGTCTGTTTTCCACCTGCTGCGCGTCGATCATGCGCTGGGATTTTTCCGCATCTACAGTTTTCCCTGGCGTCCCCAAGACAATTCGCGATTTCTCGATCTGACACCCGAGCAGGCCAAGGAAATCACGGGGGGGGCGTTGCCAGGCTTCGTCCCTTTCGATGACAGCACGCCGGAGAACCGGGAATACAATCGCAAGCAAGGAGAGATGCTCTTTCGCATGATCCTCGAAGAAACCGGAGAGCACCGTCTCATCGCAGAAGATCTCGGCGAGCTCTCGCCGTATGTGAGACCGACACTGCAGGCCTTGGATATTCCGGGATTTAAAATTCCGCAGTGGGAGCGGGATGCGAGCGGGGCGATGATACCCGGTGCGGACTATGAACGACTCAGTCTCGCCACATTCGCCACGCACGACCATCCGCCCGTCAGGCAATTCTGGGAGGATTGGAACGACGCGGCAAAAGATCCCGACACCCGCGAGAAATCCATTGCGGAAATGCGCGAGTTGCTCGATTTTTGCGGCCGTGAGGACATCGCCGTGCCTTGCGAATACACGCCGGAAATCCATGAGGCTCTGATCAAGAGTCTCTTCGCCTGCAACTCCTGGCTTGCGGTTCACCAGATCACAGACATTTTCGGTCTGCGCGAGCGTTTCAATGTGCCCGGAGCTGTTGGTGACCAGAATTGGACCTGCCGCGTGCCGGGCCGCATCCAGGAATGGGACAAGGTTTTTAAAAAAGAAATTCAAACCACCGCCGCCGCCTTGCTTGAAACAGCTCGAATCTGATGGGTGCGTGTTGCACGCCGCCTGAAAAACATCCACACTCTTGTCATGAGCACCGCCACTGACGCCACCCTGCCCGACGCCGGAGGCCACTTCGGCCAATACGGCGGGATGTTTGTCCCCGAGACACTCATGACTGCCTTGCGTGATCTCGAAACCGAATACCATGCCGCGCGAAAGGATCCGGGGTTTCGAAAAGAACTTGCCGCATTGCTCGGTGATTTCTGTGGGCGTCCCACGCCACTCTACTTTGCTGAGCGTCTCACGGAGCGGCTTGGCGGCGCGAAAATCTATCTTAAACGCGAGGACCTGCTGCACACCGGCGCCCACAAGATCAACAACGCCATCGGTCAGATTCTCCTCGCCCGCCGCATGGGGAAAACCCGTATCATTGCAGAAACGGGAGCCGGTCAGCATGGGGTGGCCACAGCCACGGCTGCTGCGCGTTTCGGCTTCGAGTGCACGATCTACATGGGTGCGGTGGACATGGAGCGGCAGGCTCTCAATGTCGCCCGCATGCGTTTCCTCGGGGCCAAAGTCGTTGGGGTCACGGCTGGTCAAGCCACGCTCAAGGAGGCTATCAACGAAGCCATGCGCGACTGGGTGACGAATGTGCGGAACACCCACTACATTCTCGGCAGTGCGCTCGGCTCGCATCCGTATCCTATGATCGTCCGCGATTTCCACCGCGTCATCGGTGACGAGACCCGCCGACAAATCCTCCAGCGCGAGGAGCGACTGCCTGATCTGCTGGTCGCCTGCGTAGGCGGCGGCAGCAATGCGATCGGCTTCTTTTATCCCTTTCTCCAAGACGAATCCGTCAAGCTCACCGGAGTCGAAGCGGGTGGCGACGGCATCGTGCGCGGACGCCACGCCGCGCGCTTCCAAGGCGGGAAACTCGGAGTCCTCCAAGGCACCAAAACCTGGCTTCTCGCGGATGCCGACGGCCAGATCGAGCTGACCCATTCCGTCTCAGCGGGACTCGACTATGCCGCTATCGGACCCGAGCACAGCTACTACCGCGACTCCGGACGAATCGACTACGACTACGCCACCGATGCCGAAGCCCTCGCTGCGTTCCGCACCTTGGCCGAAATTGAAGGCATCATACCCGCTCTCGAAACCGCCCACGCCATTGCGCACGTCATCAAAGTCGCACCCACCATGCCCAAAGACTCCCTCCTCATCGCGAACCTCAGTGGGCGCGGCGACAAAGATGTAAGCCAAGCGGCGGAGATTTTGTTGGCGTGATGAAAACATCTCGCGCAGATCGAGGCGCGTTGAAGGTTGCCTTCCTCTTTATAGGAATGCCTGTGGGAGGCGCCGAGGATTTTGCTCTGGGGGTTTATCCGCATCTTGCCCCCGAGGTGGATGCCCGCTTCGTATGCCTTCGCGAACTGGGTATGCTCGGCGAGGAGGCCCGCTCTGCAGGATGGCCGGTTGAGTTGATCCCGCTGTTTCCGACGAAGCGGCTCAGTTTGTTGGCCGTGTGGAAGTTTTCCCGTTGGCTTCAGCGCGAGACTATCGATGTGGTCCACTCGCAGACATACCATGCGCATCTCTTTGGAGTCGCTGCCGCCCGGCTTGCGGGGATCGCTGCGATAGTCCATCAGCAAAAGACGCTCGGACCGATGCCACTGCGCAAGAGGCTTTTTTTTCACTCCTGTTTGATTGGAGCACGGAAAATTCTCACGCTCTCCGGGCAGACCCGTGCGGAAATCAGCTCACGATTCTCCATCTCCCCGGACCTCATTGAAGTGCTGCCCAATGCGATCGATGACGATGTGTTTCGTCCTGCCGATGACAAGCAGGCTGTCAGAAAAAAACTGGGGCTCGATCGGGATGAGGTTGTTTTTGGGACCGTCGCCTCTCTGCATCCTGTGAAAAACCACAAAGCGACGATCAAGGCACTCTCCATCCTGCGTCGGAGGGGTCTTCGTCCAAAGGCTGTCTTCGTGGGCGATGGTGTTTCGCGAGCTGAACTCGAGACCTTTGCGATCGAGCAAGATGTCGCCGGGCAGATTATTTTTGCCGGACGCCAGCGTCCTTCGGTTCCATGGTTTCAGGCCTTGGACTTCTTCGTGCTTGCCTCGTTCTGGGAGGGGCAGGCGCTCGCGTTGCTGCAGGCCGTATTCTGTCGATTGCCGGTTATCGTGAGTCGCATCGAAGGGAACACGGCAGTCCTTGGCGAAAACCACGCGGGGTATTTTGAACCGAATGATCCGGCCACGCTCGCGAACCTGATCGAAGCTGCGACCACAAGCACCGCCCGTCGCGAGGCTTTTCTGGCGAAGAATGCCAAAATTCCGACATGTCGTGATGCGGCCCGTCAGCTCAAGCTCATCTACAGCGAGGTTGCATGAAAATCGCGATTTTCACGCCAACATTTTTGCCGAAGTGCTCGGGGGCGGAAATTTTCCATCACAATCTCGCCCGCCAGCTTGTTGGAATGGGACACGCCCCGGTCGTTTTGCTTCCGCGTTCCCTTCATCGGCGTCTTGAAACGGAGGGATGGAACCCACCCTACGAGACGGTGCCCTTCCCGGCGAATACCTGGAGTTATTTCAAATACTCCGCATCGTTGGCCTTGTGGCTCAATCGGCGCATTCTTTCCGCGTTGCAGCGAAAGCATGGGTTCGACGTCTGGCACACCGTGGTCCTTTCGCCGACGGGATTTTGCTTCGCAAACTGGCAAACACACACCGGTGTCCCTGGATTGGTGCGCGCTGTGGGAGATGATGTGCAGGCGGTTTCTGGAACAAAATCCCATCTCCTCTTCGACAATCTGATCCGACAATGGATTCCGCGTGCGCAGTGTCTTGTCTCCCTTTCTCACGACATGTCCGCAGAACTCCGCCAGCTCGGTGTTCCTGCTGAAAAAATCGAGCTGATGCCGAATGCGGTTCATCGGCGTCGATTCACTTTGGCTTCAAAGGATCCCCGAGTGCGCGAGGCCTTGCGGATACCGACAGAGGCGTTTCTTTTTCTCTGCGTGGCGCGAAACCATCCGCAAAAGGATCTGCCCACCCTGCTCGGAGCGTTCCAGATTCTTGCCAACCAGTCCGCCGCGGGCCCTGTTCACCTCGCCATTGTCGGACGGGGCGTTCCTGCCCTGCAAAGCCTTGTCGATTCGATGGGGTTGAAGCTCCGCGTCCATCTTTTGGAAATCATGCCCGACGCCTCTCTGGGAGTCGCGCCGGAGCTTCCTCCACAAAAGCTGATCGAGCTGTATCTCGCTGCGGATGCGTTTGTGCTTTCATCCCACTTGGAGGGATTTAGTTCCGCACTGCTTGAGGCGATGTCGGCGGGTTTGCCGGTGGTCGCGACGTCGGCACCGGGAATTGTCGATCAAGTGCAGCATGGGCGCGAGGCCCTGCTTTCGCCCGTCGGTTCCCCTGAAATGCTCGCCGAAAGCATGCAAAAAATACACAGCGATAGAAATCTTGCGCATCAGCTTGGAGTCAATGCCGGGGAGAGGTCGCAGAATTTTTCGTGGGAGAATGTCGCGTTGAAATACACGCGACTCTACGAGCGTTTGATCAAAGAAGCGCACCGTGCTTGAAGCGCATGCAAAGAATTCTCGTCATTCAAAACAAGCGTATCGGCGATGTTGTTTTGACAGCTCCCGTGCTGGATGTGCTGCGTTCGAGATTTCCTGAAGCCGCATTGTTTCTTGTAATGGATGAGGCCTGTCGCGGAATCGAGTCCCTTCTTCCTGGCATTGAGCCGCTGTTTTTTCATAAAAAACGGTTGAATTTTGCCCTCTGGAAACGGGTTTTTTCGCAGCGTTGGGATTTGTGTCTCGAGTTCACCGGAACCGATCGGGGGGCATTGATCGCAGGGGCATCCATGGCTTCCGTGCGTGCGACCTATCTGCGGCATGGGAACTCCGCTGGCCGCCGGTATGTTTTCAACCGCTTCATCGATGCGGATGTAAGGCGTTTGCACACGATCGACTACCACCTGCATCTCGTGAAGGGCCTTGGCATAAAAGCAGACGAAGCCCGGAGGGGTGTTTCGGTATCTCCAGAAAAGCAGCAGGCCGCGAGGGATTTCCTGACCGGGCGAGGACTTCAAGCCGATTTTGCCGTCATCCATCCTGGCGCAGCCCGCTCTGAAAAGATGTGGGGAGTCGAGAAGTGGATTCGTATCGCCGATTTTTTAACCTCGACTCTTGGTTTGAATGTCGTTTTCACCGGGGGCGGCCATTCCGACGAGTTGGAACAGATCAAACAAATCTCAGCCCGCATTTCTGGAAAAATCTTCTCCGTTGCCGGCGAGACGACCCTCGATCAACTCGCCGCCATCTTGGCTCTTTCCCGCATTTATGTCGGTGTGGACACGGGAGCGGCCCACATCGCCGATGCGCTGAACATCCCCTCTGCTGTCCTTTTCGGGTCAACAAACCCTCGCCACTGGGGACCTCGCGGCGCCCGCGGCCGGGCTGTCGGCGCAGCCGGATTTTCCAGTTATCCACACGACTTTCCCAAGTCCTCGATGCAGGCAGTTTCCGCGTCTCAAGTCGAGGCGGCCATCGTTTCCGCTCTGGAGAAAATTGAATGATTGATCCGTTGTTGGCCTGCGTGGTTACTATTCTCGGTCATCGCTCATTGAGGCGATTTTGTCTTGGGTTCTTAATCATCGAATCAATTTGAAATGACCACTGATCCGCATTTTGCACCGGCATCGCGCTGGCCTGTCATGGTCGCCTTGGTCTTTTTGGGATTGAGTCTGGTTTTATTCGGTCGGCATTTGGATTTTTATCTCTATGCCCATCCCGATGAGCCGAACAAGGCGGCTCAGATCACTCAAAACGAGTATAATTTTCATCATCCGATGCTCCTGATCCGGACGGTGAGGATTGTTGCCGATCTGTCCGGAAAAGCGTCTGATTTTGGATTTGTGATGCTCTCAGGACGCTGGGCTAGTGTTGTTTATGCTTCCTTGGCTGTGTTTCTTTTTGTCCTCATCAATGGCCGTCTCCACGGTTCATTGGTAGCCATCGCCACGGGAATTTTCTTGATTTCCAACCCTCATCTTTTTGATCTGGCACATTATTTCAAAGAGGATCCGTGTTTGCTCTTTGGCATCGGCCTCGCTCTGCTGGCCATGCTTCTTTACACGGAGAGGTCAGGGCCTCGAGAAGCCGGGTTTGTTGGTTTTGCCTGTTCTGTGGCTCTTTCAGCGAAGTATTCCGCCGGTATCATTCTCCCGTTTGCCCTCACTATTTTATGGGTGCACTCCACGAACAAACCGAAGAATTTTGCCATAGCTCTGGCATGTTTTTGTCTCGGAATTGTGGTGATCAACTTTCCGGCTTTTGAGGCCCTCGCCAAGGCCTCCGGGAGTTTGAACCGGGAGGTTAACTCCCTGACTGGACAGTCAAGTATTGCATCGCGCAGCGTTCCGCATGGAGTTTATTCCAATATCTACTGGCAATCCGCAACGCCTGTGTTGATTGGACTGCTGGGAGTTTATGCGTTCGATATTTGGAAGAGGCGATTCAAGCTGGCTCCCATGGAGCGAGTGATGATTTTCTTGCCTCTTGTTTATGTTGCCGTTCTTTCATTTCTTCCCAAAACCCACCATAGATATTTTCTTCCTGTGGGCGTTTTGCTGGCCTGCCTGAGCGCGGTGGGATTGAAGGATGTTTTGAAAATCCGCCATGGCTTTGTTTGGGCGGTTGTTTTGATTTTGATTTCCGTGGCTTGGCAGACCCCTCGTCTCTTGGCAGCGAACCGGGGTTTTGCGGATGACCATCGCAAGGAACTCCTGATCTTTCTCCAGACAGACATTCCAGCCGGGGCTAAAATTTTGCAAGACAGGCGGGTCGAGCTTGAAAAAGCGGGCGCGGAAAATCTCGCTAATCGTCCCATCCAACCTGACGACACGCTCGAGTCGTTGAGGGCTGCAGGTTTTACGCATGTCATCGTAACCAGCAAAAACTACGGACGTTTCTTTTTAGAAAGCTCAAAGCCCACCAAGGGAAATGAAGAGGAATTTGAACGGATGAAAAACTTCTATGAGCGTCTCTTTCGAGAGGGTCGTCTTCTCAAGGAGTGGGAAACCGGCGACAATCTTTACCTTGCTCCGCCGTTTCGGGTGTATTCGATCGAGCCAGAAATAAAGGTTTTCTAATGAATGAGCTTCAAGGCATCGGCAAAGCGTTTTCTGAACGCTGACCAAGAGTAACGTTCCTCCACCGTGCGGCGGCCATTCCCGCCGATTTCCGCACATCGGTCCGGATTCCTTTGAAGCATCTTCAGCAAAGCGGCCACGGCATTCAGATCTGTCCGCTGGACTAAGAATCCGTTCACTCCCTCTTGGAGCGGAAAGCCGCAGTCTGCCGTGGCGATCGTGGCAAGGCCGCAGGCTGCCCCCTCGAGAAGCGACTTGGCCATGCCTTCATTGCGGGACAGGAGGATTTGCACCTGACAAGTGGGAAGAATTTCCGCCAAGTCCGTGCGGAATCCCATCCAGCGAATATTGGATTGCCGGTTCTCCTCGACCAAGTCGTCGACATCCTCATCGATTTGTCCAATCACCAGAAGCTCGGCATTCGTCAATGCGGCTTGCTTCCAAGCTTCAACAACTTGTCGAATGCCCTTGCGCTCGCCTACGCGACCGCAGAAGACCAGCCGGAAAACATCTCCGCGTTTATTCTGTGATGGCCGATAGGTGTCTGTATCAACGCCGCGTCCAATTACGCAAAGTTTTTCCCCTGGAATGCCCTGATCCTGAAAGCTTGCGAAGGAATTTTGCGATGGCAGCAAAATGGCATCGGCCAATCGATATTCCTCATTCATCTCCTCGCGCGAAAACGCCGGCCAACGTGGATTTTTATGGGCGGCGTGGGATCGGATCCAGTGCATGGAGTCGTGGTTCAGGTAACACTCCGCACCGGCATTTTTTCCAGCCTGAAAGCTTTGCCGGGCACGGTCCCTCCAGCTGATGATTTTTGAATAATCTCCCCGCTTCGCAAGGCGCGACCCCAAGGCACTGAAAAATCGTTTTTGAGCCGGATAGTAGATGCTTCGCGGCAGCCAAGAGAGGGCGTTGGCGGGCGTCCAACGCATTCCCCGGAACGAGACCCCTTCCAACCCGGGATCGCCACGGCTTACGAGATCGACACACAGACCGCATTCGGCAAGAGCCTGAAGCTGCTGCCTGACCACGGCATCAATGCCATGCCGTGTGAGTTTTCCTTCGTAAATGTAGAGGGCTCTTTCCCGCATGGGGCGGTGACTTAGTCGGGTTTCGACGGGTTCCATTTGTTGCCGCTTTCGTGACCGAAAACTTTTGAGAACCCATTTCCATAGACCCAATCCCTGTTCCCTTTCGCCAGCCAGGGCATGAGCAGCGAGGCGGACATCCAATCCGTGCGCGAGAACCAGCGGTAGTCATACATGAGCGCTTCCTTGTGCTTCTGGCGGCGCATGGCGTTTCCAATGAAAAGGTGGCTCCGCGAGCCAGCGATTGTTGCAGGAATTTCTTTGGTCCCGGTGTTCAAAAACGCACCGAGTTCATTGCAAAAATGAGGCAGTCCGAGACAAAGCTCCTCGTAGCCAATACCCAGGAAGGGAATTTGATTTTCCACAAGGATGCTTCGGATTTTTGAATTTCCCCTGTGCCAGCGCAATCCCGCTTCAAACCCGATCATCCAGCCTGGCCGCAACACATTTTTTCGGGTGCGCTTCAGATCGACAGAGGAAACGATCGCTGACCGATAATCCCTGCACAGATGGAGGGCGCGTAAATCGATTTCAGAAAAATGGGACAGTGCGGCAATCGGTTCGGCGTGCTTGGAGGAATCCACAGCCCAGACATCAGGACCAAACACGTTTTGAAAAACCGAGAGCGCAAGCCCGTATCGTTGCTGCTGTCCGGCTCCCTTGACAGCATCGGCTGTTGCCAGGACCTTCGACCAGTATTCGCACTCGAGAACCTTGTGGCCACAGGAGCAATACTCGTTAGCGGCTTTTTCCGGTTCATCCGCAAGGAGAGACACTGCGCGATCGATGCCACCCAAGCCAATGATCTGTGGCTGTTGGCCAAGAATCAGGCTGGTCACAGTGGATCCCGAGTGGGGAAGGCTGGCGATGTAAAGTAGTTTGTGGCGGTTCACGGCAAGGCTGCGAGCCCGCAGGCTCATCGAGAAAATGCATCGTCATTCTGGATTCCCCGCCTGTCAACATTCCCGAATCTTGCGGTCGAATGACTGGGGAAGTAGGAATCCTCTTTGTGATTCGCGATCGTGAAAACCAGACAGCTGGAGGATGGGGGGCTTTTCCTTTTAACCTCGGGTCTTTCCTGCAGCGGAGGGGCCTCGTTCTTTTGATACTTTTCGCGATTGTTTATTACGGATCCTATTACAATACCGGCTTGGTGCTGACCGGGGAAAGCGGGAGCAACGCGCTCATCGCTTCGAGGATTCTCGAGGGCTGGAGGCCGATCGTTGATATGTTTGTCGGCTACAATTTGCTTTGGTTTTATCCGATAGCCGGTCTCTTCAAAATCACGGGTCCCCACATGCTCGCGATGCAGATTTTTTTTATGTGTCTGAGTCTCATTACGGGCGTCCTGGGTTTTCAGCTCGTAATAAAAACCACTGGCCAAGCGTGGCTGGCCGTGCTTGCCGGTGGTTTGATGATTCTCATGCCCGGAGCCATGTTTCGGAACTACATGGGCTTCATTGGCACTCTTGCGTCCTGTGCCTTGGTTTTCGGGTATGTCCTTCCGGCTTCCAATCCCTTTCGACAATGTTTGTGGATGGGCCTTTGCGGCGCGGCGTTGAGTGTTTGTTTTCTGATTCGCATCGAGCCATCGCTTCTTCTCTCCGTGGTGTGGATCGGGCTTGCGATTCTCTACCCCATCGGCATTCGAGGTGAATTCATGCCTCGTTTGCGTGTGGTTGTGCTTGGCACGGTGTTGGGATCACTTGCCTTTGTGGCAGTGCATGCACCCTTTGTGATTCACGCCCAAGAGCGCGGGTTTGGGAGGGAATTCCTGAACCAGTATGTCCAGTTTTTCGACCTTTTCCAGTGGGAGCTGAAAAAGGAAATTCAGAAGATGCAGGGCGCGGTTCGTGTGGATTTTCGAACGGGCCATGAGTCCAATACTGTGAAGGCAGGGGTGTCTCTTCCAGTGGCAATCATTGCTGCTGGTTCCCATGAAGGTGATACCGGTGGCCGCGATGGCCGTCAGACGCGGCCGGACTTGGGGGATATGTTTCAGAGGAAGGGTTCGCCGTTCTTCACCCTATCGATTTACTGTCCTGTCTTGGCCTCCGCCGTTTTTGTAGTTGCAGGGACTTTGCTTGCCCTGTTCGGCATCACCCGGGGGCATGAGAAGGCAAGGTTCCTCGGACTGCTTCTTCTCGCGACGACTGGCGCGGCGTTGAGTCTTTTTCCGCAGTATTTCTTTTTCCGCCCGGACAGTGTTCACTTGGCCGAATTCATGGTGCCTTTTTATCCTGCCCTAGCCTGCGCCAGTTTTGCAGGATGGTGGGTTTTTCAAAGCCTCAAGTCCTCCCTCGGAAGGCTTTGTGGCCTCACTCTCACCTTGCTTTGCGGATTGCAAGTCATTGTTGCTTTTAATTCCCTCTTTGGAAGGGAGGGGTCGGGAAGTATCCATCTGGCACGGGGTCGGACGGCGATGTTTCACGCTCCTGGGGGCATTGATTTTCGTGTCAAACCAGCAGAGTTGCGCGATTGGGAGGGGTTGAGAGATGCTTTGCTCCGCCACTCGCAGGCAGGGGATTTCCTGATTACCTATCCCTATGTGCCGCTTTTGAACATCCTGGCGCAGAGGCCTTCCTATCAATTCAAACTCTATGTGGACAACGCCACCGAGTCTGCGAACTTTTCCAAGCATGCCATAGCTGACTTTGAAAAAAACAAACCCGCGCTGGTGGTCATCAACAACCGCGACATCAACAAAACCGAGATTTCCCGTTTCAAAAACTGGGCTGCTCCTTTTTACCAGCATGTTGCTTCAACCTATGTGCTCGAGGGCACCTACCTGAAAACTGTTGAGGTTTTCGTGAGGCCGGACCGCGCCTCGGAAGCCAATCGCGAATCCTCAAGTGAGTGATTTTTCTCCAGCCACTCCTGCAAATGGGCGGCGCGCGTTCACCTTTGGCTTGCAACGCTCCGCAATCAATCGGACAAAATGCCGTTTCTTTTTATGACCAAATTGTCTGTTGTGATCCCTTTTTTCAATGAATCCGCATCGGTCTTGGAGGTGCTGAATGAGGTTCACGATGTTCTTCCCGATGCGGAGATCGTGGCGGTGGACGATGGAAGCACGGATGGCACAGGCGAAAAAATCGCCACACTGAATTGGGTGAAATTCCTATCGCTCTCGAAAAATTGTGGTCAGAGTGCGGCATTGTATGCCGGTTTGAAAAGCGCCTCGGGGGATTTGATCGCGATGATGGATGGAGACGGACAGAATGATCCGGCAAGCCTATCCCAGCTCCTGGCTGCGATCGATTCGGCCGATGTGGTTCTGGGGGTGAGAAAAAGTCGGCAGGACACAACCAGTCGACTTGTCGCCTCAAAAGTGGCCAATGCCATCAGGCGGTTCGCCTTGGGGGACACAGCCACCGACACAGGGTGTTCCCTGAAACTGATCCGCCGCGAGCATGTCGCCTTGTTAGTCCCCTTCAATGGTCTCCACCGGTATCTGCCAGCGTTTTTTCAGCAGGCGAGTCTTCGTATGGTGGAGGTTCCCGTGAACCACCGCCCCAGAAAGGCCGGTATTTCCAAATATACCATCAAAGGAAGGGCGTTGCGCGGTCTTTTCGATCTGATCGGCGTCCGCTGGCTTCTGTCCCGTAAAATTGAATGGCCGCTGAACCAAATTCCATGAGCTTCCTTATTTACGTCTTCGATCATGTAAGTTCCCTTTTCAACGTTCCCGTTGGCGAGTTTTGGAAAGTGAATGTGACAACCGGGAAGTTGGTTGGCTACTGCGGCGTTCTCTTGTTTTCGGCACGTTGGATCATTCAGATGGGCGCGTCAAAAGTTTCCGGGAAGCCTGTTTTGCCGCGACTTTTTTGGTATATGAGTATCACGGGCAGTATTTGTCTCCTGCTCTACTTCGTTTTTGGAAAAAATGATTCTGTTGGAATTCTTTCCAACCTCTTTCCATTTGCCGTTGCGCTTTACAACTTGGTCTTGGATTCCAATCATCGGAAAAAACTGACAAAAGATGAGTCTCCCTGACGCAAGCTCATTGCCCAAAAGGCCGTGGCCTTGGATACCTGCACTGATCCTCTTTGCTCTTGGCTTGATCTGGTTCGGTCGGGATTTGAACTTTTCAGCATACGCCCACCCTGATGAGCGTAATAAAGTTAATCAAATCGTTCAGTCTTACTATAATTTCAACCATCCGTTGTTGATGTTGAATTCGGCTCGTTTGGTCGCTGCGGCTTTAGGAAAGACCGAAGACTTTGAGTCGGTAAAAATTATTGGAAGATTTGTAAGCGTTTTCTACGCATCGCTTTCTGTGGCAATTCTTGCTCTCGCCATGGGGCGTTTCTACGGACTTTGGGTTGGGATTGCCTCCGGGTTATTCATTATGGCCAATCCGCACCTTTTTGAATTTGCACACTATTTCAAGGAGGAACCGACCGTTCTTTTTGGGATCAGCCTGACGCTTTGCTTCATGCTGGTGTATTCCGAAAGAACCGGTCCTTTGACTGCCTGTCTTTGTGGCGCAGCAGCTGGCCTCGCTTTTTCAGGAAAATACGCGGGGATTATTGTTATGCCATTTGCCCTGTATGTCGTTTTAGCCTTATCTGACAAAAAGTGGCGTGATGGAGTTTTATTCATTTCGGCGTTTTGTGTCCTATTTTTTTTGATAAATTTACCTGCCCTGCTTTCAATCAACCACGCTGTTGGAAGTTTGGATCGCGAGGTTGTTCGCCTAAGCGGAGCGCAACAGGAGGTTCAGAAAAGAATTCCGCATGGAATATACACCAACAGGTATTGGCAAAGTGCAACTCCCGTATTGGCAGGATTGCTTATCGTCTACGCTATAGGAATTTATCGCCGACAATTTCGTTTGCATCCGTTTGAGTGGGCGCTGACGCTCACTCCGGTGGCTTATTTTTTGATTTTGTCTTTCATACCAGTCACTAGCAACCGCTATTTTTTACCTTGCGGAGTATTGGCCGCTTGCCTGAGCGCTGCCGGACTGGGGCTTTTTCTTTCACTGAAATATGGCCGTGTTTTGGCAATGGTTTTGCTTATTTTTTCCCTAGCTTGGCAACTTCCCGAACTCATAGACGAAAACAAAGGTTTCAAAATGGACCACTTGGGAGAATTAAAAAGTTATCTCGAGACGAATTTGCCTGCCGAGGCGGTTTTGCTTGTCAGTCAGGATGCTTCCATCCCGCCACTGACAAACTTCCATGTGAAATACCAGACTCTAGAGCCAGGTGAAACTTTGGAATCGCTCCGTCAAAAGGGCTTCACCCACATATTGATTTTTCCTCGAAGCTATCAAAATTTTCTGAATCAAGCCAAAAATCGCACTCGGCTTGAAGATTCGGATTTTCAGAAAATGAAATTATTTTACGAATCCCTCTTTGTCCGTGCTGTCATGCTTCGCGATTGGAAGGAGGGGGCAAACACTTGCTTGGCAAAAGCAATGACACTTTTCTCGCTGCAGGAAAATGGCGCCCGCCAGTGATTTTTTTGCCAGAGGATGTTGCGTGATGGTCAAGAGACCCGCATTCGGATTTGTTTGCGGAGGATGAAGCCGAGGATGACGAATAGTGTGAGTGTGGAAACAATGAGGACGCCGGTATTGAACCAAAGAATGCCGACTTTGAGGCCGAAGTATTGTTTTGTAGGACCGAAGAAGACATTGAGGTGTCGGTTTTCGCGGTAGTCGCTTTGCTCCATTTCGGCTTTGGAGACGAGGTCGGTGATTTTTTGGTTCACGTAGAGCTGCTCGGCGGTGAGACCGGTGCCGAATTTCGTGAAGCGGGAGGGCTTGAAGGGTTCGCCGTTGATGACGTCATCAATGCGGCGGAGGGCGGCGCGGAGCTGGCTGGGCGTGGCGGCCTCGAGGCCCGAGAGAAGCGCGAGGGTGTCTTTGAGGTCTTCCAGGCGCTCTTCCTGTGCGGGTGAGGCGTTTCTTTGGCGAGCGAGCTGGTTGATCATCGACTGGATTTTTTCCTGTCGGCTGGTGAGCGGGTTGAGCTTGGACTGGGCAAACACGAGAGCTTCGTAGGACCAGCGGGTCGGCATGATCTCGCAAATGAACGGGACTTGTATATCGCTCCGGGCGGGCATCGCGCTGTCCGGGTGGCGGTTCACCCACTGCTGGATCGCGTGGATGAAATCGAGGTTGCGGTTCATTTCCTCATACTTGATGAGCGCGCCGCTGAGGATAATTTGGGGAATTAAAATGACGGGAATAATCAAAATCCCAGTCTTGCTTTGGCTGACGAGTGCGGAAATGACGAGTCCTATCGCAGCGCCATTTGCAGCAGTGAGGAACATGGCCGTGAAGACGATCCAGAATCCATCGCGCAGGGACAGCAGGGCGTTTCCAATGAGGGTGAAGAGGGCGCACTGGATAAAGGCAAAAAAGCCGAGGGTGAGAACTTTTGCCAAGATGTAGTAGCCGAGGTTGACATTCAGATTTCGCTCCCGCATCAGCACGGATCGATCGTGGATGATGTCGTCCACGCTGTTGGTGAGTCCGAGAAACATGGCCACAACGAGGGCGAGGAAAAGGTAGGTCGGAATGTGGAAAGCGGAGGCGAAGTCGTAAACGGAACTCTCGGAATACCGCAATACCATGCCGGTGAGGAGAGCGAGTAGTGGAGCCTCCAGCACGGTGGTGAGAAGGTTGGCCTTGTTGCGGAGTTTGCTGAGAAAGGCGCGGCGCAGAAGGATGCTGAATTGGCGGAGGTGCTCTTTCGGGCGGAGGCGCTCGCGTCGGCGAGGGTCGGAGGGCGGCGCGGCAGCGACTTCCTTCGGTTGGGATGGCTGCTGGACCTCCTTGAGTAGGCGGTGGGACTCGTATCTGTCGCGCCAGTAGTCCGGCGAGTAGCGCCGCGCGGGCACGAGCTGTCCTCGGTTGTTTTCCTCCAGAATGATGTCGCCGCCCAGGTCGCGCAGCGGAGTCTCCAACACATCGAAGATGAACTCCGGGCGAGTCGCTCCGCAGGATTCGCAGCCGCCGGAGGATGTCGTGGCCGTCTGGCGGCTCTCGGCTTCGGCGAAGTAGCGGAGTGTTTCCTGGGGTGTTCCGAAGAAAACGAGTTTGCCGCCGCGGTCGAGCACGAGGGCCTTGTGGAACATCTGGAAAATGCGCGATGTCGGCTGGTGGATCGTGACGAGCACGATCTTGTTGTGCGACATGTCGCGGATGATCTCCATGATGTGCTCGGAGTCCTTCGAGCTCAGGCCGCTGGTAGGTTCATCGAAAAGAAAGATGTCCGCCGAGCTGACCATATCGAGACCGATGTTGAGCCGTTTGCGTTCGCCGCCGCTGAGGATTTTCTTTTCGGCGGAACCGACGATGGATGTTCTGCGCTCGTTGAGGCCGAGTTCGGCGAGCTTCGTGTCAATACGGCGAAGGCGCTCCCGGCGTCCGAGGTGGGGGGCTCTGATGGCAGCGGCGAATTCGAGATTCTCCTCGATCGTGAGGTGTTCATCGAAGGCGTCGTATTGAGGGATGTAGGTTACATATTTTCGCAAGGCCTCGTGGTTCTCATAAAAAGAGCGATTGTTGAAAAGCACCGCGCCTTGGCATGGTTGGAACTGGCCTGAGAGAACGCGCAGCAGTGTGCTTTTTCCACATCCGCTGGCTCCCATGACACAGACCATTTCGCCTCGATTCACGGAAAACGAAACCCCGTCGATCGCGACGACACCATTTGGAAATTTGCTCACGAGATCCCTCGCCTCGAGGTTGCGGATGACATTTTTTTCCTCTTCAATCAGGCGCTCGGAAAAATTGCAGCGCAACACCTGACCGGCATCGACGCGGATCGTGTCGCCATCTTCCAAAGAGCAGGAATTCCGCACCGGCACGCCGCGCACGATGATCGGACGGTCCGCTTGCAGGACCTCCATTTGGCCGATCTTGCGTTCATAGTCGCAGGAGATTCTCAGAAGCACATCGCCTCCTGATCCCGGTGCGAGAAGGATATCGTCTTCCTCAAGCAGTCCCGGGTTGTTGGAGACGAGGTATTCGCTTTTGGAGGCCTTCAGGAGAAACCGTCCGCCATAGGAGCGCGCGCGCAGGCGCAGGTAATCCAGGTCGAGCTCGCTGTCGTCGTGAAAAATGATTTTATCCTCCAGCGTCGCCGAGGCCTCCCGTCCAGCATCGAGACGTATGCCATTGAGAACGGCATCGACATTTTTGAGCGCTTTGACGCTGACGCGCAGGCCGAAAGCGACCTCCAGACACGTGTCCCTGGAGCGGTTTTTCTCGAGAGTGACTTCGTCGTCCTGATTGACCGCCACAAAGATTTTGGGAAGGGTGACGTTCTTCTTTGCGTTGAAGTAAAAAATCAGATCCGCATAGGTCAGCACGACATCGTCCACAAGAACCCTCTGGCCAGGATACAGGCGGGCGAAGCTGCCGGGATCTAGCGGTCGGCCCTGAACGATGATGGGACGCGCGCTCAGGTTTTTGATGATGACTAGATCGCCGTAGCGGTAGGTGTTCAGGCGTTCGTTGGGCGCGAAGTCGGCTAGCACCACATCGGTGGAATCCTTGAAGCCGAAACTCACCATTTCAAGCGGCGAAGTGCCGGAGCTGTAAACCGAGGAGTCGGCTTTGTCGTCGGCGTTGAGTTGATAGACAATGTCAATGGCCTGCGAAGCCATGCCGAGTCGGGACATGAATTCATAATAAGCCACCACGGCTTCGCTTTGAAGCCCGGCGCGCGCGATGAGGTCGTAGAGTTGAACACCGAGTAGGATTTTTCGTTCGTCGCCGAGGCGGCCAGCAAGGTTCTGCGCCATGGCTTCCAAGTCCTGTTTTTGTTGAAGCGCATTTCGAAAAAGTTCGCGAAGCTCGGAGTAGACCGCATCGGGGTAGTCGTAGCGGAGAAAGCCAAGACTGGAGTCGATCTCCTCTTCGAGCAATTCCCCGTCAACACGCGAGAATGCGGCAAGGACTTGAATGAGCATAGGAAGCAGGTTCGGTCCCTCGGTGATCGTTCGTGGCTTGCGCTGGATTCGGCGCAAAAGACTTCGGGTAGAAGCGTGGAGGCGGGAGGCGAATCGCAGTGCATCCTCGAGCCGGCTTTGCACACTGCCGGAATTCGCTGGAGATGAGGCAGGTTCCACTGGCTTCAAACCCTAGCGAGGGAACCTGAGATTTGCAACGCAACGCTCATTGAATGTGCGGAAAATTGACACTCTGCAGTAAAAGAGCTTTGATCAAGGAGCAATGAACCGCTGCACCTGGATCGTCGGCCTGATTTCATCATTACTACTGGCGGGATGTTCAACACCGGAGGGACCTGCTTCCCATCTCCCGAAGGCCAACGTTCTGCCTCTGGCCCTCGATGAGGGGTATCAGTTCAGGAAAATCCTTCTCACGTCTTTCTCTCCGGATCATATCCAGCCAGAGACAAAGAGTGAGTCGATTCTCTTCGAGCGGGCTAGGTTGACCTACGGAGCAGTGGATTTTACCGAAATCGAACGGCGGCGCGGAAATTACTACACCATTTTCTGGCGCAACTCGACGCGATCAGACGTCACGCTGCGCTTGGAATACAGACAAGCGGGTCTAGCCAGTCATGTCATTGCCAAGGAGCGCCACTACCCCGACTCGTTGGGATCGCATCGCTCGACGTTCGAAGTCACCGGTGACGAATTTCTGGAAAATGGGCCGGTTACCGCATGGAGAGCCGTTCTGATCGTGGATGGCCGCATTGTTGCTTTACGCCAGTCCCACATGTGGAGGTGAACACGCTTTGAATTTCTGTTCTCCAGAGTAATGTTATCTCTCTGCATTCTGTGAGCAAATCCTCTTCTATTCTTGTTGGTAGTGAAAAGGGCACCGTCTGGATGAAACTCGAAGGCCGGGGCACTTTTGAAAACTCAAGGTGTGTCAAGGAATTCGTGCAGCGCATGATTTCCAAAGGCCATAGTGAGTTCATTCTCGATCTCGAAAAGTGTGAGCTCATGGACTCGACATTCATGGGCACGCTGGCCTCTGTGGCGTTCAGTCTTCGCGAATTGGAAAATGGGTTGCTTCGGGTCGTGAGGGCGAACTCTCGGAATTTCTCTCTTCTCGAGGGTCTAGGGTTGGACCACCTCTTTCAAGTCGAGGCCGACCCGGCCATCGGCAGACCGCAGGAAATGCAGAAGGCTGGAGTTGCCGGTGCTGCTCCGGGTGAGCAGATTGCGGCCATCCTTGCAGCCCACGAGGCCCTCGTCGACGCGAACCCTCTCAACGCTGTGCGTTTTCAGGATGTCATTGAGTATCTGCGCCAGGAGATCGCGGAAGGCCAATCTGACCCCGAGCGACGTTAATCGCTCTTGATTGGCAATCTGCCTTTCGGGAGGTTACTCTTGGAATCCTCTCATGTGGCCAATCCTCATTACCGCCTCCATTCTTTTGCTGATCGCTGCGGTCGTGCTGGGCTTCCGCGGAACCAGAAGCAGGATTTCCTTTCTGGAGCAAAATCTTCGGGCACTGCAGAAGGAGGAGGACAGGGTTTTCGATTTTCTCCATGGGATCGGTGCTGCTTTCTCCGAGGGCGTCCGGAGTTCGGAACTCCACCGTCTCATCGTCGAGAGTTCCCTTCGCATACTCGATGCCCAAGCCGGTGCGCTTTATCTCACAAATAAGACAGATTCGGCCCTCACGCCGGCATTCATCACGGCGGGGTGCCCGCCTTTTGTGGAAATTCCCAACCACATTCTCTCGCAAGCCATCCAGAGTCCTCTGGTGATCGAGAGTTTTCTGCAACTCCAACCGGTTGCCAAAGAGGCCAGTGGTCTTTTTTCCGAGTGTTGGAGAAGCGGAGCGACACGAAGGATCAGTGGAGGCAGCGACCCCCGGCTGCCGGCGCATTCGGCAATTCTCGGGCCACTCGTCTACAGGCACCGCACGATCGGGGTCATGGCTCTTGTCAATCCCTTGAGCGCTCCAGCTTTTGAGGAAAAAGACCTCAAGGTGTTCCGTGCCATCGCGGAACAGAGCGCCTTTGCTTTATACAACGAAGCGATCTACCTCGAGGCTGGAGAAAAAAAACTTCTCGATCGCGATCTGGAGATCGCCCGAGACATCCAGCGCATTCTGCTCCCTGACGTGGATCCGGTATTCCCCGGTTACGAACTGAGTGCCGTCAGCTTCGCCGCAAGGCATGTGAGCGGGGATTATTTTGATTATATTCCGCTCGGCTCGGACCGTCTTGGTGTGGCCATCGCGGATGTCTCCGGCAAGGGAATTCCCGCTTCCCTCATCATGGCGATGTGCCGAGGCGTCCTTCGTCGCGAGGCCACAGCCACCGATTCAGCCTCCGATGTTCTCAAGCGGGTGAATGCCCAACTCTACCCCGACATCAAGGAAGACATGTTCATCAGCATGGCATATTTGATTCTCGAGGATGCGGAGGGTCGGGTGGCTCTCGCCCGGGCGGGCCACGATGCGCCGCTTCTCTACCGCGCTGCCACGGGATTGGTCGAAAAGCTCAGCCCGAAAGGCATGGCTCTCGGCATTGACAGCGGCGAGGTCTTCAATAGAGTTTGCGCCGATTTGAGACTTGTGATGGAGGCTGGAGACTGCATCCTGCTATACACCGACGGAGCCACCGAAGCCATGAATCACGAAGGTCTTGAATACGGGCTTGAGCGCCTCGCCGAGGCCCTTCGCGTCAGCGCACCACACGGAGCAGCTGGTGTCGTGCGGCATGTCGCGGAGGATGTCCGAAGCCTCACCGGGGCCGATTTCAAGCACGACGATTTTACACTCATAGCCATATCCAAAAAATGAATACTTCAAACGAATCGAATCCCCTTGATGATCAAACCATGGAAGATGCCGTCGAGGCGACTCCGGATGGCGAAATTGCCGATGTCGACTTTCAGGCCGAAGCCGCCAAGCTGAAAGACCTCGCGCTCCGCGCTCGTGCCGATCTGGACAATTTTCGCAAGCGTTCGCTTCGCGAGAAAGAGGAGGCGATCCGTTATGCGAACAACGGGCTCTTGGAGAAGTTGCTTCCGGTCATTGACAACTTCGAGCTCGGCCTCGATGCCGCCCGGAATGCAACAGACGCCGCCTCAGTGCTTCAAGGCATGTCGATGGTGCACCGCCAGCTTCAGGAGTTCATCCGCGCCAACGGGCTCGAGGAGGTCCCTACGAGCGGGGAGGCTTTTGACCCCAACAAACACGATGCCGTGTCCCAGGAGTTCAGCTCCGAAATTCCCGAGGGGCAGGTGATCCGTCAGGTCCGCAAGGGCTACAAGCTCAAGGACCGGCTCATTCGTGCCGCGTCCGTCATCGTCTCCAAAGGTGTGCAATGAGCAAAAAAAGGGACTACTACGAAATTCTCGGCGTTGATAGAAACGTCGGCGAGGAGGAATTGAAGCGGACCTACCGAAAACTCGCGGTTAAATACCACCCGGATAAAAACCCGGGAGATCACGAGGCGGAGGAGAAATTCAAGGAACTCGGCGAAGCCTACGAAGCACTCAGCGATCCCAACAAGCGCGCTGCCTATGATCGATACGGCCATGCCGCCTTTCAAAATGGCATGGCCGGGGGAGGGGGCTTCCACGATCCCTTCGATCTTTTCAAGGAAGTCTTCAGTGGCGGTGGGGGTGGAGTTTTTGAACAATTTTTCGGGGCTGGTGGTGGTATGGACTCCTCCGGGCGTCAGCGCGGATCCGATCTCCGCTACGATATGCAGATCACTCTCGAGGAGGCTGCGAAGGGTTCTGAAAAGGAAATCGAAATCCGCAAGCTCGATGTCTGCGAACCCTGCACCGGTTCAGGAGCGCAGAAAGGCAGCAAGGCCGTCACGTGCCCCACTTGTCGGGGAAGGGGGCAGGTCGTTGCCTCGCGCGGCTTTTTCCAAGTCGCCCAGACCTGCCCGGCCTGCCACGGTTCGGGCCGCATCATCGAGAAGCCCTGCCATTCCTGCCAAGGCGAGGGCCGCGTCGAGAAGACGAGCCGCGTCAAAATCAAAATCCCGGCGGGCATCGACAGCGACTCGCGGCTACGCAGCACAGGAGGTGGAGAGGCTGGCCTACGCGGAGGGGCCGCAGGCGATCTTTATGTGGTCATCCACATCAAGGAGCACGAGGTTTTCACCCGTAACGGCATGGATCTCGCCTGCGAGGTGCCGATCCCTTTTACGACGGCAGCCCTCGGAGGCGAAATCCGCGTGCCGACGCTCGAAGGGGCCGTGAATTTGAAAATTCCTGCTGGCACGCAGAGTGGATCGACTTTCCGTATTCGCGGTCTTGGAATGCCGGCTCTCCAGGGGGTGGCCAAGGGCGATATCCTGACCTATGTGCAGGTCGAGGTGCCCACGCGCTTGGACTCGAGCCAGCGCGAAGCCCTCGAGCGCTTTGCGGAACTGTGTGGCGAGGAAAACAACCCGATCCACAAGAACTTCTACGAGCGCATCAAATCATTCTTCGTTTGAGGTTATGATCCTCTCCGCCGCCCAGATGCTTGAAGCGGAAAACGAGGCTTTCGCTGCCGGGGCCACCGCGGAAGGCCTGATGGAAATCGCGGGTCGGGAGGCGGCCCGCATCGTGTGCCAATTCCACCCACAACCCGGCACGTGCCTGGTTTTTTTTGGTAAGGGCCATAACGGCGGCGATGCCCTCGTGGCCGCTCGCCATCTCGCTGCTCACGGATGGTCGATCAAACTCCAAAAAACATTCCCCGATTCCGCGCTTTCTCCCCTTGCAGCGAAACAACTCGGCCGCATCTGGAAGACCCGCTCGGACGCCGTCGGCCCGTTGATCATTCTCGATGGCCTCCTTGGCATCGGCGTCTCGGGCGAACCTCGGGAACCCGTGGCCTCCGCCATTCAACACATCAATGCCCTGCGTTCCACGGGGGCGGCATGGGTTCTCGCATTGGATCTTCCGAGCGGACTTGGCTCAAAGGTCAGTGTGCAAGCGGATGCCACCGCGGCCATGGGCTTCGTAAAAACCGAACTCGTCGCCGATGTGGCCACGCAATTCGTCGGCAGGTTGGCCGTGATCCCCTTACCCGGCGTCCATGCGCCTGCCGATGCCGACGCTGCCTCGATTCTTCAATCGACCAATCTCCGGAGCCTTCTTCCTCCGCGCGGATTCGACACTCACAAGGGCCAGTGCGGAAGGGTTGCCATTATCGCCGGTAGCCTGAAATATCCCGGTGCGGCACGCCTCTCCACTGCGGCTGCTGTTAAAGCCGGAGCCGGCCTTGTCACACTCTTCGTGCCTCCAGATGTCGCCCCGGCCCTCTCGGCTGCTGTGATTCCAGAGGTTATGGTCAGCCCGGTGCTCGACCTGTGTGAAATCCTTGATCAAAAATTCGACGCCATCGCTATCGGTCCCGGACTCGGTCGGGAGCGTGACGACATGGTCCGCGATTTTCTTTCCCGCTGCACCACGCCATGCGTTATCGATGCCGACGCGCTCAATGCCATCTCCCAAGACCCTTCCTTTCTCCAAAACCAGCCCGCCCCGCGCCTACTCACTCCGCATCCCCTCGAAATGGAGCGCCTCTTTCCCCGGAAATCGCGCACCCGCCGCGCGTGGCTTGAGGCTTTCGTAGCCGAGTATCCCGTCACATTGCTCCTGAAAGGGGCACGCACCGTCATCGGAGAGCGCGGCTCAGCATCCGCCTACAACTCCACCGGACACCCCGGCATGGCCAGCGGCGGCATGGGAGACACCCTCAGCGGGGTTGCCGCCGCCTTGATCGCCCAAGGAAAAACACCACTCCAATCCGCAAAACTCTCTGCCTGGCTCTGCGGACACGCCGCTGAGCTCGCCCTTCGTGATACCCCTGCCTCCCAGGAATCCCTCACGGCCTCGGATGTTATTTCCTACCTGGGCCCAGCTTTTAACGGACTCCGCTCGGGGGTTCCTTGAAAGCCAGACTCAAATTCTTCGCATCCAGGCCACCAAGGAAAAAGCGGTGGCTCAGACAGTCATACCTGCCATTTCCTTGAGGGACGCGGACGTGAATTCGCGGTTCATTCGGGCGATGAAAGCCGCAGGAACACCCGCCGGGCAGACGGCTTCGCAGGCATAGTAGTTCGAGCAGTTGCCGAAGCCTTCCTTGTCCATTTGGCGAACCATGCCGAGAACGCGACGGTCTGATTCGGGCTTTCCTTGCGGCAGGAGGCCAAGGTGTGTGACCTTCGCGCTCACAAAGAGCATCGCGGAGCCATTGGGGCAGGCAGCGGCACAAGCACCGCAGCCAATGCAAGCGGCGGCATCCATGGCTTTGTCTGCGACGGTCTTGGGAATCGGAACGGAGTTAGCATCGGGGGCGGATCCGCTGCGCTCGCTGATGTAGCCGCCGGCTTGGATGATGCGGTCAAAGGCGGAGCGGTCCACGACCACATCGCGCTGGACGGGGAAGGCATCGGCTCGGAACGGCTCGATCGTGATCGTGTCACCATCACGGAAATGGCGCATATAAAGCTGGCAGGTGGTGCCGCGGCCCGGGCCGTGGGGAATGCCATTGATCGTCAGTGAACAACTGCCACAGATGCCCTCGCGGCAGTCCGAGTCGAACTGGATCGGCGGCACGTCTTTTCCCGTGAGACTGCTGTTCACAATGTCGAGCATCTCGAGGAACGAGGCGTCGGCGGGGATGTTTTCCGCCGTGTAATCCTCGAGGGTGCCTTCGGAGTTGGAGTCTTTCTGCCGCCAGACTTTGAGGTGGAATTTCATGGTTGCGGATTATTTGTAGCTGCGGGTGGAAGGTTTGACTTGCTCGTAAACGAGATGTTCTTTGACGAGAGTGGGGGACTGGCCGTCGCCCTCGTGCTTCCAAGCGGAGACGAAGGAGAATTGCTCGTCATTGCGAAGCGCCTCGCCGTCGGGCGTTTGGTGCTCGGTGCGGAAATGCCCGCCGCATGACTCGTCGCGTGTGAGCGCATCGAGGCACATGAGCTCGCCGAACTCCAGGAAATCGGCCACGCGGCCGGCTCGTTCGAGTTCCATGTTGATGCCATCCACCCCGCCAAGGAGCTTGAGGTCGCTCCAGAATTGCTTGCGAAGGTTTTGAATCCTCCCGATCGCCTCGGTGAGTCCCTGGGCACTCCGGGCCATGCCACAGTAGTCCCACATGAGGAGTCCCAGTTCGCGATGGAAGCTGTCCACTGGACGCGAGCCCTTGATGTCGAGAAGACGCTGCACACGCGCTTTGGTCTCTTTCAAGGCCTGCTCGTAGGCGGGGTGGCTGGAATCCACCTTCTTGCCGAACTGTGTGGTGAGGTAGTTGCCAAGCGTGTAAGGAATCACAAAATACCCGTCCGCCAGTCCCTGCATGAGCGCGCTGGCCCCGAGGCGGTTGGCGCCGTGATCCGAGAAATTCGCCTCTCCCAGCACATGCAGGCCGGGGATGTTGCTCATCAGGTTATAGTCCACCCAGAGCCCGCCCATCGTGTAGTGCACGGCCGGGTAGATGCGCATTGGGCGCTCGTAGGCATTCTCGCCTGTGATGTTCTGATACATCTCAAAGAGGTTGCCATAGCGTTCCTCGATGGTTTTTTGGCCGAGACGCTTGATGGCATCAGCGAAATCCAAATACACGCCGAGACCCCCGGGGCCGACGCCCCGCCCCTCATCGCAGGCTTCCTTGGCCGACCGGGACGAGATGTCTCGCGGGGCAAGGTTTCCGTAGCTGGGGTATTTGCGCTCGAGGAAATAATCGCGGTCCGCCTCGGGAATTGAGGACGGATCTTTCGCGCAATCCTCTTTGCGCTTGGGGACCCAGATGCGGCCATCATTCCGGAGCGATTCGCTCATGAGCGTGAGCTTGGACTGGTAATCTCCGCTTACAGGAATGCAGGTCGGATGGATTTGGGTGAAACAGGGGTTCGCAAACAAGGCGCCGCGTTTGTAGGCACGGAAGGTGGCCGTGACGTTGCAGCCGCGCGCATTGGTTGAAAGGTAAAACACATTTCCGTAGCCTCCGGTGCAGAGGAGCACGGCATCCGCTGCGTGGCTCGTGATCTCGCCGGTGTTCAGGTCCCGGACGATGATGCCCTTTGCATGGCCGTCGACCAACACCAGGTCGAGCATTTCTGTTCTCGGAAACATTTTCACTGCGCCTGTGGCGATCTGGTGGCTCAAGCCGGCGTAAGCTCCAAGGAGGAGTTGCTGGCCCGTCTGTCCCCGGGCGTAGAAGGTGCGGGAGACTTGGGCTCCGCCGAAGGAACGGTTGTCGAGGAGTCCCCCATACTCGCGGGCGAAGGGAACGCCTTGGGCCACACACTGGTCAATGATCGAACTGCTGACTTCGGCAAGGCGGTGCACATTCGCCTCGCGGGAGCGGAAGTCGCCCCCTTTGATCGTGTCGTAGAAGAGGCGGTAAACGCTGTCGCCATCGTTCTGATAATTCTTCGCGGCGTTGATGCCGCCTTGTGCGGCGATCGAGTGGGCCCGGCGAGGACTGTCCTGGTAGCAGAAGCATTTCACCTTATAACCCTGCTCGGCCAGCGTGGCGGCGGCAGAGGCCCCTGCGAGGCCGGAACCGACAATGATCAGCTCGAACTTCCGCTTGTTGGCGGGGCTGACGAGTTTTGCGTTGTTTTTATAGGAGGTCCACTTCTTATCAAGAGGACCGGCGGGGATGTTGGCGTCGAGTGTCATTGTGCGGCTCCTTTTCCAAGTCCGAAGACGAGAATGGCGAGGGGGATCGAGACATATCCAAGGAACAACATCCACGCGAGCAGGCGCCCGGCGAGTTCGTAGTTTCTACGGATGCGGAGGTTGGTGATGCCCAGTGTCTGAAAGAGGCTGCTCAGGCCGTGGTTCAGGTGCAATGTCAAGAGAAAAAGGCCAACAACATAGACGCATACCACAGGGACGTTGCTGAAGCCTTTGACCACCATCGCATAGACGTCGTGAACAGGGTGCCCGTCCAAAGTGGTCGTCAGGGACTTGTAGGAGGGATCAACAACCCGCGCTGTAAAGTGGGCGAGATGGAATATCACAAAGGCCAGCACAACCAATCCGCTCAAGCGCATCGTGCGCGCGAAAACAGTCGTCCCGATGGGATTCGAGGCAATGTATTTTTTCGGCCGGGCCGTCTGGTTTTCTTTCCAGAGGAGCATCGTGAAATAAATGTGCAGGCCGACCACCGAGAGCAGGCCCAATCGAATGACCCAGAGGAGCGGGCCGAGGCTGTGAAGCTTCTCAGCGTAGGCATTGATCGCATGGGGACCGAGATAAATGGAGAGGTTGCCGAGGAGGTGCCCCATGACAAAGAGCACGAGCAATAGTCCTGTTACGGCGACAATCGTTTTTTTTCCGATGGATGAATTGATCCACAGAAGAATCGGACTTGGACCCGAACGCGTGGAGGAGGATGATGATTTGATCATGACTTGGGATCCCAAATATATACTACGCCCAAGACGATGAAGTCGATGCAAACCTGTCAAGGATCGACCCCGCTGTTGAAAACCAGGCCTACTCGTTCACTTCTTGGGTGACGCCCTCGCGACCGCGCAGGCGCATGAGAATCGGCAGGCCAGGGTATTCCCATTCGTCCCGAATGCGGGCACAGAGATAATTTTGATAGCTCTCGGGAAGGAGCCTCGGATCATTGACAAACAGAACAAAAAGGGGAGGCGCGATTTGCGAATTCGCGCTTTCCTTCGCCTGCGTAGCATACAGAAGTTTGAAGCGGCGAGATCCCCGCGAGGGCGGGGCCTGGCGCTCCATGGCGGCCCGGAGAACGCGGTTCAACTCTCCCGTCCCGGCGCGGCGGGTGGCGTGCTGACGGACCTTCTCGACCATTGTGAAGAGCCTCCGCACGTTTTCCCCGGTCAGGGCGGATAGGATCACGACTGGAGCGTAATCGAGAAAGAACAATTCGGCCCTCGCACGATCGACATGCTCGCGAAGCAACGCCGGGTCGTTGTTGGTCTGCTTCTCAATGAGGTCCCATTTGTTCAAAACGATGATCGCGGGTTTTTTGGCCTTTTGAATCAGCCCCGCGATCTTCTTGTCCTGTGCGGTGACTCCGCTGGTGGCATCAATCACGAGGATGTTAATATCCACGCGTCGGATGGTCTTTTCCGATCTCATCACACTGAAGACCTCGACGGATGTGTTGTGCTTCGAGCGGTGGCGGATGCCGGCTGTGTCGCAAAGGATGTAGCGCTGCCCCTCGTATTCCGTTTCGACATCGATCGTATCGCGAGTGGTGCCGGCGATGTCGCTCACGGTGGTGCGGTTTTCGTTGAGAATTTGATTCACCAGTGAGGACTTTCCAACATTCGGACGGCCGATCAGCGCAAGCTTGAGCGGTGGCATTTCATGGGCCTCCCGCACGGGCTCCGGCTCGGGCAGCAGCGACTCGATTAGATCCACCAACTCGCCAATGCCCCTGCCATGCGCGGCGCTGACGGTGACGAGGTTTTTGAAACCCAGACGCGAAAACTCAAAGCAACGCGATTCATGTCCCTCGGTATCGACTTTGTTCACCACTAGGATGACCTGCCTCGCAGCGCTGCGGATCATTGCGGCCAGCTCTCCGTCGAGTGGAGTCACGCCGTCGATGGAGTCCGTCACAAACAAAATGACATCCGCACTCCCCATGGCGATGAACGCCCCCTCGCGTGTGCTTTCGGCAAAATCGGGGTCGGGCTCGGAGCCAATGCCGCCCGTATCCGTGATCTCAAAGGGAGCCTGCCCCAGTTTGCAAATCGAGCCGATGCGATCGCGCGTCACGCCTGGTTGATCGTGGACGATGGAAATCTGTCGTCCCGCAAGACGGTTGAACAGGGCCGATTTTCCCACATTGGGACGGCCGATGATGGCGACATGACGCATGGTTTATAAGTGTGGTTTGGCGTGGTGGCGGGCTTGCTGGCTGCCCCGGATCAAGTAATCCACCCCGCTGAGGAGGGTGAGAATACCAGCCGCATACACGGAAGCGAGATAATGCGGCATCTGCAGCATCATCCAAGCGATGGCCACCATCTGGGCGGCAGTGGCCGACTTGCCCGTCCAACTCGGCTTCACGTCCAAGCCGTCGTTAAGATAATACAGCACGCCGCAACCGGCCAGAATCACGACATCCCTGGCAATGACCAGCACGGGAAACCAGAGCGGAAAGGTCTGGCTCCATTGGCTCAGACTCAGCGTCACAATAGCTGTGAGCAAAAGCCCCTTGTCGGCGATCGGGTCCAACACCGCCCCGAGACGGCTGCGCTGATTCCAATGCCGGGCAATGTAGCCATCCAACGCGTCGGTCACCGCAGCCAGAATGAAAACGAAAATCGCTGCCATGCGCTGCCACTCCAGCGGCATCCCGCCCCCACGGCTCTGCCCGTAGGAAATGCTGAAAAAGACAAAAACTGGAATCAAAACAATCCGTAAAATCGTCAGTTGATTGGCCAAGGTCATACGACAACTTACGCCTTTTCAGTCCGAATGGCCATCGAACACTCTCCGCAGCGCAGGCGCTTTCATCCTCCCATCGGCAGATACCCGAACAACCCCGGGACTCCTCCCATTTCTCAAAACAAGCCCTGCATGTCGCGCGGGGCTGGCCGTGTGGAGCCTTTCGCCGTGCCCGCCCCATGCCGAGATAGTCAAGTCTCACCGCACCGAGGTGCTCAAGTCGCCAATGGTTTGCGGATTGAAAACATCCGACTTCCGTTCTTAGCAATTTTTCGCCAGCGGTTACGTCTTCCCTTTCGCCCTGCAACGATTTGTCCCGAATTTCTAAACCTGGCTGAAGGTGGATAAAATTCACTAGCTTTTACACAAAATCGATATGGCGGGTTCGTGGTGATCGGGTATTGTTAATGGGCCCCCCCTTCAACCATCCCCCCCCCGATGAATGTGCTATTCCACCCACCTTCGTTACATCATCGTTACAAAAATATCCTTGACAAAGCTCGTCTATTTTGGGCCGTCCCAGTAATAGTTCTCTGCAGCAGTGATCCGGTCCACGCTGCAACGTATTATTGGGATAACAACGGCACGACCGCTGGCTTCGGCACGGCAGGCGGCACTTGGAGTTCCGCTGGCACCACCCTGTGGTCAGGTAACGCCACTGGCGGTGCCGATGCCACGCTCAGCACCACTGTCACGACTGGCCCCGCCGACCAGGTAAATTTTGGCACCAACACGAGCGGACTCGCCAGCGGCACGATTACTGTCGCAGGCACCGTGGATATCCGCTCCATCAGTGTAGGATCTCAATCTGGCGCAATCACGCTTAACGGGGGAACCCTTACGATCAACGCAACAAATAACGGATTCATCACCAACAACAGCCCCAATACTTTGACGATCAACTCCGATATTGTTCTTTCAGCTGGGTCTCCTTCTACACGGAATGTGACGGGTAATGTGACATTGACCGGCACGGCGTCCGGTGCAGGTGGTTTCACACCGGTCTCTGGCGCTGTCCTGACATTGTCCGGAAATGGGAGCGGAATAAATCTTGGAGGAGCCGGAAGAATTGTCGTTGGAGCCAGCAACCTGACTTGGGGAACCTTCAGCAACACGGGCGTTCTCGACCTCAACGGCAATAATTTTACCGTTGGGAATATGCAGTCCACATCTGGCACGATCACAGACAATTCCACGAGTGCAGGCACATCGACATTAACGGCCACTAATGCAAATACAAACACCTACAGTGGAACGATCACAGACGGAACCAGCAAGAAGGTCGCATTCGTTCACACGGGCAGTGGGGTTTTAACTTTGGCCTCTGCCAACACCTTCAGCGGAACGACTGCAGTAACAAACGCCGGCACCAACAAGCTTGTGCTTGGTAACAATCTCGCCCTCCAGAACAGTGCGATCGATACCTCAACCTCGGCTAACAGTGCATTTAGCCTGGCCTCAGGTATCACCACCCCAACCATCGGCGGCCTTACTGGCAGTAAAAATCTCAGCACGGTTTTTGCTGGTAATGCGACAACCTTCGGACAAATGACGTCCCTCACGCTGAACACTTTTTCTGGAAGCAACTACACCTACAGCGGAAATATCACCGACGGCGCGGCTGGAATGACCCTCACCAAAAATGGCACCGGCATGCAATTCCTCTCTGGCAACAACACCTACACCGGTGCGACCACCATCAATGCCGGAACCCTGCAATTAGCGAAGACGGCTTCGCTCTACAACGGCACATCGGCGAGTTGGACAGCCTCAAATGTTTCCGTGGCCAGCGGAGGCGCACTGGCTTTGAATGTCGGAGGCACAGGCGAATTTTCCACGGGAAATGTCACCACGATTCTCACCAATCTTGGTGGGCTCGGAGGCTCGGTGAACAACAACGGCCTACGCTCCGGTTCGCAGATCGCCTTCGACACCACGAATGCCGCGGGAAGCAGTTTCACGATCGCGGATACCATCGCCAATTCCACCGGCACGGGCGGCGGCGCGATCAGCCTGGCCAAACTCGGCGCGAACACGCTCGTTCTCTCCGCGAACAATTCCTACTCGGGAGGCACCACCATCGCCACCGGCACACTCTCGCTCACCGGTGCCTCGGGCTCGGCCGGAAGTGGAAACATTTCCATCTCCAGCGGAGCCGCACTGCAACTGGCCAACTCCGCCTCCACAAGCGTTGCCAACAACCTGAGCGGATCGGGTGATGTCTCCCACACCTCCGCTTTCACCACCACCCTCTCCGGATCGAACACCAACGCTGGGGCACTCCGCTCCACCGGGGGAGGCACGCTGCTTTTCAGCGGTGCAAACGCTCTCTCTACCAGCATCACCAGCCTGAATGCGACAAGCAGTTCGACGTTGAGCCTCGCTGACGGCGCCACACGGACGATCACTCTCGGAAGTTCAGGCATCTCGCTCAGCACAGCGGCTCTGAGCTTTGATGTCGACCTCTCAGCAGGCACATCGGACCGCTTGAATTTCGGTGGTGCGGCCACTCTCACCGGAACAAACAGCGTCAACCTGAGCTTCCTGAACTCGATCTCAGCCCCACAAACTTGGACACTGCTTACCGCTTCCAGCGGCTTGGCCGGGACATGGAACCTGGGCAGCTACTCGCAGCAGGCTGGCTACGCCTTCTCCCTTTCCTCAAACGCCACCTCACTCTGGCTGACGGCGAATATCAGCACCACGGATGCCTTCTGGACGGGCGCTGGAGGAACGAGTTGGACCGCCACCAACTTCAGTTCCACGATCAATGGTTCCGCTTCGATCGCTGGAAGCGCCCTCACAGCCTTGTCGGATGTCAAATTCGCCGCGACCGGTGCGGGAAACCTCACCACCACGCTCGGTGCGAATTACACGATCGGCACCCTCACCGACTCAACCTCCGAGGTGGCGATCAATGGTTCAAACACTCTCACCGTGAACTCCTCGGCCATCAACGCCATCAATATCTCCGCCACAGGCAACACAACCATCGGAGCCAACCTCGCTGGCTTCGCAGGGCTTACGAAATCTGGTTCTGGCACACTGACCCTCAGCGGCAACAATTCCTATTCCGGTGGCTCCACGATCATCGGCGGCACAGTGGTCATCGGAACCAGCACGGCTTTTGGAAACTCCAACGGCACGATCACTCTCAATCCCGGCGGAGGCAACACCGCCACGCTCCAAAGCGGTGCCAACAACTTGACCGTTGCTAACAGTGTCATCCTCTCCACAGGCACAACAGCCTTTGACACAAACTTCAACAACGCCAGCCTCGCAGGTGTGGTCTCTGGTTCGGGAGAGTTCGTGAAATCCGGAGCCGGCACACTCACACTCAACGGCACGAACACCTACACCGGCGCGACGACGATCAACGCCGGGACCCTCAGCATCGCCAGCATTACCAACGGCGGCGTTTCTGGAGCACTCGGGAACTCCACCAACTCCGCAGCCAACCTCGTTCTGGGAGGCGGCATTTTGGAATACACCGGCTCCTCCAACGGCTCGACGGACCGCAATTTCACCCTCACTGCAGGCACTTCGAGCACAATCAGCGTGACCACTGCCGCCACTTCCCTCACCATTTCGGGAAACGCAGCCAACACGACCGGCGCCTTAACGAAGGCGGGCAGCGGCATTCTCACGCTCAGCGGAAACAACTCTTACACAGGAGACACCACCATCACTGCCGGCACGCTCCAAATCGCCTCCACCGGTCTCCTCGCAGGCGGCAGCTATTCTGGCAATATGACCAACAGCGGAGTATTCCTGTTTGCATCAAACAGCAATCAAACCCTCTCCGGCATCCTGAGCGGATCGGGCTCGCTGACCAAAAACGGAACCGGCGCTCTCACCCTCTCAGGGAGCAACTCTTACTCCGGCGGCTCGACTTTTAATGGAGGCACCATCCGGATCGGAAACAACAACGCGCTGGGAACCGGAAATTGGACAACCAACAACAATGTGACCTTGGCCAGCTCCGACTCCACCGCCAGAACGATCACCGCCAATTACACAAGTATTCTCGGAACCGGTGTGACCATTACCCTCGGCGAAGCCTCCGGCGGCACAGGCAACCTGACTTTTACCGGCTCTGGAAACCTGAACATCGGTTCCGGAGTCACTCGAACCTTGAATGTAATCAACACAACATCGATTACCCAAGCACTCATCAGTGGTGCCAATACCAACCTTACCAAAACCGGCATTGGCACGCTCATCCTCTCAGCTAACAACACCTACACCGGAGCCACCACGATCAACGCTGGCACATTACAAATCGGAAACGGCGGCACAAGCGGAGCACTTGCCCTGACCAGCACGATCACCAACAACGCCACGCTCGTCTTCAACCGCTCGGACTCTGTTGTGCAAGGCACGCATTTTTCGGGATCCGCCATCACTGGCAGTGGGTCGATTATTCAAAACGGCACGGGAAATCTGACCTTGAGCGCGGTGAACACCTATACCGGGAACACAACGATCAACAGCGGCACGCTCACGGCCGCCGCCGCAGGTGCCGTCGGGTCCAGCGCGAAGGTCACCATCAATAACGGAGGCTCATTTCTGGTGACAGCGGACGATGCCATCGGGACCTCCACCGGTATCGAGCTCAATGGCGGCACGCTAGCTTTCGGCGCGGCAGGCTATAGCGGAGCGGTGGGAGCACTGACTCTCAGCGCGAACTCGACGATCGACCTCGGCACCAGCTCCAACGGAGTGCTGATCCAATTCAACGGCATCAATTGGAACAATGCGAATGCCATGCTCTCGATCTACAACTGGACAGGAACCACCCTCTGGCAAGGTGGCACCGGGAGCAATACCGACCAGATTTACTTCACCAACAGCACTCTCACCGCACAGCAGTTACAGCAAATCAGCTTCTACAGCGATTTCGGGCAAAGTTTCCTTGGCACTGCCTTCCAAATTTCTGGAGGCACTTACGACCGTGAGATCATCGCAGTTCCGGAACCAGGCGGGTATTTTGCAGGCTCTTCTTTAGTGGCATTTCTGGGAATCAACCTTCTATGGCGCGGCAGGCGCCCAAAAGCTTTGGGCTCCTGGTCTCGGGGATCGCCCCCGCTCTCTGGTGTGCTGGCGGAGGCGCCCTCGCGGGCCAAGTTCGAAAAAAATGCGGCGAAGGACGCTGGAACCGCTCCATGTCGGGAGCGGGGGCCCCACGACCTCACCAGAGGGCTGCACGCGCTCCTCGAGAATGGTTGCGGTGCAAAACATTTTTAAATCCCAAACGCATTCGGCTTTTGGGGTCGGTGAGCTTGAAAGGCACGCGCGCGGCGATCTCCCCAACGAACCAACTTATGCTCTGCGACTGCACGGTCGTGACGACCATAATTTTCTGGAATTCCGCTGCGGAGCAGAAAGCATCCTCATGCGGGGACCACATAGCCCCAGTAACCGGACGAGGACGTTTTCGCAATGGCCTCAAGACTTGGACTTTCTTCGGTATTGGCGCGGTGTTTTTGTTTTGCGTGGCAGGATGACAGTGAAAGTAGAGCCGGTGCTTTTCTTGCTTTTCGCTTCGATATCGCCGCCGAGCAGTTGACAGAATCGCCGGCTGATTGCGAGGCCGAGGCCCGTGCCGCCGTATTTGCGGGTCGTCGATTCATCGGCTTGTGTGAATGGTTTAAAGAGCCTTCCCAGCTGTTTGGGCGTCATTCCAATGCCTGTGTCTGAAATCGCGAAGGTCACAAATTTCTGCCTGTTTTGGATTACGGCACCGACCTCAATATGAATCTGCCCGTTCTCGGTGAATTTCGCCGCGTTGCTCAGGAGGTTGAAGAGGGTTTGACGGATTTTTGTCAGGTCGCTCTGCATGGTGCCGATGTCCCCTGGAATCTCCACGGTGAGCGTGTTTCCATTTTTTTGAATGGCTGGAAGCATGGTGGCCTCGATGTCGCGGACCATCCCGGCAATATCGATCGACTCGCAGAAGACCGTCATCTTGTCGGCCTCGATCTTCGAGAGATCAAGCACCCCGTTGATCAGCTCGAGCAGGTGCTTGCCGGCGGTTTGGATTTTTTGAAGGTCGGGCAGAAGATCGTCCTGGCCCGAATCCTTGGCCTCCTCCTCGAGCATTTCACTGTAGCCGATGATCGCGTTCATCGGGGTGCGGAGTTCATGGCTCATGTTGGCGAGGAATGCGCTTTTGGCTCGGTTTGCGGACTCGGCGAGTTCCACGGCGTGGGCGAGTTCGGAGGTTCTTCGCTCCACGGTGGACTCGAGGTTCTTGTTCCACTCCGCAAGTTCCATTTCCCGGTTCGTGATGCGTTCTGCCATCGTTTCAAATGTGCGGGCCAGATCGCCCAATTCATCAGACCTTCGCGCAAAGCCGGAGAGGTGGTTGGTATGGAATTCCCCGTTTTGAAGAGCTGTCGAGGCATCGCGCAGGCACAGGACCGGCTTGGAAAAGCGCCGTGCCACAAAAGTGACCAACACAACGGCGAGGACCACCCCGCCTAGGCCGACTTGAAGAGTCTGCCACGCCATTTGGAACACGGGTTCGAGAACCAGGCTCTCCGGCACGACCAGCACCAGTTTCCATTGGCTGAGCGGGGCGGTGGCCCAGTAGGCGCGCATCGTGCAGTGACCACTCTGGAATGTCGAAAAACCCTCCGGCCTCTGCGCGATCTCGCGCCCTGCCGGCAAGGTCGAAAGATCCGCGCCACGGAAATCCTTTCGCAGCATGAGTGCGGGTTCGGGGTGTGCAATGACGCGGCCACTTCGGCTCACCAGATAGGCGATCTGTTCGTCCTTCTGGTTCCTGACATCGTCCATATGGAGACGGATATGAATCTGGGAAACCATGCGGCGCACTTGCTCGAGCGAGAGATCCGCGCCAGCCACGCCGAGGAATTCCTTGTCTTTTCCAAGCACTGGCACGGTCAAGCTGACCATGCTCATGTTTCCAGCGCCTTCGTCGAAGTAGGGCTCGGTAAAAAAAAGAGCCCCCGTGGTTTTCGGTCCTTGATACCACTCCTGCCCCGGAGCGTGGTAGTCGTATTCGAGAGGGGTCTGCGCTGGCCAGTATTTGCGGTGGAAAGCCAGGAGGGAATTCACGTTCTCATAGGCGATATACAGACCATAGACATCCTCGGGCGGAATGCGGGCGATGAGTTCGCGCAGGAAGTCCACCATCGCCGGATTGGGTGAGTTGCCATACGATTCCTGGAGGGTGGCGATGCTTTGCGGCAACATCGCGATCCGCGAGAAAAGCTCGTCCAACTCATGGGCGGAGTCTGTGACTTCGGTCATGGCCCGCGCATTGGTGACCTTCAACAATTCCATTTTGCCCACTCGGTAGTTCGTCCAAGCTGTGAGTCCCACGGCCAAGGCGGCCGCCAATGCCACATAAAACTGGAGCTGCCGAGCTATTCCAAAACGCAAAAACCTCCTCGGAAAAGGGTGGGCTGGTGAGGGATTGGCCTCGGCATTCATATTTCAACAGCAAGCGAAAATGGAGAAAGGCTGGCGGACCTGGCGACGAGACCGAGCGGTTTTGACAACGGCGGCAACGCGACCCAATAGCTTAGTGAAGCATGTATTTTCCGCAAAGACGTCTTGGAGCTGATGGAGAGAGTCGAGTTGTGTCATCGTTCGATCAGAGAGAAGATTTTTCCAAGGTGAGAGTGTTCAGGCCGCCCGAACATTCATAGCTCATGTGATCCGCCATTTTTCGCAAGAGCAGAATGCCAAGGCCTCCGGGAGAGCGATCTGCCACAGGGTGGCGGGTCGAAGGTTCGGGCGCACTCATTGGGTCGAAGGGAATGCCGTCATCCGTTGCTCTCAGGATCAACTTGCCCGCATCAAGGCTGACAAAATTGCGCGCCTCAGGGGGAATCGTCAATGGCTCCAACCACAACAAGGCAGCGTTCAGGGCGGATGCGATATCGGCGGGCATATTTGGGATTCGGATGGAACAGGTCTCGCTCATGCCGGGAAGTCGATTTGAACGATGGTGAAATCATCCTCCAAAGTGTTTTGTCCGCGCTTTGTGATGGCCCAGGTTTCGAGCCGCTCCAAGACATCTGGAGCCTTCGCATCTGCCCGGAGGAAAGCCTCGAGGGCCTTGTAGTCGAGCATGTCTCCCGAAGCACTGCGGATTTCATAGCATCCATCGCACACCACAAACAGGCTCGCTCCGGCAGGAATCTTGCACCTCTGCGAGGCGAATGGCCTATTCTCCATCACCCCGATGATCATTCCGTGGGAAGTCAGGCGACGGGATGTCATGTCTCCGTGGCCTGTCGGTTCCAGCAGAAGCGCCGGGGGATGTCCGCCGCTGGCATAGCTGAGAATGCGGCTTGGAGCGTGATACACCCCATACCAGAGTGTGAAGTAGAGGTTGTTCTGCTGCTCCATCGGGAAGGCCCGGTTAAGTGCTTCCAGCACCTCGCCGGGCTTGCGGAAATCGACGTCCGGCAGCGAACCCGAGCGGAGGACATTCATCGCGGAGACCGAGAGGAGGCAGGCCCCCACGCCATGGCCGCAGACATCGAGCAAATAAACGGCGAAGTGTTCGGTGTCGATCCAGTGGTAGCCGAAGGAGTCGCCAGCAAGCTCGCTGGAAGGGCGGTATCTCCATCTCACCCGCAATGGCGAATCCATCGGTTGCGGAAGAATCGAGCGCACATAGGCCGCGGCCTCGGCGAGTTCCTTGTCGAGGCGTTTCTGAGTTTCCTCAATTTTCCTGAGGTATACCTGCCCGGCATCGCGGAGAGCCTTCTTTTCCAAACAAGCGCCGATGCGCGCCTCAAGAAGTGTGGAATTGAATGGCTTGGGCAGGTAATCTTCCGCCCCGGCCTCGATGCAACGCACCACGCTCTCCAGCTCATCCAAAGCCGAGATCATGATGACGGGGATGTCGCGCAAACCGGAATCCCGCTTCACCTCGCGCAGCACGTGGTAGCCGTCGGTGCCGGGCATTTGCACATCCAGCAGCACCAGGTCAAATGGAGCCGCATGAATTGCGCTCAGAGCCTCCTCGCCGCTCGTTGCGGTCTGAACCTGAAGTCCGTGGCGTTCCAGTCGTCCGGCAAGAACCTCCAAATTCCCGCGATCGTCATCGACAGCGAGCACCCGCCCGTTGAGTTGCTTTGTGGGATTCCTCGAATCTCCAAACCCCGTAGACTTGGCTGCCGTATCTTTGAGAGGTGCGCTTGGCCTGGCGAAGTTGAGTCTTTCATTGATGAGACGGAGCAAATCGTGAGCGGAAGAGCGGATTTTTTTCAAGTCGGAGGCATTCGGATCCGTGCCGCTCTCGACGGCATCCTCGAGAAGCATTTCGCTGTAGCCGATAATTTGATTTACGGGCGTTCGCAAATCATGCCGCAGCTGGGCCAAGGCATCCGGGGAGCTTTGCGGGTCAGCCTTCAAGCAGGTGGGCGTTTATTGAGCTGGGCTTGGATTTTTTCGAGTAAAAGCGGGAAATCAACCGGCTTCGTCTCGTATTCGTCGCAACCAGCTTCCAAGCATTTCTCGCGGTCACCCGCCATCGCATGGGCTGTGAGACCAATAACCGGAATCCCGCGCGTTGTGGCATCCGCCTTCAAAGTCCTCGTGGCAGTCCACCCGTCCATCACCGGCAGGCTCATATCCATGAGGACGATCTCAGGATTCTCCCGACGAGCCATTTCGACACCCTGCACCCCATCCGCAGATATGACGACGTCAAAGCCTCGCTTTATTAGACGCCGTGAAAGCATGTCGCGGTTCATCTCGTTGTCTTCAACCAGTAGAATCTTGGGCATGACTTCCGTTACGCCAATTTCCAAAAATTGAAACGTCTAATACCGAGGCCTCTCCATCGCCATCAATCCAATCCGGCGCGGGCGAGCTGGAGTTCGGCGAGTCGGTTGATCCAATCCTGCTGGCGCTGGCGGTGCTCGGCGACGACTTCGGCGGGGGCGTTTTGGACAAAGGTTTCGCTGGCGAGCTTGCGGGCGACTTTTTCGATTTCGGCTTCGACTTTGGTGATCTCGCCATCGAGGCGGTTTTTCTCCGTGGCAGGGTCGATGATGCCTTCGAGCGGAAGGTGGATCGTGCCGATATCCGTCGGGCAGGCGGCATGGCCCTGCGGCGCGGCGTCACAGAAATTGAGGGATTCCGCGTGGAGCAGGATCGTGAGCACGGGGGCTTCGTTTTTCACCCAATCGGCAGCCGGGGTGAGTTGCCATGGCAAGCGCTTGTTGCCGGGAATTCCGTAGGTCGCACGGATGTTGCGGGCTTGTGACACGGCAGCAAAAACGGCTTCCGAACGCGGATCTGTGCCGAATCCAGCGGTCTGCGGCCAGCCGCTGTGCATGAGGCTGTCGGTGCCGAGACCGAGCCCGTTCCAGAGTTCTTCCGTGATGAACGGCGCGTAGGGATGGAGGAGTTGGAGGATGCGTTTGATGGTGTAGTCCAGCGTCGCGAGTGTTCCGGCGCGGCGAGCGGAGTCGGTGGAGAAATCCGACTTGGCGACTTCGATGAATCGGTCGCAGAAATCGCCCCAGACGAAGTCGTAGATCGCCTGGGCGATGTCGCTGAAGCGGTAGGTCTCGTAGCCCTCGTTGACGCGCCGAATGGTTGCATCCAGGCGTCCAAGCAGGTCGCGGGCGAAGAGCGAGAGTTCGTGCTTGGAAGGATCCGCATTCGGATCGAGCGGCCCCTGCATTTGGCGAAACCGGCAGGCGTTCCAGAGCTTGTTGCAGAAGTTCCGTCCCTCCACGATTTGCTGCTCGTCGAACTTGATGTCCTGGCCCTGTGGCGCGATGCGGAGGAGTCCGAAGCGGATGCCGTCCGCTCCATATTTGGCGATGAGGTCGAGCGGGTCCGGCGAATTGCCGAGGCTCTTGGACATCTTTCGCCCCTGCTTGTCGCGGATGATGCCGGTGAAATACACATCTTTGAAAGGAATCTGTCCCGTGTATTCCAGGCTCGCCATGATCATGCGGGCGACCCAGAAGAAAATGATGTCCGGGCCGGTGACCAGAACGCTGGTCGGGAAAAATTTCGCCAACGCGGCGGGTTCCATCGTCTCGTGCGCCCACAGCCACGAGGAGAACCAGGTGTCGAGCACATCGGAATCCTGCACCCAGCCCTCGCCGGGCGACTCGATCTGGCATTTCGCATCCGCCATTTCGCATTTCCCATTTCCGCCGGGATACCAGACGGGTATGCGGTGTCCCCACCAGAGTTGGCGGGAGATGCACCAGTCTTGGATGTTTTCGAGCCAGTGGTCGTAGACCTTTTCCCAGCGGTCGGGAAAGAAGCGGATGAGATGGTTCCGCACGGCATCGCGGGCTTCGGCGGTTTTCGGATATTTCAAAAACCACTGCTCCGAGAGGCGGGGTTCGATCGGCACATCGGCGCGCTCGCTGAAGCCGACATTGTTTTCGTGGGGTTCTTCTTTGACCAGAAGTCCGAGTTCGCGGAGCTTGTCGACCGCCTTGGCGCGGGCTTCAAAGCGGTCAAGGCCCGCGAATTCCTCGCCGGCGAGATCGTTCAGCGTGGCATCGGGGTTGAAAATATCCACGGCCGGCAGGTTGTGGCGGAGTCCGATTTCGTAGTCGGTCTTGTCGTGAGCCGGGGTGACCTTCAGAACGCCTGTGCCGAATTCAAAATCCACCGCCTCGTCGCCGATGATCGGCAGCAGCGCCTCTACTCCAGCGGGGAGGGGACGCCGGACATGAAGCCCGATGAGCGAGGTGTAGCGCGGATCCTTGGGGTTCACAGCCACGGCGGCATCCGCCATGATCGTCTCCGGACGGGTGGTGGCGATTTCGAGGAAGGTGCCGGGTTTTTCCACGACCTCGACTTTATAGTGGTAGAAAAATCCCTTTTGATTCTTGGGAATGACCTCCTCGTCGCTGAGCGCCGTGAGCGAGACGGGGCACCAATTCACCATCCGCTTGCCGCGATAGATCAGCCCCTTCGCGTGCAGATCGACGAAAACCTCCTGCACCTTGCGCGCGTAGGCCTCGTCCATCGTGAAGCGCTCGCGCGTCCAGTCGCAGGAGCAGCCGAGCTTTTTGAGTTGATTGATGATGATGCCGCCGTGTTTTTCCTTCCACTCCCAGACCCGCTCCAAAAAGGCATCCCGGCCGAGATCATGGCGCGTCTTTTTTTCCTCCTTGCGCAGCTTGCGCTCCACCATGGTCTGCGTGGCGATGCCGGCGTGGTCGGTGCCGGGAAGCCAAAGAACCTCATGCCCCGTCTGGCGCGCGCGGCGGGCAAGGATGTCCTGAAGCGTGTTGTTGAGAACATGTCCGAGAGTGAGAACGCCGGTCACATTCGGCGGAGGGATCACGATCGAGTAGGCAGGCTTCGTCGACGCGGGGTCGGCGGTAAAAAGACCATGCTCAATCCACCAGGAATACCATTTCTCTTCGACAGCTTGCGGTTCGTAGGCTTTGTGCAGTTCGGACATGACGCGCGGCATTGTGCAAGGATTCGCCAAGGTTTCAATCGGCTTCTCGGAATCCTTTTTAGACTGCAGCCTTCGGAATATCGCAATCTTCTGTTATCGTCTGAATCGAATTGCCCATTTCCCGATCTGCTGCTGTGCGTTTGCGATACATCTGCGCTGTGAGCGGGTGGTCGGGTTCCGCATAGTCGTAAATTCAAACGGACTTCTTTTTTTCGGAAAACCTGTGGAGTCTTCCGGCATATTGAATTAATCGGCCTTTGAAGGAGATCGGCATGGCAAGGAGGAGAGTGTCAAGTTCCGGCATGTCAAAACCCTCGCCAAGCAACGACTCGCAAAGAAAATCCAAGCATGGCCGCCATTGCCCGATCTCGAACGCTCCATGCCAACTGAAAGCCCCATTTGTTCTGCTGCGCGGCGGTCGGCCTCGATGTCCTACATTCACCCAGCTCCATCGAAATCCGCTGCCAGAAAAATACAACGTTCGTCCTCCCGGATCCCATAGGTTCCTATGGTGTGGCGCCCGATGAGGTGCTAGTGAATTGCCGAATGATCGAGCGGTGGAAAATTCTGGTTCGGGCAATCAGAGCATTTCACGCGTGGTTTTTCACAGACTCCGTGAACCCATTCATTGCTGCAGGCTGGCGAATAACCTTTTGAACCCTTTCGCAGGTTGATCCAAAGTTTCGGATAAACAGACCGACGCGCACCAAAAAGATTTTGGAACAAATCGATTTTTTCTTCATTGGTGCCCGGCGTGCCTTTGCCGAGAGGCAATTCAGGAGATTCCGCGGCACTGCGAATTTCGCGCATTTCTGAAAGCAATCCATGCCTGCGAGCTTCCAACTCATGAAGCTCCGCCTCAATTTCTTTGATGCGATCAGCGGGGGCTTTCATCAGTCACAATTTTATGCCGTTTCGAATTACGGTAGCGAATACCCATCGCAGAAGCGCTCATGCTGCGAGGTCCCCGGGCTTGTAAACAATGAGGCCTGGGATGTGGTCGAAATTCGAATCAGTGGTGGCGATCTCCTGGATGCCCAGGCGGCGGGCGACGGCGAGGTTGAGCGAGTCGATGGTGAGCAAGCCGTGTTGGCTTTGGAGTTCGAGCGCGAGGTAGTAGTCTTCGATTTTCACGGTTTCCACCTCCAGACCGCCGCCCAAAAGGTCTCGGGTTTCATTGGCATATTGTGTGAGTTGTTGGATGAGCCTCTTGTTCTGGCCAAGGGCGCGGGCTGGGTTCGAGCCTGCTAAGCCGCAGGACTGGGCCTCCTGCATCATGCGTCGGTGGCAGACCTCCGCGGCGATGTTGCTTGTGATCCAGCCTTGGACGGCCCCGGAATCGCAGCGGGCGAGCAGGCTGCTGCATTGCGGGGATTTCCTTCCGAGCATGTAGATGATAATATTCGCATCCACCAAAACGCGGCTGTCGTCCGGAATGTCATCGAGAGTCATTGGTCAAAAAAATCGGCTTCCATCGTTTCCCTGAACTGGGAGTCGGAGAGCGCCAAGGGTGGTGACTCGAGAAGGCGGGCGAGCCCGGATTTGCGTCCGCGAGAGGGCGACTGCCGCTGCAGATAGGTCGCGACGGCTTCTTGAATGACTTCTCCGATGGCGCGATTTTCGCGGGCGGCGGCGACTTTGAGGTTCCGGTAAACATCTTCTTCCATCTGGGTTCCCAATTTGATTTTCATAGTTTCAGTGTCGTCTGGGTGCGATCTGTGATGGTTTTTTATCACATTGAAACGTAATCTATTTTCTTGCTGCTTCAAGAAAAATAGAATTGGCTAGAGAATAATGGATGTGTAAATGTGGGAAATTGACGTCTTTTTCTCGTTCGCGTGATGCCGGGATATGCACCAGATTAAGCCGGAATAAGCCCAACACACTGGCGGGCCTGAGGCTTTTGATTCAGCAAATTGCTCAGTTGTCAAATGTAATGCACATTTTGTATGAGGATTTTGCGGGTTTAGCAAATCTGGGGTTTTCAAAAATGTGTGGGACTGACATCTTTTTCCAGCAGCGCTTGGGGGCAGCCTATTCGTGTTAGGTGGGAGCCTGCTCGTCAAACTGCTCGGCTTCGAGTCTTCGGCGCCTCTCGTCGAGAAGCTCGCCATCAAAGATCCAATACTCGGAACCGCTCGCAGTAGGAGTCTTGTAATCCATGTCTTTCAAAACCTTGAGTGCGGCAGCAGATAAGCTCATTTCTTCGCCGCCCAACGAAACCCTGTTTCCTTCAACGACGATCGCAGTGCGGGCCTCGTCGCGGGAGAAAGTGAGAACTGCCTGAGGCTGGATGCCAATGGCGGCAAGACTGAGGCGCGGCCTGCGTGACTTTACTTTCTCCAATGCTGCTTGCTCTTCGGCATCAACTGCAACTTCGCCCGGCATCACCTCCTTGAATTTGCCGATGCTTAAAGCCAGGACAACTTTCTCCGGGTCGATGCGGAAGAACTCACGCTTCGGATTTACCCGGTGCTCGGCGAACAACTGGTGGAGTAGCTTCTCGACTCGCTTCATGTCGTCCACCTCAGCCGCGTAATAGCACTCAAAGGGCAGGGGAACCCCGGTGGCAGTGCTCAGGTTGGTGATGCGGGCCTCGACCGAGTCCTCGGTCAGCCCGATTTTAGCCAAGCCGGGCATGGCTTCATTAGTAAGGACGTAAACGATGTTGGGCATGGTGTAGCGTGTTGGGATTTAGAACGCTTTCAGCTTGTCGCCGAGGTGGTGTTTCAGATTCCACTTCTTCGTGGTGTCGAGGGCCAGTTCCAGGCAGATGAAGAAGGGCTCGGGGTGCTTCTTGAAATGGTCCACGGTTTCGGGCGCGATGGTGGCGTCGAGGCAGATGAGGCTTTCTTTGTGCGCGTCTTTGGCGAGGAAGACTTCGTTCTTCTTGAACTCGGGGTGGGGCGTGAGCGTGTAGTCGAGCATGAAGCCGTTCTTGAGCAGCACTTCGTCCAGCACGGTCTCCCGCTCCCACTGGATGTGGAAGGTGGCTTCCTTGTCGCGGATGTATTGTTTGAGCAGATCGATGTTTTCGGCCTCGGTCTTGTCCGGGTCCGGCGCGAACTCCACGCGCGGAAAGTGCGACTTGGCGAGCTTGAAGACCTTGAAGCCGAGGCCGTCGGCAAACTCGCGTTGGGGGTCGCCTGGCAACAGGCCTTCGGCGTCTTTTTGAATGCGGGCGATGACTCGCTTGGCACGCTCGATAGTGATTTCGCTAATTCTTTTGAAGCCAGATTTTTGCGCAGTCGAATCGGCGGCGGTGAGTTCCGGGAGCTGCACGAGGATGAATTGTCGGTTCCCGCCGTCAGCCTTGTTCAACTCCATCACCGCCTGTGCTGTCGTGCCGCTGCCGCCGAAGAAGTCGAGAACGACGTCGTTCTCCCTCGTTGTCAGAGCGAAGAAATCACCGAGCACTTCCTTATCCTTCGGAAAATCGAACATCCCTTTGCCGACGAGTGATTCTACTTCCAACGTTCCGGCGCGTCCGTCGCGATAGAAGACTGAGGCGAATGGTTCCGATTGCACCTCGAACAAGTAAGTCTTGCGGCAAGGAATAGTTGTCTCGTCCGGCCCGAAGTGGATGCGTGGCGGGTCTTGTGCGAGCGCATCGTTGGTTCGCTCTTCATCCCAGCGCCAGCCCGTGGATGGCTTCGCACACGGTTTCTTGGTGATGGGATGGATGATATCGTAACGAGGTCGCGACTCGCGGCCATCATCGGGGCCAGCGAAATTATCGGCAAAATACAAACCGCGCTTGTCTGACCAACGGTAATGTTGGTGCGAACGGCGCGGGTCAGCTTTCGCAAGGGAGGAATACCAAGCGCGGATTTCCTCCTGAATTGCTTCGTGGGCTTCATCTCCCAGCTTCGTGCGAATCTCATCATACTTTGCGAGAACTTCATCTACGCCGGGCTTTTTCCTGCGCCATACGCCGTTATCCAACGCATGCTCTCGGTCCCTCACATAGATCACCGTATATTCGTGGTTGCGCGCGACGAGCTTGGCGTCGCCTTTCTTTGATTTCTGCCAGACGAGGACGCCCGCGAAGTTTTCCTCACCAAATACCTCGTCCATGACGCGCCGGAGGTTCTGAACCTCATTGTCATCGATGCTGACAAAGATGACCCCATCCTTGCGCAACAAATACCGCGCGACGAGCAACCGGCTGTGCATCATCGAGAGCCAGTTGGAGTGAAAGCGGCCTTCACTGTCGGTGTTGGTGTCCACCTTCACGCCGTCTTCGGTCACGCCGGTCTGCGCCCAATACGGCTTCTGTCCTTCGGCGAAGCGGTCGGAATAGACGAAGTCCTTCCCCGTGTTGTAAGGCGGGTCGATGTAGATGCACTTCACGCGCTCGCGGTAGGCACTCGTGAGGAGCTTGAGCACTTCCAGATTTTCGCCCTCGATAATCATGTTGCCGCCCGCCTTTTCAGGGTTCACCGAGCGGTCTTTGTCGTAGACGAGCGCGGCGCGGCTGGGCGTGAAGGCTTCGCGCTTGCTGGCGGTCTTGCCATACCAGCGGAAGTCGTAGCGCTCGGTCTCGGAGACGAGCGTGGGGTCAACGACCTTTTTCAGCTCATCCATATTGAGCTGGCCTTCGTTGGTGAAGATGTCGGGGAAGAGACGCTTGAGTTCCGCCAGCCGTTCGGCGTTGTGGTCAGGGCTGGAGACGGCGGCGATGGCTGGTAGATTGGCGGGGTTCATGGCAGGTGTTGTTTCCAAAGGGTGCGTTCTCTCCAATCCGGAGGGAAACCCATGTGCGGGGTGATGTCCCACGAATGCTCGCTCAGCAGCTTGATCAGGCGATTCGCCCAATGCTGACCCGGCTCAATGATATCGAGGAGGCCTGTGAGCACGACGAGCGTATTGTAAATTGCGCGGGTGTCGTAATGAAATTGTGCGAGCAGCGTAGCGGGCTTTTTGCGAGGCAGGGTGAATGTCACGGCGAAGCGGCGGTTCCAGAGTCGCGCGTGGTGCGCGCAGACATTGCGAACAACGGTCAGGTGATGCAGGAAGGAGCGGAGGACTTTTTCGTCGAAGCCGTAGGCATCGGCGATGGCCTGTCTGTCGGCAGGGGCTGCCAGATTGTCATAGAGGGCTGAGAGCTGGCCGAGGCTCATCACTTCGCAAACCATCCAAGTGGGAGGACGCATGGTGCCGATGCCTCGATGCGGACTCAAAAAATCTTCGGTGCTGCGGCGGATTTCCGTGTCGATCTTGGAAAGAGTCTTTTGATGTGTCGAAGGATCGCGATGGATAGCGGGATTTTCGTATGCTTGTGGTCCATGCGCGTGGGCGAGAACATAGGCCCATTGTGTCCGAAACGAGATTTCACAGCGCTCGATCGCATCGAGCATGAGAATGCGGAAGAGATGATCGAAGCGGTAGATCTCCCACAGGACATCGAACTGGCTGCCCGGGGAAAAGGTGTCAGTGCCGGGGATCTGTAAGGGGTGGCGGTAGCAGTTCAATCGAAAGTAGTTCGCGTGGGCGAGCCGATGAAGGGCGAGTGGCCGGTCGCTGACGATAAGACCTCTCGATTCCAAAAGAAGGAGCTGCTGCTCGAAGGTTGTGGGCGGTTTCGACATTCAGGGGGCCGCCAGGAGGCAAAAAAAGTAACCCGCCTGGTGCGCATCGTGGAGAGGCGTGGCGGGTGTTGTTAGGTGAACAATGAGAGGAAAGGCTGACGGCGTCAAATGGAAAATCTTGGATAGCGGGAGAGGGGAGAGGGAGTGTTCTTTGGTCATGCTAAGATTCCTGATTTGAAGTCGGCATGGTAGTCCTTCACGGGCGCGACGTAGGGCCGGTAGTCGAGCTTGGCCTCGATGCCGAGGGCGTCGAAGTGCTTGAGGGCGCATTTGATTTTCCAGCGTTCGGAATCGGTCAACGCCTTTCGATCTTCGAGGTTGTTCGTGCTCTTGGTTTCGATGACGAAGTAGTATTCGTGCTCGTCGCCGGACTTGAGGTTACGGCGCTTGAGGACGAGGCCGAAGTCCGGCTCGTAGTGTTTTCCAATCGGCGTCGGAATCTTGTAGCGGCTCGGCAGTTTCAGGAAGCAGACGACTTCGTTGTCGCCTTCGGCCGCCCGGGTGAAGGCGCGCTCGATGGAACTGCCGTAGGCCACACCATCGTAAACGCCATGGGCGGGCGTCGGCTCGATGGGTAGGAACGTCTCGATGACGGGCAGAAATTCGGCGAGCGGGATGCTTTCGCCGGTGGGGTGATAGCTGAGGGTGCGCAGCATTTCATCCAGCTCGATGTCGCGGATGAGTGCGCAGGCGGCGGCAAGGAACTTGGGCGGGTTCTTCGCGACCGCGGCGAAGTTTTCGATGCCGCTTACGATTTCCAACGCGGTCGGATAGGAGAGCGCAGTATTCTCACTCAGCTCTTCAACGAGGTCGAACGGGGTGAAACTCGCGCGGAGATTCTCGGTCTCGCGGCCGATTTCCTCGCTGCCGATGGACTCGACGGCAAGGCTGCGAATGCGGGTGAGAACGACCTCCGCCTGGTAGTCGCCGATGACGAGCTTGTTCAGCGCGGTGATGGCGCGCTCGACGACCTTGGGCTCATCGAAGGCGACGGTGTAATCGGTCTTGCGGGCGAGTTTTTCCCAGAACGCCTTGAATGCGGCGGACTCAAAGTGCTTGGTGCGGGTGAGTTTGTTTTTTGCCGGTTTGCCTCTGTGCGATTTGCGCAACGTGCCGCCCGCGGCGGCGGTGCCGTAGATTTCCTTGATTTGCTCCTGATACTGGGCGGCAAAGGTTTCGTAGGTTTCGTTGGGAACGATGGTGAGGAGGTTGGTCTCCTCGCCTTCCTTTACATCTGCGGCGTCGTAGACGCGCTGGCCGGCCTGATTGCGGCAGATGCGCAAGCCGCGCCCGAGTTCCTGCCGCTTCTTCAGGTCGCTGTAAGATTCGTTGAGCGTGGCGATGTTGAAGATATTCGGATTGTCCCAGCCGACGCCAAGCGCGGAGTGGGAGAAGATGAACTCGCGTGGGTTGGTGAGGTCGAGCAGGGCGCGCTTGTCGCGAAGAATTTCGTCGAAGATTTTCTTGTTCTTCAACATGGCGTTCTCGCTGTCGGTGTATTCGTCGCCGCCGGTCTTGGCAAAGTAGTAGCCCTGGCACTCTTCGATTTGCGTGGTTGTGGCTTCGGCTTTGTAGAACTCGCGGTGGAGCGCGGCGTATTCCTCGCGGAAGAGGACTTTGATGAGGCCTTCGTCGCGGACGTAGTTGTCCACCTTGTCGATGAAGATGAGCGAAAGGCACTTGATGCCCTGCGCGGCGAGCACGGGCTTTTTCTGGAAGTGGCGGCGGATGAGCCACTGGAGCTGCTGGCGGAAAAGGCCGGAGATGTCGCCGTTCCGCTCCTTGAGGATGAGTTCGACACCGTTGGTGAACTTCAAGTGGTGCTTCTGGTCATGCAGGCTCTTCCAGATGCGCTCGATGGTGTAGTCGCGGTAACTCACATTGGCGGACTTGTCGCCGAGGTTGTCGCCGACTTTCAGCCAGTTGGTTTCCTTCCACTTGAATCCGTCGCCATTCACCCGCCAGACGGTGAGCTTGGATTTGACGGCCGTGCCTTTGGTCTGGACGCTTGAAAATTCAATCTTGAGTGTTGCCTCGTCGTTCTTCTCGGCGACGGAGAGGACTTCGATTTTCTTCACCATGCCATCGCGATAGGCGTCGAATGGTGTGAGCCGGAAGAGGAGATTCTTAACGACTTTGTGCGTCGCGGAATAACGGAGCTTCACCAGTGGATTGAGCGTGGCAAGGCGGGCGATGGCGTTCTCGGTGTCCATGCCTTCCTGAGGCTCGTCCATTATGATGACAGGGCGGCATTTCCCAAGGGCTTGCAGGAATGTGAGGCCGAGAAAGGAGTCGTCGCGTCCGACTTGGTTGATGATGCGATCGTCAGAGGTGATGGACTGGATGGTCATCACCATGATTTGCGGCTGCGTGTCCTCGATAAAGTGTCTCAACCGGGAGAGCTTGCCGCTGTCATACTCGAAGCAGGCTGGCTCGAAGCCGTAGAGATCGGCGAGGGGCTTCTTGAAATCCTCGACCGACTGGAACACCCCTTCCTTGATAGCGATTGACGGGACGAGGATGATGAATTTGGTGAGCCGGTATTCCTTGTAGAGCTCATAGACCGTTCGAAGATAGACGAGAGTCTTGCCGGTGCCGGTCTCCATCTCGATGCACACGTCAGGGTCCGGCGAGAGCCTCGCGTCTTCCTCCGGAATGTTGTTTTCCGCAATGATGCGCTTCTTGTTTTCTTCAAGCTGTTCGGGCGTGAGATCGGTGATGTTCGCCTGGATGCCGAAGAGGTTGGAGTTGTCGAAGGTGTTTTTCACCTGCCCATTGAGCACACCGACCACCGCCGCAATAGCTCGGCGCTGGTAATCCAAGTCTTCGAGCTCAATCTGTGACTTCATACCGTCAAAGATTTTCGCAGATCGAAATTTAAAGAATCTGTGTCCATCTGCGTAATCTGTGGATGACCTTACTTCTCCCAACTCATCAGCGAAGGGATGGTTTTTTCGAATGGGGTGCGGAGTTTTTCCAGTGGCCAGGCGAAGGTTGTGCTGGTGGCTTCGATGGTGAGGGTGGGGTCTTTGGTGACTTCGCCGAGGCGGGTGTGGGGGACGCTTCGGGATTTGAGGAAGTCGAGTATTTCGCTGGCGTGGCGCGGGGCGAAGGTGATGACGATGCGGGATTGCGACTCGTTGAAGAGGGCGACATCGGCGCGGGTGCCGGGGATTTCGGTTTTGGCTCCGAGGTTTCCGCTCAGGCAGGACTCGGCGAGGTTGACGGCGAGGCCGCCTTCGGAGCAGTCGTGGGCGCTGCGGACAAGGCCTTGGCGGATGAGGTCACGGACGGCGTTTTGGACGGCGAGTTCTTTCGTGTAATCGAGCTTCGGCGGGGCGCCGGCTTTGCGGCCGTGGACGGCGAGGAGGTAGTGTGAGGCTCCGAGTTCGTTGCCGGGCTCGCCGATGAGGAGGATGATGTCACCCGCAGCTTTGAAGGCTTGGGTGGTGATGTGCTCGGGTTTTTCGACGAGGCCGACCATGCCGACGGTGGGCGTGGGGTCGATGGCCCCGGCGGGGGATTCGTTGTAGAGGCTCACATTGCCGCCGGTGACGGGTGTGTCGAACGCGCGGCAGGCTTCGGCGAGGCCTTCGATGGCTTCGCGGAGTTGGAGGAAATTCTCGGGTTTGTGGGGATTTCCGAAATTCAGGTTGTCCGTGACGGCGAGCGGGGTTGCGCCGGTGCAGGCGATGTTGCGGGCGGCTTCGGCGACGGCGATACGGCCGCCTTCGCGGGGATCTTGTTTGCAATAGATGGCGTTGCAATCGGTGGATGCGGCCAAGATTTTATTGGCTTCGCGGATGATGAAGACGGCGGCATCCGAGCCGGGCAGGACGGTGGCTCCGAGGCGGACCATGTGGTCGTATTGCTGCCATACCCATTGCTTGGAGGCGATGCTCGGATGGGCTAGGAGGGTTTCGAGAGCGGTGAGGGGATCGGCCTCTGGCACGCTGGCGAGGTCGAGCGGCTCGGGAGCCTTTTTCGGAGCGGCTTCGCGGGAGTAGAGCGGGGCTTCGTCGGCGAGTTGGCGGGCGGGGATTTCGACGGCGATATTTTCGCCTTCGCGGACGCGCATCATGCCATCGTCGTTGACCACGCCGACATGGGCGTAGGGGAGGTCCCATTTTTCAAAGATGGCGCGGACTTTGTCTTCCTCGCCTTTTTTGACGATGACGAGCATGCGTTCCTGGGACTCGGAGAGCAGGATTTCGTAGGGGGTCATGCCGGTCTCGCGTTTCGGCACGAGGTTGACATCGATTTCCACGCCGGTTCCGCCACGGCTGGCGGTTTCGCAGGTCGAGCAGGTGAGGCCTGCGGCGCCCATGTCTTGGATGCCCGCAACGCAGCCGCTGGCGAGGAGTTCGAGGCAGGCTTCGAGGAGGAGTTTTTCGCGGAAGGGGTCGCCGACTTGCACGGCGGGGCGGTCTTCCTTGGATTCCTCGGTGAGTTCGCGCGAGGCGAAAGCGGCGCCGGCGAGGCCGTCTCGGCCGGTTTCGGCTCCGACATAGAAGACGGGATTGCCCACGCCCTTGGCGGCTCCACGGGCGATTTGCTCGTGTTTGAGGATGCCGAGGCAGAAGACATTCACGAGTGGATTTCCCGAGTAGCTGTCGTCGAAATACACCTCGCCGCCGATCGTCGGGATGCCGATGCAATTTCCGTAGTGGGCGATGCCATTGACCACGCCGGCGAAGAGGCGGCGGTTGGTAGCGGATTGTTGGGAGTCGCCGCGGATGTCGCCGAAGCGGAGGGAATTCATCGAGAACACAGGCCGTGCGCCCATGGTGAAGATGTCGCGAATGATGCCGCCAACGCCTGTGGCCGCGCCTTGGAATGGCTCGATGGCGCTCGGGTGGTTGTGGCTCTCCATTTTGAATGCGATGGCCCATCCATCACCGATGTCGATGACGCCGGCATTTTCCTCACCCGCCTTCACGAGCACGCGCGGGCCGGTGACGGGGAATTTTTTCAGCTCGAGCTTCGAATTTTTGTAGGAGCAATGCTCACTCCACATGACGGAGAAAACACCGAGTTCGGTAAGGTTCGGCTCGCGTCCGAGGATGGATTGGATACGCTCGTATTCGTCGGGCGTAATGCCGTGTTTGGAGATGATTTCGGGTGTGATGGCGGACATATTGGAAGAATTTTTAACCACGGAGGACACGGAGAGCACGGAGGTGAAGAAGAGGTTTTTTAAAGGGAAAGGCGTTTGATGCCGTTTTTTAGGATTGGGACGTTGAAGTTGATCAGGAGAGCGGTTCGTAGGCCGGTGAGTTTGAGGTAAGTATAGACTTGGGCTGTGTGGACATGTATGAGCTGATCGACTGATTTGAGTTCGATGAGGACCTTGTTTTCCACGATCAGATCAGCTCGGAAGCCGCTTTCGATAGACTGGCCTTTGTATTTGATGGGGATTTCTTGCTGAACGGTGATTTGCAAACTTGATCGGGTTAGTTCAAAAGCGAGGCACTTTTCGTAGGCGGATTCAAGTAAACCTGGGCCAAGTTCACGGTGCACAGAGATAGCCGCCCCAATGATGGTGTCCGTGAGAGAGTTGTTTTCAAACTCCTCCGTGTTCTCCGTGGTTAACATTTCAACAAACTATCGAAGATCACCAATCCGTCGGTGCTGCCGAGGGCGGGGTCGCAGGCACGCTCGGGGTGGGGCATGAGGCCGAAGACATTTCGGGTTTCGTTGCAGATGCCGGCGATATTTTCACGGGAGCCGTTGGGGTTTGCGGCATCGCTGGTTTGGGCGGCGGCGTCGCAGTAGCGGACGAGGATTTGGTCATTCGCGTTGAGGGCGGCGAGGGTGGCGTCGTCGGCAAAGTAGCAGCCTTCACCGTGGGCGATGGGGATGTTGAGGACTTGGCCTTTGGTGGCTGTGCGCGTGAATCGGGAACCGGTCGATTCCACGCGCAGGTGCTGGTGTTTGCAGACGAAGTGGAGGCCTTTGTTGCGAACGAGGGCGCCGGGGAGGAGTCCGCTCTCGCAGAGGATTTGGAAGCCGTTGCAGATGCCGAGGACGGTGCCTCCGGATGCGGCGAAGGTTTTAACCGTTTGCATGATCGGCGAGAAGCGGGCGATGGCTCCGCAGCGGAGATAGTCGCCGTAGGAGAAGCCCCCGGGGACAACGACGGCGTCGAAGTCGGCGAGCGAGGTGTCTTTGTGCCAGACGAAGTCGGCGGAGGCGCCGGGCAGGTTATTGAGAGCGAGAACGCAGTCCTGGTCACAGTTCGAGCCAGGGAAGCGGATGACGGCGAATTTCATGATTTGCTGATCGAGTAGTCCTCGATGACGGGGTTGGAGAGGAGGTCTTTGGCGATGCGGTGGATTTCGGAGTCGGGCGTCGCGTCGGGGAGTTCGAGTTCGATGACTTTGCCGATGCGGACGCGTCCCACGCCGGTGAGGCCGAGGTGGCGGATGGCTTCAGCGGCGGCGGCGCCTTGAGGGTCGAGGACGGATGGTTTCGGCAGGACGGTGACGAGGACTTTCATGGTGCGGAGGTTTTCGTTTTGGGGTGGTTCGAACAAGACGATTTTTTATTTTTCGCGAAGCGGATCAGCGAAATGGCGAGCGTCAGCAGGCTGATGACCAAGCAGGAAATCGAAAAGACTTCGCCGTAGCGCGCAAAGAAGGTCGGTTTTGGATTCGTCGGAGCGCTGATTTTTCCGAACAGCACGCCCTGGAGAAATGTGTTGCCGGAGGAGTCGCTGAGGACCTCGCGGACAACGCCGAGGCGGTCGATGGCGCATGTCACGCCAGTGTTGGCCGCGCGAATCATCGGGATTTTATTTTCCACGCTGCGGAAAACGGCATTGTTCAGGTGCTGGCGGGAACCTGCGCTTTTCAGGAACCATCCATCATTTGTGACAACCGCGAAGCATTGGGCGCCGAGAAGCGCGAAGCGACGAGCGAGATCGCCCACGGTGTCTTCAAAGCAAATCAGTGGGCCCAGTCGCACCGGCTTGGCTTGAAGCTCTAAAAGCGTGAATTCCTTTCCAGCATCGAAGTCGGCCGGCACGAGATCGCCCACGATTTTTGCCAGAAGCGGGAATTCCTGACGCAGCGGCACATATTCACCGAATGGCACGAGATGTATTTTGTTATAGAGCTGCGCCTCTTTGCCCTGTTTCGTGAGCAAGGCGATGGAATTGTAGTCTCCGTCTTTTCCCCAGTGAACCGTTCCAATGAGGAAATCGCCTGTGTATTGCTCAGCGAGGCCGCGGACGAGGTCCCAAGTGAATTGATTTCCAAGGAGCGGGCTGGGCGTCGAGGATTCGGGCCAGAGAATGAGGTCCGGGTTCATTGCCATGGCTGGCAAAGTCTGGTTTTTCAGTGTCTCCAGAACCTGGATTTCGTTGTCGGGGTCGTTTCGGACATCCTGCGGTATGTTCGCCTGCACGGCGGCAAAGCCGAGAGATTCGGCATTCGGTTCCGCTTGAAAGTGCTTTCTTACCCCATAAGTCCAAGCCAGGGCGACAAGGGCTATAGTGATGGCGAAGTCGTAGTGGGCTCGCCGGGCACCTCGTTGCAGCTCCAGATGCAGGCGTTTGATGCTGACGGCCAGCATGAGATTTGTCATCGCGACGAGGAAGGATATGCCCCCTACGCCTGTGATATCGGCGATTTGTATGAGGGCGATATTGGCATGTTGCGCGATGCCGAGGCCATTCCATCCAAAGGCCGGAAAAACAATCCCGCGCAGCCATTCCAAAGCCACCCAGCCTGCCGCGCCCAGTGCGCAGACCCTGAGGTTGTGGAGTGAGGCCAGCCAGGAATCCCCGCCGGTGCGCGCGCTCAGGAGCATTTTGGCAAAGAGTGTCCAAGCGGCGAAGTAGAAGCCGAAATAAAAAACCAAGAGGACATATCCCGGCCAGGTGAGCGTGGTGAGCCAATGCGCACTGATGGCAAAAAAAACGAACCCGCAGCTGTAGCCGAGTCCTGCCGTTCGCAGCCAATCCCTCGTTTTTGCCGGTGGACAAAACCAAACCGCCCAAACCAACGGCACGAGGGCAACCCAGCACAGGTCGCCCAGACCGAACGGAGGATAACACAACCCAAGCAGCAATCCGCTCGACAAAGCCAAAAACCAAGGAAGCACGCGCGACATCGGGGAGATAGAAAACTCGCGCGATTCAAAAGACAACGAACATCTCTCCGCATCCATAGGAAGTCGGTCTGGTGGGAGTGTGTTCTGGAAGGGAAAAAAATCGACTTTTGGTTTGCGGTCGCGAATTTGCTGGATCAAGTTAGGTCAAATGCCCAGTCGACACAGCCTCTTCGTTCTTGTTCTCTCGATTCTGGCGCAAGGACTTGTCTTTGCCACGGTGGACCCGGAGTTTGAAAAATTGGCCATGAGCCTTCGCGAGAAAGCCATCCTGCGGATCGAGCCCCCTGCCATATCCACCCAGTCCCCCTCCATGCTCGGGTTGAGCCGTTACCCGTGGAAGCGCAACATCGTGACAACGGTCTTCTGGGTTGGTGAGCGGGCCACACGCAACAATCCGGTGCCGAATTGCAAGAGTTCTTGGGACCCCGAATGGCACAAGAGCTACGGGGGATATGACAACCCGGAACCGGAGGCCCGCCGTGGTTTTTTCCCCAAGTTTGTTCCCCGTCAGAACCCATTCTATGTCGCCTTGCCTTATAATGACGTGACGCGAGGCGAGACCAAACTCGAATCGCGCAAAGTGATTCCATGGTTTCGCGAGGCCTTTGAAAAGCCTGGCCAATCGGTTTGCAAAGGGCGCTGGGTGGCCATTCGCCGGGGAAACCGCATCGCCTACGCCCAGTGGGAGGACTGTGGCCCCTTCCGGACGGACCACTGGCAATACGTTTTCGGCAATGACCGCCCCAAGCCGAACCTCAACCAAGGTGCCGGCTTGGATGTCTCTCCAGCGGTGAGAGACTACCTCGGTATGGGTGGCAAGGATGTTTGTGATTGGAAGTTTGTGGATTTCCGCGAAGTCCCTCCTGGGCCTTGGACAAAATTCGGGGACAACAACACCTTTGTCCTTCAGCAGCGAGGATCGAATCTCTTTCTCACGGACCGTAACAACGCCCGCAGCGCCCGTCGTTGACGGGCCTCAATCCTCTGCGTGGGATTTGAGTTCTTCGATTGTTGCAAACTCGAGCGTCGAGGCGTGCGTCGCCTCGAGGATGATCTTCGGAGCCATCCCCGCATCGTAGGCATCCTTCCATCGGCTGGCACAGAGACACCAACGGTCACCTGCTTTCAAACCGGGAAATTCATATTCCGGTCTGGGAGTGCTGAGATCGTTCCCTTGCTCGCGGGAAAATTTCAGAAATTCGTCTGTCATGACGGCACAGACGGTATGCACTCCCGTATCTCCACTTCCCGTGTGGCAGAACCCATCGCGGTAGTAACCGGTGAGGGGTTCGTAACAACAGGGTTCCAGATCGCCTCCCAAAACATTTCGTGCCATGGGCAAATTTTCTATGCGACGGAGGCGCTGATTTCCAGAGGCAAAAAAAACTTCGTCGATTGGAATTTCGATTGCACGTATCAAACGCTCCTCGCGTCATGATTTTTGAAGTTCTCGAATGGTGTCTTACTCCGGCCTCCCTCGGCGCAAGATCGAGTGGACTCCTCGCGGAGCAGATAGCCATTCGCCACCGGGCCATCCGTTGCCGCCGCGCCTGGCACACCCATCTTGAATCATCCAAAAAATTTGTGAACCGGGCACTCGTTCCCGGAGGCTGCGTTGCCGTCTTGGGAAGCGGTCATCTTCGCGATATCGACCTCCGGTATTTGAAAAGCCATTTCGAGCGGGTCCTACTCGTGGACGTTGTGCATCCTCTGGAGGTGCGATGGCTGGCGCTTTTCTCTCGGGGGCAAGTTCGACTTGTCAGCGGCGACCTCTCCGGTGCTCTGGGCTTGAGGAATCCGTCCGGTTCGCTGGAGTTGGAGGAAAAACTCGGCGATGCGTTGAAGTCTGCCGATGTTTTGGTCTCCGGCTGCCTCCTGAGCCAACTGGCCCTGCCCGCCGTGAAGCGCTGGGGCGGAAGTTATCCCGAGGAGGTGGTGGCCGCGGCTGCGCAGCGCATCCGCGAATTCCATCTCGCACTCCTCCAATCCGCTCCACGGGCGGTCTTGGTTACGGACACAGCCCGACGTTTTGGAAACGATGAGTGGACGCCCCTCTTTCCCACTCTGCCTCTGACCCCGCCTGCGGAGAGCTGGGTCTGGAACATGGCTCCTCCCGCAGAGCACGGACTCAAGGGCGTCGGCGCGGAATTGCGTCGGGTGGAGGCTTTCGTTCTCGGGTCGGTTCCAAACAGCACGAAAATCTTTGCCCAATCGTAACGAAGCAATACGATGTTCGATCATGGCAAAGCGTCGCATTATCAAGGTCGGTCCGCACTCGATCGGAGGTCGGGAGCTCCTTTTCATACTCGGCCCATGCGTGATCGAGACTCCTGCGTTTACCCGCCGCATGGGGTCGAAAATCAAAGCCATCTGCGAGGGCGAGGGTGTGAATTTTGTTTTCAAGGCCTCCTACGACAAGGCCAATCGAACCTCCAACAAATCCTTCCGGGGCACCTCTGTTGAGGAGGGTTGCTCCCTTCTGGCCGAGATTGGATCTGATCTGGGAGTTCCCGTCACCACCGATGTCCATTCGCCCGAAGAGGCCGAAATCGCGGGGCGCTTCGTCGATGTGCTTCAGATTCCCGCCTTCCTCTGCCGACAGACCGATCTCATCGTGGCCGCTGGAAAGACCGGTCGCATTGTCAATGTCAAAAAAGGCCAGTTCCTCGCACCGTGGGATATGAAAAATGTCGCCCGGAAGCTCGAAGCCTCGGGATGCCGGGATTACATGTTCACGGAAAGAGGCACGACTTTTGGGTATAACAATCTCGTGGCCGATCTGCGTGCCATTCCTTGGATGCAGGAACTCGGTTGCCCCGTTGTTTTCGACGCCACGCATTCGGTTCAGCGCCCCGGCGGGGCAGGGGAGACCACGGGCGGTGATGGCAGGCTCGCTCCCGTCCTGGCGAGGGCTGCCGTGGCGGCCGGATGTGACGGGGTTTTTCTTGAAACCCACGAAAACCCCGCCAAGGCGCTCTCCGACGGTCCCAATCAAGTCCCGTTGCGCGATTTGGCGCGCCTGATCAAACAATTGAAAGCCCTTCGCGATGTGGTGGCCTGATTTTCGCCGCGCACTTTTGTTTGTTGCATTGGTGGCGACTCTTCACGCAGAGCCCAAGCCGTCCCCTTCCGATTCCGGGGACTTTGATTTGCCTGTGCCGGTGGGCATGCCGGTGAATGGCATCAAGGTGCCCCAGTATTCCGAGGATGGCCGGAGGCTTCTGTTGTTCGAAGCTGCCGCGGCAAAAAAGGTGGACGAGCAGCGGGTTGAAATGCAGCAACTCAAACTGGAAGCCCTCGACAGCGAGGGACGAAAAATTTTCGTTGAACTGCCTCAGGCTTCCTTTAACCTGCAGTCTCGTATCCTCACTGGGGAAAATTCGGCCAAAATCTATCGCGAGGATTTTGAAATCGTGGGCGATAGTATCGAGTTTAATACGAAGACCCGCTTCGGGACGATGCGTGGCAATGTCAGAATGATAATTTCCTCAGAAGACTCTTCCAAATGATCAATCCCAAAGTTGGCTTCGTAGCTCTCCTGACCTTGTTTTTCACATTCAGCCCTGCGCCCGCTCAGGAATCCAAGGCGTCGATGTCTGCCGACACAAAAACCGGCAAGCCCCCCGGCCTTTTCAACATGGGTGGCGGTGACAGACCCGCCGGCGCCAAAACCGAGATCACTGCCACCAAGGAATCGAGTTTCGACAGCGAAAAAAACATCGCCGAATTCACCGGACGGGTCGTGGTGCGCGACCCCCAGTTCACCCTGACTTGCGACCGACTCAAGGTTACTCTCAGTCCCGACCGCAAAGGCATAGCCGTCGCTGAGGCGCAGGGGAATGTCATCATCGTTCAGGAAAAGTCGGACCCGAAAAGCACGGCGCAACAAGCGATTGGCCGCGCCGGTGAGGTGACCTACAAACCCGATGCGGGCGAGGTGGTTTTGAAGGATTGGCCTTCAATCCAGCAGGGCATCAACAACCAGGTGGCCACCGAGCAATCCACGGTCATGATTCTCCGCACCAGCGGCCAGTCCCGCACCATCGGCGGAAGCAAAACGCTCATCACGGACACTGCCAAGACGCAATGAGCGAAGGTGCTTCCAAACCGCTTCTCCACACCGAGGGGCTCGTCAAAATTTACAACCGCCGCTCGGTCGTCAACGGCGTGGATATCAATGTCAAAAAGGGCGAGATCGTTGGACTGCTTGGTCCAAACGGTGCGGGAAAGACGACGACGTTTTACATGATTGTCGGGCTGGTCCGCCCGAATTCTGGCACGGTTTTCTTTCGCGGAGACGATGTCACCTCCATGCCGATGTATCAGCGTGCCCGCCACGGTATGGGATATCTCCCTCAGGAGGAGTCGATTTTTCGCAAGCTCACCGTGGAGCAAAACATCCTCGCCATACTGGAGACAACGGCCCTGCCCAAGCAGGCGCGCAAGGAACGCTGCGAGGAGTTGCTCACGCGTTTCGGCATCGATCATATCGCGAAAAACGAGGCCCTCACCCTCTCGGGCGGTGAGAAGCGGCGCCTCACCATAGCCCGCTCGTTGGTCACCAATCCCTCCCTGCTCATGCTCGATGAGCCGTTCAGTGGAGTCGATCCCATCGCGGTCCACGACGTGCAGCAGATCATCCAAGACCTGCGCGAACAGGGCCTCGCCATCCTCATCACAGATCACAATGTGCGCGAAACCCTTAACATCGTCGACCGTGCCTATTTGATCTACGAAGGGCGTGTCGAGAGCCAGGGGAACAAGGAATTCCTGTTGAACGACCCGATCAGCCGCAAACTTTACCTCGGTGAATCCTTTTCGATGTGATCGAAGTTCGACCCGCAGGTTTGCATAAATCCCCTGCGCGTTTACTCTATCGGCGCTCCTGTTCGTTTCACCACAAACTCTCATGCCCTCAACTGCCAATCCGTTGAAGAAGGTAAGCCACATCACCGTGGGCCACTTCTACGCGAATCACGCGGAGAAGCTCGGTCTGAGGCTCGAAGGCAGCTCCCGGGGGCTGAACCGTCTGATCCGCGAGCCCACCATCAACCGACCCGGCCTGGCTCTCTCGGGTTTCTTCAGCTACTTCGCGGTTAAACGCATTCAAGTCCTCGGAGCAGCAGAACTCAGTTACCTCAAAAGTCTGAGCCCATCGACTCTGAGAGAGCGTGCCCGGGGGCTCCTTTCTCGCAATATGCCCTGTCTTGTGGTAGCCCGCAACGCGCCGGTGCCTCCCGCCATCCTCGACGCCGCTGCGGAATTCGAAACCCCCGTGCTCCGGACCAGCATGATCACCATGAAATTTATCAATGCCGCCACGATCCTTCTGGAGACGGATTTTGCACCGTCCACCACCGAGCACGGCAGCATGGTCAGTATCCTCGGCGTTGGAACGCTCATCCGAGGGGCAAGCGGTATCGGCAAGAGTGAATGCGTGCTGGGCCTCATCGAGCGCGGCTACAGCCTCGTCAGCGACGACATCACACGCTTCCGTTCGATCGAGGGCAGCGAACTCATCGGGATGTCGGACAGCATTTCTCGCTACCACATGGAGGTTCGTGGCATCGGAATTATCAACATCGCTTCGATCTTCGGGGCGGGTTCGGTCGTGCCGCAAAAAAAACTCAACTTTGTCGTCACACTGAAAGATTGGCACGAAGTCGAGAATGTGGATAGAGTAGGCCTTACCCGTGAAAGCTACGAAATTCTGGGCATCAAAATCCCGCACGTCACTCTCCCCGTCCGCACCGGGCGCGATATCGCCAGGCTCGTCGAGGTGGCTGCACTTGACCAGAAATTGAAAGACATGGGCGAAAACAGTGCACAGGAGTTTAATCAAAGACTGCTTCACATGATCAGCGAACGTCGCAACAGATAATGGGAATTCTTACAAAAAAAAAGGCACCGGAAGACCTCCAGAAAACAAGCTGCGAGGTGACTATTGACAACCGAAACGGTCTCCACGCCCGTCCGGCCGCGATGTTCGTGAAAATATCCAGTCGCTACCGCGCCGAAGTTTGGGTGGAGAAGGACGGCGAGAGGGTCAATGGAAAAAGCATCATGGGTCTCATGATGCTCGCAGCTGGAAAGGGCTCGAAACTCACCATCCACGCCGACGGAGTGGATGCGGAAAAAGCCGTGGCCGAGATCAAAAATCTGGTGGAAACCCGCTTTGGAGAGGAATAGGGCCAATACGCACGGGTTCTCATTGCCTCCGCATGGATTTTTGTTCAACTTCCCCCCTAACGATGCGGGCTGCTGAAAAAGAAAAGCCGGAAAAAAAATTTCAAGGGATTCCCGTCGCCCAAGGCATAGCGCGCTTCCCCGCCTTGGTGCATTTTGCCGAGGAGGAGGAGATCACGGCGAACCCAATCTCCGTCGAGGAGATCCCTCGTGAAATCGCACGTTTCGAGGCGGCCCTCATAGCCACTCGTGTCGAACTTCTCGAAATCCAGGAAAAAATCGCCTCTGCTATTGGAACGCATGATGCCAGTATTTTCGATGCCCATCTTCTGGTTGTCGAAGACAGGACCCTCATCGACGAGGTTCTGAGAAGCCTTGATCGCGACCTGGTCGCCATCGAATACATCTTTCAGGAGGTCGCACGCAGGTATTGCAAAACGCTCGAGGCCATTGACGATCCCTATCTGAGGGAGCGGGTGGTGGATATTGAGGACGTCGCCAGACGCGTGATCAGGCACCTTCTTGGCAAGGCTCCACAAAACCCCGCCGCGCAAGATCAGCCCCACATTATCGTTGCGCACAACCTCACGCCCTCGGATACGGCCCAGCTGAACCGTGATCTCGTCCATGGATTTGTCACCGAGATCGGCAGCAAGACCTCGCACACGGCTATCATGGCCCGATCGCTCGAGATTCCCGCCATCGTGGGAATGCAAGGAATCTGCCAACAAATCCAAATCGGGGATGACATTCTTATCGATGGCTACAATGGCCTTTTGATCCTGAATCCCTCCGCAGCCACGCTGGCCGAATACGAACGCATCTCTCGGGAGAAGGAACAGGTCGTCGAGCGGTTGCGCCTGATCCGGGAGACAGCTTCCACCACGCGCGATGGTCGGCACGTCGTTCTCTCGGCCAATCTTGATCTTCCTGATGAAATGCCCGATGTCGCCGCGAATGGAGCCGAGGGAATCGGACTTTTCCGGACGGAGTTTCTTTACCTGAACCGCAGCACGGCGCCTGGCGAGGAGGAACAGTTTGAACACTACCGTCGCACCGCGGAACAGGCCCTCCCGCACAGCGTCATTATCCGCACGCTCGATATCGGTGGCGACAAGGTGGCCTCCAGTCTGGAGAGCCGGGAGGAGGAAAATCCCTTCCTCGGCTGCAGGGCCATCCGCTTCTGCCTGGAAAATCCTTCCATTTTCAAAACCCAGTTGCGCGCGATTCTGCGCGCGGCTACCTCGAACAATGTGAGAATCATGTATCCGATGATCTCAGGAATCGAGGAGCTCCGCCGTGCCAATGCCATTCTGGAGGAATGCAAACAGGAACTTTCCCGCGCTGGCATCCCCTTCAACCCTTGGATCGAAGTCGGCGTGATGATCGAGACCCCCAGTGCTGTGTTTGTGGCCGACCATCTTGCTCGCGAAGTCCGGTTCTTCAGCATCGGGACAAACGATCTCATCCAGTATTCCATAGCAGTGGACCGCCTGAACGACCGCATTGCTCATCTTTACAACCCCACCCACCCTTCGATTCTGAGAATGATCAAGATGGTCGTGGAAGCCGGACGTGCGCGTGGCATTTGGACCGGCATCTGCGGCGAGATGGCCTCCGACATCCTTCTCACCCCGTTGCTCGTTGGCCTTGGCGTGGAGGAGTTGAGCGCCACCAGTGTGATGGTTCCGAGGGTCAAGAAAGCCGTTCAATCACTCGATGCCAGGGCATGTGCCGAGCTGGCGGCCCGTGCCTTGGAAAGCGACGACTCCTCGACCATTCTCGAACTCAGCCGCTCGATGGCGCTCGCAAACTACCCCGACCTTTTGGATTGAGGCCTTGCCGAGGCCCCCGCCGCCACTGCTCAGGAGCGACGTTTGAATGCAACCACGGCAAGCGGGGGAAGGTTGATCTCCAGGGAGTGTGGCCGACCTTGCCAGGACCAGTCGGAGTGAGCCTCGACGCCTCCGTAGTTCCCGACATTGCCACCCCCGTAAGTCTCGCTGTCGGTGTTCAGGATTTCCTCGTAAAAGCCGGGCTCTGGCACTCCCACTCTGTAGGCGTGACGCACCACAGGTGTTGCGTTCACCACGAAAAGAATCTTCTGCCCGCTGCGCGACTTTCTCAGGAATGACCATACCGAGTTGTCGGCATCACCGAAATCAACCCACTCGAATCCGTCGTAGCTGTCATCCAGTTCGTAAAAGGACGGCTCATGCGTGTAGAGCCAATTGAGGTGCTGCATGAGACGGGTCACCCCCGCGTTGAAGTGCTGGTGCGTCAGGTGCCAATCGATGCTCACCGAATGGTTCCACTCGGAGAATTGACCGAACTCAATCCCCTGAAAAATCAGTTTCTTCCCAGGATGAGCCCACATCCATGCAAGAAACATGCGGCTGTTGGCAAACCTCTGCCAGTCGTCGCCTGGCATCTTGGTGATCATCGACCCTTTGCCATGCACCACCTCGTCGTGGCTGAGCACAAGGATGAAATGCTCTTGGAAAGCATAGAGCATCGAGAAGGTGATTTCCCCCTGGTGATACCTGCGGTGAATGGGATCCTTGCTGATGTAGCGCAAGCTGTCGTTCATCCAGCCCATATTCCACTTGAAGCCAAAGCCCAGGCCTCCCGTGTAGGTCGGGCGGGAGACTCCAGGCCACGCGGTGGACTCTTCGGCGATCATGGCCACACCGGGGTGGCGGCTATAGCAAAGCTCGTTGCAGCGTTTTAAAAAATCAATGGCCTCCAGGTTTTCCCTTCCACCGAAGCAGTTCGGGATCCACTCGCCGGGCTTGCGGGAGTAGTCGAGGTAGAGCATCGAGGCCACCGCATCCACCCTCAGTCCGTCCACGTGGTATTCCTCAAGCCAGAAAAGGGCATTGCCCAAGAGGAAATTTCTGACTTCATTGCGGCCATAGTTGAAGATAAGGGTGCCCCAGTCCTGGTGCTCGCCCAAGCGCGGGTCCTCATGCTCGTAGAGACAGCTCCCGTCGTAGCGCGCCAGACCATGGGCATCCTTGGGGAAGTGTCCCGGCACCCAGTCCAGGATCACTCCGATCCCAGCCTGGTGGCACCTGTCAACGAAGTTCCGAAACTCGTCGGGATTTCCAAACCGGCTCGTTGGCGCGTAAAAATTCACCACCTGGTAACCCCAGGAACCGTCGAACGGATGCTCCATCACCGGCATCAGTTCGATGTGTGTGAAGCCCATTTCCCGAACATAGGGAATCAGCCGGTCGCCGAGTTCGCGGTAGCTCAGCGGGCGGTCTCCTTCCTCCGGGATTCGCTGCCAAGAACCGATGTGGACCTCGTAGATGCTCATCGGCGAGTTGTAGGCATCGACTTGCGGGCGCCTGGTCATCCAGGCCCCGTCATTCCACTGGTAACGCTCGAGATCGAAAACCATGCACGCCGTCTCCTTGCCGTGCTGCGCAAAAAATGCGTAGGGGTCGGTCTTGAGAAAAACATCCCCATGCGTGCCGCGAATCTCAAATTTGTAGTGCGCCCCCTCATGCACTCCGGGCAGAAAAATCTCCCACACGCCGGATGGCAGAAGCTTCCGCATCGGGTGGATGCGACCATCCCAATTGTTGAAATCCCCCACGACGCTCACTCTCTGTGCCGATGGGGCCCACACGGCGAAATGCACTCCGGGAATGTCGTTGATCACCCGGACGTGGGCACCAAGCTTCTTGTGGATGTCGTAATGGTTGCCCTCGTTGAAAAGATACACGTCCATTTCCCCGAGCACCGGCCCGAAGGAGTAGGCATCCCTCTCCCTCCACTTGGCGCCATCGTGGCCCGTGAGCTCGAGCGCATAGCCCATGCCTTCTTGGAAACCCGCAATCTCACCTTCGAAAAGGCCGTTTCCGTCGACTTGGGAAAGCTTCTGCAACGTTGCGCCCTCGGCATCCAGCATCACATTGACCTCGGCTGCATCGGGTCGCAGAGCTCTCGCGACATGAGTACCCTCCCAAAACCGAATCCCAAGAACCCGGAACGGGTCGCAGTGGCGGGCTTCTACCAGCGGGAAATAGTCATCGCACGAAAGACGGGAAGGGTTCATCTCTTCAAATTAAACCAGCAATTCCCATGCTGAACAGATTTTCCTGTCCCGACCCATTGTCGCACCATAGTTCAGCCATAAACTTCCACGAATGGAGTGCGGTTTCGCTACAAAAAAAATCCTCTGCAACCATCGATGCCGTCCAGGCCCTCGGAAAGCTTGCTTTCGTTCTGGAAGCAGTGGGGGCACATACTACTCGTTGGCATGATGCGATGGACTATGTGCCTCGTTTCTCTCCCCGAACAGGTTGTCTGAGATGAAATCAGCTCGTTGTCAAATATTTCTTGTGGTCGGTGCTCCAGCCACGATCGCTTATCGGGATCATGAAAACGCGGCACAGAGTTCAGCGAGGGTCGACGCATCCTGCTTGAGCACGGCAGGGTTGTCATCCCTCACAAATTCGAGAAGGAGCGGGCAACTTGCACCCAAGCGGCGCAATTGGTCGATATAGGTTCGCCATCTCTGTTTGCCCTCGTGCAGTGGAAAGCGGCGCGAGCCGTCTGGCCACCAATGGAAGACATGGAGGTGTTGGAGCCTCGAAGCGATTGCTGAGAGGCTTTGCACGCACTCCTCGACCGTGAGGCCGTGCGGTGGTTGCCAGAGGGTTTTAATGAAAGGATGTCGTGTTGCCTCCAGCAGGTCCACGGCCGAGGATGTCGTATCGGTGAGCGTGTTCGCATGGAATTCATAAGCAATCGATAGACCCTCCGCGCCGGCGAGATCGGCGCAGCGAAGGGCATCCGCTGCGATGCGTTGGCGGATGCCCTCGCTTGTGTCCGCCGATCCCAGGCTGCCCGCCCAGACACGCACAACAGGTGCCCCCAAGGCCTTGGCGCTTGCCAGCACTTCCGCGAAATCCGGCCCGGCGCCGCCGCCAAGCCTGTAGTAGGAACCATAGCCTGCCACGGTGAGCCCAGCTGCGCGTGTCATCTCCCCGACCCGCGCAGCGATACCCTCCGCACCATGGGGAACATGGATGTCTCCGCCCCACTCGATCGTCCAGAGGTTGTTTTCAAGGCAAAGTTCAATGATTGCCTCGGGTGCAAGCTGCCGGAATGTCACGGAAACAAGGCCTGGGGTCATCGCTCGAAATACTCCGCCGCACGGCCTCCGTTGTCGAACTTCGAGCCCCCAGGGGCATCGCTGCGGAACGGGGAGGCGGGCAGGCCCGCCTCGTTGAAAAGATTCCCATTCGGCACATTGGCCCAGCCATAACGCACAGCGGCGGGCTTGGTCACACCGTCGGCCGTAACAACGACTGTAGATCCCTTAATCAGAGCTTTGGCAGGAGCAAATTTTCCATCCGCACCGGCCATTATGAAGCCCTTCAGTTCCCCGTCTTTCGCAACGAGTCCGCCACCGACATGGGAGAATGTAACAATCGCCCGTGGACCGTCGAATTGGACGGATTCGAACACAGGACCGGAATACTCGATCTTTGCCCCGTATGCCAAGGCGCGGGCGGCGAGGGCCAATCGCTGGCCGACGGGTTCCTTGCGGGTGGGATGGATATCGTTGGCATCGCCCACATCGGTTGTGACAATCATGGCCGTGTTGGGCGTCCTCTTCCAGACAAGGAATTGTGCCTCGCGTATCTCAGGAGACATGTCTTTGTTAGGTGCGATCTGGACAAAAAGGAAAGGGAAGTCTCCTTGCCCCCACTGGCTGCGCCAGTCCGAGATCAGGAGGGGGAAAAGCTTCTGGTAGGCCAGCGCCCGGTCGTTGTTACCTTCCCCTTGATACCAAATCACGCCTCGGATGGCAAAGGGGATGAGCGGGTGGATCATCGCATTGAAAAGGCCGGATGGGCGCTTACCGCTGGTCTGCGGATCTTGTGGAGGAGCAGGTTTGCGAGGCTCGGGCTGACCAGCGGCTTTCGCCTGCTCGCAGGCTGCCGCCCAGTCTTCCAGAAGGCGTGGTTCACCCGCCTGATATTTCGCTAAGGCGGCGGAGTGGTTGGCAACAGCTTTTTCCTGCTCCAGTAGGACCTCCGGCATTTGGCCCGCGAGCGCCTCGCGCCGTGTCCATGCCTCGGCGGGTGATCCTCCAACACTGGACATGATGAGCCCCACCGGAACCCCAAGTTCCTTTGAAAGATCACGACCGAAAAAATAGCCCACCGCAGAGAAGACTCCGACCTTGGCGGGGGAGCTGGCGAGCCATCGTCCGGTGATATTTTGCTCGGGTTTGTCCGAGGCATTGCGTGGAACGTAGAAGCCTCGCAGATTCGGGTTCTCTGCGAGGGGAATCTCGGACGCCGCGTTGGCGGCTTTGCTGAGCGGCCATTCCATATTCGATTGTCCCGAGCAGATCCAAACCTCGCCGATGAGCACGTTGCCGATCACAAGGGAGTTATTGCCCGAAATCTTCATTTCAAATGGCCCGCCAGCGTCGTGTGCGGGGAGTTGAACCCTCCAATTTCCCTCCGAATCCGCCGTAGTCGACGCCGTTTGCCCATCCAAGGATACCTGAATCTTTTCCCCTGGTTCAGCCGTTCCCCACACGGGTATTGCCACGCCTCTCTGAAGGACCGCACCGTCCGAGAAGATCGCGTTGGGTTTGACATCCGCCCAGAGGGTCCCACCGATCGTGGCCAGGGTGAGCAGTGTGGATAGCAAGAGGTGGAGTCTATTTTTTATCATAGGTTTTTCGAAGTAAGTTGGATCTGGAATGTCATTTCCGTTTCGTTTTGGGGAGCTGTTCAGTGAGTGTGTGGGGATTCAAACCTGATTGTGACGCGATGCGGGCGTGGCTGGTTTTGATTAAGGACGATGGTCTCCAACCTGGCAACCTCGGCTTGCAATTCCCTCTCCTGAAGTTTCAGGTCCCGGTATTGATCCCCCATGGAAACACACCATCTATCCCCTTGGGTCAGCCTGGTGCGCCATTCCGTAATCTTTTCCGTCATCACATGGGCGTCGGCGGGGTGCCCCGCATCTGGCCAAGCGCAATGCTCGACGAATGCGACTGTCCGAAGCTTGGCGACCGCATCCCATTTTCGCATGAGTGTTTCCAAGACATCCACCGCCTGTTGGCTTTGAGGTGTGTTCTCCTGGCTTGCTAGGTTCAGGCCTTGCGCGAGTTCGCCGTCTGTGAATGAGCCGATCCGCTGTTCGTCAATGCAGAGAGTATAGTTGCCCCGCTTTAGACCGCTCACCATGAGCGTTTCCTGATTGAATTCCCGCATGAATGGAACGTAGTCGAGAGCCGGCACGGCTGCGGACGGCACTGGGAAGGGCAGCGCACTTTCGAGGCATGTGAAGGATATGCCGTGATCGTCGGCAGCCAGCTCACTGATCTCACAGTTGTCCGTTCTTCTGGCCACCCTATTCCGGATGTCAATCTCAGTGTGCGCCACAACGGACTGGGCTTTTTGGGTTCGAAGAAACTCGTAGGCCATCAAAAAATGTCCGGGCTCCGCTGGGTGCACGCGGTCCGGTCCGACAATGGTAAAATGGGGATCACTTTTTTGCCGCTCCTTGTTGATGTCCGCCATCGCCCCGTTGAAATCCACTACGGGGAGGGTGAAATCCCGGGCTATGGCCTGCACGGTCCGGGCGAATCCCTCCAGTGCCGCCCCGCAGCCGGTATTCCTCGCTTCGGGTAGATCCGCCGTGTCATCAAAGATGGAAGGGGTCAAGAGAACCACCTGGATTCCCGAGGCCACAAGTTCCGCGACCAGTCGCCGCATGTTGCGGTCATAGTCCTCCGCGCGCGCAGCCTGTGCGCTGAGCAACTCGGCGGCGGGAGCGGGGTTCCCGAACAATTCCCTCCCGACATCATTCATTCCAAGCATCACGGTGACCACGGTGGGATCGGTATCGAGACAATCCCGCCGCAGTCGCTTCAGCGCACCACCGGCATTGTCACCGGCAATGCCGCAGTTCACGACCTGCAGAGGCCTCGCTGGGAAACGCGTGCGGTAGAAGAGTTCCACGAAGTGGTGATACCAGCCTTCCTGCGTGATGCTGTCGCCGAGCGCGCACCAACGCGCGCCGGATTGAAACACGCCAAAAGAAACAGCTTTCATCAGGAGTTCTACTCAATCGATTCCGAGCCGACAGCTGTTTCGATAATAGCCACTCCCCAAGGTGCGAGCTCGAGAGAGCCCGCAATCTGGCAACTCGCTAGAATTTCTGTCCCCGAGAGCCCATTCAGATCGATACTTTGGGCTTCGTTCCTTTGGTTGAGTAAAAACAGGAACTCCTTTCCCGCACCGGTCCGTCGGGTGACCTCCACGCCAGCAGGAACCGCCAGTGGAGGGGTGAGACCGGACTCTTGCGCGAGCACCTTCAGAAGGTCGTTATAAAATGCCTGTTCGAATTCCGTTCCCAGATACCACGCGCAACCCTTTCCGAACGCATGGCGTGTCACGGCGGGCAATCCGGCATAGTAACCCTCCGAGAAGGTGGCCATGGTTTCGGCCCCCTCGGAACGAATCACCTCCGCCCAGAAGGATGCGTTGTAGCTCGCTGCCAATCCCGGCTGCCGCGTGACGGCAACTTTGAACGGAATGTCATCTTGCGGCACGGCCCACTCTTCGACGCTCAGGCCGAGCAGACTCCGGAAAGGAGCAGGATATCCCCCCAGGAGGATATGGTCATTCCCGTCCACGATGCCGCTGAAGTAAGTGATCACCGCGGTGCCGCCCGCCTTCACAAAGGCTTCGATTTTCCCGGCCACGCCCGGTTTGGCCATGTGGAGGCATGGCAGAAAAAGGAGCTTGTATTTGGAAAGATCGCTGTCCTCAAAAACGAAATCCGTTCCGATATTGAGAGCGTGCAGGGCCCTGTGGAAATTCTCCACCCCCCGCCCATAGGTCAGGTCGTTGTTAGGCTTGGAGCCTTGCTCGAGGACCCACCAGTTTTCCTGATCGAAAAAAATGGCGGCCTCCGCGTGAAATGTGGTGCCTGCGATCCGGCCCAAGCCTTTCAGTTCGTTCCCTAGAGCCTTCGTCTCGCGGTAGCAGCGTTGGCTGGAAGGTTCGCCGTGACCGACCATGGACCCGTGAAATTTTTCCGCGCCGGCCCGAGCCTGCCTCCATTGAAAGTAGCAGATGCCGTCCGCACCGTGCGCGATGGCTTGATAGCTCCAGAGCCGCATCAATCCGGGAGGCTTGGTAGGGTTGCGCTGCCGCCAGTTCACATGCGTGGTGACCTGTTCCATGATGATCCATGGTTTTCCGTCCCTCCACGAGCGCGTCATATCGAAGCTCTTGACCGGCGCTTCGACCGGGCCGGTGGGTTGGGGATAGATGTCGAGGCAGGTGAAATCGAGGCATTGCGCCCATTTGCGATAATCGAGCGGTTTGAACCACTCCATGAAATTTGTGGTGATGGGCTTCGAGGGGGTCACCTCGCGCAGGATGCGCGCCTCAATCAGGCAGCATTCGAGCAGGGCATCGCTGCAGAATCTCTGGAAATCCAGGGACTGGCCGGGATTGGCGAAGGTTGGGGTGGCGCGCGGAGGAAGAACCTCCTCCCACTCGTAATAGTGCTGGCTCCAGAAGGCCGTTCCCCAAGATTCATTGAGCTTTTCCAGCGAACCGTGCCGCTCCTTGAGCCACTCCCGGAAAGCAGCAGCCGTCTCATCACCGTAGTCCGCCGGCACATGGCAGGCATACTCATTGTTGATGTGCCACATGGCCAGTGCCGGATGGTCTTTGTAGCGAAGAGCCAGCGCTCGCACCAGCTCCGCACAGGCTTCGCGGTAGGCTCGACTGCTCGGGTTGTAATGCTGGCGCGATCCGATCGATAGTCGCGTTCCATTCTGAAGCGTGGGCAGCATTTCCGGATGCCTGCAGGTGAGCCAGGCGGGTGGGGAGGCGGTGGCGGTCGCAAGATCGGCCCAGATCCCATTCTCCGCCAGCAGGTCCATGAGCCTGTCCATCCATTCAAAATGGAAAACCCCCGGCGCACTCTGCAACTTCGCCCAAGAAAAAATCCCGATGGAGACCAGGTTGACTCCGGCCTCGCGCATCAAGAGCATATCCTCTTTCCACACGGTTTCAGGCCACTGTTCTGGATTGTAATCGCCTCCAAAGAGGATGTGGGTGGATGGGAGATCTGGCATGGTATCAGAGGTATTCGGATGAGGTTTGCGCGGCGTCCGGGAAGGGAACTTCCCGGTCCTACTCAGAAAGCCTCTTTGATCCAGATCCCCGCGCCAAGCAGTGCGGGATTTTCTCATTTAATCGTCTGTCCGTTTCGCGAATGCTCACAGGGCGGGAAATCCCGCCGGGACGAGTTAATTAAGAAAATGAAGCCGTTCTTTGCCGGAAGAGCCGGGCCCATTAAATCTATCGGGTCTGCCCACCATATTATGAATTCCGAATTCACCAACTCCCCGTCCTTCCCCCCTGCCTCCGACACATGCCATCCGCTGCGTGAGCGTCTCTCGCTCGATCAAGGCTGGCGGTTCCATCTGGGCGAGATTCCCATGCCTGTGATCCGTGGGCACAACGATTCCTACAGCAACGCCAAGGCGGGAAAAGCTTGGGGTGCGGCCGCTCCGGAACACGACGACAGCGTCTGGCGCGAACTCGACCTGCCCCATGACTGGGCGGTGGAGGGTCCGTTTGATGAAAAGGAAAACCTTTCTCAAGGCTACCGCCCGCGAGGCATCGGCTGGTATCGTCGGCATTTCCGCCTGCCTTCGACCGATCGCGGCAAGCATTTCGAGTTGCAGTTCGACGGTGTCGCGACCCATTGCACAGTATGGTTCAACGGAACCATCGTGGCCCGCAACTGGTGCGGCTACACCTCCTTCCAAGTTGATATCACATCCATGGTCGAATTCGGTGACCACACCAACACCATCGCGGTGCGCGTGGATGCCGATGCGATGGAAGGTTGGTGGTATGAGGGAGCTGGAATCTATCGGCATACATGGTTGACGAAGCGCCACCCCGTTCACATCGTCACGGACGGAATCCACGCCAATCCGATACGCGGGGAAAATGGTGCCTGGACCTTGCCGGTGGAAGTCGTATTGGAAAATTCGGGGCACGACGCGGCTGACGGCGAGGTCTCGGTGACTTTGATCGATCCGCACGGGATGCCGACCTCGAGCGCAGTCTCTTCCACCACGGTTGCGCCCCTCAATCAAAGTGTGGTCAACATCTCTCTTCCGGTTGATAATCCCATACTGTGGAATGTGGACAACCCAGTCATGTATTCCGTTCACACGACAGTGTCTGTGGGCGGCCAAGCGACTGACGAGGCCACCACCACCTGCGGTTTCCGCACGATCCGCTTTGACTCCAACCATGGCTTTTTTCTCAATGACGAGCCACTGAAACTCAAAGGGGCTTGCAACCACCAGGACCATGCGGGCGTCGGCGTGGCGGTGCCAGACTCGCTGTGGGACTTCCGAGTGCGCAAGCTCAAGGAAATGGGCACAAACGCCTACCGTTGCTCGCACCACCCTCCGGCGAGCGAGTTTCTCGATGCCTGCGACCGCTTGGGAATGCTCGTGATGGATGAGAACCGCCACTTCAACCCAAGCGTGGAATATGTCCGCCAGCTCGAATGGCTGGTGCGGCGCGACCGCAACCACCCGTGCGTGATTCTTTGGTCGGTTTTCAATGAGGAACTGATGCAGGGTACGGAACAAGGCATGGAAATGGTGCGCCGACTCAATGCCGTGGTGAAGCGGCTTGATACGACACGTCCCGTCACCGCCGCCCAGAGTGGCGGCCACCTCGCGCCGATCAACGTCTCGCAAGCAGTGGATGTCGTCGGCTTCAACTACCAGATCGAAGCCTATGATGTATTCCACCGGCTGAACCCGGGCTTGCCGTTGACGAGCTCCGAAGACGCATCCGCGCTGATGACGCGTGGAGAGTTCGCCTCCGACAGGTCCCGCAATATCCTGAGCTCATACGACACGGAGATCCCGGCCTGGGGCGCTTTTCATCGCACCGCTTGGAAAGAAATCGCCACGCGTCCGTTTCTTGCAGGGGGCTTTGTCTGGACGGGATTCGATTATCGCGGCGAGCCAACACCATTCGCCTGGCCGAGTGTGAGTTCGTTTTTCGGCTGCTTGGATACATGCGGCTTTCCCAAGACCGCCTTCTACTTGCGCCAGGCATGGTGGATCGAAGACCGCGACATTCTTACTCTCGTGCCGCATTGGAATTGGGCCGGCCGTGAAGGTGCTCCTATCAAGGTTATGGCAATCGGTAATTGCGATTCCGTTGAGCTCTTTCTCAACGGAGAATCGCTCGGTGAGAAACCGCTTGATAAGTTCGAGATGGTTTCTTGGGACGTGCCATATGCACCCGGCAAGATCGAGGCCTCGGGCAGGAAGGGTGGCAAAGTGGTGTCCCGCTTCTCAGTGGAGACGACAGGCGAGCCGTTCGCCCTTCGCCTCACGCCTGACCGCTTGACACTGGCAGGCGACGGATGGGACGCGATGCCGGTTGCTGTGGAGGCCGTCGACACGCTCGGCCGCCATGTGCCAACGGCCAATCTGTCGGTGGATTTCGAGGTCGGTGGCTCGGGCGTGAACATCGGCCACGGCAATGGCGACCCGAACTCTCACGAACCAGAGAAAGGAAATCGCCGCCACCTGTTCAACGGACGCGCACAGATCATCATTCAGAGCCTTCGCGACGCGGAGGGTGAAATCACGCTGCGCGCAAAGTCACCGGGTTTGATCGATGCCTTGATCAAGATTCCCGTGCGCGTCGTCGCGCCCATTCCCGCTGTGCCCAAGTTCGAGCCCTCACTGCTCCTGTTGAACTGGCGTGTCTCTCCCTCTTCTTTGACCCGTCCCGACGCCAACCAAGAGATCGCAGACCACGATCAAAACTCATGGCAAACGGTGCACCCCGGATTGTTACAAACATTCGAGGAGGCCAGCTTCGCCATTTATCGCACAAAGTTTACGCCTTTCGCTAGCGCGTGCAGGAACGGTGGACAAATCCTATTCGAATCTCTCTCGGGCATCGCCGAAATATGGCTCGACCACCAACTGATCGCTCGCAAGGAGTTCCCTGAGCCCGCCCCCTTCGCCGCTCCCATTCCTCCTGCCGAGGGTATTCGCACACTCAGCGTGCTCGTTAAGTCCGTCGGAGTCACTGAAACCGGTCTGGGTGCCACAGTCCGCGTTCAGGAGTCGCAGCATCCAGCTGTATGAGTGGAGTGCATGCCACGAAATGAGGCCAATCGAGTGAAGTATTGGAAATATTTTTCAGGACCAATCAGTATAAATCAGGCAGGAAAATTTAAAGTCAAATATCACTACATCAACTGATTAAATAAGCCACATATCAAATGGCACCTGTGCAGAATTTACCCGCCGGGTCAGCGCAAGACGAGGTAGAGGATCACAAAAACGGTGCGAGTTTTTTTGGCTACAAAAATCACATCAAGGCGGATGCTGAAACTTCTTTGATTATGGACCATCGCGTGACGCCCGCCAACACGCGCGATAGCGTTGTTTGAAAAGAACTTTTGAATGAATCTGATAGTGGAAAACCTCTGCACGCCGACAGCCCTATACGAGCGAGGAAATTGAGCAGATTTTGCAGGACTTGAATATCGAAAACAAAGTGTGCGAAAAAGGCCGCCGAGGCGCGCGGCTCACGGGAGCCCAGCGCAGGCACAATCGCCTGAAGTCGAAAATCCGCGCTCTAGTGGAGCATGTGTTCTGGTTCATGGAGAACGCCATGCAGGACATCTTTCTACAGTGTATAAGAATCAAAAGAGCCTCATGCCAGATTGGATTGGCCAATTTGACATATTTTATTTTCCAGTATGTGTAACTCATTCTTTTGAATAATTTTAATACATCATAAAGTCTAAAAAAAGCCTTCCAAAAACATGATTTTTCTCATTTCAACCAATCCGCGCAAATCTTCCCCGCTGCCTGCCACAGCAAAGCCCACGAGCTGCTCCACACCACCACAGCCCTGCGCGGCCTCATGCTCCTGACCGGCAACCCCGGCACCGGCAAAAGCACGCTCCTCAAAAGCTGATCGCCAGTCTCGCACCCAAACGCTTCCTGCTGCTGCTCATCACCCAATCCAGCCTCTCGGCCACAGGAGTCCTCGAAGTCCTGTCCGCCAAGCTCGGCGAACGCTCCCGCTTCAAGCGCTCCACCAACCTCCTGCTCCTGGAAAAACACCTCGCCGAACTCAAACTCCGACACCTCTCCGCCTCCCCCGCCCGCATCCGTAAACCAGCAGTGCTTTCATGAGTGGTGCAGATACTGATGCGCGCAGGCCGCGCCGGTTTCCCCACCACCTTTCAGCTTGGCTGCGGCTGCTGGCTCCGGGATGCCCAGAGCGTTTTACTGATCGCGACCGGGGGCTGACCCGCCGCGAATTTCCACTCCTCATCAGCGGATTCTGCCGTGGAGTTACGTTCTGTGCTTTTGGTTTTCATAGGCGAATCATCCCGTGTAAAAATCCTTTTTTTC
>JBAWVX010000003.1:0-118455 GCA_037147075.1 bacterium
CACGCAGATCGGGGCGAGGGAGCACTATGCCATTCCGCGCGTGTTGCACCGTTCGGGTCGGCTGGAAGCCCTTTATACCGATTACTGGTCGCGAGGTCTATGGCATCGGTTGGCACGGTCTCCGCGTTTGGCGAGCCGATGGCACGAGGATTTGAGCGATGCCGAGGTTTATTCATTCAACACCTCGTCCGTGTGGGATGGGCTTCGAAGACGTATTCGGCCCTCGCTCGAGCCTTACAGTGAATTCCTTCGTATCGGGAGCTGGTTTGGCCGGCGAGTCCGATCACGCATGGCTCGACGTCATGGGCAGGACTGGGAGAATACGATTTTTTTTGGCTACGACACGGGATTTCTTGAGGCGGCGGCATGGGCTAAAAGTCAAGGGGCTGCGTGTGTGGTTTGCCAGATGGACCCGTCGCGCACTGAGGTGGAAATGGTGCGGGAAGAAGAAAAGCGCTGGCCCGGTTGGGCCAAGTCCCCACTTTTGGTGCCGGAGGAATACTTCGCGTGGCGCAAGGCCGAATGGGCACTCGCTGACGCGATCATGGTGAACTCGGAATGGACGCGGGGCGCACTCGTGCTGCAAGGGGTGCCGGAGCAAAAGCTTCATATTATTCCCCTCGCCTACGAACACGAAAATAACTCAATCCCACATCTTCCGCCACCACTCAAGGACGAGAGTGAGCCTCTCCGGGTGCTGTTTCTCGGGCAGGTCAACCTCCGCAAAGGCATCCCGGATCTTTTGGAGGCGGCGAAGCTGCTCAAGTCGGAGAACATTCAAATAGATATCGCCGGACCGATAGCGATTGCAGATCAATTTGTGGTGAAGGCCCCGCCGAATGTGCGTTTCCACGGCGCCGTGACGCGCGACCGCGTGCAGGAATTCTACCGCAGGGCGGATGTTTTCATTCTGCCCACGATCTCCGATGGTTTTGCGCTGACACAACTTGAGGCCATGGCGCACGGTCTTCCGGTCATCACCACGCCGCATTGCGGACGGGTGGTCACTGACGCGGTGGATGGGTTTATCGTGCCTGCGAGGAGTGCGGTCGCGCTGGCCGATCGTTTACGAACGCTGCTCGAAGACCCCGAGCGCCTGCAAGCCATGCGTGAGGCAGCGCGACTCGCTGTGGCAAGATTCAGCCTCGAGCATCTGGGTAAGAATCTGCGTGCCCTCGAGACCTCGCTCAAGGGCGTATCGACTGTCTCACTACCCTCCTTTGCCTGAGGCATCCGAACCATTTTGCTCTGGAACCACATTTGCCGCCGGCCCATCTCGCCATTCCAGATAGAACTTTCGGAGCGCCACGAACTCGTAGTGCAGCGACTTGGCCTGACGACGGAAAAGATCCGCCTGGGCAAAATCCTCCTTCTGCTCGAGGTCTTTGACTATCGCATCCATCTCGGCAAAGGATTTTTCTAGGGCTTCGAGCCTGGCATCACACGGCTCCTTTTTGAAAGCATTCAGTTCGCTGCGGATTTTTTGAATTTTCGCGCCTGGCGAATCGCAAGAAGCCAGGCACAGCAAAGCAGCTCCCAGAAAAAACACGGGAAGCGATCTGATGAAATCACCGAGGGAAGATGTTGTCATCTCTCAGACAAGCGAATTAAATTCCAGCCTCCATGGCAAACCCGCAAACTGAAAGATTTCCCTCCTGCGGAGAGTATCTTTGCCCGACCGAGGCGGATACCCGCCGAGCCGCCATGGAAATTGCCGCCAGCCTCGGAGCCAACTCCATCCTGAGTCTCGAGGGTCCGATGGGAGCCGGGAAAACCTGTTTTGTCAAAGGCCTCGCCGAGGCCATAAGCTGCGATCCACGCGAAGTCTCCAGCCCCACGTTCACGCTCGTTCACGAATACCAAGGCGGGCGGGTCCCGCTCGTTCACATGGACCTCTATCGACTCGAATCGGAATCAGAACTTGCTGCTCTGGGTTTTGAGGACCATCTCGCCGGCGGCGGCATCGTCGCCATCGAATGGGGCGGCAAGTTCGCCGAATTCCTTCCGCCAGTGACACTGCGCCTTGTTTTTTCCATCGAAGGCCAAAGTCGCCGCATCCAGATTCAACCATGACGATTCTTGCCATCGAATGCTCAAGCGCCATCGGCAGCGTTGCGATAACCAAGGATGGTGACCCGCTTCACCAGCGCACATTTGAAAACCCCAGAGGACGCGGCACCGGATTTTTTACGGCTCTCGCAGAAACCAGCCGCCTTACCGACACGTTCGACTTGATCATCGTGGGAACGGGCCCCGGAAGCTACAACTCACTCAGGGTCTCCATCGCCTCCGCATGGGGTCTGGCGCGTGCCCGCGAGGTGCCCCTGCGCGGTTTGTGCTCCCTCCTCGGCTACAAAGCTTCAGAATACCATGTGCTCGGGGACGCCCGAGCGAACCAGTGGTTCCACGCACACATTTGCGATGGAAGCCTCGTCACCCCGCCCTCGCTTCACACGCCAGAAGCGGCCCTCTCGAGGCTAACACCGGGCGTTCCGGTTTTCAGCACCTCTCCGCTTCTCGAGAGCATCCTGTGCGAGCCTCCGCAAGCCATCCAGCTGGCCCGCCGATTTGAAAAAGCTGGAATGGCAGAACCCATCTACCTGAAACCTCCGCACATCACCAAACCCGCCTGCTAAATATCCCATGACTCCGCTCCAGCCCACAGCCGTTCAAAAAATCGGAACCGAACTGGCGATAGCGTGGAGCGACGGCGAGGAATGCTACATCACTTTAGAGTTCCTGCGTCGCCACTGCCCGTGCGCCGCTTGCGGAGGCGAGCCCGATGTGCTCGGTCAAGTCGCGCTGCCCGCAGTCACCTACAATGACCGCAGCTTTGACCTGACTTCATGGAAAGTCGTGGGAGGCTATGCCATCCAACCCACTTGGGCGGATGGCCACTCGAGCGGCCTCTTTTCCTACAAATACCTGCGGCGTCTCGTTCAGATGCCATAAAAAACGCGCCGGGCGCATGAGCCGTGAAACGCAAGATTGCAAGAATGGATTCCAATCGCAATGGCAAACCGAAGCCGCACAGACGGCATCAAACACAGGATATTACGGACTCCTCAGTAGGAGAAACACTCCTTCGGATTACTGTGATGGAGCAGGGGTGCTTCGAAGAACAATCGCCTCCTCGCGATACATATCCTTGTTGGATGCCTGGAACTCCGCCTTGAGCTGGACTTTGATTTTGGAGACATCGACCAAGTCCCACTCCTCGAAGCGGACTTTTCCGGCTTCGCCAAGGTTGTGCTGAATGCCGACCAGAAAGTGGCGCGCATCGTCGTGGACCTTGCTGGTGGTGGATTTCGGCTCGTAGTAGAATGTGCGAAGGGTGCTCGCCTTCGAGCCACGAGCGAAGAGCTTGGGGTCGAGAAAGACCACGGATTGATCGTCCAGAACGAGGCGCAGGTCCGGGTAGCCGCTGCGTTGCTCCTCACCCGCCGAGGTGCGAGGAATGCTGCACGACCAGCCGGGCTCCTTGTTGCACTCGGCCAAGAGTTGGTCCTCGATAAAGCGGCTGGCTTCATTGATGCGACTGACACCGTGGATGGGATGTGCGGGGTCGTTAATTGCCGCAAGCGTTCGGTCCAGAACGACGGCAAGCCTCTTGAGCCAGGGAGCAGAGGGATCGACGGGAAGTATTTTTTTGCCTGTGGTGGCCACGAGGACTTCGCTGAAGGGGACGCCCTTGAGGTCGCGTCCGTCTTGGAGAAGCCATTCAATCAGGACACCGGTGTCCGTCTTGGTCTCTTCGGAGCGCAGGAATGGCAAACATGCGACCAGCCCTGCAAAAAAAATCAGGAGAGTAAGCGGCACGCGGGACATTTTTTAGAATGTCACATTCATCTGAGCGCCGAGCACGAGGGCGTTCGGGATGCTTCCAGTGCCGCCGGGATGGATGATCCACTGCACATTCGGCTGCACATAGGCGAATTTGGTGATCTGGAAACGATAGCCGGCTTCGAGGGCGATTTCATAGGAGGGAGAGCCTGCTCCGGCTGTCACCACGGTATCTGCGTAGTCGTTGCTGAAATTTCCATACACGAAGCCGAGCATGGAAATGTCATTGTCGCGGGCGGGAACGAGGCCTTTGTAGACAATGCCGGAGTTCACCTGGAGCGGAAGTTTGGCGATATTCTGCTGAGGCGAGACAACGAAAGCCGACCAGAGCGTGAGCCCTTGATCACTACCCGCCTCCTCCTGCCAGATCATTTGGTCGGCATGCCAGTAGAAACCATAGGAATTCGAGGCCGTCCCGGTGGAGCCGAACTGCGCGAATTGCCAAGGCGAGTAATAAGCGCCGAACCAATAATGACCGGGGAGTCCCTGCATATCTGCATATGGCGTGGCGGGCTGTGAACTCTTGCCATCTGCGAGGCTCTTGCGGGCGGCGACGGATTTGCCTTCGGAGAGAATTTTGCTGGCGACGGGTTGTTTGAAAAACTCGGGAGTCCAGCCGACCTGACCGATCAGAAGCACTCCGTCGGAGTTGTTCATACTCCAGTTGAGCCCATGGTCGCGGTAGAGATGGAGGTTTGTGGCTTGGTAGACGCCACCCATGGCGAACCATTGCGGTGAGGGATCCACGCGTAGGCGGGCGGCCCAGACAGAGCCGGGATATGTGGAAAAGGCGGTATTCACAGGCAGGGACTGCGGGTTGCCGTCGATGCCGTTGTTCATATAGAGCCAGTAAAGCGGCGAAGAGGCAAAGTCGTCACCCGTGGAGAATCGGCCGATTTTGATCCCGACCTTTTCATCTAGGAGGCGCTGCTCCAGGACGAAGGCATAGAAAACCACGGTCTCCGTTCCGTAGACCTGTTGGACGGTGAATTGGTTGCCGATATTCTGTGCGGAGAGGTTGCTACCATTCCGATCAAGGCCGCTGACCGTGAGCGTGAGACCTTGCCATTTAATGAGCTTCCCCAGGTCGAGCTGCAAACCGAAGCTGAAGTTGTCAGCGTAGGCGAAACTCTGGCTCATCCCACCGACAGGATTGCCGGCGATGTTGTTCGTGTAGCTCGAGGAAAGCTCGACTCCACTGTCATCGATCCAGTTGCGGATGCCCCACCAGTCACCGGTGAGGGCGTTTCCTTGAAACCACTCGCTGGAACCGACATAATTTGATGGATAGGGATTGTAATACGACCAGAAACGCGAGTAGCCAAACATGGCATCGCGAGAGTCATAACCAAGGGGTGTTCCGGGAACATCACCTTCAATGGAATCCTGAGCAGACAAGAATGGGGATATGCCCGCAAGAGCAAGCAGGGGGAGGAGGAGCTTCATGCAGAGGTAGGGTTGCCAGAGGAACCTTGCTATGACAATTCGTTTTTTTGAAGCATGAGCATGGCCACCACCTTGCGATGGGGGCTTGGCATCGAGGGAAGATCGCCAAGTGAAAAGGCCTGCCATGTCGGCAAAGGCTCCGCCCCAACAATGTGAAGATTCACGGCGTAGCGCGTAATGGCATAGCGGACTTGGAGGAGCGTTTGATCACTGGAGGCAGCCGGCGGAAGAAGCCACAAACCTTTCCAAACGGGTCCAGTAGATTGGATCAAAAAAATCTTGTCCCGCTGGGTGCAATACGCCCGCCAATCTTCAATTTCGGTTATCGCCTTTCTAGCAGGTTTGATCGGGAGAGAGGCAGGCTCGGTGGCTCGGCAGAAGCGGGAAACGGGACACGAGAGGCAATCCGGACGACCAGCCCGGCATATCGTCGCCCCGAGGTCCATGAGCGCGGAAGCGTGTTCGCGTCCGCCATTTTTGGGAAGAAGGGACATGGCTGCTTGATCGAGGAACTTCTTCCCCGCAGCGGTGGTGATATTTTCCTGGAAATTGAATAGCCGTGCTATGACGCGTTGGATATTCGCATCGAGGACGGGGACCACCTGATCAAAAGCAAAAGCCGCCACGGCTGAGGCGGTGTAAGGACCGACTCCAGGCAAGGCGCGCAGCAGGTCGAGGTCGCCGGGAATGACTCCACCGAACTGCGACGCAATGTCCTGGGCGGCGCGGTGGAGATTTCGGGCGCGCGAGTAGTAGCCGAGTCCCTCCCAGTGTTTCATGACCTGCTCTTCCGGCGCGCTCGCTAATGATGCCGCATCGGGAAATCGTTTCATCCATCGTTGAAAAAAAGGCTGGACGGCGGCGACGGTCGTCTGCTGGAGCATGAATTCGGAAACAAGCACCGCATAGGGCGAGGGATTCGACCGCCAAGGCAGGATGCGGCCGTGGGCGCGAAACCATTTTTGGAGCGCCTTGTTGAAATCAGTAGCTGTATTTTTTAACATCTCGACCCGCCCGATGGATTACGCACAAAACTCAAAAATGTCTTCCGCAAAACCTCTGAATACCCACACGGCGCCGCTCACTGCCGAGCAGGCGCAAACACTGCGGGGCATTCTGGCTGGCGAGGGATATGAATTTGAGGCCCGGCCTTACATGCTTTACTTCGCGCGCGGACCGAAGCTCACCGTCGCGGTGTATGAGAAAGGCCCGAAGGCCGTCATTCAGGGGAAAGGCATCGAGGATTTCATCCTCTTCACCCTCGAGCCGCGCGTTCTGGGGGAGGCCTCTTTCGGGCAAGAAGAGGAGCACAACCCCGAGCTTTTTGAACCGCACTTCGGCATCGACGAAAGTGGAAAGGGCGATCTTTTCGGACCGCTGGTTATTGCGGGTGTCTACGTGAATCCCGAAATCGCCCGCAAGCTTCGGGACGCTGGCGTGCAGGACAGCAAGGCCATCAGCAGTGACAAACGCATTCGTGAGCTGGCCTCCGCCATCCGCCAAGCGCGCGCTCCCACGAGCATCGTGACCGTTGCCCCGCCACGCTATAACGAACTCTACCGCAAGATCGGAAACCTGAACCGGCTCCTCGCATGGGGCCATGCGCGTGTGATCGAGGATCTTTGCGGCTTGTGCCCAGATTGCCCAAGGGCGCTTTCCGACCAGTTCGCCGATGTTCGCGTGCTTGAGCGATCCCTCATGGAAAAAGGGCGAAAAATCCAACTCCACCAGCGCACCAAAGCCGAGTCGGACTATGCTGTTGCTGCTGCATCGATTCTCGCACGCGAAAAGTTCATCGACTGGCTCGAGGAGAAAGGTCGTGAGTCGGGAGTCACATTGCCGCGCGGTGTGTCGGCCCAAGTCAAGCAAGCCGCCATTGCCTTGATTCGATTCCAAGGCCCCGAGGCGCTGGAAAGCCACGCCAAGATGCATTTCAAAACGGCCACTGAAGTCCTTGCCGAAGCCGCTCGCCACGACGAGCCCGCCTGAACACGATTGCCAAGCCCGCCGGACTCGGGTTTTCTACGACGACCTTTTTTTCACCATGACATCCGCTCAAATCCGCCAGTCGTTCCTCGATTTTTTCCGCGAAAAGCAACACACGATCATTCCATCCTCGAGCCTCATGCCCGAATCGCCGAACCTGCTTTTCACGAACGCTGGCATGAACCAGTTCGTTCCCTTTTTCCTCGGCCAGAAGGCGCCGGATGTCTCCAAGTGGGCTGGTGCGCTACCAGGCTCCGACCTACGCGCCGCTGACACGCAGAAATGCATCCGCGCTGGCGGAAAACACAACGACCTCGATGATGTCGGCCTCGACACCTACCACCACACGATGTTCGAGATGCTGGGCAACTGGTCGTTCGGTGGTTATTTCAAAAAGGAAGCCATCGACTGGGCATGGGAACTTGTCATTGGTCGTTGGAAATTCCCGCCCGCCCGCCTCTACGCCACAATCTACAATCCCGAAGCCGGTGATCCCGCCTCGCGCGACACCGAGGCCTGGGAAATCTGGGCGGAAAAATTCCGCGCGGCAGGCCTCGATCCAACCGTCCACATCGTCAACGGCAACAAAAAAGACAACTTCTGGATGATGGGCGAGACCGGTCCCTGCGGCCCCTGCTCGGAGTTGCATATCGATCTCACGCCTGCTGGTGACACGCGCGGCACGCTTGTGAATAAAGGCTCCGCCGACTGCATCGAGATTTGGAATCTGGTTTTCATCCAGTTCAATGCCAACCCGGACGGATCGTTCTCTCCCCTCCCCGCCCGCCATGTGGATACCGGCATGGGCTTCGAACGCGTGACTTCGATCATCCAAGGAACAAAAAATCTGACCGATTTCGCCAACGCCCGCATCTCGAACTACGAAACCGACATTTTCCGCCCGATCTTCGACGAACTGGAAAAACTCAGTGGCAAGACCTACGGCTCCACGCTGCCTGTCAGCGGCTCCACGGGCGATACCGAGCAGGAAAAAACCGATGTCGCCTTCCGCGTCATCGCCGATCACATCCGCACGCTCACTTTTGCCATCGGCGACGGCATTCAACCCGGCAACACCGACCGCAACTATGTGCTCCGCCGCATCCTGCGCCGCGCCGTCCGCTACGGCCGCTCCCTCGGCTTCCGTGCGCCATTTTTTTACAAACTCGTCGATGTCCTCGCCCGCAAGATGGGCGATGTCTTCCCCGAAATCCGCGCCAAGCAGAAACACATCGAGGATGTCCTGAAACTCGAAGAGGAGACCTTCAACAAAACCCTCGATAAAGGCATCGTCCTATTCAACGAGGAGGTCGAACGCCTCACGGGAGTCCCGGGGACCGCGCCCGCCCCGGGCGCATCAGCCGGCGCCCCCGCCGGCGTTCGCTACTCGAAGCGCCGCCTTCCCCACTTCGAGCGTCCATGGGCCAAATACATGGTGACATTTTCCACGCACCAAAAGCGGTCTCTCACCTCGGAAGAGCGCGATATCGTTCTGGAAAGCATCCGCTACGGTCACGACCATGCGCAATACGAACTCTATGCCGCCTGTGTGATGCCGGACCATGTTCATTTGCTGCTGGAGCCGCAGATCAAAAAAATGACCCCGGAAAACACACCTGAGTTTTACTCGCTGACTGAAATCCTTCAGGCCATCAAATCCACCACGGCCCATCGCATCAACAAGGCCGCTCAAGTCAGCGGCGTGCATGTTTGGGAGGAGGAGTCATTCGACCGCATCATTCGTGGGGATGCTGATCTTCAAGAGAAGTTTGAATATATCTGTCGCAATCCATGGGATGCCAAAATTCAGCTGCCCGATGGAAGCTATCCTTGGCTTTGGACCGCTGAGCACGATGCGGTTTCCCGCGAGGGCGCGGAAAACGGCGCCCGGGGCGGGCGCGCTCCCCGAGACCATTCGCAGCCACACGCACCGCAACTCACCGGTGCCTTCGCATTCAAGCTCTATGACGAGCAGGGCTTCCCTCTCGACCTCACCGAACTCATGGCGCGCGAACGCGGTCTCACGGTCGATACCGAGGGATTCAACTCCCTTATGGAAGCCCAGCGCGCGCGCGCCCGTGCGGCCCAGAAGAAACAGGTCATCACGCTTTCCGAAATCGAGACCACCATGCCGACGGTTTTCACCGGCTACGACTCCCTCACAGAAACAGCCCGCGTGCTTGAGGTTCTGACGATCAAAGACCGCACCGCTGTGATTTTGGATAAAACACCAAGCTATGCCGAGATGGGCGGCCAAGTCGGCGACACGGCTGAAATCACAGGCGGCGGCCAACTTTGGCGCGTCACAAACACGCAGAAAACCGGAAACACCTTTCTCCACCTGCTGGACTCCACAGATGCTCCGAATGTCGGTGACGAAGTCCAGATCTCCGTCAATGCCACCCGCCGCGCAGCGATCCAGCGTCACCACACCGTGACCCACCTCCTCCACTGGGCGCTGCATGAAGTGGTCTCCCCCGATGCCACCCAGAAAGGCTCTGCGGTCTCACCCGAAAAACTCACCTTCGACTTCAACAGCGCCGCCCTGACCCCGCAGCAAGTTCGCGACATCGAGAAACTGGTGAATGAACGCATCCTCGAAAATGCGCCTGTGACATGGACAGAAGTCCCCTACGCCGATGTGCGCGGCCGCGCCGACATCATGCAATTCTTCGGCGACAAGTATGGTGACACGGTTCGCGTCGTCCAAATCGGAGGAACAGGAAAACTCGATGGCTACTCGATGGAACTCTGCGCCGGCACCCACACCAAGGCCACTGGCGAGATCGGACTCTTCCGCATCCTGGCCGAGTCCGCCATCGCCGCCGGAGTCCGCCGCATCGAAGCTGTCGCCGGTCTGGAAGCCGCCTCACTGACAACAAGCGACGCGCAGCGCCTGAACGACATCGCAGGCCTCCTCAACGCACCCGCCGCCGAGATCGAAAAGAAAATCGAGGCCCTTTTGGCCAATCAAAAGGAACTCGAAAAATCACTCAAGGCCGCCCGCACCAAAGAAGCCGCCGCACAAGCCAAAGATCTTGCCACAAAAACCGAAACCATCAATGGAGTTCCCTTCCTCGCCGCCAACCTCGGCGCGGTGGATGGCGACCACCTGCAAGCCGTGCTTGACGCGCTCAAAGGATCCTTCGAAGGCGTGACCGTGCTCGCCGGTTCCGCCAACAACGCCGTCGCCCTCGCCGCCAGCGTCAGCCCGGCATTCACCTCAAAAATCCAAGCCGGCAAGATCATTCAAACCATCGCTCCCCTCGTCGGAGGCAAAGGCGGCGGCAAACCCGACATGGCCCGGGGCGGAGGGAAAGACACCTCGAAAATTTCAGAGGCTTTGGCGGCGGCAAAACGTCTGATGGAGTAGTCTCTAATGTTGGGCGAGTGCCTGGAACTCAACGAGGTCTTGGTAATCAGTGCTTATCTCGGAAATTTTTGGCTCAAATGCTTTCTCCAAGATAGTGGATCGCCTCGCGGAGTTTCGCAGCCAACAAAAAGGCGGGGCATTGCTGCCCCGCCTGCGAGTTGATTTTGTCAGTGACCTCAAGCCTTCTGCTCGAGGATGGCGGCTTTGACCTGGGATGGGACTTCCTCGAAGTGCGAGGGCTCCATCGAGTAGGACGAGCGGCCTTTTGAGAGTGAGCGGATCGCCGTGGCGTATCCGAACATCTCGGCCAGAGGCACCTCGGCATTGATCGTGCAAAGGTTGCCTTTGGTTTCCATGCCTTGAATGCGGGCGCGGCGGCGGTTGAGGTCGCCCATGATATCGCCTTGGAACTCGTCTGGAGTCACGTTCTCGACCTTCATGACAGGCTCGAGCAGGATGGGCTTGGCTTTTTTCAAACCGTCTTTGAGCGCGAAGATCGCAGCCATTTTGAACGCCATTTCATTCGAGTCCACATCGTGGTAGGAGCCGTCGGTGATGTCCACATGCACATCGATGACAGGATAGCCGGCAACAACGCCGTTGAGGATGGCTTCCTTGAAGCCTTTTTCAACGGCAGGGATATATTCTTTGGGGATGGTGCCGCCGACGACTTTGTTGTCGATGGTGAGTCCCTTGCCTCGCTCGTTCGGACGGACCTTGCAGACGACGTGGCCGTATTGACCACGACCACCGGACTGCTTGACGAGTTTGCCCTCGCCTTCGGACTCGTTCAGGATGGTTTCCTTGTAAGCGATCTGTGGCTTGCCGGAGTTCGCTTCGACCTTGAATTCGCGCATCATGCGGTCGCGAATGATTTCGAGGTGGAGCTCACCCATGCCTGCGATAATGGTTTGGCCGGTTTCCTCGTTCGTGAAAACGCGGAAGGTTGGATCCTCTTCAGCGAGACGCTGAAGGGCGTTGGCCATCTTTTCTTGGTCTTGCTTGGTTTTTGGTTCGACGGCCATCGAGATAACGGGATCGGGGAATGATGGTGGCTCGAGGAGAATCGGATGATCCTCGTCGCAGAGCGTGTCACCCGTGGTGATATTTTTGATCCCGACGATGGCCGCAATATCACCCGAATAGCAGGTGTCGATATCCTCGCGTTTGTCAGCTTGGATTTGGATGAGGCGACTGATGCGCTCGCGTTTGTTGGTGCGAGGGTTGTAGACGGTGTCGCCCTTGGTGAGCTTGCCGGAGTAGACACGGAAGAAAACGAGTTTGCCGACGAAGGGATCGCTCCAGAGCTTGAAAGCCAGCGAGCAGAACTTGGCATTGTCGTTTGAAACGGCTTCCATCGGCTCGCCATTGTCGGGGTTTTGCCCCTTGGCGGCGGGAATATCGAGCGGACCGGGAAGATAGTCCACCACGGCATCCACGAGGTATTGCACGCCTTTGTTTTTGAAGGCGGATCCCCCGGCCACTGGAACGAACTTGTTCGCGATCGTCTGGCGACGGATTGCCGCCTTGAGCTGCTGGATGCTAATGGGCTTTTCTTCGAGGAAAAGCATGCCGATTTCCTCATCGAGGTCGCACATTTGGGACACGAGGTCCTCGTAGGCGGCTTTCGCCATGTCCTTCATGTCGTCCGGAATCTCCTCGACGGTGTAGGTGGAACCCATCGCGTCGTTGTCATGGTAAATCACGGCTTTCTGGTTGATGACATCGATCTGGCCTTTGAGATAGTCCTCCTTGCCGAGCGGGATGAGAATCGGCCAAGCGTTGGCACCGAGTTTCTGGCGCATGGAGTTCACGGCTGCGTCAAAATCGGCACCGGTGCGATCCATCTTGTTGACAAAGGCGATACGGGGAACGCCGTATTTGGTGGCTTGGCGCCAGACGGTCTCGGATTGGGGCTGCACACCGGCGACGCCACAGAAAACGGCGATCGCGCCGTCCAAAACGCGCAAAGAGCGCTCCACCTCGGCCGTGAAGTCCACGTGACCGGGAGTGTCGATAATGTTGACACGCATTTTAATCCCCTCAAAGGCCTTGAAGATGCCTTCCTCTTTGCGCTGCATCCACGAACAGGTCGTGGCAGCCGAGGTAATGGTGATGCCACGCTCACGTTCTTGCTCCATCCAGTCGGTGACAGTGGTGCCCTCGTGCACCTCACCGATTTTGTGGATCATGCCGGTGTAGAAAAGAATACGTTCGGTGAGGGTGGTCTTGCCCGCGTCGATGTGGGCGGCGATGCCAATGTTGCGGGTCCTTTCCAGCGGGAAAGCGCGGTTTGGAGAATTCGGGTTCGTGGAGTCGGTCGTGGCTGCCATAGTGTCGTGTGAGGTTTGATTGAGATGGGTTGTGTCTCGGGGGGGCTCCTTGATTCTAAAATCCTGGGGGTGGGTAAAAAAAGAAGGCGGTTTTTTCCGGGGAAAAAACCGCCTTTCCGTGAGAATCTACCAGCGGAAGTGGGCGAAGGCTCGGTTGGCTTGGGCCATTTTGTGCATGTCGTCGCGCTTCTTGATCGCGTTGCCTTGACCGGCAGCGGCATCTTTCAACTCATAAGCCAAAGCATTTTCCATCGGGACTCCCTTGCGGTTGTTTGCGAAGGTCACAAGCCAGCGCATCGCCAAGGCGACTTGGCGGCCAGCAGGAACTTCCATGGGAACTTGGTAGGTCGAGCCACCGACACGGCGGGATTTGACTTCAAGGCGTGGCTTGACGTTCTCAATGGCCTTGTTGAGGGTCTCAAGAGGATCGACCGTATCCGTGCCCTCGCGGGTTTTGTCGATAGCGGTGTAGACGATTTTCTCGGCGATGGATTTCTTGCCGGACTTCATGACGCTGCTGATAAGGCTGGCGACAAGAGGACTGGCATAGCGGGCGTCTTTTTTGACTTCTTTGTGAATGACTCTGCGGCGACGGGACATAATTTTAGGATCTAATGAAAATTCCGTTCTTGACTTTTATTTTTTCTTGCCCTTCGCGGCGCCCTTGTCTTCTTGACCGGGCTTCGGACGCTTGGCTCCGTATTTCGAGCGACCACGACGGCGACCGTCAACCCCCAGGCTGTCGAGGGTGCCGCGGACGATGTGGTAGCGAACACCGGGGAGATCTTTGACCTTGCCGCCGCGAACGAGAACGATCGAGTGCTCCTGGAGGTTGTGTCCCTCGCCGGGAATATAGGCGATGACTTCCTGACCGTTTGTGAGGCGCACCTTGGCCACTTTGCGGAGAGCCGAGTTGGGCTTCTTGGGTGTGCGTGTCATCACCTGCACACAAACGCCACGGCGCTGAGGGCAATTCACCAGAGCGGGCGACTTGGATTTGACTTTGATTTTTTGGCGTCCCTTGCGGACGAGTTGGTTAATTGTGGGCATTCTAAATCTCGTTTTCTGACTCGCGTGATTCGATGGGATTTCCTTTGCTGAAATACTGGCAACGGCAAACCTCCGACACCTTGCGGGAATCGAGGAGGTTAGGGATCATTGGTTGTGTTGCAAGAGAAAAAAACAGATTTTTCAATATCTTGGGCTCATGTATTCCATCAGCGTATGAGAAGGCTTTTTACAGGTTTGCTTTTGGTGGTTTGGCTTTGTGGATGTGCCGGTCCGGCGATCCAAGACCATGCAGCCTCTGTGATCGAGGCCGCGGCAAAGCAACCGGGTGTCGTCCTTGATGAGGCGGCCGAGCAGGAGGCGATCGCCCGCTTCGAGAGCTTTTTTGCCGATGTCACTCGGGAAAGCATCCGCTCGCAGATCGACGCATTCTATGCGCCGGATGTCTATTTCAACGACACGTTGAAAACAGTTCGCGGTCGCACTGCCTTGGAGGGCTACCTGCTTCGTATGCCGCAACATGCCGACTTCGTGCGAACCAAAGTCCTCGACCATTCCCACTCGGGCCCTAATTACTATGTGCGATGGATCATGGCTGTGCGCTTCAAAGGTGCGAAGGAACCGGTTCGCACAATGGGCGTCACACTCCTGCGATTCGATAAACAAGGGCGTGTCGTGCTGCACCAGGACTTCTGGGACTCCACAGCCGGATTCACTGAGCATCTGCCGGTGCTTGGCAGTGTTCTAAGATGGATCAAATCGAAAATCTAACCCCACCGCCCATGGCGTGCTGCGCGGAGCTGCGAAGGCTTTTCCAAAATGGCTCGCCGGTGCTCTCGCTGGCGCCCATGCAGGACATCACAGATCTTCCGTTTTGGCGACTGATGTCCAAATACGGCGGGGCGGATTTGTATTTCACCGAGTTTTTCCGCGTCACACCACACTATGTTCCTGAAAAAAACATCCTGCGCTCGATTCTTGAAAATCCCACGGACCGGCCTGCCGTGGCGCAGATCATCGGGAATGATCTGGAGGCCATGGCGAGAACCGCTAGGGCATTGGAAAAACATCCTGTCGCCGCGATTGATCTGAATCTGGGATGTCCCGCTCCGGTCGTCTACCGCAAGTGCGCTGGCGGGGGACTTCTACGCGATTTGCCCAGGGTGGATGCGCTTCTCGCCGTTTTGCGCGATGCGGTGGAGGGCGCCTTCACGGTCAAGACGCGGATCGGATTTGAGAGTCCGGCGGAGTTTGATTCCCTGCTCGAGGTGTTTGCAAAGCACCGGCTCGACTTGCTGACCGTGCATGGCCGAACGGTCGCGGAAAAATACGGACCACAGGTTCATCGTGATCTCATCGCGCAGGCCGTCCGCTCCCTGCCGTTCCCGGTGCAAGCGAATGGCAACGTGGCGTGCGCTGGGAGCGCCTTGGAAACACTCCAACAAACCGGAGCGGCGGGTCTCATGATCGGGCGCGGGGCCATTCGCAACCCCTGGATTTTTTCACAGATTCGGGACCGCCTGGCAGGGCGGGACATTTTTTTGCCAACCGGACGCGATGTGCTGGACTACATCGCGAACCTCTACGAAGCCGTATGCAGTCCCGGAGTCCCCGAAAGAGCACAGGTTCAGAAAATGAAAAAATACATGAACTTTCTGGGAGAGGGCCTCGAAGATTCACAGGCCTTTCTTCACGACATCCGACGGTGCTCCACCAAGGCGGAATTTTTTTCCATCTGCTCGCGCCACCTCGACCATGGGCAGGCGATGCGGCTTCAACCGTAGATGATGAGCTGAATGTTGTCGGGCAGGTTGGCTGCCACCTGGCTGGCGACATTGCCGCGAAGAACCTTGGCGAGGGAATTCCGATGGGTCGCGCCAAGGACCAAAAAATCCGCGCCGATCGTTGCCGCGGTATCGACGATGAGCGGCGCGCTCTCAGCAGCTGTCGCAAAAAGTGGAATGGTTGTGATGCCACGGGCCTTTCCGATTTGAACGGCCGTGTTCAGAACGGCACTCACCTCAGGATCATCTCTCCAGTTTGTGGGTCCACCAGAAGACTTGCCAGGGTAGAGCACTGCGATCTCGCGCACACAGAGCACGTAGAGAGCCGCCTTGCGAAGCTCGGCCTCATCAAACGCAAACGCCAGCGCCGGCGTGAGGCCGCGCACCGAAACCAGAATTTTTTGTGTCTCTTGAACCGGCTTCCTCAGATTCTCGACCATCTCCGGCTTGACGATCTGGGCGACTTCCCGGCTGACGGTCAGGGTGGTAATACCGCTCAGTCGCCGTGAGTAGGCCCAAAGGCCAAGGCCTCCGATCAGGACACAGACAACAAAAAACAGGGCATCGTGCTTTGTCTGCGCGAGGGTGAATTCCACGGCTATCAGAATCACGGCCGTAAAGCCCATGAGCAGGCGCTCAGGGAGTGACATCTCAAGTTTTTTGTTTGTTGCGGAGGATGCCAGGTTGATGGCGATGGCACCGACAACACCAATCGCATAAAGAGCGGCCAGGCTCTCGAAATTATCTGTAAGAAGGAGAACAACGATTGGCAGTGCCACCGATATCGCCAGAGGCAGTCTGGGAACGCCCAGCCGGTTGAGTTTGGAGAATTGCTTCGGCATGTCGCCCTCGCGGGACATCATGAATAAGAGACCCAACTGGGCGGCCACAGCCGTGTTGACGGCGCTCAGAAGAAGCAAGGCGAGAACGATGCCCACGCACAATCCGAAGGTCTGCCCGAAGGCGTGGCCAAAAGCCATGGTTCCGTATTGTTCGGCCAGGAATCTCAGCGTGTCCTCCTTGCGGTGCACGATCTCCGAGGCAAGAGACTCAGGCAGAGAGAGCATCGCCCACCCCAGCAGGAACGTCCCGACACTCACTTCCAGTGCCACTGGAATGATTGCCTTGGCCGCCGTTTTTCCAATTCTTGGATGTCCTGCGGGAGACCCCTTGTCGAGCTTGAGCGTGCCAGTAAGATTGGCGATCGCCTCGACGCCGCTCAGGGCGAGGATCACATTCACAAACGAAACCCAAGTGTGTCCCCAGTGTCCTTGCAGGGGCTTGAGATGTTGCAAAGTGAGATGCGGAATGCTGAGTGCGATGATTCCCAAAACGACGACGAGCGTTGGGATGGCCAAAGCGACAGCAAAATTCCCGCTGTGGCGAGGGCCAAGCAGGTTGATCGCCCCAATGGCTAGGATCACAACGATAGTCGAAACCATCACGTAATTTTGCGGTATCCCCAGATAGCTCAATGCGGCCCATCCGCTCAGCGCCGCCGTCACGGTGAGATCGGCCACAAGGAGCAGAGCCGCCACAACAGAGAGGACTTTACCGTGCGCTCCCGCCGCCGAGTAGACCCCGCCCCCATCCGGAAAGCAACGGCAGATCACGATGTAATTCAAGCCGACGAGAAGGGTGAGGGCGCAAACGGCGCAGATGATCGGGAGCGAGGCAAATCCCGTCGCTGCGAAAGCAAGTCCCAAAACGTAGGCCTTACTGGTGCCCCAGTCGCCGTAGAGTAACGCCGATGCCCGCTGCCAGTCGAGATTGCGCGGGCGTTGAATTGAGATGTTGTCCAAAGCAGGTGAGTTTTGAGCAGGGACGAGGCGTTGCGGCAAATCAATTCTTGAGTCTGAAGGTCGCTGTTGGCTTGCACGTGAAGGAACGCTGCCTTAGCAGGAGGGGCGTGAACATTTACGCGAGAACGATCCGCTACTTCCGCCCCTTTGCCTTGGCCACTGTGGGAGGAGTCGGGCTCACCCTGGTCTCGATCGGTTTCAATCTCCTCAAACCATGGCCGTTCAAATTCATCGTTGACGGCGTGCTGGACTCCTCCCATGGAACAGCGGAGACACGCGTGCTTTTGAAGAAATGTTTTGGTGACACCTCCCCTCCCCTCGTCGTGCTCTGGCTCTGTCTGGCCATGGTGCTGATCAGCCTCTTCGCAGGTCTGGTGAACCTCGGTTCGAACTACCTGTTCGTGCGGGTGGGTCTTCAATCCCTGCTCAAACTGCGCACCGATCTCTACACGGCCCTGCAAAACCTGCCACTCAAGTTCCACGACTCCCGCCGCAGCGCGGACTCGAGTTTCCGCGTGGCCTACGACTCGCAGAGCATCCAGACGATTTACAACAAAGGTTTCGCCACCGTGCTGTCCTCGGTTGTGATGTTGGCGGCAACACTTGTCGTCATGGTGCGGATGAATTGGCCGCTCACACTGGCCTCACTCGCTATTTTGCCCCCGGTTGTCTGGGCAATCCGGTTTTATGCGGTGCGGGTCAGGAACCAATCCACCGACATCCAAGAGCGCGAGAGCGACCTGCTCACCATCGCCCAGGAGGGTTTGAGCCAGATCCGGATGGTGCACGCCTTCGGGCGGGAGTCGTTCGAAGTGGACCAATTCTGCCGCCGCGCCTCGCGCAGTTTGGAAGCGAATATGAGGCTGAACATGACCTCCGTCGCCAGCGCTTTGGTTGTCGGCACACTCATGGCGGCGGGAACGGCCCTCATGTATTACATCGGCTCCCTCCAGGTCATGAATCCAAAGGCGGCCTTCACGCTCGGCGACCTTCTGGTGTTTTCCTCCTATCTTTTGATGCTTTACCAACCCTTGGAGCAACTGACCTACACGGCCTGGGCCTTGGAGGGCGCTGCCGCCGGAGCGCAGCGCTGCTTCGAGGTGCTCGACCGCCAGAACGACGTGCCCGATGCACCCGACGCCGTCGATCTCAAAGAGGTCCGAGGCCGCATCCAGTTTGCAGGGGTTTCCTTCGGCTACACGGAGGAGCGTGGCGTGCTGCAGGATATCAATGTCTCGATCGAGCCGGGCCAAACAGTGGCCTTCGTGGGGGGCACCGGAACGGGAAAAAGCACCCTGCTCAGTCTCGTGCCGCGTTTCTACGATCCCACGGACGGCGTCGTCACCCTCGATGGACGCGATCTTCGACAGATCAAAAAAAAGAGCCTGCGTTCGCATATCGGCATGGTTCTTCAGGACACGCTCCTTTTTTCCACAACGATTCGGGAAAACATCGCCTACGGAAAGCCCGGCGCGACAGATGCCGACATCGAGGAGGCGGCACGCAAAGCCCAAGCGCTGGACTTCATTCAGCGCATGCCTCGGGGCTTCGAGAGCCCTGTCGGGGAGCGTGGCGGGCACCTGAGCGTCGGTCAGCGCCAGCGCATCGGCATCGCACGGGCGTTCCTCAAAAATGCCCCGATTCTGTTATTGGATGAACCGACGAGCGCCCTCGACCCCAGCACCGAGCATGCGATCATGGGAACGATTCTGGAACTGATGCGCGGCCGGACAACACTTATCATTACCCACCGCCTGACGACCATCCATGGCCTTGGCCGCATCATCGTTTTGCAAAATGGCCGGGTGGTGGAAGACGGCCCCGGACCAGAACTCGTGTCGCAAGGCGGCGTCTATGCGGCTCTTTACCGGGACACCATGGCCCAAAGCGGATAATCCGCCTCAGCTATTTCGCCGTCTTCTTGGATTTCCCGGTCTTTGCTTTCGGCAGGGGCGTCTCGATTGCTGGCTGATCCGGGATCACAGCATCCGGAAGAATGGGGGCCTCCGCCTGAGGCTCTACCGGACCAGGAGCGACCACTGAGTCCCCAGCCGGAGAACCTTGATCACCATTCTCTGCAGATAAAAGAGCATCTACAAAGGCTTGGGTGGAATCGAATGCCTCGGGCACTGGCACACTTTCAGGCCGGGGGTCCGAAGAGAAGTTTTGCAACTCGGGAATCAACGGGGAAAAACTGGATTTTGGAGCGGGAGCGACGGGACGCTGCAGCACCACAGAATCGTCCCGTTCCGGGATATTCTCCAGGAGGCGGACAACGATATCAAAAACCTCTTCGTCGATTCGAACGGGATCGCTTTGCTTGAGCACAAAATTTGACCTCTTGTCTTGGTCGGGAACTTCAGACCAACCTTGAATACTGTAGTCTTTGGGACTTCCCGTCTGCCGTGCGTGGACGGCCACCTTGGTTTTTGAAATCCCGGCAGGAGAAATGAGAACCACTTGAAGCGCTGAAGCACGCTCGCCGAAATTCACCGAGCGTTGAAAACTCCACCCCCCTCCCCCGACCGGGGGCAGGAGCAATGCGTCCCGAAGAAATGACTCCGCCTTTGCAATAAAACCGAAAGAGGTTAGTCTCATAAGACCCCAACATGAACAACCCATTGTGCATTCCGTGTCAAGTTCGTGGTGCCGAAGCTTGAAGCCTAGAATTCTTCTGGTAGAATCGAAATCGGGGTGAAAAACTTGCCTTCCCGCTAAGACCTGATGGCTCTTGAACGCATATTGATTGTTGATGACACGGCGATTATCCGTAAAACCCTCGAGGAGCGTCTGAGGGGAAAGCGGTATGCCGTTTCCACAGCGGGCTCGATTGCGGAGGCTGAAAAACGCCTTGCGGCCAATTCTTTCGACCTGATTTTGCTCGACATGGAGCTCCCGGACGGAGACGGACGTGTCTTTATCGAACGTCTTTCGCATGGGGAAAACAACCCCCTGGTTGTGATGATCACAGCCAATGGTTCGCTGGAATCCGTTGTCGAGTGTATGCGCGCCGGGGCGTTTGACTATCTGCCGAAGCCGTTTGCGATGACGCAAATCGACCTCATGTTGAAAAAGGCCTCGGAATTTCAGCGAGCTGTCCGCGTTACGGATTTCTTGAACCGTGAAAGTGTCGCGCGGCGTGAGATCATCGGCAAGAGCCCGGCGATTACCCGGCTCAAAGATCTCATCCAACGTGTGGGACGCACAAATGCCACGGTGATGATCAGTGGCGAGAATGGAACTGGCAAGGAGTTGGTGGCCAATGAGATTTTTCTCAACAGTCAGCGTGCCAACAAACCATTCATTAAGGTGAATTGCGCGGCCATTTCCGAGACGCTGATCGAAAGCGAATTTTTCGGCCACGAAAAAGGTTCTTTTACCGGTGCGACCGACCAGAGGGACGGCCGGTTTGAGTTGGCCGATGGAGGCACAATTCTCTTGGATGAAATCAGTGAAATCTCCCTGGCTCTCCAAGCCAAATTGTTGCGTGTGCTTCAAGAGCGGGAATTCGAGCGCGTGGGTGGCAATAAGACGATCAAAGTCGATGTAAGGGTCCTAGCCACAACAAACCGTGATCTTCTCAAGGCGGTTCAGAAAGGCGACTTCCGGGAGGATCTTTACTACCGCCTCAATGTTTTCCCCATCCAGGTGCCGCCTCTGCGGGACAGGTCGGGCGATGTAGAAATTCTGGCAAATCATTTTCTTGAGAAGTTTTCCAAGGAGCACGGCATCAAAGCCTGCGGTTTCTCCGACACGGGCCTCGCGGGGTTGGTGGCGCATCATTGGCCCGGCAATGTGCGAGAACTCCAAAACGTCGTAGAGCGAGCGGCCATCCTTGCCGAGGAGGGAGTGCCCATCAGCGCGGAGCTCATGGGGCTCAGCCAACCCGCTGCAACAATAGCCCCGCCCACCCTGCAGCCCCCTGAGGATTTCCACGCGCCGACTCCAAACGCGGGTGTCGTCGTCCCATTGCACGAGCTGGAAAAGCGCGCCATCTTGGAAGCCTTGGAACGCACCAACGGCAACCGCACCCAAGCCGCAGAACTGCTCCAGATCAGCATTCGCACCCTCCGTAACAAGCTGGCCGAATACCGTGGCGACAACGAGGAAGCGGCCTGATTTTTCCTCTTGACGCCTTCCCATGCGGAATCCATGCTCCGCGCCCGTGTTAACGCTCCGTCGAAAAATCTTCGCATCCTGCGGTCACTTGATCGCTGCCATGGCGTTGTTTTTCATTATCGGTGGCCACTGGGGGGTTCTACAATCCATCGCTTGGGCGGGCATGATCTGGACCTACACCACGCAGGACGGCTCGATTCTCGTCGGCGCGGAAAAAACCTTCGATGGCACCCACCCCTGCTCCATGTGCCGCTCGATCAAAGCGGCCAAGCAACAGGAAAAGAAAACTCCGGAGATTTTGTCGGCTACGAAAAAAAACGAGCTTTTCGCGCTCGATGTTGCCACGCTTGTTCCGATCCCCCGCAGCGTCCCGTTTCAATTTTCTCTCCCCCCGCATCTCGCTGCGGAATCCCGTCCTTACTCGCCTGACGCTCCCGTGCCCATAGCTTGAGGCACGCTTTCCGCTAATCCGAAGTCTGGAGTCTCCGGACCAAACCACGCCCCGGGAGCCGCACCACTCGCGCGCGGCACCGAGCAACCCGGGCCTCTCCGCGTTACCACACCTCGTGCCGCCCGTGTGGGCGGCCGCACGGAGGGAAACTGTTCGATAACCGAGACATAAAATTTATGAAAAAATTCCTTTCCATTCTCGCTGCGGTGCTTGCAGCACTCCCATTGGTGCAAAACGCATCCGCGCACATCAGCTACACGGGTCGAAATCTTGGCACATGGTCGGAAAGCGGAGGCAGTTGGAGTGTCACTGGTTATAGTGGTTCGCTAACGAACGCTCTCGTTGGAATCACTCTGACGAACATCGCATCCGATTTCGGTTGGGCTGACGCCACCGACTCAGACTATGGAGACAGTCACAAAGGTAGGTGGTTCACATTCACCTTAAACAATCCGGGAACATTTTCCCTCACGATCCTGGGAGGGGGAACAAATTCCGGGACACAAGCCGGCGTCTATCCCTTCGACAGCCATCTCGGAGCACAGTTTTTGCCCGCTTACACCATTTACCGAGGTTTGGCTGTTGGATCTGCTCACGATGCTTCCGATGTCTCGATCGCTTGGCGTGCCCAGCGGAGTGCGGGGTCGGAGGGTTCCTTGAACACTCTGGGCAGTTTTTCCATTGGAAACGATACAGGCGAACTGGGGGAGTTGGTCTATGTGGGGCATACTGCTGACGGCACTTCCGCGAACTATGGCTCCGCTCCAGGAATCCAAGGCGACGGGAATGCCGATGGATTTGTTGCCGGAACATTTGCTCTATCTGCCGGTGCTTATTCCGTCTTCGTTGGTGGTGCGAACTCCAATGGTGTGGATCTAGGTAACTATGGAGCCAGTGTGACCTTCGGCGCGGTTCCCGAGCCCTCGCCCTTCGCTCTCTTGGGGGCTGTAGCGGTCCTCCTCGCGGCCCTGAAACTGTGGCGAAAAAACTGAGCTCGTCGAGGAAAGTGCATTATACTTCATTAAAGGAACATCCATTATGTTCACAAAGAGGATTCACTCTTGTTGAGCTCCTGGTTGCTATTTCGGTTGTCTGCACCCTCTCGGCTCTGGGTTTTCCCGTGTTTCAATCATTGATCGAAAAAGGGAAGGCCAGCAAATGCCTCGGGAATCTCCGGAATATCGGCCTCGCAGCCATGTCCTACGCTGCCGATCATTCCATGAAGCTTCCCATGACTTCGCATCAAGGGACCGCGAATCAATGGGCTGCAACCCTTCAACCCTATGCATCGGATTCCCTGAAATTCAAATGCCCGTCCGATCCGGTCAAGTCGCGCGAGCGGAGCTTTGCGATCAATGACATGCTCACACCCAATCCGTGCCAAGCCGAGTTTTTGGATTTTTCCTACCTCTCAAAAATCGACCGCCCTGCGGAGACGATTTACTTTGCCGAGCCATCCAAGGACTTTACACTAGACCATTTCCACTTCTCGGAGTTCTACGGAGATCAGATGCCTCCCGAAGCATTTGAGGAGTTTGTTGATGTGAAACGACATGGTAAAAATGCAAACTACCTCTTCACCGATGGCCATGCCGAACAACTCTCATCGGACCAAATCAAAAAACGATTGGGAAATCCGAATGATCGCCTGACAGATCCAACTCGTTGAAAAATCGTTGTGCATTTTCAGATTTTTGCTGGCGGCACTCCGCAGCTCACCTCTCTGAATTTCAGATCCAGACTTCAAAGCGGCAATTTTTAGTGCGACCATTGCCTTATACCGAAAGCAGCTTACTTGGAGATTTTTGGAGAGTGGCACAGGAGTCCCGACTGTGTGCCGTGCTGTGGTGTTCAACGCACGACAAGAAGATCCTGCAACCGCTGAAAAATCGATTTGTCCCTCGAGACAAACTGCTCCTAACGTGCTTTGCATATCCTGCCAGCCTTATTGTTGCAGGAAAGCCTCGGCTCCAGACGAACCCACTTTTGAGCCCGTAGTGTTCGATCCATCGATACACACGACAGAACCCCAGAGCAGCAAGATGCCCGTAGCCTGATTTTGGCGTCACTGAGAAAAGACGTGAAGACGCAGGAATTTCTTGGATTCGCCAGGCAAGACGGGAACGGAAGCGCGGCGGTTCTCGTAGGGACCTTGGTCTGAAAGCAAGGAATCCGTAACGTTCGCTGTGGTCCAGGTCGCGTTCGAGGAGAGATTGGTGGTCCACTCGACCTGACCGACCAGACCCGTTTGGCCTTTGCTGCGGCGATAGTCCAGAACAAGGCTGGACCCACTGAGAACAGCACCGGGCGAGGTGTTATCGGAAACGGTGGCGTTCAGGCCCATGAAATACTCCATGAGATTCGGCAGGCCGTCGGCATCGGGATCGTCCGCCGGATCAGTGTTCGATAGGCCGTTGGCCCATTCGCTAAACGCGGGGGCAGTGACGGTCAGAGATCCCGAGACATAATAGGGATCGTAGTTTGAAATATCGAATGTGCCGCCTGTCGCAGCAGAGGGTGTGATGTCATAGAGACCCGGCCCGTCATAGGCGGAGGTGCCGCCGCTGGCTGTGAGGGTCACGGAGCCGATGGTTTCGTTCCCGGCGAGGCCGCTGGCGGAGAAGGCAGAGGTGCCGATGGCAAGTGTTTGACCGAAGGGTTTGGTGCGGCTCGAGGCCGTGACAGTGAGCAAACGCTGTCGCACCGTGCTGGCGGGGACAGCCAAGCTCGCCGAGTTCGACCCTGTGCCGGAACACGTGACAGCGCCCGAGTAGGTCTCCGCCGTGGTAGTGGCGGCGAGCCGCAGATATAGGGTGGTGGCGGCGATCATGCCCGAGGTGCCGACAGTCTGGCTCGGAGCGTATCCGCTGGTGCCGCCTATAGTCTGAGAGACTTCAAACCCAGGGGGAGCGGAGACCAAGATGCCAGAGGTCATATTCGCTCCGGAGACAGTGAATGAGGTTGAAGCCGAGGCATTGCCATAGCTCGTGGACAGCGCAGCCAGAGTGCCGTTAACGGTAATAAGCGGAGTGGATGCAACGTCGGCGGTGGTGATGACAATGTCATCCAGGAAGGCCCGCCTCGCCGTGGTGGCGAGGGTGATTGTGGTATTTGCCATGCCGGCCGGGAACGAGACGGATTTCGCTTCAAATGTTCCGCTCATGGTTTGCGAGTAGCTGATGGTCTGCGCCATGCCGCTGGACGGTGTGACGGTGATGCTGCCTTCGACGGAGGTCCAGCCTTTGACCTTGAAGGACACGGTGTAGGCGCCTGCGGAGAGGTTCAGGGATTTGGTGGTGAGGGAGCCTGTGGCGTTGCTGGTGCCGATCCTCACGGCTCCGCCGGCTTGGAAGGCTGCGGAAACGGCCGGAAAATTTGTATTCCCGGTCCATTGCGTATTAGCGCCACTCGTAGAGGTGCTGTTCCCGCTGGTCAGCGAGGAAAAATCCTCGCTCAAAAACGTGGTGGCGTTTCCACCGCCGCTGGATGCGATTGCGATGCTGAGGGTGGCGTTGCCTGTTCCAGTCGCATTTGTGGCGGAGAGGGTGGCATTGGTGGTGCCAGCCGTGGTCGGCGTTCCAGAGATGAGGCCGGTGGAAGTGTTCAGAGAGAGTCCGGACGGGAGGTTCGCAGCGGCGAAGGATGTGGGCGAATTTGAAGCAATGATCTGGTAGGAAAAAGCTTGACCAACAGTGCCATTAGCTGTGGCAGCGCCGGAGATTACCGGAGCGCTTGGACTAGGGCTGAAGGAGGAGTTTCTAGGATTTGGGGACCCAGACGAGAAGTCGGAATTGTTATCACCCGTATCCGTCGCGCCTGCGTCGGCGCGGAAAATCGCTGTGGTGGTAGAAGGCGCGGGAGCAGCTGTGCCCTCATAGGCGTTTGCTGTGCCATAGCCGATAAAGTCTTGGAGGCTGCTATTGCCTGCTGGGGAGGAGCCGCTGAAGGCCGTGGTCGTGTTGGAAAGGGCGACTTTGCCATTGGTGGCGCTCATGTTAGTGGAACCAGTGGAGTCGGCCGTCGGCAGGACTAAGCCGCTGGTCCCGGCCGCCAGCTTGACGAGGTGGTATTTGCCCGGAGCAATCGAACCACCAAGAGCCGTAACGGACCAAGTGGTGCCAGCCGAGGAGGCGTATTGGATCGACCAACCGGCAAGGCTCACGCTGGAAGCGCTTCGGTTGTAGAGTTCCACGTAATCCGCATTGTAAGTCGCGCCGGTGCCGCCACCGCCTCCATAAATCTGGCTGATGAGAACGGGGGATTGGAGGAGGGTGAAGTTGCCCGTGCTGTTTGAGGTGCCGAAGGGTGTTGTCACGCTGATCGGTCCATTGGTAGCCGTGCTGGGGATGACGGCTGTGATCTCGGTGCTGGAGGTCACGGAGAATGATATCGCCTCGCTGGCATTGAATTTCACCGAGGTCGCACCGGCGAGATTGGTGCCGTTGATCGTGATGGTCGCGCCGGGTGCAGCTGTGGCGGGGGAGAAGGAGGAAATGGTCGGCTTGCCATCCCCCGAGAGCACAAAAACGGTGGCGACAGAGCTGGTGGAAGCGCCTCCCTCACTGTCTGTCGCGACCGCTGTGAGGTTGTAGATGCCGGTTACGGTCGGCGTCCATGTCACAGAATAAGGTGCTGTGGTATCGACGCCGAGCGAGGCGTTGCCGCTGAAAAATTCGACTTTCGAGACAGTGCCATTGGCTCCGCCGATAGCTTTATCGCTCGCTGTGGCGGTGAGCGGGACGCTTGTGTTCGCCAGAACCGATGTGCCGCTGGTGGGGGAGTCGAGCGTAACGGATGGTGGCGGGTTGGTTGCCACGCTGGAGCCGCCGGTGATGACGAGCGAGTAAACCTGGCTTGCGGTGGTGAGTGTGCCATTGAGGGAAACGGTGGCCGAGTAGCTTCCAGCCTGGGTGGGCGAGGCGATGAGGACCTGCTCGACATTGTCCACTTTGTTCACGCCCGTGGTCGCGGTGGCATTCATCGAGGCCTGTGTCCAGTTGCCTACGAAGGGCATAACGAAGGGTAGGTAGGTCGTCGAGCCGTTGGGTGCGGTGACTTTGAGGTCGAGGTTGTGCTTGAGATTCGGCGTGCGGCTGTCGGCGGCGGTCTGGACGGTGCCGGCGGGATCCGTCCAGCAGAGCGTAGCGCGGATCGGGCTGGTGCCATCCCATTGAAAAGTCTGTGTGAGGGTTTTTGTGGAATTGTTCAGCGTGCCCTCGATGAGCTTGGGTGCGGCGAGGCTGGCTTTGTGGGCGAGGATGAGATCGGCGGCGGCCTGCACGTTCATGTAACCCCAGCCGTATTTGTAGTCGGGGCCCGGGTTGCCAACGTCAGTGGCTGTGTGGATGATGAGAGCCTTGAGCATGCTTGCGCGGGGGCGAGTTCCGGGAAACTCGCGCTGGTAGAGTTGCTCGAGGAGAGTAGCCGAACCAGCGGCGTTCGGTGTCGCCATGCTGGTGCCACTGTAGGTGCCGTCGTAGGCGGTATCGCTTGTGGCTACGCTTGAGTAGAGTTCGACACCGTTGGCTACAATATCTGGTTTAATGCGGCCGTCATCGCACGGACCGAGGCTGGAGAAATACGCGATGGTGCCTTTCGAGGTGTCGCGAGCTCCGTTGGTCACGGCATCATCCGCTGCGCCAATGGTGAGGATGTTTTTGGCGAGAGCGTTGAAGGTGATCGACTGGTATCCGCCGCGGGCGGTGAGGGTAGCCTGCTCGTTACCGGCAGCCCAGAATATAAGATAGTATGGCGATGAAAAGGCCAGGGCATCCGTAGTGTTGCACTCCGTTTCATAGCGCCCCATGTCGGACGTGGCGGCAGTGACGCCATAGGAGTGGTTGGAAAGCGGAATTCTGGTGGTGTCGGTGGCTGTGGCGGCGGCGGCAGCGGTCATCTCGGCGTAGTCATTGGTCCAGTCGTAAGAATCGATCGCCACTTTCGGGGCCATGCCCTTGGCTTGGGAATCCGTGCCATTGGCTCCTATCGTGCCAGCGACATGGGTGGCGTGGTCGTCCACGGCAGCAGAGCTGTTTTTCTTAATCACGCGCGCCGTTGTGAATTCTTGGTGAGTGTTCCGGACGGACCCTCCATCCCAGATGCCGACCTTGATCCCCGTTCCGTCGAGGCCATAGGGAGCCGCACCGTCGCGGATGAGATTTGCTCCGGTGGAGATGGCGGCGTTAACATTTTGTGTGGTGCGGTAGATCGGGCGATCGCCATCGAAGGAGTGGAGAATCGAGACCTTGTGCCCCGGACCGTCGATACGCTCGGGAATTCCCAGGCGTTTCGCTTTGTCCAGAACCGACTCGTAGCGTGTCTCCTCCATTTCGGACATGCGGGCCACGACAAAATCGCGGACCACCGGATTGGAGAGATCGGCACGTTGAAGTAGTTCAGAAGGTGTTTGGGCCGATGCAAAAAAGATCGCTGCCTGGTCTGCGGTTTGGATGGACTGGGATTCCTCGGCAGGCTGGTGAACGCCTGTTGATTGCCCCCCTGAAGAAGCTCCGCTTGCTGGAGGAGTGGGGTTGGACGATTGCGGCTCCGAGGCGGAAATAACGGGAGGAGTCTTTGGGGAATCTGCGGACATTGTCGAAGCGGTTTTAACACTTGTGCCCCGTGCCTCTTGGCTGGAGGGAGCATCCAAAGGGCGGCTTGTGATCCAAAGAACAAGCAGGGCGCAGAACACGCAGAACAAAGCGGCTCCAGCAGCATTACGGAAGAACTTCACCCGACCACCATCCCGTGAGGAAAGGAGGGAAAAAACACTCTATTGTTACAATTCTGACATATGCTTCAGAATAGATCGTTTCGAAGAGGTCCGTGAGATCAGTGTCTTAAATCCAAAAACGGTTTTTTTAGACAGGATGACAGGATGAAGAGGATTACGAGGAAAGGCTTTGCTTTTTATTTGATATCGCATGATTCGATTTGAATACATCGAACCATTAACATTTCAGCCTCTGTGATCTTTGACTTGTTCGCTTCCGCTCATCTCGCCCCTCGGGCTGCCTGCTGCAGTCTACCGAGCGGCTGCCCAACCGCCTGGCAGTGCGCTGTAGTCAATTCCGCGGGATTCGGGTTGAAACCGCTTCGACCTCGATAGCCTCTATCTTGTGTGAAAAGTCGCCCAGTTTAATCCAAAGAGCGGAGCTAAGTGAATTTGGAAATGATTGTTGCAGGCCTCGTTTGGAAAGGTTTTTTTGCCTGCAAATTTCTTAAATGAAGTAAGAAGTTGGTTGCGGGGAGAGGATTTGAACCTCTGACCTTCAGGTTATGAGCCTGACGAGCTACCGGGCTGCTCCACCCCGCGATTTAGATATTTTATATTACCTCGGTAGTTTTGAGATGCAAGAGAAATTTCCATTGATGAAAAAATGGTTTTCAGGTTCTGCTGCAATTTTTTCAAGCGAGCGATTTCTCGATGAGGGCTGCGGCGAGTGGCTCTGTGAGCATGTCTAACTCTCGGAGAAAATTCTTGAGATCGGCGGTGGCTCGGGCCTCGATGGCTTGACGGATTTTTTCGATCAAAAGCGAAATGGCCCCGCGCACTTCGTCAGGCACTTCGTTTCCGAGAGCGGCGAGGGCGGTATCAACCGCAGGCAGCATCTCATCGGCCTTGAGTTTGGCTTCGGTAAAAATGCGTTCGTCCATGTCCTCAAAGGCGTGCTCCAAAGAATCGCCGAGCATTTTTTCGACGGCTTCATCGGTGACTTCGACAGCACTTTGAATATCGATCACGGTGTCCAGACCGGTGGCTGTGTGGCGGGCGAGAACGCGCAGAATGCCGTTGGCATCGAGTTCAAATTGCACACCCACGCGCGCCTGGCCTTTCGGAGCAGGCGGGAAGGCGACATCCATCCGACCGAGAGGCCAGTTGTCACGCGCCATTTCCCGCTCACCTTGGAGAACGGTAATGCTCATCGCGGATTGATTGGACACGGCGTTGGTGAACATTTCACCAGCCTTGCAAGGAATGGTGGTATTGCGGGGAATAATGACGTTCATCAAACCGCCGAAGGTCTCGATGCCAAGCGAGAGCGGCGTGACATCAAGGAGGGTGAGGTTTTGCAGCCCGCCATCGAGGATACCGGCCTGAATGGTGGCTCCGAGGGCCACAGCTTCGTCGGGATGCTGACTGCAATCGGGCTCGCGGCCGAAAATTTCGGCGACGAACTTTCGAACCATCGGCATGCGTGTGGCACCGCCCACCAACACCACGGCATCCAGAGCGGAGGCGTCGAGGCGGGCATCCGAGAGCGAACACAGGCAATGACGACGGGTTTTTTCGATGATGGGTTTGCAGACCTGCTCCAACTCGGCGCGATGAAAGGTGCGGCCTTCAAATGAAAACGAGTCGGAGTCGCTCAGGCCCCGTTTGATTTTCTCGGCATCGAAGCGGGGGACATTCCAAGCCTCTGCCAGCGCGGCATCCAGGTCGTCGCCGCCGAGACGGGTGTCGCCATTTGTGGCGAGAACCTCGAAGACGCCGCCATTCAGCTCCAGCACGGAGACATCGAATGTGCCGCCTCCAAGATCATAAACGGCGATCCTGGCCCGCTCGCCAAGGCGGTCGAGACCATAAGCCAACGCGGCAGCCGTGGGCTCGCTGAGGATCCGTTCGACGGTGAATCCAGCCAACTCCCCTGCCGTCTTGGTAGTGGCGCGCTGGGCATCGTTGAAATAGGCTGGGACAGTAATAACCGCGCGGCTTACTTCAATGCCGCACGATTTCTCGAGATCACTTTTGAGCTTGGCTAAAACAAGAGCGGAAATTTCCTCCGGCCTCCAAGATCGGGAAGCCGCCACAATGCGCAATCCACCGTCTTCGCCAGGCCTCACCGTGCAACCGGGAACTGCCACATCAGCCTCGCCGCAGCGACGCCCCATCAAGCGCTTCACCGAGGTCACCACCTGTCCGGGATGCAACGCTTTTTTCTCCAAAGCTGCCCAACCCACCACCGGAGGACCGTCCACAGGAAGCCAAACTGCGGAAGGCGTGAGACGACGACCTTCGGCATCGGCGATGAGAACCGGAAATCCGCTCTCCATCACGCCAACCAGAGAATGCGTCGTCCCGAGATCAATTCCTGCAATCATAATTTGTCGGCAATGCCTTTGGTGCCCATCAACGGCCGGGAGGGGGTTTGCCAGCTTCGCGGAATGTGATGCGGCCTTTCGTCAGATCATAAGGCGAGATTTCGACCGTCACCCTGTCACCGGGAATGATACGGATGAAGTGCTTTCTCATTTTTCCGGAAATGTGGCAGAGGAGCACGTGATCGTTGGCAAGCTTGACACGGAAGAGGGTTCCGGGAAGCACATCCACCACCACTCCATTGCTCGTAATACAGTCGTCTTTGGCCATGTGCCATCAGTGATAAGTCAGGGTGAGTGGCTATGCAACCTTCGGACGGCTTCAGACGAAAAACAAAAACCGAGAATCCTGATCGAGCAGCACCCCGAACGAAGCCGACCGGATACCAAACTATGCGTCAACCGGGAGGCCAAGTCAGGGGGCGACCAGCCAGCAGGTGGATGTGGAGGTGTGGGACTGTCTCGCCGCCGTGCGGGCCATTGTTAATAACGAGTCGGTAGCCGGTGGGGGCTATGTTTTCGCCGCGGGCGATGTCGGCGGCGGTGAGGAGGAGGTGGCCGAGGAGGCTTTGATCATCGGCTTGGGCGGATCCGATGCGGGCGATGGTTTTTTTCGGAATGAGGAGGATATGAGTCGGTGCCTGCGGGGAGATGTCGCGGAAGGCCAGGCATTGGTCGTCCTCGAAGACGATGTCGGCGGGAATTTCGCGGGCGATGATTTTTTCGAAGAGGGTCATGCGAGTTGGAGGTTGAGTTCGTGGGCGCGGTGACTGGATGCGGCTTCGGTGCGAATGAAGGAGACGATCTCGCTCATGAGGCCCGAGCAATCGCTGCTCCAGTGCTTGGCGCAACGGAGGAGCTTGACGCAGTCGTGCAGGCCGTGGATTTCCACCTGCCGAGCGGGGGATTCGAGGATTTCGCGCAAGCGCTCGTGGAGGAGATTGAAGAAAACAAGCTCGTAGCCTGTGTCGGCGCGGCGGGCGAGCTCGGGAAGGGAGAGCGTGACCGGCGGAGGGAGCGTCTCGAAGCAGCGAGCAACATCCGAGTAGCCGATGACTTGCAGCACCGACTGGACAGCTTTTTCCAACCGGGAAATGGTGACGATGTTTTCCTCGAATTCCTGCTGGAGGAAGCTCGAGATGCTTTCGGTGACATGAGAGGTGAGCCACCACTTTTTGTATCCAGCGACCTCAGCGGCGCGGACGACGGCGGAGGCAAGCCAGGCGCGGTCGTAGTTCATCACGCTGCCATCCTGGAAGCGCACGAGCGGGTAGTTGTCACGAAGGGCAATCACTTGGTAAAGAGCTCTGCCTGTCCCGGCATGGGGGCGACTCGACGTCCGAGGGATTCGATTTCTTCGATAAAATCACCGACTTCTTGAAATTGACGATAAACCGAGGCGTAGCGCACATAAGCAACTGGATCCAGCGCGTGGAGTCGTGCCATAACAAGCGCGCCAAGGTGCTTGGAAGAAATCTCGCGGTCCTGACTGTTCTCGATTTCCTGCAAAATATCTTCCACAACATGTTCCATGGATTCCAAGCCGACCGAGCGCTTCTCACAGGCTTTTGCGATGCTGCCAAGGAGTTTGCCGCGATCAAACAACTCGTGACGACCGTCGCGCTTGATAACGCGCAATTCGTTGCGCTCCAGAACTTCATAAGTGGTGAAACGGGACTGGCAATCAAGACACTCCCGACGACGGCGAATCGTGGCCCCGTCTTTGGAGAGACGGGAGTCGATGACTTTATCGTCGAGAGTCCCACATTTCGGGCAGCGCATATATGTTGTGTTAAAAGGAGAGGCAGTTGCAAAATCCCTACAAGATGTAGTGAGGTCAATTTTATTTTTTACGAACCGATTTTTTCTCACCTACACGCGAGATTTTCTGAAAGTTTTCCTTGTCCAAAAGCCGCAGGTTTCAGAGGTTTGAACCATGAATCTTTTCAAGTTGCCGCCCCGCCAGCGCACCCATGGCTTCACCCTCATTGAGTTGCTGGTGGTCATCACAGTCATTGCGATTCTAGCGGGGTTGGTTTTGCAGACGGCAGGCTACATGCAGAAAAAGGCCGCACGCAGCCGCGCGGAAGCGGAAATCGCCGCTCTGGCGGCAGCGCTGGAAAGCTACAAGGCGGATATGGGGGATTATCCGCGATTAACAAATGCACCCCCTGGAACAAATAATCTCAAAGATTTAAGAGGTGCTCTCGCACCCGGGACAGGAAAAGTTTATTTTGAGTTCAGCAAGGGAATGGGAGCAAACTCCACAATCTCTACGGATACAAATCAGCCCATTTTAGACCCCTTCGGCGAGGGGTATGGATACCAGTATCCCGGTAACGCAATACGTTCTGGAACAAATTTTTACGATCTCTGGTCGCGTGCGGGAACGACAAATACGAACCAGTGGATCAAAAACTGGTAGGCTCAATCCCAAGAGCGAACTTGGTATTTGCTATTGGTATTTTGGTTCCAAACCCCGACTTTTTTCATAATCTGGAAACTTCTAGAAGCTTGACCGTTCGTCGAAACATTAACCCTGTTGCTGTATCCGGTGTCTAAAGCGATCGCGAAAGCTTTTGTGTTGTCCCAAGGATCACAGTAACCAACCGAGTTCGTTCCGCCTTTGCCTTTTTTCCATTCTGAAGCTTCTAAAAATACAATCGCTCTTGGATTGTTGACGGAATCATTGGCCGTAAGAATCTTCATAAAGCTGTCATTCACGACTCCTCCGGAATTCGTAGGCAATTTTCCATACTCCGTCTCATAAGCCACGACCGCATTTGCAATCTGGACAACGGCATTTTTGGCTGTTGTTTTTTTTGCCGAGTCCATGGCACCGTTGATTGCCGGAAATGCAAGAGAAGCCAAAATGGCAATGATCGAGATGACGACGAGCAACTCGATGAGGGTGAAAGCTTGGGGGCGGGTGGATTTTTTGGTAGTGGAGGTGCTCATGCGGGAAAGTTGATCTAAAGGATGGATGGCGGCAAGTTTGGAATCAAATGGGGTCGGCGACGAGATCGTAGGTTTGGGCTCCGAGGATTTTGGCGTTGAGGAAGGTGCCGACTTCGGCGGGTTGGGTGAGGATGACGCGGCAATCGACTTCGGGAGCATCGTATTCGGTGCGGCCGGAATTCGGGGTTTCGACGAGGACGCGGAGGGTTTGGCCGGTGCGGGATTCGGCCATTTCGCGGGCGATGCGCTGCTGGAGTTTCATGGCTTCGCGGTAGCGGCGGTTTTTGGTTCGCGCGGGAATTTGGTTGTCCATCTTGGCGGCGCGGGAGCCGTCTTCCTGCGAGTAATTGAAGACGCCGAGGCGTTCAAAGCGGGTTTCCTCGATGAAGGCCAGGAGGCTTTCAAAATGCTCCTCGGTTTCGCCCGGGAAGCCGACGATGAATGTGGTGCGGAGGCCAATGTCCGGGATACCTGCGCGGATGCGGGTGATGAGGTTTTCGATGTGTTCGCGGGAGGTCTCGCGCCGCATAAGCTTGAGCATGTCGGCGTGGATGTGCTGGAGGGGCATGTCCACATAGCGGGCGACATGCGGATTCCGAGCGATCGCGGCAATGAGGTCGTCGCTCCAATGCGCGGGATGCGTGTAGAGGAGTCGAACCCAAAACTCGCCGCCGATCTCGCCGATCTCATCCAGCAGGTGGATGAGCGAAGTGCCGCGCGATGCGTCCACAGGCTGGCGCGGACCGGCTTTTTCATCCCAAAGATCCATGCCGTAGTAGGTGGTATCCTGGCTGATGAGGTTGATTTCCTTGACGCCCTCGGCGACGAGGCCGCGAATCTCACGCACGACGGAATCCAAGGCGCGGCTGCGATGGCGCCCGCGCATTTGGGGGATCACGCAGAAGCTGCACGGGTGATTGCAGCCCTCGGCGATCTTCACGTAGGCCGAGTGGTTTGGGGTGAGCCGAAAACGCGGCGTGGCAAAGTCCGGGATGTAGCGGGATTTTGGCGTGACGAGGTTGAGGACGCTCGATGTGTCCTCTTCAAGCACGCGGCGGAAGATCGCGCCGGCTTCGGCCACTTGATCGAGGCCGATGAAGGCGTCCACTTCGGGGAGTTCGCCAACGAGGTCGGTGGAGAATCGCTGCGAGAGGCAACCGCTGACGATGATTTTGGCATCCGGGCGCTTGCCCTCGTTGCGCTGGCGGGCGGCTTCGAGGATGGCGTCGATCGATTCCTGTTTCGCGGAATCGATGAACCCGCAGGTATTCACGATGAGCACATCGGCCTCGGCGGGGTCCGCAGTGATTTCAAAGCCCTCGGATTTTGCGGAACCGAGCATGATCTCGGCATCGACGAGATTTTTGGCGCAGCCGAGGCTGATCATGCCAACCCGGCGCGGGACTTGAAAGGATGAGGGGTCTGTGGCAGCGTTCATCAGGGACGTTTCGGACGGGAGGAAGGCTCGAATGGAGGCAGGGTGAATGGCGTGGCTGAGGGCTTGGCAAGGGGCGTCGGAGTCTTCTCAGCAGTCTGCGACGACGCATCCTGATTCGGCAGCTTGGCCGTGGGAGGGTGGGGCTTGGGTGCCAGCACCGGCGTCGACTGGGAAGAGGCTCTCGGAACGGTGATCGGGGTCTGCACACGTTCCAATTTTTGCACAGTTTTCCAAAAATATATCCCAGCGGCAACCAGGATGAGAAATGCCAAACCGGCACCAACGCCGAAGAGGAGTCGGCGAAGAGATTTGAACTGATCGCCATGAAGCAAAGTTTGTCGCGCCAAAAGAACCTGCAGGTAGCTGTTATCGGAACTCCCCAGTTGTCTGGTGCCAGGCAGGTAATCACGGACATCCTCCAGAGGAACGCGCAGATAGTTTGCGTAATCCACTAAAAAAAGCCGCGCATAGGTCGGATGAGAAAAACTGGAAAAGTCGTCCACTTCGATCTGGGAGAGGCGGGAGACGGAAACACGGATATCCCGCGCGGCTTTTTCCATTTCAATACCGAGTTTCTGACGACGGGCCGCAAGCCTGGCTCCGATAAAAAAATCGTTTTCGGGTTGATGGTCCTTGTTTTTCAAAATGTGCCCTCCTCGTTGAGATCGACAAGAATTTCGCGGTCTTTGGCACCGTCTTTGGACCCGACGATGCCACGCTGCTCGAGAATATCCATCACGCGGGCGGCGCGTGTATAGCCTAATTTCAGCCTTCGCTGCAGCATGGAGGTCGAGGCGCGGTTTTCTTGCCGGATTATTTCGAGGCACTTTGTGCAGAGCTCCTCGTCCTCATCGCTCACTTCCTCCTCGGGCAGGGCGGTGCTGGTGAGTTTTTCGTGAATACTCTTCTCAAAATTTGGCTCGGCTTGTTTGGAAACAAATTCCACGAGTCGATGAATTTCTTCTTCAGTGACCAGCACGCCCTGAGCGCGGGTGTATTTCGAGGTGCCAGGGGGAAGGTAGAGCATGTCACCTTGGCCAAGAAGCTTTTCGGCTCCATTCTCATCGAGGATGACCCGGCTGTCGATCTTCGAGGCCACTTGGAAAGCGATGCGGCTTGGAATGTTGGCTTTGATAATACCCGTTACAACATCGGCCCTGGGCGTCTGGGTCGCCACAATCATGTGGATGCCTGCAGCGCGGGCCATCTGTGTGATGCGGGCTATCGCGCTCTCCACATCGGCGGGTGCTGTTTGCATGAGGTCCGCCAACTCGTCGATGATGACAACAACGAAAGGCATGCGGTCGGGTATGATAAGGTCGTCCGATCGAGGAACTCGAACGGACGCAGCGACAGGCTCCTCTTCGGGATCCTGCGTTTCACCAGCATCCCGAGCCACCTGGTCGGTATCAGGACCCGACTCCCCGCTCGACAAGGGGTCCCGAGTGAGCGCATCCCCGCCGTCGATTGAATTGACAAGAAGTTCCTCATCCTTCTGCAGGCCCATTTCCGCATCCAGTTGGGCTTGGGTTTTAGGGAGGGGCCTCTCGTTAAAACCTGAAATGTTCTTCACCTTGCATTTTGCAAAAATGCGGTAACGCATTTCCATTTCATCAACCACCCAGCGCAAGGCCAGCAGAACTTTTTTCGGATCTGTCACGACTGGCGTGATGAGATGCGGGAGGGAATTGTAAATCTGCATCTCGACGACCTTCGGATCGATCATAATAAATCGCAGTTGCTCGGGCGAGTAGCGGAAAAGCAGGCTCGCGATGATCGAATTGATGCAAACGCTCTTGCCGCTGCCGGTGGTCCCAGCCACGAGGAGATGCGGCATTTTTGCGAGATCGCCGATGATCGTGTTGCCGTAGACATCCATTCCCAATGCGAGGGGGAGTTTCGCGGTGGATTCGCGCCAGACCTCTTTCTCAAAAAGTTCGCGGAGGGTCACCTTGACCTTCTTTGAATTGGCGATCTCGATACCCACGGTATCTTTGCCGGGAATGGGAGCCAATATATTGATCCTCTCGGCGCGCGTGGCACGAGCAATGTCACGCTCCAGTGCCACGATCTTGTCCACACGAACCCCGACATCCGGATAAACCTCATAGCGTGTGATTGTCGGCCCCTTGGTGATTGTTCCTGGAGTGGCCTTGATTCCGAATTGGGCGAGTGTTTCTATAATTAAGCTCTGATTGTTTTTCAGCTCCTCCCGGTCCAGAGGCTCACGCGAAGCTTCGTCGGGAGGATCGAGCAGACAGGTGCTAGGCATGATGTAGTTTTCAAAATGCAGATCCACAAGGCCGGGGGGGAACGATGGCTCTGTTTTCTCACGGGGATCGCGGAGTTCGGAGAGCTTCGGCTTCCTCGGGGCCGATGCCGCCGTGGCGTCAATGATCTCAGGCTCGGGGAGGGCCGTTGGGAAAAGTTCCAACTCCGGTTCCTGAATTTCGATTCCCTTCTTGCGGGCCTGTTTCTCCAACTTGCTGGCTTGCTTCTCGAGAGCCGCCCGCTCCGCTTCGTAGCGCTTTTCCGTGTTAAGAGCCTGAAGTCGGGCGACCCGCCGAGCCTCGCGCCACGCGAGGAACGCCTTCCAGGCCATACGTCCATCCCGAACGGGGCTGGAGCTGACGGCGTAGACCAGACTCACAAGATAGAGGGCCGAGAGGAGAAAAAACGAGGAGGGTCCCAAGAGACTGTAGATCGCCTTGCGCCCCAGCCAAAGGCCAAAAAAACCGCCAGGCCCCTCGATGCGCAATTCCGATTTCCAATCGGAAAGAAAGACGGGCTGCAATTGCAGGATGCAGGCGCCCAGCAAGACCATAAGGAGTCCCCACGGGACTTTGTCGCGCAATCGATAGCCGGGGAGAAACCATTTGGCCAGTCCGTAGCCGACGGTAACCATGGAGAGGAGATAGGCAGCACCACCCAGGAAAAACAGCGAATAGCCGGCACACATCGCGCCAACAGGCCCTCCCAGGTTGGGATTTGCCCCGGAGTGCTTGGAAACACTGCTGATGAGAGGGGCCCAACCGGGAACTGATCGCGGGTCATAGCTCGCCAATGAGGCAAAAAGATAGACACCCAAAAAAATGAGAGCCAATCCCGCCGCAAAAGCCGGGATGTTGACTGCTTTGGAGCGTTTCGCCATGGGTGGACGATCATCGCTGACATTGAGGTCGGATTCAAGAAATCTGAGCCCCCACCCGACAGAGTATGATTTCGGAGTGGAAAAAAAGGTTCGGAGACATAATTTGAAGGGAATGTATCGATGCTCGGCCCACGCGCTCACCCAGTGGATTTCGGTCTTCCTCACGGGAGCCGCGACTTGGATGGTGTTGTGCTTTTCCGCCTCGGGTTCCCAGCCCGATTTTCAGATTCCCGAAGGTATTGACCATCCGGTGCCGTTGGAGCTGTCCGAACGGTCGGAAAGAACCGCCGAGGCTCATGCACTCTACATGCAGGCCATTTTTGACGAGGAAACCGAAGGCCCGGACAAGGCGATCGAAAACAAGAAGCGCGTCTTGGAATGGGATCCGGGATTTTGCGCTTTGGCATGGGATGTGGCCCAACACCATCTCCGCCGCGGCGAGACAACCGAGGCGCTTTCGGTTTTGAAAGATGCCGCCAAGGCCTCTCCTCGCGATCCATCCGCGCCCATTGCCCTGGCGACCATCTACCTCCGCCAGCTTGAAAAACCGACCCTGGCCGAGAAATTTGCTCTCGTTGCCCATGATATCGCTCCAGACAATTCGAGTGCCTTTGAAATTTTATGCGAAGTGTATCAGGCCACAGGTCAGTCCAGAAAAAAGGAACTTCTGTTTCAAAAGGCTCTGAAATCCGAAAACCAAGATCCCTCCTTTTGGTTGGATCTGGCGGATTTGCGCCTCAGGGACATAAGGCGCTCGAAGCAGCGGCTGACCCAAAGCGACTCGGAGAAAGTCCTGGTGCTGGTCGACCGGGCGGCGCGTTGCGTTGATATAAGTCCGGAGATGCTCGCCCGTGCGGGGGATGTCTACCTGGCTTGTGGGGACGCCTCGAGCGCAGCCGAACTTTACAAATCCGCCCTGGAACGCCAGCCCTCGCTAGCTGGCCTCCAAGAAAAACTGGCTCTCTGCTACTCGCAGTCGGGCGATGATTCCGCAGCGGCCGAGCTTTTGGAGAGGGTGGTCTCGGAGAGTCCGATGAATCTTGCGGCCTATGACCAGCTGGCAGGAATCCGAATCCGTCAAAAACAACTTGCCAGCGCACTGACAAACATGCGGCAGGCTCTGGTGATCGCTCCGATCGATCCCAGACGCTACGAAGATATTATTCGCATCGCTTTGCGGGCCGATGACGCCAAGACAGCTCTCCAGTATGCCAACGAGGCGGAAAAACGATTCCCCTACCTTACAGGTTTCACCCTCCTGCGTGCCATCGCTTTGAGCCAATCCCGGCAGCACGCTGCCTCGCTGATGGCGTTCGAGCGGACACTCGTCGAGGCCTCGAATTCCAACCCTGAGATGCTGGACAGTGCCTTTTACATGAGCTACGCGACGGCAGCCGAGCAGGCAGGCCACTACGTGAAGGCCGCAGAACTCGTCCAAACCGCCATCGAACTCGACCCCGAAAACTCCGACGAACCCTGCAATTTCCTCGCCTACATGTGGGCCGACAGAGGCGAAAACCTTGATGCAGCGGAACAACTCGTGAGGCGGGCTCTGGCCCGGAGCCCCCAGAATGGCGCTTATGTGGATACCCTTGGCTGGATTTTTTTCCAGCAAGGCAAGTATCCCGAGGCCCTCACCGAGCTACTCCGCGCCGCATCGCTTCTGGAAAAGCCGGATGCTGTTGTCTTGGAACACGTCGGAGATGCCTATGAAAAGCTCGGCAAATCCTCCGAGGCCGTCAAGTATTGGCAAAAGGCGCAAACGTTGGCCCCCGACAACTCCTCTCTCGCCGGGAAGATCAATCGCTATTCTTCGAAGGTCGCGAAGCAACCCGATCCCCATCCCTGAAGACCTGGTCGCCTAGCGCAGGCTGGCCCGGAGTTTTGCGGCGACAGCCTGGAAAACGATTACCGCTGCACTCCCCGGATGAGCACTGATAGCGGGCCTCCCGGTATCTCCGGCCTCGCGCACAAGCGGCTCGATCGGCACCTCGCCCAGAAGCGGCACGCGCAGTTTGGCGGCCTCCCGCGATCCGCCTCCGGAGCCGAAAATATCGTAGCGTTTGCCATCTCCCGGACAGAGGAAATAGCTCATGTTTTCGACAATCCCTAGGACAGGAACATTCGTTTTTCCGAACATGGAAATCGCCTTGCGGGCATCGATGAGGGCGACCTCTTGCGGCGTGGTGACGATGACCGCCCCGGAGAGCGCAACTGTCTGAACGATGGTGAGCTGGATATCCCCCGTGCCGGGAGGAAGGTCGAGGATGAGATAATCGAGATCCCCCCACGCGACCTGTCGCAGAAATTGCTGCGTGTAGCGTGTCACCATCGGCCCGCGGAGAACAGCAGGAGATCCGTCATCAAGAAGAAACCCCATCGACATGAGCGAGACGCCATGACGCTCAATCGGAACGATGCGATTTTCATCGTCCGCCGTAGGCCGTTCGTTGGTTCCGCCGAACATGAGAGCGATGCTGGGGCCGTAAATGTCGCAATCACACAGCCCCGTCTTGGCGCCTGATTGCGCCAAGGCGAGAGCCAGATTGGCAGCGACAGTGGATTTTCCCACGCCGCCCTTGCCACTGGCCACAGCGAGCACGTGTTTCACGCCATCGATCCTCGCCGGGCCGACGGCTCCCGTTCCAGAAGCGGGGGCTTGGATGTCGATTTTTACAGAAACCCGTCCCACGCCGCCCATGGCCTGCAGAGCCGCCGTCGCATCGGCATGGATTTTTTTTGCGATGCCCGTGTCGTTTGTCGAGAGGACCAGCTGCACATCGATGTCCGATCCGCTCACCACCACATCGCGAAGCAAACCGAACGAAACGATGTCCCTCGAAAAGCCGGGGTATTTGACAGCGCTGAGAACCTGGCGAACGGAATCCTGAGTGATGGATGACATGCTTGGGATTTTGCACGGGAGCTGCCTGTCGGCAAGATCGATGGATTACCAGTTGCCTCCCGGGTCAACGGCGCTTAGGGTTTTCCGGTCAGAGGCCATGGACTGCGGACCGACGAACCCCGCCAGGGCAGGAATGCAGCAACGGTAGTCAGCTCCTCTTTGCTGTGGTCCTCTGACACCCTCCCCTCCTCCCGATTGTGACAGAATTTCCAGGAAGAACGGCTTGAGTTTCATGGGGGGCTCTGTTGAGTAGGTCTTCGTGAAATTTCTCACAGAAAACCAGGCCTTCAGCGGACGCTACATCATCGACCGCAAGCTCGGGGCGGGCGGGGAGGGCGCCGTTTATCTTGCATACGATCAGTTGCTACACCGCCATGTGGCCATCAAGTGTGTTCACGCAGGACCGCAGGCCCTGTCAGATTCGTCAGGCGCTCTCAACGAAGCCAAACGCCTCGCAAGTCTTCAACACCCCAACATCGTGACGATTTTTGATTTTTTTCCAGATGAAAAAAACGTCTTTGTTGTGATGGAGTTCATCAACGGACAAAGTTTGGCTCAGCTGGAAGAACCTATGGACGTGAGAGTATTTTGGGATCTGGCGCGACAATGCCTGGAGGCGCTGGGTGCGGCACACGCGCTGGGAATGGCACACCGAGACATCAAATCCGCCAATATCATGGTGACGCCGACCGAGAGCGGCGGAATTCGGGTCAAACTACTGGATTTTGGATTGGCAAAAGTGTTAACCGCTCCTTTGGAGCAAACTCTGGACCATTCCGGTGCGCTGACCGGCTCGATTTACTACCTCTCACCGGAGCAGTTGAGCCGCCAACTGATCGACCACCGTGCAGACCTGTATTCTCTCGGATGCGCTTTCTACCGAGCCCTAACATTGAAAACTCCATTTCAAGGCCGGGACTTTCCGGAAATCATCACCGCTCACTTGCAACACAATTTCCTCCCTCTCGCAGAATACCGACCAGACCTTCCGCCAGGGTTGGCTGCATGGGTCGAACGGCTTTTTTCGTTCGATCCCAACGAGCGGCCCCATTCGGCATTGGCTGCCCTGGAGGAGTTGGAACGGGTCAAGACCAGTCGCGCCGGACTCGTCAGGCCACTGTCCGCAGCCGCGCCAACGCAGCCCTCGCCGCCATCCAAACCCACGCGTCGTTTTGCGGTGGTTCTGGCCGCGACGCTGGGAATAATATGCTTGGGCACCGCCTTCACGGCGCTGACACTTTGGGATGCCCACGAGAAAAAAAAGGCTTCAGAGCAGCAACCGGGCGAAGAGAGGACGAGCTTCAACTCTGACGAGCGCGCAGCCATTGCCCAGAGGGAGGGAAAGACGGCAACCGTGACAGGCGAGATCGGACAATTCCACGAAGAGGGCGCCGTGCGTTTTCTTCTTTTCAAGAATGCCGAGCCTGGAGATGTGGCACTGTGTTTCAAGAACTCGGACAAAGGCGACTTCTCTTCCCTGCTACTGAAGACCTTCGTGGATGCGAAGGTCACGGCGACTGGCGTGGTATCGAAAGAGGGCGGCAAACTGCTCCTTCAGGTTCCCAACATGAGCCAACTGCGAAAGCAGGTGCTTGCAGGAACAAAAAGTCAAAGCCCATGAAATCCCGCTTCCGCACCTCCATTCGAATTCTGGCCCTCCTATTTTTTGCGTGCTGCCTCTGCTGGTGGTGGTTCGGCGGCTCGAATACCGGATGGACGAAGACTTATATCACCGCGCCAACGACCGATGAGGTCACGGGCATTGTCTATGAGGTGAAACAGGAAAAATTTGTTCCAGGGATCGATTGTCTCGCCGTCGGAACTGGCTTGTCATTCGCTGTGTTTGCGGCATCGTTCCTCCGTTTTCCAAAGCCATGAAAATTCCAACCATCGCACTCGCCACCCTGCTGGCCGTTTCCCTCCACGCCGAGGAGATCTCCTTTGACTTCAAGGACCCGAAAGGGGTCAACAACATCGTCTTCAAACTTGACGCCCCATTGGAGTCCATCAGTGGAACCACAAATGGCATCAGCGGAACGATCACGGCCGACCCTGCGCAACCGGAAAAAATCGCCGGGAAGATCATAGTAGACGCCAAGACACTCACCGTTCCGAATCCCCTGATGCAGGAGCATATGCTCGGAGCCGAGTGGCTCGATACGGCGAAGCACCCCGAGATGACTTTCGAAATCATGCAGGTTCTCCATTCGAAAAAGGACGGAAACTCCGGAACTGCCGATGTGAAGGGAATTTTCACCCTGAAAGGCATCTCAAAGGAAATCACGGTTCCGGTGAAAGTCACCTATCTCCCCGGACGCCTTGGCGACCGCACGGGCGGCAAAATGCAGGGGGATTTGCTCGTCGTTCGCACCAATTTCCAAATCAACCGGGGAGATTACGGCATCAAACAGGGCGAAAACCTCGACAAGGTCTCCGATGTGATCGACATCTCGCTGGCCCTCGCTGGCGCGGCTCCCAAAAAACAGTAGGCGATTGAGCGCTCGATTCACGCTCGAAGCCTGCGATGGCGGGGCACGTGCGGCGACCGTCCACACCCGCCGGGGCCCTGTTCAGACGCCGGTCTTCATGCCGGTCGGAACCCAGGCCACCGTGAAAGCCATGAGCCCGGACGAGCTGTGCAGTTTGGGCGCGCAGATCATCCTTGGGAACACCTACCATCTGCACGTCAGGCCGGGAGAGAAACTCATAGCCCGCCTTGGGGGGCTGCACCGCTTCATGGCATGGGACCGCCCGATCCTCACCGACAGCGGCGGGTTTCAGGTTTTCTCCCTCGCCAAGCTTCGCAAAATCACCGAGCAGGGCGTGCATTTCCAGAACCACCTGGATGGGGCTCCGACGTTCATCGGTCCGGAAACCTCGATGGAAATCCAGCGGGACCTTGGCTCCGATATCGTCATGCTGTTCGACGAATGCCCTCCTCACCCTTGCAGCCATGAAGAAGCCTCCAAAAGTCTAGATCTCACACTCCGTTGGGCAAGGCGATGCCGGGATTGGTGGGATGCCCAACCCGTAGGGGACCGCCCTTTGATCTTCGGCATCGTGCAAGGGTCATCCCATGCCGACCTCCGCGAGAAAAGCGCCCGCGCCCTCGTGGAGATCGGCTTCGACGGTTATGCCGTGGGTGGCGTCAGCGTGGGGGAGCCCGAGCAGGAAATGTTCCAGGCCATTGAGAATGCGGTCCCCTTCCTGCCCGGGGATCATCCCCGTTACGCCATGGGACTTGGCACCCCGCCGCAGATCCTCGAAATGATCGCGCGGGGCGTGGACATGTTCGACTGTGTGCTTCCGACCCGCTTGGCACGGAATGGAACCGCCTTCACGGCCGCCGGGACCATCAATCTCAAGAACGCTCCATTTGCCGAGGATTCCGCCCCGATCGAAGCTGGCTGCGAATGCCACGCGTGTCGCAACTTCACCCGCGCCTACCTGCGGCACCTCGTGAAGGCGGAGGAGATTCTGGGCTTGCGGTTGATCTCGATTCACAACCTCCACTTCTACCTCAACCTGACACGCCAAGCCCGGGAACATATCTTGAAGGGAAACTTCCAAGCCTTCCGCGAACAATTTGTGACCGGGTATCAAACCCGCCCGGAGTTTCCCATCTAGCGCCAGAAGGCTTTCGCAAAAGCCAGCCAGACCTTGTAGCGGGGCACTTTCACGCCCACGCCCAGAGGGTGCTCGGCAATGAGGGCCAGGGTTTGATTCGCAAGATCCAAAGGCAGCACACAGGCGGCGCGGAGGGCGAGGGGCTTGATCGCAGCCGTGTATTCGGTGGCGGATTCCAGCAAACCGGTGACCCGCTGCATTTCCACATAAAAGCGCTCGTCTGGAATGTAGATGCGGCCTGCATCGGCATCCACACGACGGTCCCGGAGAATGTTCACCCATTGCAATGCCTGGCCAAAGCGCCGGGCAAGCGGCAGCATCTCCTCAAGCGGCTTGGAGGAGTAGCCCGGCACATGCTTGAAACAAAGGCGCGTCCAAAACTCGCCCACACTGCCAGCCACCAGATAAGTGTATTCCTCCAACTCCACTGGGGTGAGTGGAGGACGCTGCGTGCCGACAGTCGAGGGAGTGAACCGTTCGACATCAAAAATCTGTCCACGCAGGATGAGGCGCCACTGCTCGATGATGTCGCCCTGATCGGGCAAGGTCTGCAAAGCTTCGAGCAAACGGGGCAGCAGAAGAAGCAGTTCCTTTTCCGAGCCGTCAAGACCGAGATCGGGGGCTTTCTCCGGAAACAAATCCGGCAAGCCTTTTAACAGGGCGAGCCGCTGGAAATCCGGCGCGGACGTGGCGTCGGCGATCGTGTCCGACGCGCGCGCGAGCATGTAGGCCAAAGTGAGCGTCGGGCGGAGAGATGCCGGCAGAATGCGTAGGGAAAGCTGGAAGGATCTCGCAACACGCTTCAGAAGAACCTCAAAGGCATAGGTGTCCAGCACCGTGAGGGTGAGCGGACGCGGGGAGGATTCCTTGAGACTCACAGCCAGCGGCAGTAGGTTTGCGACAGGGCCATCGAGACTTCGCCGATGCGGGCCTGGGTTTGATCGAGGTATTGGTGCAGGCCCGATTGGAAAATACTGTCAACGGTCGTGTAGTCCAGGCTGGACCGGAGCATGCCGGAAAGCCTCTCGGCCTCGTTGCTGAAATGGCCTCGCTCACTGCCGGAAATGCTGTGCAGAGCTTGATCAAGGGCATCGACACAAAAGCGGATGGATCTTGGAAAAGTATCGTGTAGTATCAGGAACCCAGCCACCTCCCAGCTTGTGACGCGGCCATGATAGAGCTTCAAATAGGCTTCCATGGCACTGCACGAGCGGAGAACTGCCATCCACTGTGTGATGTCCACGTTACCCCCGACGCGTTCGCCGCTGGGAAGAAGCACATGGTATTTGAAATCCAAAACGCGCGACGTGGAGTCCGCCCGTTCCAGATATTTTCCGGCTTGAAGGAATTGCCAGCCTTCTCCGTGGGTCATGGTGGCGTCGGTGATTCCTTGGAAGGAATGGAACCGGTCCACCAGACTCCGATAGAAGCCGATGGGACTTTCCCGGAAGGCTGCCCGGGCGGACTGGTTTTGAAGGTAGAGATAAAGACGGTTTAACTGCTCCCACATCTCGCTGGATATCTGCTCGCGGACAGTCCGGGCATTTTCTCGGGCGTAGGTGACTGAAGACAAAATCGAGCTCGGGTTGGCTTTGTCGAATGTGACGAAATCCATGACCGTGTCGCCATTCAATTCCACCTGTCGGCTCTCAAAGAGTTCCTGCTCGGAAAGTGTCGAGAGAATCGGACTCCAAAGGTCTCTCGCAGCATTGGCACTTTGGTCGTCGGAGTCCAACACAAGCTGGATGTTGACATCGAGAATACGCGCACTGGACTCCGCCCGCTCCATGTAACGGCTCATCCAGAAACAGGAATCGGCGACGCGGCTCAGCATGTGGCCTCCATTTCATCAAGAACCCAGGTGTCCTTGCTGCCACCGCCTTGGGAAGAATTCACCACGAGGGAGCCCTGGCGCATGGCTACACGCGTGAGACCGCCGGGCACAATCGTTGTTTTTTCACCCATCAGAATGTAGGGCCGCAAATCAATATGCCGACCTTCAAATCCGCCGTCAAAATAACAGGGGGAGCGCGAGAGGCTAATCACGGGCTGAGCAATATAGCCACGAGGGTCGGCTATGATGGCAGCACGGAATTTTTCGATTTCCTCACGGGTCGCCTTTGAACCGATCATCATACCATAGCCCCCGCTCTCGTTTGCGGCTTTTACAACAAGGTTTTCAAGATTCTCCAAAATGAAGGCCCGGTCGGAATCGACGGCAGAGAGGTAAGTTTCCACGTTTGGCAGGATGGGGTCCTCGCCAAGGTAGAATTTGATCATCGCCGGGACATAGTAATAAGTGACCTTGTCATCGGCCACGCCGGTGCCAAGGGCGTTGCAAAGATTCACATTCCCTTCGCGATAGGCGTTCACAATGCCAGGCACACCGAGCACAGAATCCTTCCGGAAGACAGTGGGGTCCAAGAAATCGTCATCGATACGGCGATAGATGACATCGACTTTTTTAAGCCCTTTCGTAGTCTTCATGTAGACACAAGCGTCTTTGACCACAAGGTCCTGACTGACCACGATCTCAATACCCATCGAGCGCGCGAGAAACGAATGCTCAAAGTAAGCGGAATTGTAGATGCCAGGAGTCAGCACAACGACCGTTGGCTCGGGATTCTGTTGCGGAGCAACGTAGCGAAGCACCTCCAATAATTCCTGCGGATAACGATCGACCGGGCGGACCGCATGGCGACTGAAAAGTTTGGGAAAAACACGCTTCATCGCCTGCCGGTTCTCCAGGAGATAGGACACGCCGGAAGGACAACGGCCATTGTCCTCGAGGACCATGTAGGTGCCATCCGCTCCTCGAATGAGATCCGATCCGCAAATGTGGATGTAAATATCGTGAGGCACATCGAGCCCGACCAGTTCGGGCCTGTAGTGTTTGGCTGTGCGGACAATCTCCAGAGGCACGACACCATCCTTCACGATCCGCTGTTCGTGGTAGATGTCGTGCAGAAAAAGATTCAAGGCACGCAGACGCTGCTCGAGGCCGCGCTCAAGCAAAGTCCACTCATTCGCAGGAATGATCCGGGGAACGAGATCGAACGGCATAATCCGCTCCGTGCCTTCGTCGCCGCTGTAAACAGTGAAAGTGATACCTTGGTTGAGGTAGGTTTTTTCCGCTAAAGCCCGCTTGGACTCGAAAGAGGCCTGATCCATTTCCGAAAACCGCTCGAGGATTTTTGCATAGTGGGGTCGGACGCCCCCCCTCGCATCGAACATTTCGTCAAAAAAGTCCCCAGTTTCGTATTTTCCGAACGCACCCTTCATTTGGATCGAGGATCTTCTTGAATCGTGACTCTCGTGGAAAGCGAAAAATTAGCGACCAGCAGGCAGGAGCGGGTCCTGATTATACGGCGTCTGAAGGCTGGAAAACTTCGGGTAAACAAAACGGGAGACCGTCGAGTTGGCTCGCGTCACGCCACGGACTTTGGAGAGACCTTTATCGCGAAGAAAAACCAGCGAGGCCGCGAGCAATCCGCTTCCGACACCCCGATTGCGGTATTCGTGAAGAATCATCGGGCCGCTGAGCAAATGATTTCCAGCATCAGGATCGGCATCCAACAAAGACGCACCGACGACACGCTGACCATGCAATGCCACAATACAAGAAGGTTCCGGGTGCTCAAAAGCCCGCCCCGCATACCGCCCCATCCCCTCCTCAATCCTGCGACTAATATCACCCCAAGCCGTGTCCATGGCGAAGGCATCGAGTAAAACCTTGAGAACAGTATTCTCCTCGTCCGTCTGGGCCGGACGCAAAACAAGGGGCGGCACAGAAGGCAAAATCAACTCCACGGAGGCAAGCTCCCATTCAAAACAAATCCAAGAAATCATTTCAGCAAAACTTTCAAGCAAAACCGTCAGAGCCATTCCAACTGAACTGCTCTTCAAGCCGCAAAATCATACACGCCATCGTAGCGCAGGGCAATAGGCACCGGAATGATACTGCATAGGGTCCAGCCAGAGGCGTATCCCAAAATTCCAAGGACGAGTCAATCGAAAACCCCACTGCGGAAAACAAAAAAACATCGTCCGGAAGCTGGACAAAGAATTCGCAGTCCACTAAAGACAAAGAAGCAACCTCAAAAAAATGATTGACACTATTGTAACAGCACTCGGCGACAAAGCCGATTACCTCCTGAAGCACACATCCAAGACCGTCTCAAAAGAAGCCCTCCACCTGCCCGGACCGGACTTCGTCGACAGAATTTTCTCTCCAAGCGACCGAAATCAGCGCGTCATCAACAATCTCCAGCGCATCTACAATTCGGGCCGTCTTGCAGGAACGGGCTATGTCTCGATTCTTCCGGTGGACCAAGGCATCGAGCACTCGGCTGGTGCCAGCTTCGCGAAAAATCCAGCCTATTTTGATCCGGAAAACATTGTGAAACTGGCCATCGAAGGCGGTTGCAACGCTGTCTGTTCGACATTTGGAGTGCTTGGAGCTGTTAGCCGCAAATACGCACACAAAATTCCTTTTTTGGTGAAAATAAATCATAACGAACTCCTGACCTATCCAAACGCCTTCAAGGAAATTCTCTTCGGTCAAGTCAAGACCGCCTCCGACATGGGGGCTGCTGCGATCGGGGCCACAGTGTATTTTGGATCGGATGACGCGCACCGCGAAATTGTCGAGATCGCGGAGGCTTTTGCTCTGGCCCACGAACTCGGCATGGCCACGGTTCTTTGGTGCTACCTCCGCAACCCCGCCTTCAGCATCAAAGGCGACAAAGACTACCATCTCTCTGCCGACCTCACCGGCCAGGCGAACCACCTTGGCTGCACCATTCAGGCCGATATCATCAAGCAAAAACTTCCTGAAAACAACGGCGGATTTCAAGCCCTGAACTCCGGCGGTTCGAGTTACGGCAAGCTCGACGAGCGCATCTACAGCAAGCTGACCAGTGAGCACCCGATCGATCTCTGCCGCTATCAGGTGGCTAATTGTTACATGGGCCGCGCCGGTCTCATCAACAGCGGCGGAGCCAGCGGCAAGAATGATTTCAACGAAGCCGTCTACACGGCAGTCGTCAACAAGCGCGCAGGCGGAACAGGGCTCATTTCAGGCCGCAAAGCCTTCCAGCGCCCGATGGACGAAGGAGCCAAGCTGCTGCATGCCATCCAGGATGTCTACCTCTGCGAAGATGTGACGATTGCCTAATTGACCCGGTTGTCGAGAGAGCGGCCCCGTCAAGGAGATTTTTCCCGAAGCGGGGCCTCTTGTTTTAGGCCTGGAAGACTGGGGGCAGCCGGATTCGAACCGACAACCAAGCGGTTATGAGCCGCCTGCTCTGACCGTTGAGCTATGCCCCCCTCAGACGAGGCTCTACAATTAGGCCTTTTCAGAGTGCTCGGCAAGCTTGCAGACAAAAATCGTCACCCCCCATGCGTTTGGTTGTCACTACTCAGGGCTTGCACCAAGGAGAGAGATGCTCAAGGGAAGTCGTAATTTTCGCTTGAACCTTGTTAGCGAGACCATGACACTGACCGTCAGGTCGAAAAACGAACAGCGAAACGGGCATGAGAAAACAAGGAAACGAGACTGCACGAGGACAATTCATTAAAATCAGGAACTCATAAGACAATGCCCGCAAAACACCGACGCTCTGTCGATATCATCATCCATTGCCCAGGCGCTCATGGCGCGATTGCCGATCAAGTTCATAAACAAGCTACCACTCTCCATGAATTGGGAATAAAAGTCCTCGTCCTTTGCAGCCCTGGTTACCTGAGAACACGCCCGGCTGATTACCCGCACCTCGCCTGCATGGCGGAAGGTGCCACGACCGAAGGGGGTTTTTTTTCCAGAAAAATTGCTAAAAACAAGCAGATTATTCTGAATCAATTACTTCTAGCATGGGAAATTTATAGAAAAAAACCATTTCTTGTTCTCACAGGGGGTCACACCGATACCCAGGCTGCCGTCTGGATCTGGCCACACATTCTTTTAAGGAGACTGAGTGGGGTCGTGTATGCAACCAATCTTCATTTCTCCTCGCGAGACCACTCGCTTGGTCCGAAGTGGTGGAACACGATGTGCAGTAATCTTTCGTTTAAACCCTTCCGTATTGCTGTTGCACACAAACGCCTTGCTCATGCTTCCCAACTGCCCCAACATATACAAGCCGTTGAGGTGCCACTAGGCCCCGACCCGACCAAGCAGGTTTATGAAAATCCCAAAACCATCCGATCCTCGTGGCGAGTTCCGAGGGGCAAGAAAGTGTTTCTCGCTTTTGGGACGATTCAAAACCATAAAAACATCGACCTCGCGATCAGAGCCTTGTCAGACAACCCGGATGCACACCTTGTAGTCATCGGAAGCGTTTCATCGCACAAAGACAAGCCGTTGAAATACTATCAGATGCTCGCCGACGATCTAGGACTCTCCAAAAGGGTCTACATTTCCGACGAATTCGTGGCCGACGAGAAACGCCTCAGCTATTTCAAGGCGGCAGATTTTATTCTCTTGACATACGCTGGATCGTTTCACTCCCAATCCGCGACTTTGACCACTGCGGTCAATGCGCGCCGGAGAGTTTTGGCGTCGAGCGGAACGAGTCCCATGGAGGATCTAGTCAAGCACTTTGGGGTTGGCATCTATGTGGAACCAGATTCCAGCGATGCCGTTGCCGACGGTATGGCAACTCTGTTGAAAGCCAGTCTGAGCGAACCGAATTGGGAAGGCTACGAAGCTTATGCAACGTGGGAAACAAATGTTCTCCGTCTCCTTCAGGCCACATCGGACTATTTAAGCCGCACACCAACGAAAGCGAGGCAATTTGAAGGCTTGGAGGAGGAAGCTGCGGAAATTCCCGAACTTTTGAACGCCCGCCGCCTGGCCCACCACAGGACAGGGCCTCAAAAGAAAAAGTCGCCTTCGCTCACAAAAACCCAGAACCGCAGAAAATCACGCAAGGCGTCTCCCCAAGATGAGAGGGAAATCCTCCGTTCCCAAGCGAACGGCGCGGATTTTCACCCGGCGCTTCCAGGATTCGACTCTCCCGCCTCTGCACCTGTCCAAGTCAATTCCGCCTCGCGCACTCCTGCTTCCGACACGATGACAGCCGCCGATTCTCCCTCGCCAATCCCGCGCGCTCGAAGAAGGCAACGCCGTGAACCTGCGGCGGGGTAGAATGGGATCCGACCAGTCCTGAAACATATGTTGGCACCTGAAGTGAAGGACAATGGTCAAAGGCGTCAAGACAACACCTGGAAACAGGACTGGGTGATTAAAGTCGTCCAATGCCTAGTCACAACAGTCCTTCTTTGGTGGCTGTTGCATAATCCCGAACGGAGGGCCGATATGGGTGCGGCAATCATGCGCGCAGACCCCTTATGGCTCCTGGCAGCCATCCTTTCCGCTGGGGCCTGCGAGTTTTTCGGCATCATTCGCTGGCAGCTTTTCCTGAAAATGCTCCACATGCGAGTGCCACTTACCGAGACCACCCGATTGTTTTTCATAGGCGCCTTTTTCAACCAATTCCTCCCTGGCACGACTGGTGGGGATGTGGTGAGGGTGCTTTATCTTATGAAGGAACATCCGGAAGACCGAACGGCTGGGCTTCTGAGTGTCGCAATCGACCGCTTGCTGGCCATGCTTGTGCTGGTTGCCATGGGCCTGGGCTTTGCTTGGTGCCGGGCGGAGTGGTTTGCCAGGAGCGCGGCGGTTGGAGGAGCGATGAAAGTTTTTGCCGTGGTGCTGTTCACCATGGCGGTGGGCCTTGCAGCGTCATTTGTGCTTACCAAGCGCCAACTCATCGAGCGCCTGCCTTCCCGAGTGCCTTTCCGCGCCACCATCGTGAAGTTGTCCACCCTCTGGCAACTCTGCATCGAAAACAGGAGGGATGCACTGCTCGGGGCCCTCTACACCGTTCCGATGCTCGTCTCATTTTTTGCCGCGTTCTATTTTGTGGCACGTGCATTCACGCCGAGCGTCCACTTTTGGGACATGATGTCGATCATGCCATTGGTGACCGCTGTCTCCTCGATTCCGATCAGTCTGAATGGCATCGGCGTGCGTGAAGTCCTTCTTGACGAACTCCTGTATGAGCTCTGCGGCGTGGCGAAGGGCACCGGCATGTTGGTGTCCATAACCGGCATGGTCGTCTACCTGCTGTGGGGTCTGCCAGGCGGTTGGTTCTATCTCTCACGCCGTCGCCAAGAGAGAGTCAGTTCCCGATGAACACGCCTTGGTTTTCCTTCAGCGCACAGGACTTCTCCTACGCCTTCATCAGCGTGCTCCTCGAGGGCGTGCCGTTCATTCTTCTGGGCACGCTCCTCTCCGGCCTCATCGAACAATTTCTCCCCGCGCGCTGGATGACGCGACTTATCCCCCGGAACGCATTCGCGGCCGTGTGCCTCGGCGGCGTGCTCGGCGTGGTATTCCCGATGTGCGAGTGCGGCATCGTGCCGGTCATCCGGCGTCTGATCGCGAAGGGCCTGCCCGTCTCTTGTGCCGTGACCTACATGCTGGCGGCCCCTATCGTTAATCCGATTACCGCCCTGAGCACCTACGCCGCCTTCCGCGGACAGGGGGCCGCAGAGTTCACAACACTGCGCGTCGGACTGGGGTTCTTTATCGCGGTGCTTGGAGGACTCGCCGTGCTGAACCTTCCCATCGGAGCGGTTCTAAAAACAAACGTTCTGGAGTCTCTCACCCTCTCTGGTCCGGGAGGCGGCGACCGTCTGTCCCCACACTCCTTCCTCGGCAGGCTCATCGCAGCGATGGAAACCGGTGTGCGGGATTTTCTGGAGGTGATGGTCTATTTCATCTTGGGAGCCGGCGTGGCCTCGATTTTTAGCACGGCGGTGAATCAGGAAATTTTCCTTCCGCTGTCGCTTGATGACCGTCTGGCCGTTCCAGCCATGATGTCGCTCGCGGGTTTTCTGTCTCTTTGCAGTTCATCGGATGCCTTTATCGCAGCCACGTTCGTCGCGTTTCCAGCGGTTGCGAAACTCGCCTTTCTCGTGTTTGGTCCGATGATGGACCTTAAATTGGCGTTCATTTACAGCGCCGTCTTCACGCGCCGTTTTGTTGGTGCCTTGGCCTTTGGGCTTTTCATCCTAACCGGCCTACTCTGCCTGCGTTTGGCTGTTGTCCTCGTATGACCTGGCTCTTTTCAAGGCTTGCCGCAGCTGGCGTCCTCCTCATTTGGGGCGCCACGCTGGGCTATTTTTACCTCTCGGGTCGCATCACCTCCTATCTGCATCCAGCCTTTCACATCTACACCGGCCTATCCGCAGGAGTGTTGCTCATTCTTTCGCTGGCGCTGCTGCTCACCATTCCCAACGGCTCGGGACAGCACAGCCTCTCTGGCATCGGCATCTTTCCTGTTCTCGTTCTCACGATCCCTCTTCTCGCGGCGGCCAAGCTCTCGCCGAGCACATTTGGAGCATCTACCGTCCTGAATCGCGGCACGGTCGACAGCCTCGCCGATCTGCCAGGTTTTTCGCCACCGCTCCACCCGGCACTGCCACGTGCCGACGGCTCCGCGACAGACGGAACCCTGATGGACCCATCGCTCTACCTCAAAAAAAATGCCGAGGGTTACATCGTCGCCGAGGCCGTCGATCTGCTTTACGCGGCGGACGAGCCAACGATGCGCGAAGATTTCGAAAACAAGCCCGTCGAAATCACAGGCCAGTTCCTACCTTCCCACACGGGAAATCCCCACGGCAACCGCTTCAATCTAACACGTCTTTTTGTAATGTGCTGTGCCGCCGACGCCCGTCCCGTCGCGATCAGCGTTCAAACCACCCCCTCCATCGACCTGCCGAAGATGACTTGGGTCAAGGTGCGTGGCAAAGCCACTTTCCCTGTCGAAGGCGGACGACATATTCCGGTTGTCGTTGCCGAATCCACAACCGAAACCGATGCTCCCAAAGAATCTTTCCTTTATTGAAATGAAACGCCTCCTCTTTTCGCTTATCGTGCTTTTCCTTGCCACCATCCCGCTCGCTCGTGCCGAAATGCAAGGAGCGTGGATCTCATCCGTTTACAACATCAATTTCCCCGCCAAGCCAGGTTTGAGCGTGGAAGAGCAGAAATCCCAAGCCGTGCGGCTCCTCGATGCCGCCAAGAATGCCGGCCTGAATGCCGTCCTTCTGCAGGTTCGCCCCGAGAGCGATGCCCTCTATGCCTCCCCCCTTGAGCCCTGGAGCCGTTTTCTCACCGGCACCCAGGGCCAGGCACCCGGATACGACCCGCTCGCCTTCTTTACTGAGGAAGCCCGCAAACGCGGCCTGGAAGTGCACGCATGGATCAATCCCTATCGCGCCGCCACCAATGTCTCGAACGCTCGTGCCGCTTCCCACATCAGCCGCCGCTTTCCCCAATATGCCTATCGCATCGGCACTGTCCTTTACATGGACCCCGGCTCTCCAGAGGTGCGCCGCCACATCAATGCCGTCGTGCGCGATCTTGTGACCCGCTACGATATCGCCGGCGTTCACCTGGATGATTACTTTTACCCCTATCCCGCAGAAAAAGGCGGCCTGCCGAACTTCCCCGATGACAAAACCTACGCCTCCTACCGCTCTGCAGGCGGTCGTCTTGCCAAGGCGGATTGGCGCCGCGAAAATGTCAACACGCTCATTCGCGAGCTCAGTCAGACCGTTCACTCGACGCGCCCCGGCCTGCAATTCGGCGTCAGCCCGTTTGGGATTTACACGAAAGGGGCCCCAGCGGATGTGAAAGCCGGCGTGGATCAATACAACGAACTTTTTTCAGACCCGGTGACCTGGATGAGAAACGGCTGGGTCGATTATCTCGCCCCCCAACTCTACTGGCGCGATCAAGGGCCACAAAGCTTTTCGTCCCTCCTGCGCTGGTGGAGAAGCCCAAACACGAATCCCCGCAGAGTCCCGATCATTCCAGGCATCGCCGTGGACCGCCTCTCCAGCCAGGGATGGGAAGCAGGGGAAATCCACCGTCAACTGATCTTGGAAAAAAACATTACACCACGTCCGCAAGGCGGATTTTTACTTTGGAACATCGGGGCCGTTTTAAAAAACACCAAAGGCATCATCCCTTCGATCAAATCGCGCTAATTCGACAGGTGATCCTAGGCTAAAGAATGTCTTCCAATACCCTGCACACCGATGTTTGAATACTGACATGGTTAAACACTTCCTCTCATCACTGGGTGGCCGCATTCTTTTGGTCATCGTTCTTGCCATTCTCCTGACTCTCGGCGCAACGCTCACCGTGATTCACAATCGATACTTGACGTTTTCAAAAGCAAACACAGAACGCGATCTAAGAACGCTTTTAATCCAAGCAGAAAGCACCACCGACTCGATTGGCAACCTGGCCCAATCGGGTGCTTTCAACTACGCAGAACTCACTCGCGAATTGGAAGCAAAAGGCCGGGACAACTACAAGGATACCACTTTTTACAAGACCGTGCCGGTGGTGGCGGCTTGGGAGGCGATTCGAAAAGCCATCGAAGGCACAGACACAAAATTTCGCATCGTCCGGGACAACCCACGCAACAAGGAAAACCTGCCCAAATCAGAACTCGAACGCCGCCTCCTCGACGCGGTAGACAAAGAGGGAAAATCCGAAATTTTTATCGAAGACAAACAAGCTGGCGTCTTTGCCTACGGACGACCGGTTATCATGTCGGAGAGTTGCATGACCTGCCATGGCAACCCAGCCAACAGCCACACGGGGAATGGAAAAGACGTTTTGGGCTTTCAAATGGAGGGATGGAAACCCGGAGAACGCCGCGGCGCCTACATCCTCACCGTGCCATTGGATGATGTTTATGGCCCGACTCAAAAGATGATGCTCGAAGTCGTTGAATGGACCATACCGGCAGGCCTCCTCGTGATCTTAACGGCAGTGGGATTTGTCAGCCGGATCAACAACCGCCTGATCCGCACTACAAACCAGCTTGAAAGCGGCTCTCAACAACTCGCAGCGGCATCCGGCCAGGTATCCGGTGCCAGCCAACGCTTGGCCGAAGGAGCCAGCGAACAGGCCTCCTCGCTCGAGGAAACCAGTTCCTCACTCGAAGAGATCGCGACCGTCACCAAGCGGAACGCTGAGAATGCCCAACAAGCCAAAGAGTCTTCGCATGCCGCTCGGGTTGCCGCTGAGAGCGGCTTGGCTGACATGGAAAATATGATCACAGCGATGTCGGAGATACACAAATCCGGTGACAAAATCGCGAAGATCATCCGCACGATCGATGAAATCGCCTTCCAGACGAATATTCTAGCCCTGAATGCGGCGGTGGAAGCCGCCCGCGCAGGAGAGGCGGGCCTAGGTTTCGCTGTTGTGGCGGATGAAGTCCGCAATCTGGCCCGCCGCAGTGCGGATGCAGCCAAAGAAACAGCGGAGATCATCGAGGAATCGATCGTAAAAAGCCGGGCGGGCAGCGAAATCAGCCGCCAGGTCTCCGAGGGGTTGAGCGGTATCGTGGCCAAGGCGCGCGAAGTGGACGAAATCGTCGCACAGATTTCCCTCGCCTCGCAGGAACAAAGCCAAGGCGTCAGCCTCATCAACACCTCAGTTAATCAACTCGACACGGTCACGCAGAGCAACGCCGCAGCCGCTGAAGAGAGCGCCAGCGCCGCCGAGGAACTCGGCTCGCAGGCTGCAGTGTTGCATGAAATGGTTGCGGAGCTGCGCTCGATGGTCACTGGAAAAATCGAGAATGCTGTCGCAAGCAACCCTCAGTCGACAGATTCATTTTTCTTCCAGACATCAGCTCCATCCAGTGGTTCCAAAACTCAAAAGAGAACCGCATCATTGGGCTCAAGCAGCCGTCTTCCCCTCTCCCCACCGAAAAGGGGAGCGGATGACAGCGACTTTGTTGACGAAATTTAAAAGCCACTCCGAAGATTGGATCTCCAACCGCTTTGGCATGAATTCAACGCTCTGACAAGGCCACCGCACGAGTTTCTGCAAATCCAGAGAATCACTAGAATGCCATCGATTCGTCTATGCTCGGGTTTCCCCAGCCCTTGGAAGATTTTTGATTCCCACCAACCCCATGCAATCCGCCGAGCTTTCTAAAATCGATCTTTGGATTGAGCAAGCAACGAAAGAAATCATTCTTTCCGAACCGGGAACTGACCGCAGCCAGTTTCCCCTGAGAGATCTGCTTTCGAGCCTCGCCGAGAAATCGAAAAATCTCTCGGGTTTGGAGCAATTCCACCATTGCGCTGCCTTTGCCACTGTGGCGATTGAGGAGATGCTTTTCTCGGGTCAGCCCTACTCCGAGGCCCAACTCGAATTACTGAATAACCTCGCAACACAGCTTGGAACCCTCCGCCACAACCCGGCGGCAGTCTTCGTCGAACCAACGACTATCCTGGCAACAAGTGAGGGATCACATTCCCCGGCAGAAACCCAAATGCCTGATTCAAGCAGGGCTCCTGATCAGGACGACGAATTCACGACCATTAATCTCGCGGGCGACGGGGAAATCCTTCACGAATTCGCCAATGAGGCACGGGAACACCTGGAAAATATCGAGCAGGGCGTGCTCGTTTTAGAGGAAAATCCCCAGGACGCCACAACGCTGAGCTCCATTTTTCGCGCCTTTCACACCTTCAAAGGAGCATCCGGTTTTTTGCGCTTGCAACCCGTGAACCGTCTCTCTCACGAACTGGAAAACCTTCTCGATCTGGCTCGAAGCGGCCGCCTCGACCTGACCCCGCCTATCATTGATATTATCCTTGAAGGAAAGGACATCCTTAAGGAATTTACTGACGAGCTCCAGCTCCAGATCGAACTAAAAAAGCCTGTCGAACCAATCCACGTGCCGGTCAATGACCTCACCCATCGGGTGAAGTCTGTTATCGCAGATCCCGGCGCCCCCGTGACCGCCAGGCCAAGCAGCTCGGACGACTCCGAAGTCGAGGCCCCGGACGCTGCGGAAGCGAACAGAAAATCCCCGAGTTCGGCAACCGCCAAAAATGTCTCACAGATGATGAAGGTGGATACGCGCAAGTTCGACAGTCTGGTCGAACTCGTCGGCGAGCTTGTCATCGCCCAATCGCAGGTCTCCCAACATCCCGACTTGCTCGGGTTGCGAAGCCAGCAACTTGCACGCAATCTTCTTCAACTCAGCCAGACCGCCCTCGCCTTGCAGAAAATCGCCATGTCCCTGCGCATGGTCGCCATCAAAGGCACATTCCAGAAAATGAACCGCCTCGTGCGCGACCTCACAGCGAAAATTAACAAAGAGGTGGAACTCGTCATCCGAGGTGAGGACACGGAAATGGACCGCACCATGGTCGAGGAGCTTGCCGACCCGCTGATGCATATGATCAGGAATTCGGTCGATCACGGCATCGAGACACCTCAGGTCCGCATCGCGGCTGGCAAGTCGGCAAAGGGGACCATCCGCCTCTCCGCATTCCACCAAGGCGGCAGCATGGTTATCGAAATCGCGGATGATGGAGCCGGACTCAACAAATCACGCATTCTAGCCAAGGCCATCGAACGCGGCATCGTCAGCGCGGGTGCGGATCTGGACGATCGCCAGATTCACGACCTCATTTTTGCCCCAGGCTTTTCTACAGCCGAGAAAATCACGGACATCTCGGGCCGTGGCGTGGGCATGGATGTCGTCAAACAGAACATCGCCAAACTGCGTGGCAAAATCGAAATCGACTCGACTCTCGGCGTCGGCACGACCTTCCGGATTTTCCTCCCGCTCACTCTGGCCATCATCGACGGCCTGATCGCGCGTGTTGGCGACCAGCGTTATATTTTTCCCACTCTGTCTGTCTGTGAATCCTTCCGGCCCACGCAGGATATGATCTCGACGATCTATGGCAAAGGCGAGGTCGTCAAGGTTCGCGGAAAATTACGCCCGATGCTACGACTCTACGACTACTTCAAAATCAAACCGCGGACGACCAACCCCTGCGAGGCCCTTATCATCGTGGTGGAGTCGGCCAACCAGCAACGTTGCATTCTCGTGGATGAACTGATCGGCAAGCAAGAGGTTGTCATCAAGAGCCTCGACGAACGCTTCAAACAAAACAAAGTCCTAGCCGGAGCAGCCATTTTGGGCGACGGAAAGGTCGGTCTCATCCTCGATCCTCGCGCTCTAGTCAGCGCGACCCACACTTTGGAATCACACCTTCAGGAACCCGGTTAGACCATCGGAGTCGACCCGGCGGCGATAGCTGCCGCCTTGACAATGTAGGCCGGAATGCCCGGCAACGGAACGACCCTCTCGGCCGCACCCAGCTCAACCGCAACGCGTGGCATTCCATAGACGACACACGTTTTTTCATCCTGTGCAAAAGTCCGGGCCCCGGCTTTGCGAAGGGCAAGCAGTCCATTCGCGCCGTCGCTACCCATGCCTGTGAAAATCCCTGCTACCGCACGCGCTCCTGCGATTGGCGCAGCCGATTCAAAAAGCAAATCGACCGAAGGCCTGTGGTGCATGATCTTCGGCCCCTGCTTGACCTGAACCATATAACCCTGCTCCCCACGCTTGTGCAGCAGCATGTGGAAATCACCCGGAGCGACAAGGGCTAAACCACGTCGCAAGACGTCACCATCCCTCGCCTCGCGCACTTCGATGGCGGAAACAGAGTTTAAACGCTCCGCAAAGGCCGCACTGAAACTTCCGGGGATATGTTGCACGATACAGATGCCGGGCAAGTCTCCCGGCAGTTGCGAGAATACATCCCGGAGGGCCTCGGTGCCACCAGTCGATGCACCAAGGAGGATGACTTGTTTGGAATGATAGCGCGTGGTCCCGCCGGATATCCCGCCAGCACCTCCCGAGGAAGAGTTCCGTGTGGATGGAGCCAGAAAAGAACTGCTCCGCGCATTCGCGGCGGCTTTGATTTTCATGATGAGGTCGGGCACCATATCACTCAGAAAGACCGAGCTGCCGGGCTTCAACAACACGTCCACAGCTCCAGACTCCAAGGCATCCATCGCTATCCGAGATCCAGCCTGGGTGAGCGAACTCATGATAATCACAGGCAGTGGATGCTGCCGCATGATGAGCTTTAAAAATGTCAGCCCATCCATTTTGGGCATCTCGATATCGAGAGTGATCACATCCGGCTTGAGCTCGAGAATTTTGTCTCTTGCGATGTAGGGATCGCCGGCCGTTCCCACGACATCGATCTCTGGATCGGTCCGCAGCGCGTCGGTCACGACTTTGCGGACCACCAGTGAATCATCAACAACGAGGACTTTGATCTGACGAGAAGGCATATTTTTCACGCGGGTGGCTTTTGATAGATGGCCGGCTGGATGGGGCGCAACCCATGCCGGATGGTGGAGAGGCTCTCGGAGTGCCCAACCTTGAGATAGCCCCCCGGAGTCAGCAGACGGGACATTTTTTGGACAAGCCACTCCTGCGAGGGACGGTCAAAATAAATCATCACGTTGCGGCAAAAAATCAGATGGAATTTTTTTTCGAACGGATACGGCTCGTGGAAAAGATTCATCAGGTGCCAGGTCATCCTTTCACGCAGGAGGGACTTCACCCGGGAGCGCCCCTGTTGCTTTCCAATGCCTTTCTGAAAAAACCTGCGGCGCACCTCGGGCGGCAAGTCACTCAGCCGCTCATTCGCGTAAATCCCCTGTCGCGCCGTTTCCAAGGCTGTGCTGCTGATGTCCGAGCAGTCCATTTCCCAGCGGAAGCCAGGCCGTGATTCTTCATGCCGGGCCAGAGTGATCGCGATGGAATAGGGTTCCTCGCCTGTTGATGCCGCAGCACTCCAACAGCGAAAACAGCCGTCCCCGCGATAAGCTGCATCGTGGTGGAACTCGCGAAGCACCCTGTCTTCCAGAAAAGTAAAATGCTTTTTTTCCCGGAAAAAGAATGTGTGGTTGGTGGACATGGCGTCCACCAGTTCGTTGATCTCATCCATGCCTTCTGGACGACCAAGAAAAGAACAGTATTCGGAGTAGGTATTGCAACCCGTTGCTCGGAGTCGCTTTCCAAGCCGCGAAGACATCAATTCCCTCTTGCCATCCCCAAGATGAATCCGACTGTGTTTGTAAATGATCCTCGAGATGTGCTCGTAGTCGTCATCTGTAAGCGTCTGAAAAACCATATTTATTTCCAGCGTTTCACGCGGGACGGGGACACGCCTTTGGAATGGCTAATCAATCCAATCACAGTCAGCGGAGTGGTCAAATTCATTTTACTCCATAAAAGAACCCGGAAGGAAAATTCTCTCGAATTCGCAAACAAAATCCTTATGCTTCGAGAATGGCATCAGGGCCCAAATCTACGACAGAGTCTACCGACTTCGGAGCCTCAATAGCCGGAAAGTATCTCACCTTCACGTTGGCTGAAGAGTCCTATGGAGTCCCCGTTCTCAAGGTTCGAGAGATTATCACGATGCTCCATATCACGACGGTTCCACAAATGCCGCCTTATGTGAAGGGAGTCATCAATCTTCGCGGAAAGGTCATCCCTGTCATCGATCTTCGCTCCAAATTCGGTCTGCCAACGAAGGCGATTACCGACAACAACTGCATCATTGTCGTTCAACTCGCGCCGTCTGGGATGGACCTCAAAAATATCGGTCTGATCGTGGATGCGGTGGAGGAGGTTGCCAACCTGAATGCGAGCGAAATAGAACCCGCTCCAGACTTTGGGGGATCCATCAGAGTTGAATACCTCCTCGGAATGGCCACCATCAAGGGCAGTGTCAAAAGCCTTCTGGATATCGAAAAAGTGATCGCCATCGAGGAAATCATTTCTCCTTCCGAGTCCGAGACCTGAGGGAGGCTCAAAAAAGGCGAAAGCGAAGGTGGCCTTGCTTCTCGAGCAACGGGAGGTAGTCAAAACCGGACCGGGGCCCAAGACTTGATCCCTCCTCCATCTGGGCACAGCGGACGGAAAACGTCTCGAGGGACTCACCGGGATTGGCTGCGGCGAGCGCTTGGATGGCGGCGCCGAGGGCGGCTCCTTCCGCACTTTTCATGGTGACAACAGGGTAGCCGAAGATGTCGGCGAGCATTTGACGCCAGACCGGGCTTTTGCTGCCGCCGCCTGTGAGTCGGATTTCGGAGGGTTTGAGACCGAGGGCTTCCATGCGGCGGAGGCCGTAGGCCATGCCGAGTGTGACGCCTTCCATCGCGGCGCGGGCCATGTGGGCGGGCGTGAGGTTGGAAGGGGTCATTCCGTGCAGGACACCGCAGCCGTCGGGGAGGTTCGGCGTGCGCTCGCCTTGGAGATAGGGCAGGAAAAGCAGTCCATCGGCGCCGGCGGGAATGAACGAAATTTCCTTGTCCATGCGGTCGTGATCCCAGCCGAAGAGTTTGCGGAAGGCCTCGGTGGCGACGGTGACATTCATCGTGCAGAGGAGCGGCATCCAATGGTCGGCGCTGTCGCAAAATGCGGCGATCTCGCCTTGCGGGTCGATGACCGGCTGCGGGGCGCAGGCGAAAATCGTTCCGCTGGTTCCGAGACTGGCTGTGACCGTGCCGGGGCGGATGTTTCCGGTGCCGATGGCGGCCATCATGTTGTCCCCTCCCCCGGCGCTGATGACGACATCGGGCGAGAGGCCCCATGCGGCGGCAAGGGCTGGAAGGAGCTTGCCGACAGGCTCGGTTGAGGAGCCTACGGGCGGGAGTTTGGACAGGAGATTCCCGTCAATGGCGGCACAAACTTCATGGCTCCAACGGCGGGTGCGGACATCAAGGAGGGCGGTGCCGGAGGCGTCGCCGAACTCCATGCGAAGGGTGCCGGTCAGGCGGAGATTTAAAAAATCATGCGGCAGGGCGACATGGGCGAGCCTGGCGAAATGCGCAGGTTCGTTTTGCTTGAGCCAAAGAATCTTCGGCGCGGTGAAACCAGGCAGAATGTCGTTTCCGGCGAGGGCGATAGTTTTCTCGCGTCCCCCGAGCTTGGCACGAATCTCGTCGCACTGTGCGGTGGTGGAGGTGTCGCACCAGAGCTTGGCGGGGCGGATGACCTGGTGATTGGCATCGAGCGGCACGAAGCCGTGTTGCTGACCGGAGACGCCTATGCCTGCGACCCCGGCTTTGCGGGGGCCGAGATCGGCGAGGACTTTTCGCACGGTCTCCTCGAGGGCATCCCACCAGATGGAGGGATCCTGCTCGAGGTGGCCAGCGGGCAATCCCTCCACCAGGCCGTAGGCTTTGCTGGCGGAGGCGACAATTTTTCCGGAGTCGCCATCGAGAGCGACCGTTTTCAGACTCTGCGTGCCGCAGTCGATACCGAGGGCGATCACAGGAGTTCGTTCAGGATGTTTTCGAGATACTCCTGGCCGCCGCTTTCGAGTGTGGGTGTGGGCTGCGAAAGCGCGACCTGCTCGAGTTCGGCGAACGATGCCTTGCCGGCGAGGATTTTCCTGCCGAGATCGGAATTCCACGAGGCGTAGCGGTTTTTCACGAATTCCTCGATGCGTCCGTCCGCCCGGATGGCGGCAGCGATCTTGAGCCCGCGCGCGAAGGCATCCATGCCGCCGATGTGGGCATGGAAGAGGTCGGCGGGGTTGTGGGATTCGCGGCGGCGCTTGGCGTCGAAGTTGAGACCGCCTTCCTTCAATCCCCCCATGCCAAGGACAACGAGCATGACTTCGGCGGCGAGGTAGATGTTGGTCGGGAACTGGTCGGTGTCCCAGCCGATGAGTTCGTCGCCACGGTTGGCGTCGATCGAGCCGAGGCGTCCCGCGTTGGCGGCGACGGTCAACTCGTGGCGCATGGTGTGGCCGGCGAGCGTGGCGTGGTTGGTTTCGATGTTGAGTTCGAATTCGTCGAAGAGGCCGTATTCGCGCAGGAAGTTGAAGCAGGCGGCGGAATCCGAGTCGTATTGGTGGGTCGAGGGTTCGCGAGGTTTCGGCTCGATCCAGAATTTGCCGGTGAAGCCGATTTCCTTCTTCCAAGCGACCGCCATGTGCAAGAAAGCAGCGAGTTGATCGAGTTCGTGCTTCATATCAGTGTTCCAGAGCGAGGAATAGCCTTCACGACCGCCCCAGAAGACATAGCCGCCGCCGCCAAGTTCCTTCGTGACGGAGATGGCTTTTTTGACTTGGGCCGCTGCGTGGGCAAAGACAGGCAGGCTCGGTGTGGTGGCTCCACCTTGAGCGAAACGCGGATGCGCAAACAGGCAGGCCGTGCCCCAGAGGAGCTTCTTGCCTGTGCGCTGCTGCTCCTCGGCGAGGGTTCCGGCTACGGCATCCAACGCGGCGTGGGACTCGGCGAGCGTGTCGCACTCAGGTGCGACATCGCGGTCGTGGAAGCAGTAGAAATCGATGTCGATTTTTTCGAGAAATTCAAAAAATACACGCACACGCTTCTGGGCGTTGGCGACGGAGTTCGTGCCGTCATCCCACGGCATGAGAGCCGTGCCACCACCGAAGGGATCGGCCAGAGGATTGCGCATCACATGCCAATAGGCAGCGGCAAAACGCAGGTGCTCGCGCATGGATTTGCCCTCGACGAGTTCGTCGGGATTGTAGTGTTTAAAGGCAAAAGGATTTTTCGACTTTGGGCCTTCGTAAGCGATTTTGGGGACTTCGGGGAAGTATGGCATGGGTGTGTTCGTTGGGTTGGAAACGGGTCGTGCGGCACTGGCATCGTGTTAAAAAAAACCGGAGCAAATTTTTACGCATGTCACCGAGCGATTTGAACTTGGTAAAAAATCAGCCGACGGTCGAGCAATTACGATCCGTAGCTTTTGCTGAAACGCTTGCGGGACTCGGGCTCGGAATCTGGTGTCGGTGCCGCCGCCGAGGATTGCTGGCCGGATGCCTCGACTGCCGGAGCGGCTGGCCGCGAGGGCGTGGGCGCGGGATTTTTTGAGGCTTGGAGGAAGGCGAGGCGGAGATCGGAGAGGACGCTGGCGAGCATCTGGGTCTCTTCGCTGCTCAGGTTGCCACGGGTTTTTTCCTGAAGCATTTCGATCTGGTCGATGAACGTGCGGGCGAACTCGAGATTCACCTCGGGCTTGCCGGACTGGGGGTTCGGCACATGGCCGAGAAACATCGCGGCCTGCTGGGCCTGCATCATAACGAGTTCGATGAAACGCTGGGTCATTTCACCGGAGTGGGTGGCAGATTGGACTTCGGGCATGGTTTTTTAGTTGGTGGATTTTTTTTGTCGGGAGGAAGCACGGTGGCTTCAACGCGGGAATCGGAGTTGAAATATTTTGCGGCGACGCGGCGTGTGTCGTCGAGGGTGATTTTCTCGATCTCCTCTTTGCGGCGTTTGTGGGCATCGACGCCGAGGCCCATGAGTTCATCGACTGCGACAGCAGCTCCGAAGGCGCTGTTGCTTTGGTTGCGAATCGCCTCGCCGCCGAGAAGCTTCGCTTTGGCACGGGTGAGTTCCTCTTCAGTGAGGCCATTGGTGGCCAGGTCCTGAATCTCGGAGCGCATTTCCTTGGTGACAGGTTCGATCTTTTGCGGATCGGTGCCGAGGTAAAAAAGGAACGCGCCGGGTGCCAGGCCGCAAAATTGGGTGGCTCCGACGAAGTAGGCGAGGCCCATCTGCTCGCGGATGCGATTGAAAAACCGCGACCCCAGATCGCTGGAGGCCTCGCTGATGAGTTCCAGCGGAACGCGATCGGCATCGCCTACCGAAGCGCCTTGGAAGCCGAGCATGAGGACGGCCTGTTTCTTGTCGAGGTGGGCTGTGGCGGGAGCCAAGCCAGCGACGGGCGCGGGTTTTTGCACATCCTCAAAAGCCAGCGCGCCCTTCGGCATGGAGGCGAAGGATTTTTCAAAGAGCTTCACAACCTCGTCCGCCTTCACATCGCCGAAGACCGAGATGACGCCATTGGCGGCGCAGGCGAATTTTTTGTGGAACTCGCGGAGTTGCGCGGCACTGATGCCGGAGACGGAATCCGAGGACCCAAGATTGCGCAAGCCATAGGGATGCGCGCCGAAGAGGTTTTCGCGAACGAGGTTCCGGGCCACCGAGGTGACCTGCTCCTCGTCGGCTTTGATGCCGGCGATCTGCGTGCGCTTTTCCAACTCCACCTCGCGCTCGGGGAAGGTGGGGTTCAGCAACACATCGGCCAGGATGTCCACGCCGAGCTTGAGGTCGGGCCGCATGACATCCACCGACACGGTGAAGGAATTGTTGCCGCTGTCCGAGCCGATATTGCCCCCCACCCCTTCGATGTCGTCGGCGAGCTGCTCGGCGCTGCGGGTTTTCGTGCCCTTGAGGAGCGTGCGGGCGTAGAGTCGGGTGATGCCGTTGGTTTCCTTCGTCTCGGCCAGCAGGCCGCCACGGAATACGGCATTGATCGCGATAAGCGGAATGCGGGAGTCCTCGCGCACGAGGAGGCGCAAGCCGTTCGAGAGGATGAATTTTTTGATTTCACCGGCCTTGTTTTCGGCCACCTCGGCGGCATCCTTCTTGGCTGCGGGCGGGTTGAGGGAGGTCACATTGAGCGCCTCGTCGCGGAGGTATTCGCGGGCCACACGCTGCACATCGGCGGCGGTGACCTTCGAAATCTGATCGAGGTAGTGTCGGGTGAAATTCAGGTTGCGAGTGAGCATCCAGTTCGATCCGAGGTCGGATGCTTTGCCACGCGCCGTGGTGAGGCCTTGCAACTGCGAGGACAGGAGTGAACGGCGGGCGCGGTCGAGTTCCTCCTCGGTGACGCCGTTCTTTTTGAGGTTTTCCAGAACGGCGAGGGATTCTTTCTCCGCCGCCTCCCGCTTGTCGGGATCGGTCACGGCCTGCATGAGGAAAACACCTTCGGACTGGAGTGAAAACATGCCGGCACCGGCGCTGTGGGCGATTTGTTTGCGCTCGCGGATTTCACGGTTCAGGCGGGAGCTGGCACCGGAGCCGAGGATTTCGCCCAGGACTTCCAACGCGGGCGTGTCGGAGTTCGTTACGCCCGGCACACGCCAGGACATCGAGAGCCGCGACAACTCGGTCGGAAATTCCTCATGCACCTCGCGGCGGCCCATCTGGGGCGGCTCGGTGGCGACATAGACCGGTTCGAGGGCCTTGCGCGGCGCGGATTCAAAAAGTTCGCCAAGTTCCTTGTGGATCGCGGCGGCATCGACATCCCCCACCACGACGAAAGTCAGGTTGTTCGGGACATAGCGGGATTTGTAGTAGTCCAGCACATTCTGGCGAGAGAGCTTGTTGTAGACATCGAGGTAGCCGATCACCGGATGCCGGAACGGGCTGGTGGTGAAAACCGTGTCGAGCATGAGCTGCGAGCTTTGGCGGTTGGGATCATCGAAGCCCATGGCGAACTCGCGGCGGATCACCTCCTGCTCCTTGGTGTATTCCTGCTCGGGCAGTGTGGCGTTTTGCATCGCGTCGGCAAGGATGGCCACCGCATCCGATGCGCCTTCCTTCGGGACATCGATCCAGTAAACCGTGCGGTCGAAGGAAGTGTAGGCATTGATGTAGCCGCCCCGGTTCTGGACCTGCTTGGCGATCTCGCCCGGCGGGCGTTTTTCGGTGCCCTTGAAAAGCATGTGCTCGAGGATGTGCGAGAGGCCGGCGCCCATTTTCTGGCCCTCGTGGATGCTGCCGGTGCCGCACCAGGCCTGAACACTGGCCACCGGTGCGCTGCGGTCCTCCTCGACGATGAGCGTGAGGCCGTTGTCGTAGGTGAAGACCTGGGCTTTGGATTCGGGAATGGTGATACTCTCGGAGGTTTTGGCGTGGATGTGATCGGGCATAAGGGAAAAGGCCACCGCCAGCACGGCGGCAAGAAAACGGGATTTCATAGTAGGTTTCCGACCTGCAAGGGCGGCTCGGCGTTCAAAGAATCCTCCAGCGGACGGAACGGCGCGACAAACGCCTCCCGGAAATCAAAGACATCGCGAAAACTCTCCGCCGTGTCCTCATCGGTCTTCCCGAAAATCCCCGCCTGGACGAGGTTGAAGACCATCTGGCCGACATCCGAAGTCGCCGTGACACCCCAGTAATTCAGCACCATGAGCGCCATCGGGCCGAATTCGGCGAGGGCGTGGAGGCGGAAGCCATCGAGCAGCTCGGCGGCTCCGACATGCGGGCCGGGGTCTTTTTTCGACTTCTTGCGCCTTTTGATCGTTGCCTCCAGCGAATCGCGGAGAAAGGCGTAGGCTTCGGGGTTGTAGCGGCGGTCTTCCTGGCAGACCGTTTCGACGGCTTCTTGAAATCCTGTGTTCTGCATTATCGGGTTTGGGGAGCCTCGGCGGCCGGCATGGCTTGAACGGGGTGCGACTCCCTCCAGTGCCGCACAGCGAGGCCCAGCACCAGAATGAACACAAAACCCACGACAAGCGTCTGCTCGCGGCGCGTCAGCTCAAACATGGAAGGCACGATAAACCGAAAAGCACATGGCGCAAGACGCGTGATGAGTAAAATTTCCCACGGCTGGAAAAATGTCGCGTTCGACTGCCGCGTTGACGCCACCGCGCGAGTCGGGTTTCATTCCGCGCCTATGTCGAACGATGCCTCTGCCACCCGAATGGAAAAAATCGTGAGCCTCTGCAAACGGCGCGGATTCATTTTCCAATCCTCCGAAATCTACGGCGGCCTGAACGGCTTCTGGGATTACGGCCCGCTCGGAGCCGAGCTGAAAAAAAACCTCAAGGACTTCTGGTGGCGGCGCAATGTGCGCGAGCGCGATGACATGGAGGGCATGGACGGATCGATCATCATGAACCGCGCCGTCTGGAAGGCCTCCGGTCACGAAGAGACATTCAGCGACCCGATGGTTGATTGCAAAGTCTGTAAATCCCGCAATCGCGCCGACCAACTGCCGGAGAAAGACGGGCAAAAATACTGCCCCGCTTGCGGCAGCCGCGACCTTACCGAGGCGCGGGATTTCAATCTCATGTTCAAATCCCACGCAGGTCCTCTCGAGTCGGAAGACAACCTCGTCTATCTCCGTCCCGAGACCGCGCAGGCGATTTTTGTGAACTTCCGCAATGTGCTCGACACCTCGCGCCAGAAGCTCCCCTTCGGCATCGCGCAAATCGGAAAAGCCTTCCGCAACGAGATCAACCCGCGCAACTACATCTTCCGCTCCCGCGAATTCGAGCAAATGGAGATCGAGTATTTCTGCCGACCCGAGGACGGCATGCAACTCACCGACTACTGGCTCGAGCAGCGCCTGAAATTTTACGAGGACATCGGCATTCCCCGCTCGAAAATCCACATCAAGGACATCCCGGACGGCGAGCGTGCATTCTACTCGAAAAAAACCTACGACCTCGAATACGAGTTCCCCTTCGGCATCAGCGAACTCGAGGGCATCGCCTACCGCACCGACTACGATCTCGGCAAACACATCGAACACTCCGGCAAGCCGCTGGATTACTTCGACGAGGCGACCAAGGAACGCTTCGTCCCGCATGTCGTCGAGCCCAGCGCGGGCGTGGACCGCACCACCCTCGCCCTGCTCTGCGAGGCGTTCGACGAGGAGACGGTCACCGATGACAAGGGAAACTCCGAGACACGCACCGTGCTGCGTTTCCACCCGCGCATGGCTCCGATCAAGTGCGGCATCTTCCCGCTGCTGAAAAACAAGCCCGTGCTCGTGGAGAAAGCCAAGGAAATCGCTGTTTCGCTGCGACCGCTGATGAATATCTTCTACGACGAGGCCGGTGCCATCGGACGCCGCTACCGCCGCCAGGACGAGGCCGGAACGCCATTCTGCGTCACGATCGACTTCGACACCATCGGCGAGAACGGCCCGGAAAAACAGGACACCGTCACCCTGCGCCACCGCGACTCGATGTTACAGGAACGCATCGCCATCGCGGACCTGAAAAACTACCTGCTCGAGAAAATCAGCTAATCAATCTGGAAGGCGGAGATTTCATCAACTGCACGAAGCTCACCTCAAGCCACAGAACATTTACCAACCTTCGTTTTCTTTGACCGCACTCGCTGATAATCATTAAATCGCCTCACGCCCTATGCCTACGAAACCAACCATTATCTACACGAAGACCGACGAAGCTCCCCTGCTGGCCACTTATTCCCTGCTGCCGATTATCGAGGCCTTCACAAAGCACGCAGGCATAGCGGTCGAGATGCGGGACATTTCGCTTGCGGGGCGCATTCTGGCGGTCTTCGCAGACAGGTTGCCAGCAGAGCAAAAAACGGCGGATGCCTTGGCTGAACTCGGTGCCCTGACTCTCCAGCCCGAGGCGAACATCATCAAACTTCCCAACATCAGCGCCTCGATTCCCCAGCTGAAGGCTGCCATTTCGGAACTCCAAAAGCGCGGCTTTGCCCTGCCGGACTATCCCGAGGTTCCAGCCAATGACGACGAGAGGGACATCAAGGCCCGCTACGACAAGGTCAAAGGCAGCGCGGTGAATCCCGTCCTCCGCGAAGGCAACTCCGATCGTCGCGCGCCGAAGGCGGTGAAAGACTACGCCCGCAAGCATCCGCACAAGATGGGCGCCTGGTCGCCGGACTCGAAGACACGCGTCGCCACGATGGGCAAGAACGACTTTTTCTCGAATGAAAAATCCGTGACCGTGTCCGCAGCCACGACCGTGAAGATCGAGTTCATTCCCGCAGCAGGCGCTCCCACCGTGCTCAAGGACGGACTCAAGCTCCAAGCCGGCGAAGTCCTCGACGCCACTTTCATGAGCCGCAAGACGCTGGAAGCCTTCCTCGCCGAACAAATCGCCACCGCGCAGAATCTCGGCGTTCTTTTCTCTCTGCACCTCAAGGCGACCATGATGAAGGTCTCGGACCCTATTTTATTCGGTCACGCGGTGAAGGTTTTTCTCGGCGACTTCCTCAAAAAACACGCCGCCGTGCTGGCCAGGCTGGGTGTGGATTTCAACAACGGCCTCGGCGACCTGGTGGCCAAAATCGAAAAACTTCCCTCCGACGAGAAAGCCTCGATCGAAGCTGATCTCAAGGCCACCCTCGCCTCCCGGCCCGCGCTGGCGATGGTGAACTCGGACAAAGGCATCACCAACCTGCATGTACCGAGCGATGTCATCGTGGACGCTTCCATGCCCGCCATGATCCGCGAAGGCGGCAAGATGTGGAACGCCGAGGGCAAGACGCAGGACACGCTTGCCGTGATCCCCGACAGTTGCTATGCGCCGGTGTATGAAACCGTGATTTCATTCTGCCGGAAAAATGGCGCGCTCGATCCGAGGACCATGGGCTCCGTGCCCAATGTGGGTCTCATGGCGCAGGCCGCCGAGGAATACGGATCCCACAACAAGACATTCGAAATCCCCGCCGACGGTGTGGTCCGCGTTACGGATGCCGACGGCAATACACTCCTCGAACATCGTGTCGAGGCGGGTGATATCTGGCGCGCCTGCCAGACGAAGGATGCCGCCATCCGCGACTGGGTGAAACTCGCCGTCCGCCGCGCCCGCGCCACGGGCGCACCAGCAATCTTCTGGCTCGACGCCAAGCGCGCCCACGATGCGCAGCTCATCGCCAAGGTCGAAAAATATCTTCAGGACCACGACACCGCTGGACTCGACATCCGCATCCTCCCGCCCGCCGAGGCCTGCCAATTCAGCCTCGAGCGCATCGTCAAAGGCGAAGACACCATTTCCGTGACCGGCAATGTGCTCCGCGACTACCTCACCGACCTTTTCCCGATTCTCGAAGTCGGTACCAGCGCCAAGATGCTCTCCATCGTCCCGCTCATGAACGGCGGCGGCCTTTTCGAGACCGGTGCAGGCGGCTCCGCGCCCAAGCATGTGCAGCAATTTCTGGAAGAGAACTATCTCCGCTGGGACTCGCTCGGGGAGTTCTTCGCAATCGCTGCGTCGTTGGAGCATCTGGCCGAAACCCAATCCCACGCTCGCGCGAAGGTTCTCGCCGACACTCTCGACGCCGCAACCGGCCAACTTCTGGAACACGACAAATCCCCAGCCCGCAAGGTCGGTGGACTCGACAACCGGGGCAGTCATTTCTACATCGCCCTCTACTGGGCCCAGGCCCTCGCCGCACAGGACAAAGACGCCGAGTTGAAAAAAATCTTCACGCCCATCGCCGAGGCCCTCACAGCCAACGAGACAAAAATCGTCGCCGAACTCGCCGCCGTTCAGGGCAGAGCAATCGATGTTGGTGGCTATTACATGCCCGATGATGAAAAGGCCTCAACCGCCATGCGCCCGAGCACGACCTTCAACGGCATCCTGGCGAACATCTGAGCCCAGCCGACCTGCAGGTGGGGCGTGAACGAGGTGCTTCAGACAGGGCGGCCGCGAAGAGCTTTGAAAAGCGGAATCACTAAAAGCATCCCGGCAAGTGGAGCTGCGACGTAGATCCAGAGGTGCTGTAAATGGCCGGAGACAATGGCAGGAGCCAGCGAGCGGGCGGGATTCATCGAGGCTCCGCAAATGGGCCCGGCAAAGAGAGCCTCCAGAGCGATCACACTTCCCACCACAATACCGGCGGTCATTCCTTTTTCTTTGGCTCCGTGGGAGACATTGAAAATAACAAACATCAGGATTCCTGACAAAATGACTTCCAGAGCGAATGACTGCATGACGGTTCCCGCAGGAAGTGTTGCGCCGAGTGTGGGGTCTGCCGGAAAAAGACAGCGCAGGGACACACTCGCGAGCAGAGCCCCGGTGATCTGCGAAGAAACATAAGCAAGAACCCGTGCAAAAGGGAATTGACCGGCTACCGCAAAGGCGAGGCTGACGGCAGGGTTCATATGCGCCCCCGAAACGTCTCCCAGCGTGTAAATCATCGCCAAAACGACGAGACCAAATGTCAGCGCCACGCCGACGTGAGTGACTGCGCCGCCAGACGCGGAGTTGATCACGATGGCTCCAGTTCCCGCAAAAACGAGGACAAATGTTCCGAGAAACTCCGCAAGACACTTTCGAAGGACACCATCCATCTGCGATGTCATGCGATGAACTGTGTTCCCTGCCTCAATCCGGCGGCGTAGGCCTCGAAGACCAACCTCATTTGGTCCCGAATCCGACGGAACTCTCCAAGAACCTCCTCCTCGGAACCCACGGCATGGGCCGGATCACTGAACCCCCAGTGGTGGCGGCGCAGTTGACCCGGGAACATCGGACAAGCCTGATCCGCATTCCCACAGACGGTGATCACGGTATCCACCGGACGGTTCAAAAACTCGTCGAGATGCTTCGAATGGTGGCCGCTGATATCGATACCGATCTCGTTCATCACTTCGATCGATTTCGGGTGGACGTATCCAGCGGGCTTGGAACCGGCACTGGCGACTTCGATGAGATCACCAGCAGCGTTGCGCAGGATACCCTCGGCAATGTGGCTTCGACAGGAGTTTCCTGTGCAGAGAATAAGAACGAGAGGTTTGGTATTCATGAGAATTAAAGAAATTCAGCAGCAGCCCGATCCCGGACTGCATCCATCGACGTTTTTCGCAGGTGGGAGGCAAATATCCTTGGCCAGGCAGTCCGTGTGCTTTGTTCCGAGAAGGATAAACATCGAGTCGCCAGAAGCCGAAACGGACTGGACAGGAAACTGCGACACAATGCCATCCTCATATTCCAGTTCGACATTCAAATCCTCTCCACCCAGCAAAGGAAGAGCCCGTTTCAAGATATCCACGAGTTTACCAGCATTCAGGCGGTGGTCTGTGTCGTCGGCCACCCAAGCCTGCAAACAGAAAGAGGAAAGTTTTCGCAACGTGCCTCCACAGTCGAGAAATGTTTTATCCACACGTCCCACTTCCGTGATGTGGGCATGCTCGGGAATGAGACCTCCATCGGGAAGGACGAATCGGAGGGTTAGGAGCGGAGAGTCTTCAAGAGCTTGAACAAAGTCATTCGATGTCATGGAACTTGGTTTATCATTATTTGGCTTTTTTGCCAACTAATTTCAGAGTCCTAACACTCCGCACACGCGTTGGAGAGGTCCTGATTTGCTTTGATCAGATCAATGCAGCGAAAGAATTCCAAAAAACAGGGGCATGCCATGCGGTAGAAAACTTTGAGACCACGCTTTTCGCACTGCAGGAGACCGGCCTGCCGCATAAGCGCAAGGTGCTTGGAAAGCGTGGTGACATCACATCCCGCCAAATCTTTCAAGTCATTCACGCAGCGTTCGCCGCTTGTGAGGACATCCATCACCAAAAGGCGCGTAGGGTGTGCCATGGCCTTGACAACAACCGAGCGCTGCTTTGCAGATTCCATTTTTGGGCTCATGACTGGCTATATTACCAAATACGGCAGTAATGCCATAAGCATTTTGTTTGAGAGCTCAAACCAAGGAATCTCAACACACTGGACGAGGAAACAAGAGTGCCCGTGGAGTTACCTCCACGGGCACCTTGCTATGAAAACCCCGAACCAACTCCGGGAAACTTTTTACGACTTTTTAACGGTCTTCTTTTTAGATGGGCGAACAACGACGAAGGAGCCATTTGCCCCAGGGATCGCGCCGGCGACAACGAGCACGCCTTCTTCTCCGCGCACTTGGAGAATGCGGAGATTTTGAACGGTGATCCGCTCGTCGCCCATGTGACCAGGCATACCCATGTTCTTCCAAACGCGACCCGGAGTCGAACGGTTGCCGATGGCACCGTTACGACGATGCATGGTGGAACCGTGGCTGGCGGGCTGGCCGCCGAAATTATGTTTCTTGATCGTGCCTTGGAAGCCTTTGCCCTTGGACTGGCCGATGATGTCCACAAATTGGCCGGCTTCGAAGTTCGTGACAGGAATCGGGGCGGTTTCAGGTGCAGCTTCGCCCTCGGCGAGGCGGAACTCGCGGATGAAGCGTTTTGGCGTGGACGAGGCTTTGGCGAAGTGGCCGGTCATGGCCTTGCCGACCCGCTGGGGTTTTTGTTCTCCGTAGCCGACCTGAACGGCGGAGTAGCCGTCGTTTTCAGGAGTTTTGACCTGAAGAATGTGGTTGCCGCCAGCTTCAATGACGGTGGCTGGGGTGACGCGACCCTTGTCATCATAGATGCGGGTCATGCCGAGTTTTTTTCCGAGAAGTCCGATGCTCATGGCTTGAAATTAGATTTTGATTGTGATGTCGACGCCTGCGGGGAGGTTCAGCTTACGAAGCTCATCCACCGTCTTCGAGGTGGGCTCGACGATGTCGAGGAGGCGTTTGTGGGTGCGGATCTCAAATTGATCCATGGATTTTTTGTCAACGTGGGGGGAGCGGTTGACGGTGAAGCGCTCGATCCGTGTGGGGAGAGGGATCGGGCCGGTGACTTTGGATCCAGTGCGCTTGGCCGTTTCGACGATTTCCGAGGCCGAGGCATCGAGGATGCGGTAGTCGAATGCCTTCAGGCGAATCCGGATTTTTTGACTATTTTGTGCTGCCATGGTGATAAAGAGCGATTGAGGATTTTTCTTGAGCCCCCAAATCAGCGGAGGCGGCAAGATAGGGAGTCACCGTATTTTTGCAAGATTTTTTTGTATGGAAAATTCCGTGACTGCGAAACTCAGGACAGTGCATCTTGATTCACGGCGTCGACAAGTGTGTTCCAAAAACCCGGAAGCGCCCAGTCGATTTCCCGCACAGACGGGGAACCGGCGTGCGTCTCAGAGGTGATGCCCAGCGTTTGGATGGCCCTCCCGATGCTAACCCCAAAAAGGTCGATCGTCCGCGCTTCCAACTCGACATCGTAGTTTAGGGTGTTGATGCGGGCATCAGCCGCATAAAATCGCAACATCCCGCGCGCAGCGAGAAGGTATTTTTCCACAAGACCTCTAAAAATGACACCACCGCGAGAGTCTGTTTTTACTACAAGAGGGCGCAGCAGGCAGAGGGCGACATCGCAGGCCATTTTATTAAGACCAGCATCAGGATTGGTCTCAGAGAGGCTCTGATGCTTGTGATCATAGCTCTCGGCGATATCGACCTGGCAAATCCTGTCCATACGAGCGACGCGGAAAACATCAGCCATCATGCCCGCTTCCACACCCCAGTCGGAGGGGAAGCGCACGGCTTCGGCAACGCTCCGGTGCAGGCAGACCTCGCCGCTGATCGGATAACGAAAGAACTGCAAAGGAGCGAGGGTTTGGGAAAAACCCTCCAGATCCTCCATGGCTTGCAGAAGAGGGGTGATGAGGAGCCGCATGACACGCCCGTTAAGCTGGGTCGAGAAACGCGCGCTGAAGCCCTTGCTGACATGGAACGCCATATCGGGGTGCACGACAGGATAGCAAAGCCTGACGAGCATTTCCCGGCGGTAGTTGAGAATGTCGCAATCATGAATCGCCACCCCGAAGGCACGGGTTGCGGAAAGAACCTGGCCAAGGCAGAGGCGCATGTTTCGACCCTTACCCATCGGGCCTGCGTCGACTCCGGCGCGAGCCAACTTGCCAAGCAGCGCTGTGATGCGCGGTCCATCGTTCCAGAGGATGGACACTTCGTGCGGAAGGATCGAAAAAACACGGCGCGCCAAGTCAAAGTCCGATGCATCCGCGCCGTCGAGACCGACGGTGACATGCTGCAAAAAGCGTGCTTGACGAAGTTCGTCGACAATCTCACCGATCGCGGTGGATTTCAAATCCCTTGCATGGCACGGCAGCACCAGCGCGAGGGGAAACGACAGCGCGAGCGAGTTCATTTCCTGTTCGAGCCTTTGGTAATCGGGGTTGCCGAGGCGATGCAGTGTTGCGATCGTGCCATGCTGATAGAAATCTGCCATAAAACGGGGCCACTCTCATGATCGCAGCAACATTGAGCAAGTCTGCGGAGCTGATAGCCTGTATCGATGAGCACGGCGGGATTCCCATTCGATCACTTGGTGGTTGTGCATTACCATTGGCGGCCAGGTGGCGTGCGGCGGGTGGTGGAATTGACCCTGCCTGCCATTGCAAAAGCTGCGGGGGCTGATCTGAAAAAAATATCCTTTCTGCACGGCGGCGAAGCCATTGAGCGGCCCAACCTGGAGCAAATCACAACACCTCTCGCATTCATTCACGAACCAGCTTGCGACTACTTTTCCCACCAAAGCGAGACGCCTGAAAGGCTCTCCCGCAAGATTCACGAAGCCGTGGCACACCTCATGCCAAGGGGGGATTGCACAAAAACACTGATATGGTTTCAAAATCCCGCACTTGCCCGGAATGCCATGCTTTGCCGGGAACTGATCCGGTTCTCGCGGCACACCGGGGCGGCACTGGTTTTGCACCACCACGACTTCTGGTGTGCCGGCCGATGGTCGCGCTGGAACGAACTCCGCGAATGCGGTTGCCCGGACTTGGCGAGTGCGGCGGAGTTTCTTTTTGCCTCTGGGACCCGCTGTGTGCAGGTGGGCATCAATTGGCAAGATTTCGAAACCCTGCAGCGATTCTTTGCGAAACAAGCGTTTCACTTGCCGAATCCGGTGGGGCGCTTCCCCCAACCTGACAAAGCGGGTCACACCACCATTCGCGACTGGGTTGCGGATCAACTGAAAAGCGACGCCCCTCTCTGGCTTTACCCAACCAGATTTCTGCGTCGCAAAAACCTCCTGGAGGCGATCCTCCTGACACGCTGGCTGAATCCGGAAGCCATACTGGCGACCACATCGGGGCAATTCTCGCGCGACGAAGCCTGCTACGCGCGTGAGATCAAGCAGGCCGCAGCATACCACGGTTGGCGCGTGCATTTTGGATTGCTCGACCCAGCCGAAGCCCCTCGCATCTCGGAACTGCTTCCCGTGGCGGAAACGGTTGTTCACACTTCGGTGCAAGAGGGTTTTGGCATGACGTTCGTGGAAACGGCCGCATCAGGCACTCCACTGATTGCCAGAGCCATTCCATCTGTGATGCCCGACTTGGCGGCGCAGGGTTTTGAATTTCCACAAGTCTACGATGACATCCTCATCGACCAACACCTCTTCGACAAAACAGCCGAGAGAAGACGACAAACCGCGCTGGCTGAGTCCACACGGTTGGAATTGCCCGAGGTTTTTCGAAAACTGTTTCCAAACCGCAGTGATGAATTCAACGGGCCGGTTTCCTTCAGCCGACTCACACGGCAAGCTCAGATGGAAGTCCTCGCACATCCGGCAGAGGAAAGTTGGTCTCTCTGCAAGCCCCTGAATCCAAAATTGAAACATTTCCTTGACAACGAACTCAGGGCAACTCCATGGCCCGATGAGACCGTTCAGACCCCATCACGATTCGCGGAGCAATTCCTACAAATCGCCTCGGCCATTCCAAGCGAACCGGTCAACTCCTCTCGGGGCGCGGAACATGCCCAATTGGCTCTGGCGCAGCTCGCCCTCGGGCCAGAGGCCGTTTTCCCAATCCAACTCGAGCGATGACCCTCAAAATCTCGCCGTCAAAAACGCCAGCGTTTTTCGATTCGCAGCGATGAATCTGTAAGCAAAATCCACCACGGCCCGAAGGATGCCGCCTCGCCGATACGCACGTAACAGGAAGCGGGCAACAAGGCTGTGCGGGGCTCCAACCTCGAAAACGGCCTCTGCGCCCGAGCAGCGGGATCCATCGGGCCTGATGAGCTGAACAGCGCGCTCGAATTCATTGCCGGGGATTTGAGGAAAAAGGCGCGCAGCCTGCGCCGAGGGCAGGTAATCAATCGAATCAGAGGTCACACGCGCCGACTTGCCAATCCACTTGGAGCAGAACGCACACCCCCCATCATAAACGACGAGAGGCTTGTTCAATCGATGCGGGGCCTGATTTTCTGGCTTCATGTTATCCCAATTTTTGAAGAAAGAATAAGTCCGATGTCGAATCCTCGCGTAAGAGTTCTTTTTTTGCTTCTTGCTTTCAGCACGTGCCCGTTGAAGGCAGACGAGGTCGTGCGATCGGTGCAGGCCAAACTGGCCGCGCTCGGATACTACAAAGCCGGCGTGGATGGTTCGCCGGGGAGCATGACCAGTGCCGCCATCCGCCGATTTCAATTGGCTCGAAAATTAAAGGTCACTGGTTCACTCAATCAACAGACGCTGCAAGCGCTGGGAATCAAATCGACCCAAAACGCACCGGAATATACGAAGACCGACATCCTTCTTGAGGGCGGTCCACTGGCGGGCATGGACGCAAATGTGAAGGTCGAAGCCATTCGGAAAACGCAGCGTTTGCTGGCCGAGTCAGGTTGTTACAACGGACCACAGAACGGACTCTCAAGCCGAACGCTCTTGAATGCGATCAAGGAATGGCAGTCGCAGCACGGTCTTCCCCCGACCGGTAGACTCGATGCACAAACGATCGCCAAGCTGGGAATCGCAAAACCTTGATTCCATGTCGAAGCACGACCGCATCGCAGCATTTGTGAAGAGCCTCCCCTCTCTGGGAAACGACGAATTGCACCCGTGCTATGCGGGTTACTTCGAGTGTTTCAACCGGGAAGACTACTACGAAGCACACGATGTGCTCGAGCACCTCTGGCTGGAATGCCGGGACGAAAACCACCTTTTTTATAAAGGCCTCATTCAACTCGCAGGCGCATTTGTTCATTTGAAAAAACAATTTGAACGTCCGGAACATCCGACCGATGGCAGGCGACTCCATCCTGCCGCTCGATTGCTTGCGCTCAGCGTGAAAAATATTTCGCCCTTCGGCCCGGTTCACATGGGACTCCCAATCGGGGACGTGTGCGAACTCGGCTCGGGTTTGAAAGAAAAAATTCGATCCTCGGAGTTCCTCGTCAATCCTTGGCGTCCTGGCGCAGGCCCTCGCCTGGAGTTGCAAAAAAGCATCAGGTAAGCTTGACGGCGATAGGCTTTGCCGCTTCATAAACAAGAACTCCATGAAGACATCCACTCTGAACTTCTTTCTGGCGGCCATCGCTATGACAGCGCTCCTTGGCCTCACCGGATGCCAAACAACACGATTTGCCGTCCATCCCTCCTCGTTCAAATTCGATCCACCGGATCGCACTCCGAAAAACCCGTCCGCCGTGAAAGTGAAGATCAGCACGGGTGCGCAGCGTCTCTATGTGGTCGAGGGCAACGAGGTTCTTGTGGCCACCCCGGTCACCGTGGGCACGCCGTCCTCCCCCACCCCGCAAGGCGATTTCACGATTTACCTGAAGGAAGCCAAGCGCCGCCGGGCCAGCCAGCCTGACGCCGGGTATCCGATGTGCTACTGGATGGAATTCAAGCCGGCCTATGGCATCCACTGGGGCTTCGTCAAACCCACGCCCGCCACCCACGGATGCGTGCGCATGCCGCTGATTGCCGCCAAGGAAATTTTCGCGATTGTTCCAACGGGCACACCGGTAAATATCGCCAAGAGCCAACCTTGGGATGCCACCATCGGAAAAAATCTGCCCGTCCTCGACGATGGTCCGCTTCCCAACCCGCCTAAATCCTACCTCTTGAGCCCGCAGGTCTTCATCGACGCGGCCAAGGGCAAGATGTGGAATTTCTAAGTCGCGAGTTCCCTAAACAGCGCCTTGCTCAGTCGAATGCCGGTGAGAAAATTTTCCACAGGGAAATTTTCATTCGGTGAGTGGGCGCGGCAGTCGGGGGAAGCCAGTGCCAGCAGCAGGGCGGGATGTCCGAGGATTTTTTGGAAATCCGCGAGGATTGGAATCGAGCCCCCCTCGCGCGTGAGGGCCGGTTTTTTTCCGAAGACAGACTCCAATGCCCGGCATGCAGCCGTGCCCTGAGGACCTTTGGGATCGAGAAAAAACGGTTCGCCACCGTGACCATCGATGATCTCCAGCCTCACCCCAGGCGGTTTGTGCATTTCAAAATGACGGCGCGCGAGATTCAAAACAGTCTCTGGATTTTGATTAGCGACGAGACGAAACGTGACCTTGAAGAAGGCCTCGGCAGGTAGAACGGTTTTGCTCCCCTCGCCCTGGTAGCCACTGCCGATGCCATTGATCTCGGCGGTGGGCCTGGCGCCAATGCGTTCGACCGCAGAATAACCCGCCTCACCCCAAAGTTCGCTGACACCCGCCTGCCGGGCAATGTCCTGGTCGTTCAGAGGCGACTCGGCCGCAGCCTCACGCTCCCAAGACTGCATCGGCTGCACATCGTCGTAAAAACCCTCGATTGCCACGCGCCCCTGTGAGTCATGCAGGCTCGCAATGAGTCGTGCCGCCGCCGTCGCGGGATTCGCGACTGCACCCCCAAAGACGCCGGAGTGCAGATCATGCGAGGGCCCCAGAACCCTGACCTCCATTGCGGCGATGCCCCGCAGCGCATAGCTGAGCGTTGGATGCCCCTCGGCGGCCATGCCCGTGTCAGAAATGGCTATCACATCGCACGCCAACTCGGAGCGGTGACTTTTTAAGAAATCGGCCAGATGACCACTCCCGACCTCCTCCTCGCCCTCGATCAAAAAAATCACATTCACCGGCAGTGGCCCCTCGCCCAGCGCCTCGCCGACTCCAAGAACATGCGCGAGGATTTGCCCCTTGTTGTCAGAGGCTCCACGTCCATGGATTTTCCCCTCGCGAATTTGGGGCTCGAAAGGCGGGGACGTCCACAATTCCAGCGGCTCGGGCGGCTGGACATCATAATGCCCGTAGATGAGGACGGTTTTCTTGGAGGGATCGCGTGGCGTTTTTCCAATCACAACCGGATGGCCCGGCGTCGACTCGGCCCGCGCTTCCAAGCCAATCCCGCGCAGCTTGGTAACAAGCCACTCGGCACAACGCCCCATATCGGCGGCATGGATGGACTGGGCTGACACACTGGGGATGCGGATGAATTCAAGCAACTCCGCAACGCGGGGATCATTCATAGGTAAACTATATGTTGTGGTTTAGTGGAAAGGCCGGCACAGGATATAGTATTTTTCCTTGCGCCGCCAGGAAGCGTTTTTAGGATTAGCTGACTAATAAACGGTATCCCATGTATCTGCAATCTCTGGAAATCATCGGCTTCAAGTCCTTCGCCGCAAAAACCGTCCTGAACTTCCACCGGGGCGTCACGGCCGTCGTGGGTCCGAATGGTTGCGGCAAATCGAATGTGCTCGATGCCATCCGCTGGGTCCTCGGCGAGCAGTCCGCGAAAGCCCTGCGCGGCGGCGAGATGTCGGATGTCATTTTCAGCGGAACGGACAGCCGCCCGCCATTGGGCATGGCCGAAGTGTCGATGACCTTTGCCGAGTGTGAAAAAGAACTCGGCACCGAGTGGAACGAGGTTCGCATCACGCGCCGCGTTTATCGCGACGGCAAGAGCGAGTATTTCATCAACAAAACCGCCTGCCGCCTGCGTGACATCCACCAACTCTTCATGGACACAGGAGTAGGCCGCAGCGCCTATTCGATCATGGAGCAGGGCAAAATCGACCAGATTCTCAGCAATCGTCCGGAGGACCGCCGCGCGATCTTTGAAGAAGCCGCCGGGATTACAAAGTTCAAGGCGCAGAAAAAAGAAGCTCTCCGGAAGCTGGAATACACCGAGTCCAACCTCGTCCGCGTGCAGGACATCATCAAGGAGGTCAAACGCCAGATCGGATCACTCCAGCGCCAAGCCGCCAAGGCCCGCCGCTACCAATCGATCCTCTCCGACCTCCGGATTTTCGACACGCACATCTCGCATCAAAACTACCGCCGGCTATCAGAAGAGCTGGAGACACTGAAAAGCCAACTGAATCAAGGAGAGGAGGCCCGCCAAATCCACGAAGTGGAAATCGCCCAGCAGGAATCCGAACTCTCGGGATTCCGCCACCGCCTGCAGGAACTCGAGGCCGAAGCCGGGAGCATCCGCGACGGCATGCAGACCCTGCGCAACCGTGTTTTCGCTGCCGAGAACCGCATCGGCACGAACCACGAGCGCAGCTCGGAAGCAGCGGCGCTTATCGAGCGCCACCGACTCGACATGAGTCAAGCGGAGGAAAAAATCCGCACCCAGCAAGAGCAGATCGAACAGACCGACCACCTTCTCCAGCAAATGATCGAGAGTCTTCGCACACACCAAGAGACGCTTGACGAGCACACCGCCCGCCTCAATTCGGTCCGCGAGGAACGCATGGTTGCCGAGCGCGAATTCACCGCCCGGGGAGCCGAACTCTCAAACGCCGAAGCGCGCCTGAACTCCCTCCGTGGTGAAATTTCCGCCGCCACCAGCCGACGCGAATCGGGAGAAACCCGCCTTCATTTGCTCCAAAACGAAATCGATGCGGCCTCGCGCTCCGCTGCCGAGATTTCATCCGACCTCGAAGCCTTGAAAAGCCGCTCGGAGGCTGCACATATGGCTCTGGAGCATGCTCAAGCCGAAACCGCCTCGGCCCTGGCGGACCATGAGAAGGCCCAGCGCGAACGCCAAAGCACCGAGGCGATTCTGAATACAGCCGGAAGAGATGCCGCCGGAATCGAATCCCGCCTCGAAGTATTGCGTCAACTTCAAGAGCAAGGTGAGGGCTTGGACGAGGGCACACAGGCCGTCCTCAGAGGCCTCGACAACCCCGATTTTTTTCAAAGCGCCATCCAGGGGACGCTCGCCCAGCGCATCCAAGTCGAGGAACGCCTCATTCCCGCCATCGAAGCCGCGCTCGGCTCCGCGCTGCAGGCCGTCATTTTCAAAGACCCCGGCGTGGCCGAAGCAGCCTTGGCCACCCTCAGCGGCAAGAAACTCGGCCGGGCGGCTGTAATCCCCGCCTCATGGATTTCAAACAGGGGAGAACAGGCGTCCCGCCTGTTCAGGCAGACTCCCGAAACCTCATCGATCCCATCCGACGATGTAACTCAGGCATCCCTCATCACATCACCCCCCCTCCCCTTCGGCGTATTCGGCCGGGCGAGTGATTGCGTGGAGGGCGACGACGAGGGGGCGAACCTTGCCCGCCAGATGCTCCGCGATGTCCTCGTGGTGGAAAGCCTCGAAGCCGCATTCCGTCTACGTTCCGAAAACCCCGCCTTCGCCTTTGCCTCGCTGGACGGCAGCTTCATCAGCCACAGCGGGATCGTCCACGGCGGGCAGTCGGGCGAGAATGTCGGCCAGTCCACCCTTCAGCGAAAAATCCGCATCGCCGAACTCGAAGCCTCGCTGATCGAGGCCAGAGCGCGGATTGAATCCCTCGCAGCCGCCCGCGCCTCTGCAGCCTCGGCGATGGATCAGGCCACGGACCGGCTGAAACAGGCCCGCGAAGCCATGCAGGCCGCCCAGATTGAAACGGCATCCACCGACAACGAACGCCGCCACGCCGAACGACAGATCGCGGATGTCGAAGCCAAGCGGGCCTCGTTCCAGCGTGAAGCCGCGAGCATCGAAGAGGGCCTGCGCAGCAGCCTCGCCCAGCTCAGTGAGCTCGAAGGCCGCATTGCCGAAGCGACCTGCGCCATTGACTCCCTTCGCACCGCCCGCAGCGAATCCGAGACCCGCATTCAAGTCGTGCGCGAAAAGGAAAGCTCCGCCTCCGATGCCATGAATGAAATCCGCGTCCGGGTGGCCACGGAACGCCAGCAACAGGAAGGCCTGCACCGCCAGCGTGGCCCCATGGCCGCCCGCATCATCGAACTCAACGAACTCCTCGACGCGCGCCGAGTCGATATCTCCAACTACGAAGGCCGCATCGAATCCCTCACCGCTGAAAACGCCTCTCTCGAAATCTCCATCAGCGAATGGCGAGGCGAAATCGAATCCGAAGAAACCCACCTGAGCGCCGTTCTCGCGCAGCGCTCGGAGGCAAGTGAAAGCGCCTCAGCGATCGAATTCGCGCTCCGCGCCGCCCGTCAGCAACTCGCGCATCTCCAAGACCAGCGCAGCCGCATCGAGGTGAAGGCGGCCCAGACGGAAATGCGGAAGGAAAACATCCGCACTCATGTTTCCCAGAGATACCAACTCGACCTCGAAGCTTTTGAACCCGACACCTACGCGCTGATCGTCGCCCTCCGCGAGCGCAGCCAACGCAGACCCGAAGCACCCGAAGAGGAACAGTCTGGCACAGAGGAATCCCATACCCCCGATGAAACGCCCCCGGCCATCGCGGTCCCGGCGGAAGGCGAAGGGATACCTTGGGACCGCATCGAGGAACTCGTCGCCGAGCTCACCGAGCGCATCGACTCGATGGGACCGGTGAATATGGACGCGATCCAGGAATACGACGAGCTCGAGCAGCGCTACATTTTCCTCGAAAAACAAAATGCCGACCTGGTGACCTCCAAGGCCGAGTTGCTCGAGGTCATCTCCAAGATCAACCACACCACCAAGACCCTCTTCGCCGAGACCTTCGAAAAAATCCGCGAGAACTTCCAATTCATGTTCAACGAACTGTTCGGCGGTGGACGCGCCAACCTCCTGCTCACCGACGACGCCGACCCGCTCGAAAGCGGCATCGAAATCATTGCCAAGCCACCTGGCAAGCAGCTCCAGAGCGTCACCCTTCTCTCCGGTGGCGAACGCACCATGACCGCCGTCTCCCTGCTCTTTGCCATCTACATGGTGAAGCCCAGCCCGTTCTGCGTGCTGGATGAAATGGACGCCCCGCTAGACGAATCAAACATTACCCGCTTCATCAAAATCCTCGACCGCTTCGTCGGCCAAAGCCAGTTCGTCACGATCACCCACAACAAACGAACCATCTCTCGCGCTGACCTCCTCTACGGCGTCACCATGGAGGAGCATGGCGTCAGCAAACTCGTCAGCGTCAAATTCAGCGGCAAAACGGAAGACTCCCACAAAGCCAGCCAGAGTGTTGCCCAAGCCCTCGGCAAATCCGAAAACCTCGCCAGCGAAGAGGCGTCCGCCATCGCCCAGGTTACCGAAAAGCTCCAAACCGAGACTCTCGATCCCACTCCAGCGATGGTTTGAAGACTATCAGCTAGGCTCGCCTTCCAACGGGTTCGGCAAAGGGTCGAGAATTTTTCGAAGGTCTCCAGTGATGCGACCGTCATAGAGGGCTTTACCGATAATCGCGCCGTAAAGTCCGGGCATGGCGTTCAGGCGGCGCAGGTCGTCTGCGCAGGACACTCCGCCGCTGGCGATGAGGTTGCAGCCCAGCAGCGAGAGCATTTTCTCCAATTCGGCGAAATTCGGTCCCTCGAGCATCCCGTCGGTGGCGATGTCGGTGGTGATGATTGTTCCCGCCCCGGCTTGCTGTGCGGCGAGGGCGAGGTCGGTGGCGGATGTCGCGGTGGTTTCGGTCCAGCCCTTCACAGCGACCTTGCCGCCGTGGGCGTCGATGCCGACGGCGATGCGGCTGCCTCCGAAGCGGGAGCACATTTCGGCAATGGTTTCAGGAGACTGGCAGGCCTTGGTGCCCAGGATGACGCGGCTCACACCGGCATCGAAGGCGGCTTGGATTTTTTCGGCGCTGCGCATCCCTCCGCCGAGTTCGCACGGCACTTTCACAGCGGCGCAGATTTTGGCAACGGCATCGAGATTTTGCGGCTCGCCGGTGAAGGCGGCATCGAGATCGACAATGTGGAGCCAGTCCGCGCCGGAGTCCTCCCATTTTTTGGCGAATGCCACAGGGTCGGACGAGTAAACGGTTTTTTCCGTGGCGAGGCCGCGCTTGAGGCGCACGACTTCCCCACCCATGAGGTCGATGGCAGGCAGAAGGATCATAGTGTCGAAAGAAAATTGCCGAGGAGGGCGAGCCCGGCGGACTGGCTTTTCTCGGGATGGAATTGAACAGCGTGGAGAGCGCCTGAGGACACGCCGGCGGCAAAGGGCAGCCCGTAATCACTCCACGCACTGACCAGCGAGGAGTCGTCCGGGACCGGATAATACGAATGCACAAAATACATCGAAGTCCCGTCCGGGAGGCCGTTGTAAAGCGGGCCAGAGGTTTTCGAGAGGGTGTTCCATCCCATGTGGGGAACCTTGAGCCCTGCTTCGGGAAACCGGACGACGCGCCCTTGGAGCACCCCGAGACCCTCCACGCCGGGGGATTCCTCGCTGGATTCGAAAAGAAGCTGATAGCCGAGGCAGATGCCGAGGTAGGGGCGACCGGCGAGCGCCCACTCGCGAACGGGATTCCAGAGACCAGTGGCGCGGAGATTCTCCGCACAATGCGCAAAGGCCCCCACGCCGGGGACGACTATGGCATCCAACCCGTCTAGGCCGTTCGGCTCCGCAACCAGCCGGGGCGCGGAGCCTGCGGCTTCAAGGGCTTTGCAAACGCTGCGGAGGTTGCCGCTGCCATAATCTATGACGCCGAGTTTTTTTCCGCTCACAGAACACCCTTCGTGCTGGGAATGCCCTGAACCCGCGAATCAAGCGCCGTCGCCTGATCGAGCGCCCGCGCGAGGGATTTGAAAACACCCTCTGCCATGTGGTGGGCGTCGCGACCGGCGAGGATGTCCACATGCAGGTTCATGCCGGCATGGACCGAAAAGGCGCGCAGAAATTCCTCCACAAGCTGGAACTCGAAATTGCCACCGATCGGAGAAACGCCCTCCGGCGCCTTGTAGGCGAGGAACGGCCTGCCACTCAAATCCACCACCGAGCGGACGAGCGCCTCGTCCATCGGCACATAAAAAAATCCGTAGCGGCGGATGCCGGCCTTGTCTCCGAGGGCCTGCGTGATCGCCTGCCCGAGAGCGATGCCGGTGTCCTCCACCGTGTGGTGGAAATCCACATCGATGTCCCCCTTCGCCGTGAGTTCGAGGTCCATGAGGCCGTGTTTGGAAAACAGGGTGAGCATGTGATCGAAAAAAGCGATGCCGGTGGAAATACGGGATGCGCCCGAGCCGTCGAGCTTGATGGTGAGCTGGATCGAGGTTTCCGAAGTCGTGCGGTGGATGGTTGCTTCGCGTGCCATGCCGGGAGTCAAACAGATGGCCCCGCCTTTGTGAAGACCAGTGACAGGCGGGGAAATTGCGGGTGGACCGTGATCGTTGCCTTGACCAGTGCCAGACTCTTGGCCAAGGCTCCGCTGGTGAAATCCTGCCTCACATCCCTTTGCTGCATCCTGGCCGCCACATTGTTTGCAACGGCACAGCAAGAACCCTCGCAAGTGAAAGCGGCTCCGTTTTTACAGCGGGAGACGCTCACCGGCGAGTGGCTTGGAAAAAGACCCCTGTTGTCCGAGCACGGGGTCGATTTTTTTGCCACCTACACGGCCGAGGTCTGGGGAAACACAGTGGGCGGACTTCAAACCGGCTCGGTCTATACAGGGCTTCTGGATTTCGGGTCCGATCTGGATTTGGAAAAACTCGTCGGATGGCATGGGGCCAAGGCCAGCACGACCTGGCTGTGGCTGAGCGGCCGGGATGCCAGCCAGGAACTCGTCGGAAATTTCCTGACGATTTCCAACATCGCCGGATTCGATACGCTGCGATTGCTCGAGCTTTGGCTCGAACAGAGCCTCTTTGATGACCATCTCTCGATCCGCGCCGGGCAAATCACGGCCGACTCCGAGTTTCTCGTCTCCGATTACGGCGGTCTTTTTATCAATGCCGAATTTGGTTGGACCATGTTGGCCGGAATGAACATCCCGAACGGCGGAGCCGCGACGCCAGAGGGCGCTCCGGGGGTTCGTGTGGCCTTCACGCCCGGGGAATCCTTCGCTTTTCTTTCTGCCGTTTACCAAGGGAATGTCTTTGCCCAGGATGTGAACCGCCACGGTTTCCGCTGGAGGCTCGATGCGGAAAACGGCTTCACCTGGATGAACGAAGCCCAGCTCTATTGGAGCAAGGCCGGCGGCTGCAAGTGTCTGCCTGGTTTTCTCAAGGCTGGCGCATGGTTCCAGAGCGGCCAATATGCCGACGCCTTGGCCAACTCCACCTCCTCGGGAAACTCGGGTTTCTACCTCCTGCTCGACCAAATGCTGCTTCGTGAGAATGCCGCAAATGATCCCAAAAACGACCAGGGGCTGGGCTTCTTCGGCCGCACGGGCTTCACGCCGCCCGACAGAAACACGATCAATTTTTTCTTTGATTTCGGATTCACCTACAAAGGCCTGATACCAGAAAGGGACTTGGATGCCCTAGGTCTCGCCTATGGATTTGCGGGTCTGAGTCCGGGAGAGCGGGATTCGATTCAAGACTCCGGCGGCAACGCGGCTGTCTCTGAAATGGTCCTCGAGGCCACCTACCAATGCGTCCTCACCCCATGGTGCGTCTTGCAGCCGGACGCCCAGCTGATCGTCAATCCAGGCGGGAACAATTCGGTTCCGAACGCCTTCGTCATCGGCGCGCGCGTTTCGCTTGTTTTTTAGATATGATCCGCAATGTGCTTCTCGACTGGTCCGGCACGCTGGCCGACGATCTGGCCGCCGTGCTGGAGGCGACCAACCTCATCTTCGCGGAGTATGGGAGGGACGCGCTCACGCTGGAGGAATTCCGCGAGCACTTCCGCCTGCCTTTCTCGGGATTCTACGCGGACCTGCTGCCCGAGGCCACGGCGGAAGGTCTTGAGGCACTCTACGAGCGGTTTTTCCTTGGCCTGAACGACCGCATCGAGCTGCTGCCCGGCGCGTTGGATTTCCTGAAATTCTGCCGCGACACGGGCCGGCGCACCTTTTTGCTGAGCACGATCAAGACCTCGCATTTCAAAATCCAGGCGGGCCGGCTGGGCGTCGAAAAATACTTCGAAGTCGCCTACACCGAGATCATGGACAAGCGGGAAAAAATCCGCGAAATCCTCGAAACCCACTCGCTCGATCCCAAAGAGACGATGTTCGTCGGCGACATGGTGCATGATATCGAAACCGCCCGCCATGGCGGAGTGCTCGATGTCGCCGTGCTGTCCGGATTCGACCGCATCGAAAAACTGATCCCCGCCCGGCCGAGCATCATTGCGAGGGATATCTCCGCCGTGCAGCAATTGTTGTGAGCCTGACCAAAAAACCATTTCTGGCATGAGCGAAATTCTTATCAACTCGCTGCGGGTGAAAACGCGAATCGGTGTTCCGGACGAGGAGCGCATGGAACCTCAGGAAATCGAAATCGACCTCCGCATCCAACCGGCGCGGGATTTTCGGGAATTGCAGGACGACATCGGACTCACGGTGGACTACGCCGCCGTCTGTCGGCGCGCGTCGGAGCTGGCCGCAGAGCGCCCGAGAAGGCTCATTGAGACCCTCGCGCGGGAAATCGCCGAAATGATCCTCGAGGAATTCTCGGCCGCCTTGACAGAGGTGGAAATCCGAAAATTCATTCTCCCGCGAACCAGACATGTGGCCGTCCGCTTTCTCGCGAAGAAGATCAGGAAAGTGTGCCACGAACTCTAAGAAAGGCCCTCAAGCCTCCAGATCAGCCAATCCGGGCCGATCCGAGAAGCATGTCACTTCCCGTCAAGACGGCATTCCCCCCCACGACGACAGCCCCCGCAACGACGATCCCCCCCTCGACCACTGCGGCATCGCACACCATGGCACGACCACGGATTGTGGCATGTCCTCGCACCTGTGCCCTGCCGGAAATGGTGGCTTTGTTTTGGATTCTTGCGGCGCCGGAGATCTGGGCGTGACCCGTGATTTTTGTGCGACCAGTGACGACCGCCATCTGTGAAACACTCGCACAGTCGCCTAGCTGAGCCTCACCGGTCACGCTGGCGCTACCTTGGACTTGCGCGTAATCCCCCACCTTGGCGTGGCCAGCAATCAACACTTGTTTGCCATCTATTTTTGCCAAACCGGAGATAGAGGCGTGATCACGGACACGGGCTCTGCCGGCCACGAGTGCCTCTCCCGACACGACGGCTCGACCGCATACTACAGCGTGGTCTGTGACCCTTGCGTCCCCGGTTATTCTTGCATCACCGTAAACTTTGGCCTCAGAGTCAACCCAGCACAATCCGTCATGCGACAGGTTCTCCTCACTCTCGATCCAGCCCCCCAATTCTCCCGTCTTGATCGATCCATCGAAATCCGAATTCATATCCTTCAGTGAACGGATGCGACGCAAACAAACGCCTTTGAAAACAATCGTGTCGTTTGTGAAGAGATATTTGACCTTGTCCATTCCCTCAGGCTGACAACATTCGACCAGTGGAAAAATCAGATTGCCGGACGAGGTTTTGAAGGAGCTCGATGGAGCACAATTCTCTGAGTGGCGTTGGAGTCCGTCAAATTATCAATCCGCTGCTCGTTGAAGTAATTTGCGAGCAGTGCGGCAGCTGTCGATGCATCGATTTTATTGTTGTCGTATTTGAGTTGAATACGTTCGGAGAATTTATCCGATTCCACGCAGACTTTGCCGTCCTTGAGAAGTTCCACCAGAACGCTGGTCAGGTAGGTGCTTTTGAAACCCAACAGGACTTGATACTTTGAAATAATTTCCTGCAAGGAGTGCTCTTCTTCGGTTTTTTCGAGAGTGTTGTTTTCAACTCTTGATGTCAGAACGCGGATTGTTCGAAAAGACACGTTCAAAGCCGCAGATTTGCGTGGAGGTGGTTGGGGAGTTTCAGGGGACGAAGGGGGGCCAACTGGAACAGACGTGTCCTGCAGCGCAGACGTGCGGTTTCGGGAAGACTTTTTATTTAAACTGATGCGTTGGGAGATTCTCTCGATTAAAACTTTTCCTGAGAAAGGCTTGGCGATATAATCAACAATTCCCAAGCGCAAAAATGCCTCCACGATATCACGACTTGTCTCCGAAGTCATAATGATGAACTGGGTTTGAGAAAAGGCCCGTTCGACTTTCCACTTTTTCAAAAACTCAATGCCATCCATTTGCGGCATCCGGAGGTCGAGCAGGACCAAATCGGGAGTTTGCCGCGAACAAAACTCCAGAGCCTCCACTCCATTATTTGCAAAGTGAAGATCGACATCGTAAAACTCAAGTTCACGTTGAACAAGACTTTGAGCTAGCTTGCTATCATCGACGCAAAGGAGTATCGGCGTGTTACCTAACATACAAAGGGATCTCTCGTTGGCCACTGACAAGCGATTTCAGAAGGAATAAAAGCAGAGCACCTAGAGAACACCAACAGATCGTCACGCGCCAGATTTTTTTCATTTAAGAATTGCAAAAAACTTTGGAAGCCAACTCCGACGCAGAGACAGATGAAAAATCCGTGTAAATTTGAAGCAACCCCTGCTGATCCATCGCGGTGCGCATCAGGGCAGGCTCCACGCGTCCGGTCAACCATCGGGAAGCTCGCAGAATTTTACCGCTTGGAAGAGGCCCGCGAAGCTCCTGCAAAGCTACCCTCGCCTTCTCCAGAGGCAGCGAGGGCAGGAGGGCATTGATCAGGAGGTCGATGATGCGGTCTTTTCCTATCAAAGCAACTGGCTTGGATAGACGGGCCGCACGAAGATTCCAGTGCCACTGCCAATAAGGATGGCTTAGATTTTCCAGGAACGAACGGAACGCGGAGGGGCCTGATGTCCGGATGCTGCTCTGCAGAGAACTAAAACCGGAGGCGACTGCGGCGAGGGCTCCCATGCGGCGATGTGGATGATTGGACGGGCGAATTCCCGAAAACTTCCACATTTTCGATTCGAGCACGATACGAGCCATCGCATCGCGAACAGACCACCACTCGTCCCAAAGCGGTTTGAGGTAGAGACGCGTCACCTCGTCTGCATCATCGAAAGATCTCGGTTCCAAGAAGCCTGCGAGCCCAAAAAGAAGGGCCTCACCGGATACTCCTGCGGAGCGGCTCAGACCAGCACGCTGCGCCGCCAGGAGGAATGGGATCGAGTTGTTTTTATATCCGAGGCCAGCCGCGATGGCGTAGAAGAGGGCGGCGTTGGCACCGTGCAGCGAGGAAGCCCTGGCATGGGCGGCGTGCTTGTTTCGCAGGCGAAACTCCGCCGCCTGCGAAACGAGGCGCAAAGCCATATCAAGTGCGACATGGTCCCGACGTTGGGATTCCGGACATTCGACGGGGCCATCCAACAGCAAGCGCGCCTGGGGAACGGCACGATGATCCAGAGTGCGCGCAAAGGCCCTCGCACCCGAGCCATCGAGGAAAAGGTGGAGAACAACTCCAGCAAAGGCCGGATTCAAGGCATGGCCGTGTCGTTCCCAATCCATGGCCTCGCGATCCACCTCGATGTCCCCGGATAACTCCCCGGTCCGCTCGAAGCGGATGAGAGCCCCCTTGAAATCTGGGCCTGCTTCACGGTTCCACTCGCCGAAGTGCAGAATTTCAAAAGCCTCGCCTTCGATCGTGCGCCAAGATGTGCCGAGTTCTCCGTTAAAAAGTCTGGCTTGAATTTCAATCTCACTCGGCCGTGCAGAGACTTCTTTCAAAACCAGATGGTTTCTCGCTGCGTCGTATCTTGAGCCATCAGATGCGTTCACAGGTCGGGATAGGGAAGGCTGGGAATTTCGGTAGGAATTTGGGGCAGCCCGGGTGCGGGCTTGACAAGCGGCGAGTCCCCTCCGTCGCCGTTGCCTGGCGGAATGGGACTGTCAGGCATGGAGATCGGCGTCGGTCCGGGGGATGGAGCAGACTCTGGAGATGAACGCTCCAAGCGGATGGCAGTAGCCGTTTCGATTTCAAGCCTGCGACGCACCTCGGGACGGGTGGTGTAGGTGAGAGCTGAGGAGAATGTTTTTACTGCCGCCGATGGCAGCCCCGCATCGCACTGGGCCGCACCGAGCGCTTCGAGGAACATTCCATCCCCCGTCTCGCGGGCCGCCTGATACAAGGGGAGGACGGCTTCCAGAATATTGCCCTTGACTCCCGTGGTGATGCTTCGGAAACGCCGCCAATTGTTTGGAGTCCGGTTTCTAGGATCATAAAATTGATTCCAAGCCGCATACGGGCGGTAGATTGGATCTCCCACCACAACCCCCATCCAAGAGAGAGCCCTCATCGACATGTAGGCGCTTTCGGCGAGTGTGAGGCCGTTCATCAGGCGTTCTTGAAAAATATCAAGATTCGCCGTCAGCGACAGGTAGGGTTCATAGACATTTCCCAGAGTTGCCGCCGCCCCGTGGGCGAGGAGAGGTCCACACCAATTGCTGGTGCAGCTGCGCAAGGTGGCGGCGCTGAAAGAGTGGAGATGCACCGCAACAGCGCCTGGTTTGAATTGGAAATCCGAACTGGCAAAAGGACCGTTCACACTCCCGGCATACCAGCCGAAATAAAGAGCGGCATCAGTGACGGGGAACTCCGCATCAAACGTGGGTGGAAGGTTGTCGAAAATCGTAGGCACCCCGCGCTCGCGGAGGATTTCCACGAGATGCCGCATCCAGTTGTCTCCCTCTGTATAGCTGCCGCTGGTGATGCCTCTGCCGTCAATGTAAGCCCACCCCCACAGGCCCTCCCTTTCGGCCAGGAGCGTATCGTCGATCATGGCCCGCACGATGGAGGCAGTGGGCGCATCCAACCTCGCAGTTAAAAGCATTCCCGGAAAAATCGAGTCATCCAGAATTTGTGTAAAACGACCGAAATAAGGATTCGCAACCACACCGGCGGGACCCCAATCTGGAAGGCCGAGAGCGGCAATCTCGCTGTCAACCGAAGCGTCATTGCGAGACGAAATGGCGGATGGGATATTCCGCGGATCCGACTGCGGAGGGATGGAATGGTCAGCGGCGATCTTGAGAGGAACGCCACGCATGATCGCCACAAAACGGATCGATGTCTGAATCACAAAGCTCCGCCCATCGGGACCGCGAACGCTTTTCCACCAGCCTCCAGTCTCCATTTTCTTGCGCAGCGGCCCGGCGATGGCACTGTCGAAATCGGCTCGGGAAATCTCCTCCGAAAGCGGGCACGGAAGACCCACGACTTGGGCGCCTGGAATCTCCCGCTTCGACGCGTAGTAACGCGCCAGCTCGAGGGATTCCGGATCATTGGCGTTGAAGAGAACCAATGTCGCGTCGGCCAGGCGGTCCCTCGCCAGGAGGGACCCGCACGTGATCAAAAACAGGGCCGTCAGGAGAGCCCGTCTAAAGGGTAAGGCGAAGGCCATCGTAGGCGAGTCGAACATCCGGCGGCAGGGCGGCCTCGGTTTCGGCGTGGGCAAGGTCGTGGCACATGTGGATGAAATAGGTTTGCCGAGCACCGATTCGGCGGGCGGCATCAAGGGCTCCTTGAACGGTCAAGTGTGTCTGGTGTGAGTGGTGCCTCAAGGCACCAATCACGAGAACATCCGCTCCGCGCGCGGCCTCCTCCGCAGACGGGGGAACTTCGGCGCAATCGGTGAAGTAGGCCAGAAGACGGCGGGCCTGCTTCTCAAAAACAAAACCGGTGGTGGTCATGCGTCCGTGGGGAAGGTCAACCGGCAAAATATCCAGGTCACCGAGAGAGAAGGGACCCGTCACCGCCCTGGGCTCTGGGCGAATGTAGTTCGGGAAACGGGCGGAGCCATCAAAGGCGTATTGGAAGATGCGGGCCAGGCTTTGGAGCGTGTGCGGAGAGGCGAGGACCGGCATGCTTTTATTCTCCATCTCACAGAAACGACGCAGATCGTCGAACCCCAGAATATGATCCACATGGGAATGCGTGTAGAGAACGGCATCGACGCGTTCAATCTGCTCGCGCAAGCACTGTGTGCGGAAATCCGGCGTGGTATCAACAATCAGCGAGAATTCCGGGGTTTCCACCCTGATGGACGTGCGAAGGCGCTTGTCGCGGGCATCGTTGGATTTGCAGACCGCGCAGGCGCAGCCGATCACTGGAATCCCGTGCGAGGTCCCTGTTCCCAGAAATGTGATTTGCAGCTGTGGCATCGCTTGGAATTCGGGGAAGAGGGTGGCATAATCCGCGCATGTCCGCAACGCTGGCATCTCTTCGCATCCGCAATCTCGCTCTCGTGGAAGATCTCCTCTGGGAGCCGCCGGCGGGCTTTGTCGCGATCACAGGTGAGACCGGAGCGGGGAAATCCATCATCCTCGGCGCAGTGAAATTGCTGCTGGGAGAGAGAGCCGAACGGTCGCTCGTGCGCTCGGGTGCTGACACCTGCACTGTGGAGGGTCTTTTTCAAATCCCGCCGGATTCCCCCGCACACGGAATACTGGAGCAGGGGGGAGCGGAGCCGTGTGAGGAGGGTTTTCTGGTCATCAAGCGCACGGTTTCAACCAATGGTTCGGGGAAACAATTTGTGAATGGCTCGCCATGCACGCTCGCCATGCTGCGGCAACTCGGGGATTTGTTGGTGGACCTTCACGGTCCACACGATCACCAGAGTCTTTTCTCCCGAGAACAGCAGATGCTGGTCCTGGACTCCTTTGCCGGGGCTCAAGAGCTGAGAATCGCATATGCCTTGCGGCGCCGGGAGTGGATCGACCTCGTTGCGGAAAAAAAACGCCTCACAGAAAATGCCGAGGCGCTTGCGAGGGAGCTTGACCTCCTGACGCATCAGGTTGCGGAAATCGCGGAGGCCTCGCTGCAAGCGGGGGAGGAAGATGAACTCCTCGCGCGCCAACGCACAGCTGCCAATGCCCACCGCCTCTGTTCGATTTGCTCGGAGCTCACGGCCTTGCTTTCGGAATCGGAAGATTCCCTCACCTCCCGCTGGGCTAATGTCTCGCGGCTGACTCGTGAACTTCATCGTCTTGATGCGCAAGCAGCCGAGCTGACGACAGGAGCAGCAGCTATTTTCGAGTCTCTTCAGGATTTGAGCCGGATGGTCGACCGCTACGCCTGCACAGTTGATGCTGACCCGCAAAGCCTCGAGGCGGTCGAGGCCAAGCTCGACCTCATTCAAAGTCTGAAACGCAAATACGGGCCGACAGTCGAGGCGGTGATGGGATTCGGAGCCGAGGCTGCTGCGAGACTGGCGAAACTGAAAACGCGGGAAGAACGTGGAACCCATCTGGACCAAGAGATTGCTGGAGCCCGGGAGGCTCTGGAGCTGACAGCGAAAAACCTCGGCGACAAGCGTCGCGATGCCGCTCCCAAGCTTTCCGATTTGGTGAAATCCCACCTGGCCGACCTTGGATTTGCCAAGGCGGAGTTCTCGATTTTTTTTGAAAATCTCGAAGACTCATCCCCGCTGGGCTTCGAACAGGTGGATTTCCTCTTTGCGCCGAATCCCGGCGAGCCTGAACGCCCTTTGCGTTCGATTGCCTCGAGCGGCGAAATTTCCAGGGTCATGCTCGCCCTGAAAACCTCCCTTGCAACACAGGACAGCGTGGCGGTGCTTATATTTGATGAGATCGATGCGAATGTGGGCGGTGAGATCGGTGCCAAAGTCGGTGCCAAGATGAAGGAACTCGCGGCGTCCCATCAGGTCTTCTGCATCACTCACCTACCGCAAGTGGCAGCCGCCGCAGACACGCAATTCATGGTCTCCAAGGACACCTCCGGAGAAAGGACACGCACAACCTTATTCGCCGCCTCGGGAGCTGATCGCATCAGCGAAATCGCGAGGATGCTTGGCGGTCAGGCGGAGTCCGCCCGCGAACACGCCAAGGCACTTCTTTCGAGATACTGATTTTTGCCGTATTGACTACAGCTCCGGCTTGGAGAGGGTAAGGGTAAGGTGCTTCAAACCGACCTCAACATGAACGAAAGCCCATCCTCGGCTTTGGCCCATCAGGAGCCTTTGCACGCGGAGCTTCGCGATCTGCGGCAAGGAAAACTGCGAACGGAAGGAGCGATGCGTTCCGCCATGCAAATTCTTCGCGAATGGGACACGTCCTCGGACGAAACCATCTATTCAGGCGCGATGGAATGGATTCTTGGAATTCTTCCCCATGAAATAGCCGGGCAATTTGAAATCTGGATGCTGATCATCCATCCAGATGACCGGTTTGCCTACCGCAAGGAAATCCAACGTGTCCTTGGCGAGGGAGGTCCATTTGAGGCGGAATACAGAGCGCGGAAAAAAAACGGGCAATACACGATTCTCCTGGAACGCGGCTATTTCATCGCCCCTGCGGAAGGCAGCAAGCCAGTGCTCTGTTCCGTAATCACCGATGTGGCGGAGTTGCGCGAGATGGAGACACGCCTGAGCCAATCCCAGCGAGCCGAGGCCTTCAGCAAGCTGACTGGCGGCGTGGCTCACGATTTCAACAACATGCTATCCGTGGTGATCGGCTATGCCCAAATCCTGAAGGAGGAAATTCCAGAAACGAGCGAGTTGTTGTCTTTCATTCAAGAGATTGAGAAAGCGGCCCTGCGCGCCTCCTCACTCACGAACCAGCTTTTGGCATTCAGTAAACCGCCAGCGATTCGCCGTGGTTCGCTCAACATCAGTGAGCTTTTGAATGATGTCGTTAAAATGCTTCGACGGCTTTTAGGCGAGCAGATCGAGCTTGTTTTGGATATCGAAGCAGACGTCCCCACTGTCCAGGCAGACCGCAGCCAGATCGAGCAAGTTTTCATCAACCTGGCCGTGGCCGCCCGTGCAGCGATGTCGCATGGTGGCAATCTGAAAATCGCGGTCAGCCAGAAAAAAATCCCAGCAGCCCGTAGCATCGGAAAGACAAACCTCCCACCCGGCACCTACGCCTGCATCACGCTGACCTACGCGACGTATTCCGGGCGCAGCATTGGCAAAACATTGGAGAAAAACCGCAACATCACCACCGCTGCCTCGGTCATCGAGGAGAATGATGGCAGGCTTGTCTTTACACCGGGTTCCGCTGAAGCAAGCCAGCTAGGCATTTACCTGCCGGCGGCGAGGGAAATCCAGCCTGCCCCATCGAAGCTTCCAGCAAGCCGAAGCGCCCGACCCGCCACCATCCTGCTGGTCGAGGATGACTCGGCTATCAGGCATTTCGCACGAACCGTCCTGCAACGCCTTGGTCACTTTGTTGTCGAGGCCGATGAGGGGGCGATGGCGCTCTCCTTTTTTGAGGATAGCGATGCATTCTCTCCGGATTTGGTTTTAACCGATATGGTCATGCCTCGAATGGGAGGGCTTCAACTGGTCCGATTGATTGAAAAAAAGCGCCCGGGAACCGCATTTTTACTGACATCCGGCTATCCGGATCAGCAGGAACTTGCCAAGGAACACGAATCCGAATTTGACTTCCTTCGAAAACCTTTTTCAGTCGGTGATCTCATCTCAAAAGTCAGTGCTCTACTCGAGTCGAGTCGCGATCAGCAGTAAACAAGCAACTGGCGCACGAGCGTTGAGGAGGTATTGTAATTCCGGATTTTGGAAATCGTGCTCTCGTCGAGATGGTAACCTTCTGCGACAAGGAGCACACCCGTTGGGCTGTAGATACCACATGCGAGCTGCATGCCAACCTCCAACTCATCGACCATCACCTCACGGACCAAACGAGGCAGCTGTGTTGCCTGGGCACATTTCAAAAAGAGCCGGGCCGCGTCAGGATCGAAAGCACTACCCGACTGCTCGAGAATACTGTCCACCGCGTCTTCTTGAGGAAGCCCACACGTCACATAATAAACCACGACCGCGAGGCAGCGCGCTGTCCATGGGATCATCTCCCCAGCAAGTCCATCCGGAAAACCGGTGCCATCGAAGCGCTCGTGATGGGCGCGAATCGTTTCACCCACAGGCTTCAGCAGGTCAACGAAGGAGGCGAGCATCTGGCCGTGAATTGTATGGTTCAGAAAGACCGTCTTGAGCTCCGGCGACATGTCTTCCGAATTGTTTTGAACGGAAGACAGGAATCCATGCGGCACAGCAGTCAGCCCGATATCATAGAGGCGGGCACTCACGTCGAGCACGTGTTTCTGCTCCTCATTGAAGTAATGGGTCTGAGCCAGAATCTGGCAGATTCCCGCAGCAGCCTTGGCCTGCTCGCCCAGAAGGGGGTTGAATGTGGTCAGAATGCGCTGGCAAAGCTCAAGGGAGCGACTGAAATTCGTTTTGAGGGCGTCATGGGACACATCGATCTCCCTTTTGCCAGCCTCCAACTCCTTGAGTTGGCGCTCTAGCTGCAAGTTCGCTACGGAAAGTCGCTCATTGAGTTCTTGCGTGGTTTTTTCCAAGACACGGTTCGACTCGATGAGTTCATATCGCTGCACAGCATTGTGAAGCGTGGCGATCATCTCGGCTGATATCCAAGGCTTTGTGACGAATCTAAAGATTTCACCACTGTTCACGGCCGACGTCACCACATCCAAAGACTTGATGCCGGTGATCAAAATACGAGAAGAGGCCGGTTGGATCCTTGCGATGCGCCCAAGCAAATCGGCACCCGTCATATCTGGCATGTTGTGGTCTGCGATCACAACGGCAAACTTTCGCTCGACGGCCAGATGAAGGGCCTCCTCGCCATTTGTGGTGGTCATGGACTGGTAGCCGGCCTTGGTCGCCAAATCCTCGAGAACCTTCAGGATCAGGGGATCGTCATCAACCGAAAGAATGGAGTGGGAGGATTTGCTCATGGGAGTAAAGTGGATCTAGGCATTGAGATTGTGGCAAGGGAAAACCATCAGCACTTTCGAAGCTTTGACGGACTCCCCTTTGGCAAACAGCAGGAGCCCACCTGCCTCGCGGACAAGCACCTCGGCAGCTGCCATGGAAATGTCGGAATAGGAACTACCGGCTTGGAAGTCATCGATTTCATAGGCGGAGCGCGCAATACAAGGCAATTGAAAGCAAAAACCAACGCAATCACCCTCCGGGGGGACACCTTCAAACTCCACGAGGGACACTTGCTCAGGAGGCAGGACGGAAAGTGGAACCTCGATTTTGCCATCGGGATACAACCCCCTCAGACAGCAGGCCATGGTGAGGAGGGCAATGCGGAAGGAATGTTCCGAAGCATGGATGTGAAGCAGTTGTTCGGGAGACGTGAGCGTGATACGAGCTGTTTTCGGGAAAACAATTCGCACCAAGTCAAGTTGAGCACCAATCAGTGCCTGTGCCTCGTGATAACTCGGTTCCTTCTCCGCTTTATTGAGATAGATTTGAGTGATGCGACCCAGCACATCCTTGATGCGCTCGACACCAACCTGGATCTCTTGCAGGCTTTCGGAGACAGGGTGAGAAGCGTCGAAGATCTCGCGGCAACCCTCTAGATTGAAGTAAATTCCTGTCAGAATGTTATTGATTTCGTGGATCAAGCCGGGAGTGAGAGCGGCATTGATCTCATTCGAGGCGCGTTGCTGGGTTCTCGGATCTTCCAACTCTTGAACATTTTTCCCGCCTGGGGATTCATCGAAAAGAGAAGTCATTGCGGTGTTGTCGCAGCAGACGGGACGGGTGAAAGGCTCGAAAAAGCCTCGTGGGCGACGAATGTGGCATAAAGACGCGGACTTTGTAGAATAATCTGATTACCGCTGCCTTTCTCCCGCTCCCTGCCTTTGGGAACCTTGCTGCTGATGTAACGCATCTGGAGTCCGGAATCGGAGAATTGCGTTGCCAGTTCGGAAACATCCGGTTCAGCTGAATCCAAGATGCCATCGGCCATCCAAAGGATATCCATTGTTTTAAGATCAACGATCTTGGAGCGAACTCCAATGGCCAACGGCCGGTAGGGGCGGAAGAGTGTGAAATCCGTGAAAAGCACGGCATCGGCACCATATTTCTGCCGCAGCATGGCAATGACCGAAGACGGAATGATCTCGGAAGATGAAACGGCCTCGCGATTCATGAGGGATGCCATGTCCGAACGGTTGACTTGAACGATTTCGTATTTCACAACTTTAGACAACTCGGCACGAAAAATGCCGTCCATATCGCGTTGGGTTTGGTCGATTGGACGATTGGAGAAGATCGGAAGAACTGCCAGTCGGCGCATTCCAGCAGGCCAGCGCACTCCAGCATTCGCAGACAGATCCTGGGGTGGAAGGGACATGGTGGGTTGCGAAATTTGTTGAATGCGGTTGGAGCGATTGGGCTTGTCCTTGACGGAGCGGCCGACGGGTGAAGAGCAGGCCGCGAGGCAAAGTGAGGCCAAGACACAGACAATTCGAAAAATCATGGCAGAGGTCGCAGCATTTTTCATGCCTTGATCAAAGGCTATCGAGACAAGTGTTGAGGCACTGGGACGAATGCGGCAAAAAAGCGAGGGATTTGAGTTGTTGGCAAAAGCGGCCGCTGGACTCACAAAGCGGTCCTCTATCCGTTCCCCTGTGGCACGGGAGTTGCTGCGAATTTTCACTCATGATGAGATTCATCAAATCAAACGACAGCACAGCATCCCAGCACACCATACTCTCTCGCTGGCCGATTTTCATGGCAGTTTTTGTTCTCTGGTCCGGAGCCCCGATTTTTTTAAGCTCCTGCACTTCGACACAAAAAAAGAAATCCACTACGCATGCGGTTGTTCCCCCGCAGAAGTTGCCGAAACCGGCTCCGATGAGGGTTGCCCAAGATACCAACACGCGCAGGAGACCTCCGCTATTGCCCAAAACAATTGTGAACATTCCAGACAGCGGCGTGGATAATGCTCTCGCCAAAGACATGGATTCCACCAGCGAACCGAAGATCGTGGACACCACCAATCCCAAGTTTATCAACAATGAGCAAACGCAAGATTTTTTCCAAGGCGCCGGGGATGGACCAGCCGGAGAGTCTGTTCTGGGTTCGTTTTTTGATACGGTTTTCAGGCCTGCGAACCCTGCCAACCAGCCTGTCAGCAGCACTTCTTACAAAGTCCAATAATCATGCTTCGCTTTACCGGTCCAGTCGTTTTAATCATTGCCGCTGCCGCGCACGCGGAGATTGCCGCTCCACCCGTCATCAAACCAGATCCTGCGCCTGAGACCAGTGAGAGCCCGGCCTTGATGGAAAGCCACGCCGCACCTCCCCTGCAAAACAGCCTCACCCCCACATCCAGTCCTTCTACAATGGCGGTGCCGATCGAGTTCGATGCATTGGAAGTGGAGGTGGAGGATAACCCTGCATACGCCCCGAGCCTCATGGCCAGTCAAGCCAATGTGCAGGCGTTGGAGCAAGAGATGACGCACGCGATGGAGAATGGCGACCCAGCTGGGGCGGAGAAACTCTTCAACCAGATCCTCCGCCTCGCCGCCCCGGAGAAACAAAAACGCAATGCCCTTTTGCTCACGGGTCGCAATTTAGAGGAAAAGCAAAAGCAACCAGCCAAAGCTGCTGTGGTTTATGAGCAATTCGTCAACCTCTTCCCGACGGACCCCGAGTCGCCGGACACGCTCCTTCGTTTGGGCCGGATTTATCGTGATAATGGAGCCTACGGAAGCGCTTTCAACAAGTTCTACAGTGTTCTCTACTCCTCCCTCCAGGTCAAAACAGGCGAGGAATACACGGACTCCTCCTTGAGGGCAAAATTGGAGATCGCTCACACCCACTTTGCGGCGGGCGACTACAAAGCCGCTGCCGAACTTTATTCGCGCCTCAAGCTCGTGAAGATGACCCAAGCCGAGGCCAGCGAAGTCGCCTTCCGCTCCGCTTATATTTCATACCTCTCCGGACAATACACAAATTCCCTCACGGGTGCCGAGGGCTTCCTCGTCACCTATCCCGCCAGCCCTCTCGCTCCGGAGGCCCAGTATCTCCGCGTGCAATCTCTTCGTGCCCTCGGGCGTAAAGAGGAGGCCATGAAGGAGACGATCAAGCTCCTTCAAGCCGGCCGCGAATTCGGCAAGAAAAAACCCGCCGTCTGGGCTTACTGGCAGCGCAAAACCGGAAACGACATCGCCAACGAACTCTACGAAACCGGCGACACGCTCGGAGCCCTCTCCGTTTATCAAAAACTCGCCGAACTCAACGATGCTCCGAATTGGCGCGGTCCCACGGTCTATCAGATCGGCCTGTGCTTTGAACGCCTCCGCCATCACGCCCGCGCCCGCGAAGCCTACCGCTACATTATTGATAAAATCCCGCTCAATGCCCCTGCTGTGGAAGGCGACTCGATGGTCGGCATGAACCTCTCCACGCTCCGCGACATGGCCCAGTGGCGACTCGACAACCTCGATTGGCTCGAGAAAACCGAACGCGATCTTTACCCTCTTCTCGATAAAGAGACTCCTGCCAGCGACCTCCAACCGGCATTTCTCAAAACTGAAAAATCCCCTCCCAAGCCTGCTCCATCTCAATCAACCCAGCAAGCCGCGAACCAGATCGCCCCGCCAAACGCAGCGAACCAGTAGATTTTTTAATCTCGATCCAAAAAACTCTGCCTGGCATGAAAGTTGCTTGATTTACCTTATGAACCCTCTCCTCGCCATCACGGCTGCCAGACTGGGCAGCAACATTTTAGGTCGTATCGCTGGAAACTCCGAGAACGATACCAACAAAGCAACGAGCCCGGCAGAAATGAAAAAAGCCGCCTTTGCCCAGATTTTAACAAAAGCGACCAGCACTCCCGAATACAAAAGCTTGAAGCGGCTCAGCGCCGAAGGTATCGGAAGCCGATCAGATGTCGAGATGACCCTTCAGCAGATGTCACACAAGATCCTCCAATCTCCAGAAATCGCGAAGGCGCTTGAAGGCAGTTCGGAACCGTATGACCTTACTTTCCTGCCGGACGGAAATGTGAAACTCAAAAAAGCCGATGGAACCGAGCGCACGTTTCAACTGGATGGCAACCTGAAAGAAACCGCACAGAAGGCGGTATCCATCATTGAGAACGCCAAAATTGCTTTCTCAGAAGGCCTGGCCTCCACCAAGGGAATCGGTGGAACACTCCACATAGTCCCCGGCTCAAAGACCACTCTTCTGGCCTGACAAATCCCGCCGCTTCATTTCGTCGGCCCACGTTCCTTGGGCAAGGTTTTTAGGGAAAGTTCAAGCTCTCGAGATGACCTTTGAGCATCCGAAGGCAGATTCTTCCAGTCCTTCACTTGGAACCTGGATTTCAAATTGGGACACGTTTGAGGGATTTACCCAAGATATGGAAGCACTCGGCAAGTTTTGCCGTCTCCACTTTAGCCATGGAATGTTCTGCCATATGTTATTTTTTCTCACGGAAATGGTCTTTCAAAATCCAAGATGATCCTCAAATCGGATTTTACAGGAGGAAAGGATTCACAGAAAAAGCCGTAGCCGTTGTTTGATATCGCAAAAAATTCCACCACATCGAAGCATAAACTACTCATCCTCTGTGATCTCTGTGTCTTCTGTGGTTAAATCTGCTGGATTCGGGATTATTCGTCAGGCCAAACGGTCATGGCTTAGGGAATGCCGACTTAAATCAAAACATGCGGGTCGGATCGTATTGCCGGTGTCTCGTTATCATCTCCCTCTCTTTCCTCAAGCGTTCATTCGGGTGAATTTTGTTTCCAAAGGACTCAGACCTCGCGAACTGACGCCAGCACTTCGAAAACTGGCACAGGTTCTGCTGGACATCTCAACATGGAAATGGTGGCCTCTCTCTTCAACAGCGATAACTACACAGCTGTGAAAAAAATGATGGATGTCACGGCACTGCGCCATGCAGCCATCGCCAGCAACCTGGCCAATGTCTCAACCCCAGGTTACAAGCGGGTCGACTTAAGCAAATCCTTCGAGGAACAGCTTCGGAATCAGATCAAATCCCGGGATGCCGAACAAATCTCCTCCATGACACCCAAAACTGAGGTGGACACGCTCACCCCTTCCACACGGGCGGATGGCAACAATGTGCAGATTGACAGCGAACTTCTCGGTCTCACGCAAAATACGATGAATTTTAATGTGCTGACAGATTTCGCGAGCGGTTCTCTGAAACAACTTCGCCACGCGATCTTGGGTCGACCTTCGTAATTCCATAAACCCCAACTTTTCTTAATCCGAAACTTATGAATATTCTTCCGGCAAGCAGCATTACCGGTAGCGCACTGGACGCCGAAAAAATGCGCGTTGATATTGTTTCCCAGAATATCGCTAACGCCAACACGACAAAAGGACTGGATGGCAAGCCCTACCAACGCCGCATTGTGGCCTTCGAATCCCTATTGGATGCCGCCGCCGGTCCAAACATGCAAGGCGTACGCGTCTCTGAGATCAAGCGTGACGAGACCCCCGGCGAAATCATCAACAACCCCCAGCATCCCCACGCAGACAAGGATGGCAACGTCACCATGCCGAATGTGAACATTCCTTTCGAAATGGTGGACATGGTGACAGCCACCCGCTCCTACGAAGCCAACCTCGCCGTCGTGCGCAACGCCAGGCAGATGGCCTCCCAAGCTCTTTCCATCGGTCGCTAGAACTTAGAAAATCCTTGAAATGAACATCTCCGCCATCCCTTCCCCCGTGCAAAATATGACTGCTCCGCTCACGATGCGGAATTTCCAACCCGAACTCGAACGCACCAATTCTCTCCGGGAAACCGGCCTAGCTGCCGGCGGCACCCAAGTGGGCGGGCCGGACCCTTTCGGCAACATGATGAAAAAATTCGTTACTGATGTGGACGACAAAATGAAAACCTCTGCGGCCGAGAAAAACAAGGTCCTCACTGGCGAGGCCACCAATCTGCACCAAGCCATGATTGCCGGGCAGGAATCCAGCGTGGCCTTCACTTTGATGGTGGAGCTGCGTAACAAGCTCGTCGAGTCTTACCAAGAACTGATGCGCGCCCAAGTTTGAGGGCTAGATTCTAAAATAATCCCCGTTGTCTCGAAAGGATGAAACAATTACTCCAGCAAATTAATAAAATTTGGAGCGAACTCACCCCAACCCATCGCATCATCGTCTCCGCCGCAGGCGTGGCTGTGATTCTGGGCATCGGAGCCATGCTTTACTGGGCGCAACGCCCGGACATGAAGCTGCTCTACGGGAAGCTCGGCGAAAAGGAAGCCGCCGAAGTAGTTAAAGAGCTCGAAGCCCAGAGCATACCCTATCAAATCGGGGGGGGGGGCAGTTCGATCTATGTGAATTCCAAGGACGTCTATCGAGTCCGCATGAGTTTGGCATCAAAAGGTTTGCCAACTGCAGACGGCGTTGGTTTTGAAATTTTCGACCGCAGCAATTTTGGCATCAGCGACTTTGTGCAACGCACGAACTACACTCGGGCGCTCCAAGGAGAACTGAGCCGCACGGTCGCCCAAATGCAAGGTGTGAAATCCGCGCGCGTAATGGTTGTGCTTCCGGAAAGCCGACTGCTCGTTCGGACCACCGACTCGCGCCCTACCGCCTCGGTGTTCGTGGATACAGGTAGCAACCACCTCGACAAGGCGGCGGTCAACTCCATCCGCTCTCTCGTGGCAAGCTCCGTGGAAGGTCTGAAAGTCGACGATGTGGCCGTGATTGACAATGCGGGCAATGTGCTCTCCGAGGACCTCAAATCGGATCCCCAGTTGGGCAATGCCGCAAGCATCGTCAAGTATCGCCAGCAGACCGAAGAGTATCTCACCTCGAAAGTGGAAACCATGCTGTCAAAAGTCTTAGGGCCCGGCAACTGTGTGGTTCGCGTTTCCGCGTCGATAAATACGGAAGCGGCCACGATGACCGAAGAGCGGTTCGATCCCGAGGGTCAGGTGCCACGTCAAGAGGTAACGGTCGAAGACAGCGCCTCCACCAATGAGACCGGCGCCGAACCGGCACAGGGAGCGGGTGTTGCCGCAAACACTCCAGCCCAACCTGCGCAGGCGAACAAACCCGGCGCCAACAAATCCAGCAACACCTCCCGATCCTCGAAAACCCAGAGTTACGAAATTAACAAGACTCTAACCAATACAGTTAAGAATCCGGGCGCTATCACCCGCATCACGGCTGCTGTGTTCTTGGCAGAAAAATCGTCGCAAACCGGGGAACTGACACCCCGCACGCCGGAGCAGATGAATGAACTTCGGAGCATGGTGATTAACGCATTGGGGATAGAAGTTCCCAAGAATGAGAACCCCGCCTCGTTTGTATCCATTAAGGAAGTGCCTTTTCCAAGCTCTGTTGCCAGCGGGGCTCCGCTCACCGACAAAGTGGGTGGTTATGTGGAAATGATTCGCCCCATCGCGGCCCTCGCCATCGCAGGTATCGTCTTTGCCATTTTCTTTTTGATGCTGCGCCGGGCCAAGCCAGAGGAAATTTCTTTCGAACTTGTGGACGAAACCAACACACCCCAACCAGCAGGCGCATTGCCGGATATCGGCGGCGCAGAAGACCCCGCATCCTTCCTTCCAGCCGCCAAAAACCTCAAGGTCTCGCCAGAGCTCCTCAACTCACTCATCCGCCAAAAACCCGAAAATGTGGGGGCTACCCTGCGCGAGTGGCTAATCGACAAAAACAAAAACTAAGCAATGCCTACCGCCGATTACGAAACAATGTCCAAAACGCAGAAACTCGCTGCGTTTTTCATCATTGTAGGTTCAGACCTGGCTCCCGAGCTGATGAAACAACTGCGCGACCCGGAGATCGAAGCCGTCGCTCGTGAGATGGCCTCGATGGACGTCGTGGATTTCAAACTCCAAGAAAAAATACTCGACGAGTTCTGCGGCTTGATCGGCGACGGTCTGTCCACCGCACTCGGAGGCATGTCATTTGCCCAGCGGGCTCTGGAGGCCGCCCGAGGTCCACAAGCCGCCTCAAACATTCTGCTTCGAGCTCTCCCCGCCAGCAATTCGATCGACGCTGTCCGGGAACTCAGCCAAATGGACACGAGGCAAATTTTCAACATCATCAAAAACGAGCAACCTCAAACTGTTGCCTTCATCCTTTCCTACCTCGATGGGCGCCAAGTCTCCCAGATCATTCCACTCTTTTCACCAGAAGCGCGCGAAGAAATCGTTGAGCGACTCGGGACGATGGACTCCATTTCCAGCGAACTGATCAACAAAGTGCTCCGCAGTCTCGGCAAGCACCTCTCGACTGGCCCCCAGCAATACAGCATGCACAAGCGGGGAGGAGCCCAAGCTGCGGCTCAACTTCTCAAATCTCTCGACAAGGAACTCAGCAAAAACCTCCTTGGCCGAATCGAGGAACGAAACGCCGAACTGGGCGAGGCGATCCGCAAACGACTTTTCAATTTCGAAGACATCACCACTCTCACGCAACGCGATGTGCAACGCCTGCTGCGCGATGTGGAAACACAGGAACTCGCCGTGGCGATGAAAAACGCCTCGGAGGCTGTCAAACGAACCTTCTTCGGTGCCATGTCCAAACGGGCTTCGGAGTCGCTCAAAGAAGAAATCGATATCCAAGGCCCTGTTCGAAACAAGGATGTGGAGGCCGCCCAAGAGCGCATCATCACCCGTATCATGCAACTCTCCGAGACTGGGGAGATTGATATCTCGGCGGAGGACTCCAGTGAATCCGCAAGCTAAAATCGACTTCACGGCCGCACCGATTGGTATCACCATCTCCCGTGGACTTCCCGTAATGGTAGAGGAAGAAGTCGATAACAGCGTCAGCCTCGAAGACCATGAAGCTGCTTGCCAAGAAGCTTACAACAGCGGGTTTCAGGACGCCACTGACGCCCTGACCCGTCAGATCGCTGAGCAGCGCGCAGAGGTCGCCCAACTGCAGGATTCTGTATTTAAAAGCATTGCAGCCCAATCGGAGACGCTTGTCAACGAGGTTCACCAAATCCTGCCGGATCTGATTCTCGAAGTAACACACCGCGTGCTAGCTGGTTTCAAACCGGATGTCGACCATGTGCGCAACATCATTTCGGAGACACTCGCCGAAGTAGCCCCTGGTTCTACTGATGTCGAAATCCGCCTCCATCCGCACGACCTTGCACTCGTCAGGGGCATGGACACTGAATTGGACCAGAAATACCCAGGCCTCAAATTCATAGGGGACCCCGAACTCGCACCCGGCGACTGCCTGGCTAAGAGCCGTTTTGGCATGATTGATGCCCGACTGCTCACGAAGCTTCAAAATGTGGCCCGCTCGCTGAAATGAACCAAGAATCTCCCATTCTGCCCGCATTGATGAAAAATCTGCGCGGTCGTATCGAGTCCACCACCCCGCTGGTGAGAATGGGTGAGGTCGTGCAGGTCACCGGACTCGTTATCGAGTCGGTTGGGCCGAATGTTTCCCTTGGCGATATCTGTGAGATTCGTTCTCCTCGCCTGAATGGCCTCCAAGCTGAGGTAGTCGGCTTTCGCGACCATCGCGTGCTCCTCATGCCACTGGGCGAGATGCAGGAAATCCACGCCGGCTGCGAAGTCGCTGCGACGGGCCGCGCGGCAGGCATCAATGTAAGTGATGCCCTCATGGGGCGCATCATCGATGGCATCGGACGCCCGATTGACGGCAAGGGACCGCTTCCTGGCGGCACACTGCGCCCGCTCCACTGCCCCCCGCCCAATCCCCTCACCCGCCAGCGTATTCTCAAGCCATTCCAGACAGGCGTGAAATCCCTTGACCTTTTCACCCCTGTGGGCCGTGGTCAGCGGCTCGGCATTTTCGCCGGATCCGGAGTCGGCAAATCGACACTGCTCGGCATGATCGCGCGCGGAGCCGAATCGGACATTAATGTCATCGCCTTGATCGGCGAGCGGGGCCGCGAGCTTCGAGAGTTTATTGAAAAAGATCTGGGCCCGGAAGGCATGGCCCGCTCGATCATCGTGGTCTCGACTTCTGATCAACCGGCACTCATCCGCCGCCGCGCCGCCCACATTGCCACGGCCATCGCCGAGCACTTCCGCGACGAGGGTAAAAAGGTCCTTTTCATGATGGACTCCGTGACCCGCTACGCCATGGCCCAGCGCGAAATCGGCCTCGCCGTGGGAGAGCCCCCCACCAGCCGAGGCTATACGCCCTCCGTTTTTTCTGTTCTGCCCCGCCTGCTGGAACGCACGGGTAATGCCGAGAAGGGCTCGATCACCGCCCTCTATACCGTTCTCGTGGATGGCGACGACATGAATGAGCCGATCGCAGATGCCGTGCGAGGCATCTTGGACGGACACGTGGTTCTCAGCCGCGCACTCGCCACCGCGAACCACTTTCCGGCGGTGGATGTCCTGGAGAGCGTGAGCCGCGTGACTCTCGAAATCTGCTCAAAGGAGGAGCTCAAATCCATCAGCACTGCGCGCGACCTCCTCGCGGCCTACCGCAAAAACGAGGATGTCATCACCATCGGCGCCTATACGAAAGGCAGCAATGCCCACGTGGATTTGGCCATCGAGAAGACTCCCCTTCTCCGCAGCCTTCTCCGCCAACCCATTGAAGACAAGTGGACGAGAGATAAAAGCTTCGCCGAACTCGCCAAAATCGTCGCATGACCCGCAAAAATTTCAGTCTCCAGACCGTGCTCGATCTGCGTGAAAAGGCCAAAGACAAGGCCTCCGAGATCTATGCAGCCGCTGTGCGCGACCGCGACCTTGCAGCTGCCCGTGTGGCCGAGGCCATCGCACGCTTGGAAGAACTCACCCGGATGATCAGCGGCGAGCGCTTTCCAGCCTGGGTGCGCGAGCAAGGCTGGAACGCCCTCAACGCCCAGCGCGATCTCCTTCGAACCCTTCAAAACCGTCTCGCCCAAGAGGAGCAAAAAGTCAACGCCAAGCGTGACATCCTCATCGCTGCCGATCGCGACTACCAACTTGTGCTCAAATTGCGCGAAAAATGGCTGGCTAAAATCCAAATCGAAGCCGCCCGCGCCGACGAAAAACAACTCGAAGATTTTGTTACTGCAACCCGCTTTCTCCAAACTGCCATCCCATAAATGAACGCCAACACACCCACTCTCAACCCGTTCTCCGAAGCCGACCGGAAGCCCTCCTCCAACTGGGGTCTCGTCATCCTCGCAGTGATCCTGGGCACCGCCACCGCCGCAGGCGTTCTCCTGCTCAAGTGGCCATCCGTCACCACCCTGCCCCCCGAGCCGCCCGCAACGAGGACGCAGATCAAATCCCAATCCAAAGACTGGGATTTCTATACCGCTGAAATCGACAACCTCCTGCAGGAACTCCAAAAACAGCGCACGGCCTACGAGATCAAGACGAAGGATCTCGGAGCCGTGGAATTACGCATCGAAGCTGAAAAACAGGAGCTCCTGCGCCTCCGCAGCGAAATCGAGAAAATGCGCCAGGATCTGACCACTCAGACGACTGAACTCCTCAGCACCGAGAAATCCAATGTCCGCAACCTCGCCCGCACTTACGCCAGCATGAAGCCCTCCGAGGCCGTGGCCATCCTCGCCCAGATGTCCGATGCCAATGTCGTGAAACTCCTCGCCACCATGAAGGCCGATATCGTTGCAAAAATCCTCGGTGAGATGGCGAAAACCAAAGACCCCACCGCCCCAGCCGACCCAAAAGCCACCCTCGCCAACCGCGCCGCCATCATCAGTGACCAACTCCGCCTTTTCAAGAACGAAGCCAACCAAGCCACCCGATGACCTCCCCCCTCCCAGCGCAACTCGCAAAAACCTGCCTAGAAAATTCCAAAAACTTCCTCCAAAGCGGCCTTCAGAAATTTTGTGCCCCAAAAAAGGGAAGAGAAGATCATTCATTCGACAGTCTGATCAGCAAAAACGATCAGCGGGATAAGCGCCAAGAGGAGTTGGAAGAAGCCGAGGCCTCAAAAAAGCGCAAAAAAGCCCAAGAGGCCGCCCCTGTTTCACCCCAAATTCCCATGGCCGGAGACACTCAACCCGGACCCTGTTTGGAGTTAACGCCAGACTCACTCACAGTTCCAAACAAAACGACGACTCAACCAACTGTCAATGACGTCCAACCAGACCAACCAGATCTCTCAAAAATCCCAGGTCAGTCATCAAACAATTTACCCAAAGCCGAGCGCGTTGAACCCAATCCCGCAGAACACTCTGAAATTTTGGCAAAAACCGATCTTGTCACGAGCAAGACTCCAAAGAAGGATGGACCCACGCTGGCTACACGAGATGAGCCCAGAGCAGAGGAAAACGCCGAGAAATCGCCCGGTGTGTATCTTAAAAACAACGTGCCGCCCGAGAATTCCAGCGATGCAGCCCGTGGCATGAAATCTGCTGTGAGGGATCACGAGATGGTCTCGCTTGCCACATTTGAAGACGCACCGTTTGTCGCTGTTCCCAAAACAGAGGAGGATCCTGTCGTGACATCCGCAAACCGACTCTCCATGGTGACAAGTCCATCGGAAAAGTCAGCCATTCCATTGATCGAAGGCCGCGGTTCCGGTTCTGGAACAGCCTCTCAAGACTTTTCAGCGGGTCTTCCTTTTTCTTCCCCCGTAGCAAATCCGGAGGCCAAAACTGCGGCAACCGGGAAAGCCTCGGCTCTTCTGACATCCTTCACCTCGGAAATTGATAAATTTCACCAAACTGGCCAATCCCAAATCCAACTGGAATTGCCGGTGGGAGAAAAAGAATCTGTCAAAATACGCCTGCATCTGCGCGCTGGGGAAGTCCACTCCACCTTCATCACGGAGTCTCCAGAGCTCCGGGATGCACTCCAAAAAGCTTGGCCTGATTTCACAGCAACACACAGAATTCCAGGCCTTCGCTTTGGAGACTCACAATTTCAGGACTCTTTTACACAGAACCAAGATGCCACACCGGAGCAAGGGCGTCAGCGCTTCTCTGCCCAAGACTTGAATCCTGCTCCTTCCAAACCAACAACAAGCAGAAATCCCCAAACAAGCTCCAACCTCTCCCGATCCCCCTCAAACTCAGGCTCTGGCAGAATGAATTTGTGGGCATAAACTTCTAAAATCCATGTCTATTTCAACCATCTCCAATACTTCCACCGCATCCGCCCCGACAGGTAAGGACCCCATAACCGGTCTTGCCATGAAAACCAATGCTGGAAAACAAGCACTGGGGGCGGATGATTTTATGAAGTTGCTGACCACGCAGCTCACCGCTCAGGACCCCATGAACCCGATGAAGGACACGGAATTCATCTCTCAGATGGCGAATTTTACGTCACTTGAGCAAATGCGAACGCTGTCCAAATCCTTTGAAACTTTCACAAGCGATCAAAAGTTATCCGCAGCACCTGCATTTTTAGGTCGAAACGTCACTGTCAAAGACGCCAGTGGAGACGTTACTGGCCTTGTTGATGCGATTACCCTCAAAGACGGAAAGCCTGCTTTGGTAATAAATGGCAAAACTTACGACACAAGTCTCATCACAGGAATTGCAACACCTCCTCCACCGCCGAATCCTTCTGTAGCAAATCCCAATACCACGCCAACACAATCCTAAATCAACCCCAATCACTCTATGGCACTCCTCAACTCTTTCAGCAGCGGTGTTTCAGCTGTCAAAACTTTTGGCAAAAATCTCGAAGTCATTGGCGATAACATAGCGAATGTTAACACGACCGGCTTCAAAGGGTCTCGTGTAACGAATCAAGACAATTTTAGTGAGACGCTCGAGTATTCCTCCAGCGGTGCGGCAAACGCAGGAGGCGCTGCTGGTGCCGTCGGAACAAACAGCATGCAAATCGGATCAGGAACAAGCATCGCCAGCATTTCCCAGCAATTCACCCAGGGAGTCCTCAGCACGACTGGTGGGCCCGCTGACTTGGGCGTATCAGGTAAAGGTTTCTTCAAAGTCCTGAATTCCGCGACCAACGAGTATTTTTATACACGAGCCGGCGATTTTCGCTTGGATGACACCGGCAAAATGCTAACGAACCAGGGCTACCAATTGGTAGGAGCTGCGGGTCCGATTGTCATTCCTCCCACATCGGGAACACCTCCCACCGCTCTCCAGTCCTATTCCATCGATAAAGCAGGGAATGTCAACGCCTACTACTCGGGATCAACGACGGCGACGTCAATAGATCAAATTTTACTGACGACGTTTGCCAACCCGAATGCCCTGCAAAGAGAGTCTGGGAATATGTTATCCAACCCGGGCATCGCCGGTGGAGCCAACGGCGGCGCAGCAGGTGCCACGATTGCAACGGCCGGTCCAACAGCCACTCAAGCGGGTGATATTATTCAAGGCACATTGGAGCTTTCGAATGTTGATCTCACCCAACAATTCTCCGACCTCATCGTCGCCCAGCGTGCTTTCCAAGCGGGATCGCGTGTGATTACCGTCTCTGACTCCGTGATGGAGGAGATTGTCAACCTCAAGCGCTAAATTTCACAAATTTTAAAAACCAAATAATCACTATGCCAGCCAACGAAACAGATACAGTCAACCCAAACTTTTCCGAACCCAAAAAATCCGGGAACCCCTTGATGCCGGTCCTTGCCGTGGTGATTCTCGTTCCGGCCTTGGTTTATGGCGTTATGGATCTCGTGATCTTGCCAAAACTCAAGGCTGCTGCGGGAACGGCGAAGCCTGCTGACGAGCATGGGTCCAAGACGGCTAAAACCGTTTCGGCTCTTGGTGAGCACAGCGCAGAATTTGGCAGCCTTGTGGTGAACCTGGCAGGAACAGGAAACTCCCGCTACCTTCGCACCAACTTCAAGGTAGCAAGTGCTGATGCGAAGATCAGCGATATCATGAAGGAAAACGAATCCCCGCTGCGCGATGCGGCCATAACGATTCTTTCCTCTCAGGCGCCATCCGCTCTGGACAACCCAAACGGACGGGAAGCTGTCCGTAAGCAATTGATCGCCAAGTTCAACAGCCTTCTCGGAGCTGAAGTGATCGACCAGATTTATTTTTCCGAATTCGTAATTCAATAACGGCTTTTAGCACCCTCATACCTGATATGGCTGGAACTCTCAACCAATCCGATATCGACAGACTCGTCGCAGAGGCTGCCCAATCCTCGGCTCCGTCGATTTACCGCTTCGACGGCTCTCGTTTTCCGAATTCCAACCAGGTTCAGGCCAAGCCCTTTGATTTTCGCACACCGATTCACCTGGCTGAGGCAGAGATCCGCCGTATCCGAACAATCCATGCAGGGTTCATTTCGACCATTTCAGCTCGCTTTTCCTCCCTCTTACGCGCAGACATGAGTCTCAAGCTAGCAAAGCTCACCACCATGCCCTACGGGAAATTTGCCGAGTCGATGAAAAATCCGACGCATATTTCCCTCTTCAAGGTCGATCAGCTTCCTGGTATAGGGATTCTTGAAATTCATCCCCGTCTCGCCATCAGCATGACAAACCGCATGCTTGGTGGACGCGGCAGCACCTCGGATGAAGAGCGCTACCTGACCGAAATAGAAATCGCTCTTCTTGAGGAAATCGTGGATATCATCGTCAATGAATGGTGTCGCCAGTGGAAAGATGAGCGCCAATACAGCGGACGCCAAGTCGGCCACGAAAACAACCCCCGTTTCTTGCAAGCCTGCTCGAATGATACGGTGATGTTGGCTCTCACGATTGAGGCGCTCGCGGGGGATAGTGTGGAACTTATCCAAATCGGTGTGCCTTACAACATGCTGGAGCCGATCGTTAAAAACATGCATACCCGTCGCTCACGCGACTTGCAGACGCAGCCCGAGATCAAACCTCAGCAGTGGCGCAGTTCCTACAACCAGATTTCCGTTCCTCTCATTGCCGACTGGGAAGTGCCTGGCGTGAATGTGAGTGATGTCCTGAGGTTGCAGGTCGGTGACATTCTGGAAATGCCCAAAACCACTCTCAACACCACCCGTGTTCGCATCGCCAATGCGCCCCGCTTCACCGCCCAAGCCGGCTGCGAAAACGGCCACGTCGCCATTCAAATCAACTCCGAAATCCCATCTGCCCAAAAATCATGAGCACCATCAACGAAGCAAAAAATCTCTCGGTCATTCTCGATGTCAAAGTCGATCTCACAGTCCGTATCGGATCCTGCATGCTGCCCATGAGGGATGTCGTGGAACTCGGAGAGGGCACCGTGCTGCAACTCGACCAACTCGCCAGCGAACCCGTTGGTCTTTATGTGAACGACAAACTCATCGCCCGTGGGGAAGTCGTGGTGGTGGATGAGAACTTTGGTATCAAAATCACTCAGATCGTCGGAGACGCGGCATGAGCCACCTAACGTGGAGGCTTGCCCTCGCGGCGGTCCTCGCGTGCCTCCATATCTCATCCCCACATGCCAACTCGGAAGGCTCTGTTTCGACCGCAAGCCAAGAAGCACCAGCAGCTCCATCTGACTCGCCCCAACCAAGGGACGAAAAAAATCAGGGGATTCAAAATCTCCCGCAAAAAGCTTCAACTTCAGCGGAAAGCAAATTGCTGGCTCCCGCCACTCCGGGATTGGACGACTTCGGTCGCCTTTTGGGATACGTGACGCTTTTGGCGGCTGCCGCAGGCGCCGCAATTTACCTGATCAAATTTGGCATTCCCCTGCAATTCAACCGCTCCAAGGATCAACGAAAACTCCAAGTGCTGGAGATGCGCCCACTCGGCAATCGCCAATTTCTGATCGTTGTGGCATATGAGGACACGCGAATGCTCTTAGGCGTTACCCCTGGAAAAATCGACTACTTGTGTCCGCTCGACTCTTTATCAACCACTTCAAAAGATTTTGCCCAGATGGTGGAGAAATCCGAAAAACGAGGAGCCACCCAGTGACTCGAACATCCCATCGGTTATTGAAAAATGGACTGGAGTGCTGGCATCCTGCCGGCGATCGATTGCCTCTGGATGCCACATCAAGTGCTAGAATCCCTCACAGCCCACCTTGCGAAAACCGAGGGAGCATCGCGGTCCCGCCTGTTCTCCCCTCTGTGTGGAAACGCCTGCCGCTCGAATTCACACCACTGAAAGCATGAAACTCCTTCACCTTTCCTACCTCAAGCGCCTTTTTGCGGCTATTTTGCTTGCCCTAGTCGCGTCATCAGCGAACGCTCAAACTCCCGCACCTGGTCCGACACCCTTTCCTCCTTTGTTGAGCTCCCCGATCGCT
>JBAWVX010000004.1:0-103568 GCA_037147075.1 bacterium
GGGCCATGCGCCCAATGCTTGGAACAATCAGACAGAGAGCCCAAAACCTATCAGCTATTGGTTTTAGACAAAATAAACAAAATTTCCAGACCAGGAGCGGAGGACGAAAAATGAATTTTGCTCGCAGGGTGAGTGCAGCGAGTCCATTGTCAGAAATCCGTTGACGAACTATCCGTCTAATGCGTAGCCGTTTGCGACGGCTTGTAGCAGCGGTCTATGAACGTCGTTTCGCGACATTCTCGGCGCTTTGTGTCCTTGGTGGTCAATTCTTTCTTTTCAGGGCGGAGTTTTTACTTTTTTAGCAAGTAATACAGGAAGAGTGAATTCCACTTGAGATAGCGCCAGGCGAGACGGCGGGGTTCGCTAGCGAGGCGATAGGCCCAAGTGAGGCCAGCGCATTGCATCCAGCCCGGAGCATCGGGTTTGGTGCCGGCATTGACATCGAAAGCGAAGCCGACAGCGAGGAGGATGCCGCTTGGCAGGAGGGGTTTGAGGCGGTGGATGAGATGGTATTGCTTGGGAGCTCCGAGACCGATCCAGAGGAAGTCGGGTCGAAGAAACCGAAGCTCTTGGAGCACATCGGCCTCATCCTGCAAGCGACCTTCGGCACTGCATGGACCATGATAGGAGCCAGAGATTTTCAGCTCCGGATTTCTCTCCAGCAGGCGTTCCTGGAGCTTGGTTCCGCATTCTGGACTGCCGCCGAGAAAGTAGTGCGAAACATCAGAGGGGCATATTGCGAGGAATTTCCTCATGAAGGTGGGGCCGTAAACGCGGTCTTGAAGCGCGGCGCCTTGGCGGTTCAGGCACCAGATGAGGGGCATTCCATCGGGGATGAACAGGTCGATGCCGGCGGTGGCGGCGGCAAATGCGGGGTCATGCCGCCGCATGGTGACAATGTGGGTATTCGAAAAATCAACGGCGTAGGAACCGGGTTGTCGGCAACGGGTGCGGAGATGCTGCCCAAGGGTCTCGTAGTCGGTGCAGGCGAGGTCGGTCGAGAGGACGCGGCGAGTGGAGGGCATGCGGGGAAGAGCGGAAGAAGTGGCGAGTCACGAACTGCTGGTGGCGAGTTTGTAGAGGCGTCTCTGTGAGCGCCGGGAGTTGGTATCAGCACTTCGACACGTGCCTCTCGACGCTTTGTGAGAAAATCATGGACAGCAAAATCATTGGGGAGGTCGGCGTGAGCGCTCCGCGTGAGGATTTTATTCTTTCTGATTCTGGTGGATCAGCAAGGTGGCCTTGAGGTGCCATGCGAACAGACCGAGGATGAGGAGGACGATAGTGCGGCTAATGATGTTCCATGCCACCCAGTGCAAGGGAAGCTGGGGGCTGAATGTCAGTATGGGGCCAAATGTCCATGCCGAGGCACCCAGGAGGGAGAAAAGAATGATCTGCACCCAGCCGAAGAACCAGCCCGAGGCCAGCACAGGGAAAATAAAAAACGGCAGCGGGCTCACATCGCCTCGTGAGGAAATATAGAGAAACGCCCCGGTGGCAATCGACGCCAGAATCAGTGCGCTGGTGACCAGGCTGATGCGCAGCCTTTCCGATGAAGTGTATCTCTCGGCCTGAATGCTTTGCGCGTTGCAGATGAGAACCTTGGTGGCACGGAAGACACGGATGAACTCGGCGGGGAGCAAGTGGTAGAGGAACCTCTTCCAGCACGTGCGATCATGCAGGAAACGGCCTTTGCCAATGGCGCTCTGGATTTTTTTCGCCGGCGGGTCCAGAGGTTTGAGCGGTCGCTCGTCGGATGAGAGCCTGGCAAGGCAATCGCGGGTGCGCTGCCAATGGGTTTCGAGCAAGTCGAGCCATTCTTGGGGAAGGTCTGGCTTGATGACTGGAGACGCAGAGATTTTTTTGGAGCGCAGCCTCAAATGGACTGGCTTGTCGGAAATCGGGGCCAAATCCGCATTTTCCAAGGTGGTCATGCGTTCGTCGAAAGGCACGCCAAGGTAGTCGCAAATCCGGCGGCACTCCGCTTCCGGTGCGGCTGTGAAAGCCTCGTAGGTGAGGTGGAGGATTCGGAATCCCCGATTTTGCAGCAGGATGCAGTCTTGCAGCATTTTTTCTTGTCCATGAAGCGACCTCTCGAGCATTCGCGCTCTGGCGAACCAGGATGCGGTTTTGGCTGCCTGTTGGATACTGTGGAAAACGGCGGCGGGATTTCGTGAAATGGTGATGATTTTGGCTTCAGGGAATCGCTGGGCCAGGCGGGGCAGATAAGCATGGAGGGTGGGACTCTTCTCGCCGACATAGACGGCCTGCTTGCGGTCGGCGTAGGCTTTGTAGAGATCCTCGGGGCATCGGAAATGCTTGGCAGCTTCCTTGGGATATGGTGGAAATCCATGCCGGAAGAGGAATTTGCCCCAGGCGTTGGCATTTTCCAACCAGTTCTTGTGGAGAAACAGGCGCGGCGGCACCGCATGACTTTGCAGCTCGGGCTCATACATCAGGGCGATCGCGGGGTGTTGATTCAGGCTGGCGTAGAGCATCGAAGTGCCCGAGCGGAAGACACCCGCGACAAAGAGATACTTGAGAGTGCGGCAGGATGACATGCGGAAGGCGATCTTTGCTCTATTGGCTGATTATTTCAACCCATGCTGCCGCCTTTGGTTGCGGCCTTCGTAAAAAAGCAGCTCCGTCGCATAGGGATTCAGGTGGTGGCGTTTCCAGCACGCGGTTTTTTCAGTCAATGGATGTCGGAAATTTCGAGGCCGTGTCGAGGAGTTTCTGGGCCAGCGGGAGGAAACGCAGGGCGCGGTCATGCCATTGGGTGACGCGCTTGAGCCGGAGTTGGTAGTCGGCGCTGTGCTCGGCGGGAAGGCTCGGTAAGAGGGTCTTGAGCGCGGCCAGCTGGGTTTTGCTCGAGTTCAGGCGGGGCAGCAAGCGCTGGCGGACAAAACCAGAGACGAGGAGCTTGAGCTCAAGCCTCGCCGCGTAGGTGGATGTGCGGGTGCTGGCATCGCGCTCGATGGCGCCGAGCATCTCCAAGGCACGCAGACCCTGACTCGCAGAGCCTTTGCTGATGCCAAGCCGCGCGGCGATGTCATCCATCGTCAGCGGCAGGGGGGATGCGAAAAGAATGCCGTAGATCTGGCCATGAGAGCGGGGGTTGCCAAAGAGATCGGCCAGTTCGGAGAAAACTTCGACGAGCGTGTGCTCGAAGTGCTCGCGCAAAGCCGTCTCGGTGGCTTGCAATTCAGGAACAGGAAGCGAAGCGAGGCTCATCGGGCAAAATCCTTCCACGGGACGCGGAATAGTTCAATTCAAAATGAATTTTATTTTTAGACAGGATGTGCAGGAGGAATCGGAGGGTGGTTGGCGAGAGACGAATATTCCTGTAATACCGAAGTCAGCTTTTTCTTAGACTTTAAAAAGAGTTTGAACGGAAATTTTTTCCGGGGAGCGCGCCCGAGGGCCTCTGGCTCGTAGCCTACGGATCGGAGAGCGGGCGCGCTCCCCGGGACCATGCGCCAAACGCTTGGGGCAATCAGAATGAAAGTCCAAAACCTATGAGCATTTGGTATAAAATCAATCTGCGGAACTCTGCGAATTCTTCTGAAAACAAACTACTTATTTGAAGAGTTATAGATTTTGTTAGTTAGGAGAAGGCGGCGACGCGATGCGTTTCCAAGATTGAATCGGAAACATCGGAAGGCTGCCGGTGTAAAGGCGAAGGCGTCCCCCTGCGGCAAGCGAGAGATTGTATTCCTGCAGGTCGATGCCAACGACGCGGCCGGTGCGTGTGTCGAAATGCTTGCGCAGATCGCGCATGAGCCAGCGCGAGGAGCCATCGGGCCGGATCTCCTGCCACTTGGGCTCGCCAATTTGCCAACCCGCTTCTGCCATGGCTTGAGGCAGAGACACAATGCGGCCAATGAAATTCGTGTTGGTTTTTTCAACATGAATGACGCAACCCGCAAAGGCATCGTCCAAACGCCCCCAGTAACCTTCGAGCGGCTCATCCGTGCCGATGAGAAAAAGCAGAAAATCCATGACGCCCGATCAGATCAGTCCTGACTTCAAAACAAAAGCCCTCTCGCGAATGCAGAAGGACCGATCGCGGGAATCGGGTGCGAATCGTTGTGAGTGCTTGCGGTCGGATCGAGACGATGTGACCACACCCTAAAATCGCACCCGTGAAATATAGCCCATGGCCATTTGGTGTATTTCACTCCAGATTGTTAAGTGCTAAACCGGGACATGGATTTCATCGACCTCAAGACACAGTATCGCCAATTCAAGCCCGCGATCCACGAAGCTCTCGACCGCGTTCTCGAACACGGCCGGTTCATCATGGGCCCAGAGGTAGAGACGCTGGAAAACACGCTTGCAGCCTATGTGGGCTGTCGTCATGCCATCACCGTTGCCAGCGGCACGGATAGTCTGGAAATCGCCCTGCGCGCGCTGAAGATCGGTCCCGGCGATGAAGTCGTCACGGTTCCATTCACTTGGATCAGCACGGCGGAAGTCATCGCGCAGGTGGGCGCGAAGCCTGTTTTCGTGGACATTGACCCGCTGGATTTCAACATCGCCGTGGAGAAGATCGAGGCGGCGATCACGCCTGCCACGAAAGCGCTTCTGCCCGTGAGCCTCTTCGGCCAGATGCCCGATTACGACGCCATCAATGCCATTGCAGAAAAACACGGCCTCACGGTCATCGAAGATGCTGCGCAGAGCTTCGGAGCAACGCGCCATGGCGTGAGAAGCTGCAACATCACTCAAATCGCCAGCACGAGCTTCTACCCCGCCAAGCCACTCGGATGCTACGGCGAGGGCGGTGCACTTTTCACTAGCGACGATGACCTCGCCGTGAAAATGAAAGCCATCCGCACCCATGGTGGCATTCGTCGCCACTACCACGACCTCGTCGGAATGAACGGCCGCTTCGACACGCTGCAGGCCGCCATCATGCTCGCCAAGTGGCCCGGATTTGAAGCCGAGGTCGAGGCCCGCCACCGCATTGGAGCACGCTATTCGGAAAAACTCCGCGATGTCTGCGCAACGCCAGCCATCCGTGAAGGAAACACCCACGTCTACGCCCAATACACGATCCGCGTGCCGGAGCGCGACGCCCTCGCTGCAAGGCTCCAAGTGCTCGGCATCCCGACCGCCGTTTACTACCCGAATTGCCTCCACGAGCAACCCGTCTTCGCACCGCTCGGCTACCAATACGGCGACTTCCCCGCAGCGGAATCCGCCTCCCGCGAAGTCCTCAGCCTGCCGCTCAATCCCTACCTGAGCGAGCAAGACCAGGATCGCGTCATCGCCGCCGTTAGGAAGGCTTTGGCTTAACGCACGCGATCCGGAAATCTGAAATCATTCCATGGCCTTCTGAAGAATGATAGTATTGGTTTGCAATCCGAGGCCGAAAAAAAGAAACCCCGGAGCCTCTTAATCGCAAGCCGTCAAGGAAGGGGGCCCGAAATCAATGCAGGTTACTTCTGAGGTTCCGGAATACCGGTCAAATTATTTTCAATCCAAAAATCGGATCGCTTGGGGATGAAAAACGCTCGCTCTCGCCTTGTCGCCAAACCAAAAAATTGAAGGATCGTCCAAATTTTTGGCTCGCCGCTTCCGGGGCTGTGCAGTGGGTGGTGGTGTTTTGCGATGCATTGCGGTAGGAATTGCGGATGTGGCTCAAGGATCTTTTTTTGAGCCTGTGCACCATGCTTGCCGTCCTATTTCAACGCCTTGTTTCGCTTCTCGTGGTTTTGTTCTGCGTTGTATCGATCACTTTTCTGTTGATCCGGGTCTCGCCGGGTGGGCCGTTTGACGGGGAGCGGAAGATTCCGGAGGCGATCGAGAAGCAGCTTCTCGCAAAATACAAACTCGACGGGACGCTGTGGCAGCAATACTCCGGCTACATCGGCGACTTGCTGCGAGGGGATTTGCGCCTTTCCACAAAGTATCGCAACCGCTCGGTGAATGAAATCCTCGCGCAGACATTGCCGGTCACACTGGCACTCGGTGGCACAGCCTTCTTGCTGGCGACCTTCTCCGGCATCTGGCTGGGCACGCTCGCGGCCATGCACCGACAGACCTGGCGGGACTTCGGGGCTATGTTTCTGGCGCTGGCTGCGATTTCGTTGCCGTCCTACATCATCGGTCCATTGTTGATTCTTGTTTTTGCTCTCACCCTCGGCTGGCTCCCGGCCGGGGGTTGGGGTGGCTTGTCGCATGTGGTTCTCCCCGCGCTCACGCTGGCTGCTCCGGCTGCCGCGGTGATCGCTCGCCTCATGCGGGGGAGCATGGTCGAGACGCTGGAAATGGATTTTGTCCGGACCGCTCGCGCCAAGGGTCTGAAAGAATCCACGGTCGTCTACCGACACGCCTTGCGCATCGCCATCCTGCCAGTGGTTTCCTACCTCGGACCCCTCGCCGCGCATTTGCTCACGGGGTCTATCGTTGTCGAAACCGTCTTCAACATCCCCGGCGCGGGAGGTTTTTTTGTCCATTCCATCTTGAACCGCGACGGATTCCTGCTCGGCGGAATGGTGATCGTCTATTGCGCGATGTTGGTTTTTTTCAACCTCGTCGTCGATCTGGCCTACGGTGTTCTGGACCCGAGAATCAAAACCCATGCTTGATCCGCGCATTCTCCAGAGGATCCGAAAAAATCCCGCCGCTGTGCTCTCGGCGGCGTTTCTGGCGCTCATGGTCGCCGCTTGTGTCGCAGGTCCGTGCTTTCTCCCGTCCAGTCTGGGCGAGCCTGGACCGGGCCAATACGCGCCACCCTCGTGGGATCATCCGTTCGGCACCGATCTGAATGGCCGCGACGTCCTCTACCGGGTCCTCACGGGGGGTCGTGTTTCGCTACTGGTCGGCCTCAGTGGTGCGTTGGTGAGCCTTTTCATCGGAACCTCCTGGGGGCTCGTGGCGGGATACGCCGGCGGGAGGCTCGATGCTTGGATGATGCGCTTGGTCGATATCCTCTACTCCGTGCCACGGCTCATTTTCCTTCTCATTGCCATCAATGCGTTCAATATGGGACTCCAGGAGTGGGCCTCGCAAAAAGGATGGACCTGGCTCGTGCAGTCCTCACGCATCGCGATACTGATTCTCGCACTCGGTTTGATCGAATGGCTTACGATGGCCCGCATCGTTCGCGGCCAAGTGCTCTCGCTCAAGGAGCGCCAGTTCGTCACCGCCGCCCGCGCCCTCGGGCAGTCCCATGTCAACATTCTCGCACGCCATTTGCTTCCGAATCTCGCCGGCATCATCCTTGTTTACCTCACCCTCACAATCCCGGCGGTGATCATTGACGAGTCGTTCCTGAGCTTTCTGGGGCTTGGAATCCAGGCACCGCAAGCAAGTTGGGGATCCCTCCTGGCAGATGGCGCGGGCACGATCAACCCGGTCCGCAGTTTCTGGTGGCTCCTGGCTTTCCCGGCGGCTGCCATGGCCCTCACGCTGCTGGCATGGAACTTTCTCGGCGACGCCCTGCGGGATGCCTTCGACAGCAAGACGCGGTAAGGGGTTTTAGTCGATGACCAGAAAGTCGCTGCTCTTCGGCGTGGTGGCGTTTTTTTCCGAGAGGACCAAGGCCTGGGAGGGGTGCTCGTCCACTTGTCTTCTTGCGACCCAAAAGTAATTCTCCGGCTCGCCTGAGCCTGTCTTTTGAGCGAAAACAATGACAACATACTTACCGGGCTTCATTCCGCTGATCGATGCGACCCCGCTGGAATCGGTGATCGTTTCGCGCCACGGAGGGGGTAACGTGGACTGCAGGCGTGACATCATTTCCTGGGCGGCTCCAGGACCCGAAGTCCGGAGCACGTCGGCAACCATCTCCTCGGGATAGATCAAAACATTGGCCCGCGACACGGCCACAGGACGACCCGTAGCCGCATCCTCGTATGTCACCCAGGTGTGAATTTCATCGGCCGGCTGCGGGCCGCGCAGGGAGACGCTCGCCTCCAACAAACCACGTTCGAGCTCCGCTCGCGAGACCGCCCGCTCTGTCTGGTGCTGGTTGTGGGATTGGGCATCGACCAGTAAAACGGCCAGCACGGTGCAAGCAGCCCCGAGAAGCAAGACGGCCACCAGAAGGATCACAACACGCCGGTCCAGCGGGCCAGTCCGGTCAGGCGACCAACCCGCATTCACGTCCTGGAGATCCTCGCTTGATTTTGCGGAAGCGCTCACACCGGAAAGCGAAGGGGATGAGACATCGGCATACTTCGGCACCAAGCCGACCACCGAGGACAGCGGACGCCATCCCTCCCAGTCCGCGCGCCAGCACAGGCTCTCGGGCGTGTAGCGCCCCTCGCGGAGGAGGCGTTTCACCTCTGCCGCCGCATGGGGACCTTCCTGAATCTCGTTGTGGAGGACAAAGTAGAACATGGCGCAGAACGACCCTTTTCACATAAGCAGACCGCGCCGTGCATCGCCAGTCTGAAACAGGTTGCATCAAAATTGACGTCCGTCCGGCTTGCAGAGTGGCCGTGAATCTTTAACGTAATCGCCTATGAGCGACAAAAACTACGCGCATCCCGAAGCCCTCGTTTCCACCGAGTGGGTCGCCGATCACTTGGCCGATTCGCACCTGAGGATCGTCGAAAGCAACGAAGACATCCTCCTCTACGATACCGGCCACATCCAAGGTGCTGTGCACATCGACTGGCGTTCGGATCTTCAGGACCAAACCATCCGCGACTACATCACGCCGCAACAGTTCGCCGCCCTCTGCGAGCGCAACGGCATCTCCAACGACACCACGGTCGTTTTCTACGGCGACAAATCGAATTGGTGGGCCTGCTATGCGCTGTGGGTCTTCCGGCTTTTCGGTCACACGAAAGTAAAAATCATGGATGGCGGCCGCGATAAATGGGTCGCCGAGGGTCGGCACCTCACGCGCGCCGTGCCGCACTTCGCGCACGGACATTACACGGCTCCCGAAATTCGATGCGACGCGGAAATCCGTGCGTTCTATGACCAGGCGCTCGCGCAGAGCCGTGCCGGCATGTCTCTGATCGATGTGCGCTCGCCGGCGGAATTCCGTGGCGAGGTCACACACATGCCCGAGTATCCCCAGGAAGGCGTCCTGCGAGGTGGCCACATCCCCGGTGCCGCCAGCGTGCCTTGGAAGATGGCCGTTAAGGACGACTCGACGTTCAAAAGCGTGAACGAACTCCGCCAGATCTACGAGGACGAGGCCGGTCTCCAGCCGGGGCAGGATGTGATCGCCTACTGCCGCATCGGGGAGAGATCGAGCCACACGTGGTTCGTTCTCACCTACCTGCTCGGCTATAAAAATGTCCGCAACTACGACGGCTCGTGGACCGAGTGGGGCAACAAGGTCGGCGCTCCCATCGAGAGGAACTGAGGAGCGTCGTGTATCCCGGAAAGCTGAGCCAAATAATCTCGCTCTTCGAGGCATTGCCCGATGCGGAGAAACGGGAATCCCTCATCTCTTACGCCGCTGCCGCCTCCAAGCAAGGCCCCCGCGACGGCGAGGCTTTCGACCTGGAGGACATTCGGAAGGACGAGGAATGCACCGACACGGTCGGCGTCTTTCTGAGAGTCTCCCCCGAACGCCATTGTGCCTTCCGCGTCACCCTCGGCCCGCAAGTGCAGACTCTCACGAAGGCGATGACGGCGATTCTCTGCAAGGGTCTCGACGGCCTCACGCCCGAAGAGATCATCGATGTCCCGGCGGATTTCGTGCCGAAGATCGTGGGCGCGGAGCTCGTCCGCCAGCGCAGCCAGACGGTGTATTACATTCTCACCCGCATGAAGGGCATTGCCCGCGTCTGGTTGAATCGCGAGCGATCTGCTGCGGCGCAGGGGGCTTGATGCGGGGAGGGTCTGCGAAGGATTACCCACCGAGGTCACAGAGAACACAGGGTTTTTGGTAGAAGACTTCGCTGCGATGTTGATCCCGGGGAGCGCACTCGCATCGGGTGCCGTCGGGTGCGCCTCGTGCCCGACATGGAGTGCTTTCACCGGCCCGCGAGGGCACGTGGCGGAAAGCCCGAGGGCGGGCGTGGTCCCCGAGACGAGAGTCGGGGATTAACACTCTCTCGGTATCAGATACTCTGTTGGAACGTGTGAAGCTGGCGGCACATCTTGGCCACGAGTGCGGTCCAACCCGTTTGATGGCTGGCCCCGACGCCCGAGCCGTTGTCCCCGTGGAAGTATTCGTGGAAGAGAAGCAGATCCCGCCAGTGAGGGTCGTTTTGAAAAAGGTCGACCCGTCCATTGAAGGCGCGGCAACCATCCTCTCCACGGTGGAAAATGCCGACGAGGCGCTTCTCAAGCTCCAGCGAGACTTGCCAGAGATTCATCAGAACGCCGCTGCCAACGGGAAACTCCACTTGGAACGTATCTCCAAAGTAGAAGCCGAACTTTTGCAGGGCCTCGATGATGAGGTAGTTCATCGGCATCCACACCGGTCCTCGCCAGTTCGAGTTGCCTCCAAACATATCCACCGGACTGTCGGCGGGGCTGTAAGACAAGGTCTCGGTTTTGTCCCCCTCGGTGAACGTGTAGGGATGGGATTCGTAGATTTTGGACAGCGCGCGGATGCCGTGGGGCGAGAGGAATTCCGTCTCGTCAAAAAGTCTGGCGCAGATCCGTCGCAACCGCTCGGGAGGCACGAGGGAGACCAGATGACGTCCATCGATTTCATGCGTGATGTGACCGAGGTTCTCGATGAGGTGGGGGCGTTTTTTGGCGAACCACGCGTAGCGCTTCCGCAGGAGGGGAAACTTCAAAGCCGTGGCGGCATCAAAGCTTTCGACCGCGAACAGCGGCGTGAGCCCCGCCACCGACCGCGTTTTCAGATAGTCGGAAGAGCCGTCTGGACGTCGCAGGACGTCATAGTAAAAGCCGTCCTCCTCGTCCCAGAGCGAAAGCCCCCCGCCCCGGGGCGAGTTGATGGCCGCCGCGAGGTGGATGAAATCATTCAGGAACTTGTCCGCGATGTCCTCGTATTCCGGTTCCTCCCGGGCGAGTTCGATCGCGATGTTGAGCATGTTGAGCGAAAACGTCGCCATCCAGGCCGTGCCGTCGCTCTGGGCAATGCGGGACCCGTCGGGAAGTGGATAGCGACGGTCGAAAACACCAATGTTGTCGAGTCCGAGAAACCCCCCCTCGAAGACGTTGTCGCCGGTTTGGTCCACGCGGTTCGCCCACCAGCCGTAATTGAGCAGGAGTTTGTTGAAAGCTTTCTTGAGATATGCGCGGTCTCCCGTGCCCCTCTCTCCGCGTTCAATCGAGTAGATCCTCCATGCCGCCCACCCGCCGATGGGAGGATTGGCATCCGAGAGAGCCCACTCGTAGGCGGGTTGCTGCGCGCTGGGTGAGGTGTAGCGCTCGCCTTGCAAAAGCATGTTTTGACGCTTCGCGGTGGCGGGGTCGATCACGGCGAAGGCCACGGATTGAAACATGAGATCCCAAGCGCAGAAGTAGGGGTATTCCCAACTGTCGGGCATGGAAATCACATCGTTGGCGTAGAGTTCCTGCCAGAAAGCATTACGCCCCCTCCAGCGACACGCCGGAGGGCTCGGCATCGTGGGATCGCCATGCAGCCAGCGGCTCACATGGTAGCTGTAGAATTTTTTACTCCAGAGAAGACCAGCCAGTGCGCTGCGCATGATGTGCGAGGATTCCGAAGGCATGTCGGGAAACATGGCCGCAAAATGTTCGTCGTGTTCTTGCTCGCGTTCTTCCAACAGCGAGTCGAAAGACTGCGCGAAAGGCTTTTCCAGAAGGGACACACCGAGCCGCAGCCGGATTGTCCATTCCTCACCTGGTGCCAGGGTGCGCTGATAGACGGCTGCGGCCTTGGTGCCGATGTGCGCGGGATTCACCACATGGGCCGCTCCGCCCACCACGTAGTGATGGAAGGCGTCCTTCACATAAGGTGTGCGGTTCGGTGCGCCGTAGAGCAGGCGCTCGTTGGTTTCGTTCTCCGTGAAAATCCACTTCGGGCGGCCTTCGCCTTGCAAGTGGTAATCCGGGAGTTCCGGCGAGTGGGCGCTGATGCCTTGGCCATCCGGCAACAGGCGGATCTCCGGCTTCGAGACGGGTGCGACCTCCCAGGTCCAGGTGTTTCGGAACCAAAGCGTCGGCAGGACCGTCAGCGGCGCAGCCTCGGGTCCGCGATTGATGACTCGCAGCCGGATCGCCACCTCGTCCGCCGTGGACTTGGCGTATTCGACGAACACATCAAAATAGCGGCCCTCATGGAAAATGCCGGTATCGACAAGTTCATATTCCGGCTCCAAACGCGACCTCCGGGCATTCTCGCCGATGAGATGTTGGTAGGGAAACTCCTGTTGCGGATATTTGTAGAGACCGCGCATGAAGGAATGCGTGGGCGTGTTCGCGAGGTGGTAGAAATAGTCTTTGATGTCCTCCCCATGGTTGCCCTGCGTGTTGGAAAGCCCGAACGCGCGCTCTTTGAGTATCGGATCCCGGCCGTTCCAGAGGGCTGCCGAGAAGCAGAGAATGCCCTTGTTGTCGCAGAGTCCGAGCAACCCGTCCTCTCCCCAGCGATAGGCGCGCGAATGCGAGTGCTCGAAGGGAAACGATGTCCAAGCGTCGCCATCCGCCGAATAATCCTCGCGCACCGTGCCCCACTGTCGGTCGCTCAGATAGGGACCCCACAAATTCCAGTCCTCCCGACCGGAGTCGCGGGCCTCCATGCGAAGGGATTCCTTGTCATTCGGCATGGGCTCGTGATGGGGGATTTGCCATGCGAAGTCAATCGCCGCCGGTGTGCGGAATTTTTGAGCGTTCTTTAGGCTTATGCGCCGGTCAAGGCCATCCATCGCCAGTTGCTCTGAAATCGTGCTGGATGAGTGGTCGCGGCGGGCCTAGTGTGCTCAAGTGAGCTATCGAGTTTTCGCCCGCAAGTATCGACCCCAAACGTTTGCCGAAGTCGTCGGGCAGGAACACATCACACGCACTTTGCAGAATGCGGTGACCTCGGGTCGGCTCGCGCAGGCCTACCTCTTCGTGGGGCCTCGCGGGATCGGCAAGACCTCGACCGCGCGCATCCTGGCCAAGGCGCTGAATTGCGAGAATGGGCCCACCCCCGAACCATGCGGGAAATGCCCGGCGTGTCTCGAAATCGCCGAGGGGCAGAGTTTGGATGTCATAGAGATCGACGGGGCCAGCAACAACGGCGTGGACAACATCCGCGACCTTCGCGACAGCGCGGCCTACGCCCCCACGCGGGGAAAATTCAAAATCTACCTCATCGACGAGGTCCACATGCTCACCACCGGAGCTTTCAACGCGCTGCTCAAAACATTGGAGGAGCCGCCGGCGCACGTGAAGTTCATATTTGCCACCACCGAGGCGCAAAAAGTTCCCGCGACCATCACCAGCCGCTGTCAAAGATTCGACCTGCGGCGCATCCCTGCGCATTCGATCAAAAAGCACATGCTTTTCATCGCGGAGAGCGAGCAAATCCACCTCGACGAGGACGCTGCGGAAGCCATTGCGCGCGGTGCGGAGGGCGGATTGCGCGATGCCGAGAGCATGCTCGACCAGATGGTCGCTTTTTGTGGCGGCCACATTCGGGCCGCCGATGTCATGGATGTCTTCGGCTTCACCCCTCACGAGGTCGTGGTTCGCTTGGCGGACAGCCTTTTTGCGGGGGACGCCAGTGCGGCCCTCGATATCGTCGAGCAGCAATCCAACCTCGGCAAGGACATCTCCCGTCTCACAGCGGAGTTGGTGTCCCATCTGCGTGACCTTTTGGTGAGTCAAGCCACCGGCGGCGCGTGTGCCATTTCCCAAGGCAAGCTGTTGGACCTGGTGGATCATTTCAGCGCGTCCGAATCGGCAATGAAGTGGGTTGCCGACAAGAAACTCCAACTCGATGTCGCCGTGATCAAAGCCCTCCACCTTCTCGACGAGACGAGCCTCACCGATGTCATTGAAACGCTCTCGGGTCTTTGCACCGGTGAGCCACCTGCTCCGCGTCCGGAGCGTCCCGCCCGGATCTCAGTGCCACATCCCGTGAGCACCCCAACCCCGGTGGAGACGGTTGTGAGCGAAGCGGTGAAACACGACACCGTGCCGGAGGCCGAAATGCCGAAGCCGCCTGTGGTGGTGCGAACCCCTCCACCCGTGGTTCCCAGGCCTGCGCCGATGCCGGAACCCGCAGGGCCCACGGGTGCGGCCATGTGCTGGGAGCGGATCGCTGCGGAGTTTTCCAAGAACTCGGTGATTCGATTCGGTTGGTTTCGCGAGGGCGTTTTCGACCGCCTCGAAAACGGTCGCCTGATCGTTCGTTTTCCAGCCGCGCTGCGGGAGGCCGGCAGCTCGATGTTCATGGAAAGCGGTATCAAGGACATCGAGGCCCGCTTGCTTCAGGACCTGGGGCAAAAGACGAAAATTGTTTTTGAATTCGATGACGCTTTGGAGACGGTGGCCCCGGAGCCACAACCCGCGACGGCACCTGAACAGCCGAAGGCGGTTGAGCCCGCGGTTGAAGCTCCACCGGTTGATCCGATGCAGGAATTTCTGAACGACCCGCTGATCGAAAAAGCCCTCGAAATTTTCAAGGGCACCCTCCAAACTCCCAAGACATGAATATCGCAAAGATGATGAAGGAAGCGCAACGCATGCAGGAACGCATGGCAGTAGCGCAGGTCGCATTGGCCGCCCGCAAGATCGAAGCCACCACAGGCGGCGGCAAGGTGAAGGTCACCGCCACAGGTGCGGGGGATATCACCAGCATCAAAATCGACCCGCAGGTCGTGGATCCGACGGATGTCGAGATGCTTGAGGACCTCGTCCTCACGGCAGTGAGGCAGGCGCTCGAGGATGCAAAAAAACTCGGCAGCGACGAAATGGGCAAACTCACCGGGGGACTCAAGATTCCCGGCCTTTCGATGTAATGTCAGTCTGCTCCGACCAATGGATCCGCCGCATGGCGGTGGAACGCGGCATGATCGAGCCCTTTGTGGACGGCCAGATCAAGAAGACCGAATCCGGCGAGCGCGTCATCAGCTACGGGCTTTCGAGCTACGGTTACGACCTCCGCGTCTCGAACGAGTTCAAAGTTTTCACCAATGTTTTTGGCAGCGTGGTGGACCCGAAGGCCTTCGATGACCGTTCCTTTGTGGACATGGAAACGGATGTCTGTGTCGTGCCGCCGAACTCCTTCGCCCTCGCCCGCAGTGTGGAATACTTCCGCATCCCGCGCGAGGTCCTCACGATTTGCGTCGGCAAATCCACCTACGCGCGCTGCGGCATCATTGTGAACGTAACGCCCTTCGAGCCGGAGTGGGAGGGGCATGTGACGTTGGAGATTTCCAACACCACACCGCTGCCTGCGCGCATCTATGCGAACGAAGGGCTGGCGCAGGTGGTGTTTTTCGAGTCCAAGGAAACGTGCCAGACGAGCTACGCGGACCGCGCCGGGAAATACATGGGCCAGCGCGGCATCACGATTCCGAGAATGTAGAAGCCGCGGCGCAGGCTCTCGTGATTTCACATGGAATACGACTTTGTCGTCATCGGAGGAGGCAGCGCGGGCTACGCGGGTGCGAGAACAGCGGCAGCCCTCGGACTCCGTGTGGCTGTGGTCGAAGGCGGGGTCCACGTCGGCGGGCTTTGCATTCTCCGCGGATGCATGCCCAGCAAGGCTCTTCTGGAATCCGCGCGCCGCTTCCGCGTTTTGACCCGCGCCGGGGAATTTGGCCTGGCGTGTGACAATCCCCGGTTCGATGCGTCGGCCATCATCGCCCGCAAACGCCGCCTCATCGCGGAGTTTGCGGATTACCGCCGGGAACAGCTTGAGTCCGGTCGATTTGATTTTTTTCGGGGCCGTGCGGAGTTTTGCCATGCCAAGGAGGTTCGCATCGTGTCTGCGGATGGATCCTCAACCACGCTGCGGGGAAAATCCTTTCTCATTGCCACAGGCTCGGAAATATCGACACCGCCCGTGCCGGGTCTCGCCGAGGCGGGGTGCCTGACGAGTGATGACATCCTCGACCTGGAGGAAATTCCGAAGTCGCTCATCGTGCTCGGCGCTGGGCCGGTGGCGCTGGAGATGGCATCCTACGGGCGGTCTTTCGGGGCGGAGGTGACGATTCTTCAGCGCAGCCCGCAGATTCTGAGCGGGAGCGATCCCGATGCGGCTGCCGCGTTGGAAAAGGCCCTGCGGGCGGATGGCATCGCGATCCACACCGGCACCAGACTCTTGCACGTCGAAAAGGCAGGCGATGTCACGCGCGTCGTTTTTGAAAAAGACGGCGTCCCGACGACGCTTTCAGCCCGGCGTGTGCTCAATGCCCTGGGTCGCAGACCCGCTTTGAGAGGACTCGAAGCACTCGGTTTGGAGCTGGCTAGCGGCCGCATAAAGGTCGCGGCCACCCAAGCCACGTCGATTCCCCATGTTTTCGCGGCGGGCGATGTGTGCGGCGGTCTCGAAGTCGTCCATGTTGCCATTCAGCAGGCCGAAATCGCGGCGACCAATGCAGCCATCCATCTCGGCCGCCATACTGGCGCTGCCCCGACCATGGACTACCGGCTGAAACTTTTTGCCGTGTTTTCGGATCCGCAATTCGCCTGCGTCGGCGCGACCGAGGCGGAATTGGACGTGGCTGGCGTTCCTTTTCTCACGGCCACGTATCCTTTCAACGACCATGGAAAATCCCTGCTCATGGGCGAGACACTGGGATTTGTGAAACTCACCGCCTCACGTGACACCGGCGAAATCCTTGGCGGCGCGGTGGTCGGTCCGGAAGCATCGGAACTCATCCACGAAGTCGTCATCGCCATGCGCTATCGAGCCACCGTGCGGGAGTTCTCTGCGGTCCCGCACTACCATCCCACACTCTCCGAGATTTGGACTTATCCCGCCGAGGAGATCGCGGATCAGATCATCACAGGCCCTTGAGCAAACCCTGCAGGTGTTGCGGGATGGCGCGCAGGCCACGGGCGTAGCGATTGTCCTGGATCCCGTCGAGTTGATCCACCGCCTCTCCGATGAGACGGTTGGCGATGGCCTTCGCATTCTCGATCGTTCCCGCCTCGTGCAAAATGGCTGCGAGGGCGGTCGGCGTTCCGGGCTCTTCGTTGAGCAGCATGTCGCGCAGGGCGTCCACATCCTTGCCGGATTGAAGCATCAGCAAAACCGGGAGGGTGAATTTTCCTTTCTTAAGGTCTGTGCCGAGGGTTTTGCCGGTCTCCTCCTCGTTGCCTGCAAAATCCAAAATGTCATCGTAGATTTGGTAGGCCACGCCAAGCTTGGTGCCGAAGGTTTTGAAGGAGCCTATGACCGCTGGACTGGCTTCGCTGATGAAGGCCCCGAGCTCACAGGCCGCCGTGAAGAGGGCGGCCGTCTTCATTTCAATAATACGATAGTAATCGGCCGTGGTGAGCTTCAAATCGAAGCGGCGCTGGGTTTGGATGATTTCGCCGGAACAAACCTCGGAGGCGGCATCCGCAATGCGGCGGCAGATGTCGCTGTTGCTGAAATTTGTGGAGAGCTTCAGCGCATGGGCGAACAGCACATCCCCAAGGAGGACGCTGATGGCATTGCCCCACTTGGCATTCGCGGAGGGTTGGTCGCGGCGGAGTTCCGCCCCGTCGATGATGTCATCGTGGACGAGGGTGGCGATGTGGATGAGTTCCAAAATGACCGCGAGATCAACATGACCGGGTGTGATTTTCCCGGTCGCTCCGGCGGAGAGAAGGGCCAGGGCCGGCCGCAAGCGCTTGCCCCCGGCTCCACAGATGTAGGACACGTAGCCCTCGACGGACGGATCGAATGATTTCGCCTGCGCACGGATGCGCTCCTCCACCGTGTAGAGGTGCGGATTGATGAGTTCAAAGGCCTCTGCGAATGAGAGGGACCCGGAGTGGCTCGTGGTGGATGTGGGCATCGGACGGATTTTCTAAAAGGATGCGGCCTTGGCCGTGAGAATGCGGCGAACGACACAGAAAGGAATCAAGAGGGCAGCGGCAACCGCTGCCGCAAGAAGGGGGCCGGGAATCACGCGGGCGCGGTCGTTTGCCACGGCCCGAAGCCCTTCCCTGACGGCTTCAGCGGGCGAGACGACAAAAGCCGGAAAGGTTTCAAAGTGCGAGGCGCGATCCTGCTCGCCGGGACGCGTGGCAATATCAAAAAACTCTGTGGGAACAGGCCCCGGGCACAAGGCGGTAACGGTGATGCCCCTGGGACGCAACTCGATGGCCAGCGCCTCGGAGAGGCTCGTCACATAAGCTTTCGTTGCGGAGTAAACCGCCATATTCGGCAAAGGAAAAAACCCCGCCACACTGCTCACATTCAAGATCGCAGCGCGGCCTCCAACGATAAGTCGACCCGTCAGGAGGTGGGTGAGATGGGTGAGAGCGGAAATGTTCACATCGATCATCGACTGGATGCGGTTCCAATCGCTGGACTCGAAACGCCCGTGGTCGCCAAGACCCGCGTTGTTGATCAGGAAATTGATACCCACCTGTTCGCTGGCTAGCCAATCGGCGAGGCGCTGGCGGCTGTCAGCCTGCGAGAGATCGGCTTCAAAAACCCGGATGTCCAGTTTCGGATGCAGCGCGCCAAGGGTTGAGGACAAGTCCTCGAGACGGTCTTTTCGGCGTGCCACGAGGACAAGTCGTGAAGCCAACGGCGCCAGCTGCCTCGCGAACTCAGCCCCGAGTCCTGAGGATGCTCCCGTGATCAGCGCCGTGCAGCCTTGGAAAAATTTCATGTGATGATGTGCCCTTGGTGACGTCCGTTGGCGGCACGTTGCTGAAAATATACGCCTGTGGAGCGTGGCGGGTTTCCCTCGAATAAGTCGCGGGGACGACACAGACCCCTCACGCGGTCTTCTCCACCGAGATACTTGTGGCGAGCGTGCTGGATACGGTTGCGCTGCTGTAGTAGGCTCCGCTGATCGGAGCGACATCCTCGTGCCGACGGCCGACTGCGGTGGCAATGAAATGGTGGTCCGCCAATACGCCGTTCGTGGGGTCTATTCCGATCCAACCCGCCCCGGGAAGAAAGGCCTCGACCCAGAGGTGCATGGCGCTCGAAGCCCGCTTTTCGGAGTCTGGCTTGTCACCCTCCCAAACAAATCCACTGACGAGTCGGGCAGCAACGCCATTCTGACGCAGGGCCTCGATCATGAGGGCGGCGAAATCGCGGCAGGAGCCCGAGGATTTGTTCAACGTCTCCTCTGGCGTCTGGGGAGCGCCGACAGGACGCACCTCGTATTCGATGTTGTCAAAAATCCAGTGGTTGAAATTCAGGAGCGTCTCGACCGTAGGTCGGGGCCCGGACGGCGCGAGGGGGTGGGGAAGCCTGACGGCGCCCGAAGGCGTCCGGTAAGCGGCCAGAATCTCAAGCTCATCCGCTGTGTATTGGGGCGGAACCTGCAAGCCATGGGGCTCCAGCAGGAAGTGGAAGGGGTTGCTCTCCGTGACATCCAGTTCCAGTTCGACCTGGAAAGGCAACACGTCCGACATCTCGGGGTAAAAGCAATAGGCGATATGGTTGCCAAAGAGGTCCTGACGGAATTGCACATCGGCTCCAGTCTGGGTTTCGAAATGAAGTTTATCGACTTTGACCAGAAGATCCACGCGCGGAAAAATGCGTGCGTGGTGAGGTGAAAACGACACCCTGCCCTCGTAGGTGTAGACCGATTCCTTGGTGATTTTGAGTTTCATGATTTTTTAGGAATTCGCCGCATACTCACATGCACTTTCATTTTTTGCGAGGCAGAACCTTTGAATGTTCCGCGCACCGGGGTTGCATCGAGAAAATCACGTCCGACGGCGATGGTCACATGTTGCTCACCGCACCATTGGTTGTTTGTGGGATCCAGTGCCACCCACAAGAGGCCGGGAACAAGGACTTCAACCCAGGCGTGCGTGGCGAGCGAGCCCACAAGGCGCTTCCTTGAGGAGTCGGCGGGAAAAGCCGGCTCGGATTCGATGTATCCACACACATAGCGGCACGGCAGGCGCGCGGCCCGGAGCACGCTGAGCATCACGTGGGCGAAGTCCTGGCAGACACCCTCGCGCGCTTTCCAAATGTGTGCGAGCGGGGTTTCGATTTCCGTGGATCCGGAGCGGTATTTGAATTCGCGATGGATGCGCGTGTTGAGCTCCTCCAGGCCATCGCGGAGCGGCCGGCTCTCGCGGAGAATCTCCCTCGCCCACACGAGAGCATCCCCGCCAATAGGGGTCGAGCCGGTTGGTTGCAGATAATCGAAAACTGCTGTTCCACCCGTCCGGAGGATCTGCCGCGCCTCGGCCACAGTCAGGGCGAGTCCCTCCTCGGGAAGGGTCCGGGGGTGGGTCCGAATGGTGAGCCTGTTCGTCACCTTGAGCTGATGGTGGCGCAGGGTCATCGAATAGAAGGTCGTGCGGTTGCCGAAATAATCGACGTAATCGGACACACGCGCCCCGGGCTGGAAATCAATACGGTGGCGGATGATCTGGTGCTCGGCCCGCGACGGCGGCGTCAACCGAACCTCCAGATACGCCTCCATGGCGGCGTCCACATACAGGTAGTGGGTGGTGTGAACGACTTGGAAAAGCATGGTCAGACACCCGATGAGGGCTTTGATTCCTGGTGCATGAGCACTTGGTGGTTCAGAAAGCTGTCACAAATCACCGTGTGAAGTCCCAGCAGGCTTTCGAGAAGACTTTCCGAATGCCGCTGGAGGGGAGACTTCGACAGGCCGGATTTTTTTGTGGCAAGCAAGGCGTCCCACTCGCTTGCCCGGATTTGACGAATGAGGCTCTCGATCGCGGAAAGAGCCTTGTCGGTCGCGGGCGAGAGGACATTCTCCCCGGACCGGATCAAGGCGGCGCAGCCCTCCAGGCAACTTGCCACCGAGCGTGGGGCCACGGGATTGGTCCAAAGGAGTTCCAGCAAGGCATGGGGCTCGATGCGCATCTGATAAACCCGCCGGTAGATATCACGACTGTTCAAAAGTCGCAGGAACGCGGAGAGCCGGATTTCCACCGCATGGGGTTGCAAGGCGAGCCGCGAGGATTGCAACAACGGGCTCGTGATGGAGGTGACGGCATTCGCCGTGATGGCCGCACGCTCCAAAAGCTGCCCGATCTCGCAGAAATTCCAGCCGTCGTCCGCGAGCATGGTGCATTTCGCGGTGCCAAAAAACCGGGGAATCATCTCGCGGGCCAGAAGACAAAATTCGCGGCTAGTGCTCGCCAGCAGCTCCGCCGGGGCGTTCGGGTTGAAATCCACCGCATCAAACCGGGCACGCAGTCCGCTCATCACGCCCCAGGCATCGAGGCTGAGGGTTTCCAGAACGGATTCGGCATTCGTGAATGCGCGATGGATGGTGCTGATGACCGAGCCCGGCTCGGCGGCATCGAATGCCAGACGGTAGCGGCCTTCGGGACTCGAAATCGTGCGGCGTGACGAGGAGCCTGTGCCCTCCAGAACGGGCAGGATGCGGTTCCAGACCGGGCGGTAATTCATTCGTTCGGTCGGATTGAGTTCCTCCAATTCGAGGGACTCGATCACACTGACCATGCCCGCCAGGTCATAGGCGCGCTCGAGGTAGCGCCCGAGCCAGTAGTAGGCCTCTGCGACGCGGCTGGTCACGGCGTGCGGCGGGATTTTGGATTCGAGTTGCGATGCGGAGTCCCAATCTTCGGATTTTTTATCCAAGCCCACTTGAACCCATGTGTCCTTGCTGCCGCCCCCGAGCTCGGAGGAGGTGAATCCGGAATCTTTAGTCGAGACGCGGGTGAGGGCTCCGGGGAAGACCTCGAAGTCGCCTCCGGTTTTTCGCAAGGCGAACAGAATGTGGTCCTGGCGGCTCCGGCGGCGCTCGCCGTCCTGGAAGGAAATCGTCTGCGCGTCGCAATCCTGCGGTTGGGCGACATAGCGTGCGGGGTCCCTCAGAATCTCGCAGCGGACGGCGTCGATGTCCTCCTGTGTCGGCAAATGGCCGTCGCCGCCGAGGTAAATACGCTCGCCGTAAAGACCGCGAATGGTGAATTTTTGAAGGTCCGCGAGGACCATTTCACGCTGGTCGTGCTCGCCAAGCCAATAGGTAGTCAGCGTGGGCAGAAGCGGGGCTTCGCCGAGGTAGTAACGGATGATTTGCGTGGAGAATGGCAACAGGGCGCGGTCGTCCGAAACTTGCGAGCCGATGGCATTCACAACGGAAACGCTTTTTTTGCGGATGCAATGAACAAGGCCCGGAACACCGAGCACGGAGTCGCGGCGAAAAACCATCGGGTCGAGCCAGCGGTCGGAGACTCGGGAATAAATGACATCGACCTTGCTCAGGCCGGAGACCGTCTTGAGATAAACGGCATCATTCAGAACGAGCAGATCACCGCCCTGCACGAGAGGGACACCCATGCGGCGGCCCAGAAAGCTGTGTTCCGAATAGGCCGGGCTCAGCGGCCCTGGCGTGAGAAGGACAACCAGGGGATCCGATTCGTCCGAGTGGGCGCGCAGCATTTCGAGGATGCCGGTCGGAACCTCGGAAATCGAGTGGATGCCGGTGTCATGAAAGGACTGCGGAATCACCCGGGTAAGAGCGCGCCGGTTTTGGATCATGTAGGACATTCCGGACGCGTGGCTGAAGTAGTGGTGCTTCACAGCCAGCGCACCATCCGGCAAGCGGCAAATGGCAAGACCGCTCAAGTGCAGAAAAGCATCCCCCGGCGTTGGCAGGCCGGCGGCGGATCGTTGGAAAAATTCGCTCCCGAGCACGAGGCGAACCGGCAAGACACCGTCGGTGAGGATTTCCTTCGGACCGTAGATGTCCCGGAGAAAATGCTCGAACGCGCGCAGGCGCTGGCGCACTCCCGCCTCGAGGGGAGCCCACTCGGCGGGAGTGAAAATTTGAGGCAGGAGGTCGCAGAACCAAGCGCGGGCACCCCATGGGCGGTCGCGATGGATGTCGAATGTGACGCCCATCTCGCGCATCGTCGCCTCGAGTTGCTCGTCCAGGTTTCGCACCTGCGCCCGGGGCATTTTCTGGAGGCGTTCAAACAGCGCCCTGTAAACGGCACGCGGACGGCCATCGGCAGCGGACACTTCGTCATAGGTATCGAAATGCCACGGCGACTTCATACCGTGGGGATGCGGGTTTGGAGCCATGCGCGCGCGGTGGCGGCATCCTTCTCGATCTGCTTTCGCAGCTCCTCCAGGTTGCCAAATTTTTTCTCCCCTCGCAAAAAGTGCAGAAAGGCAACCTCGATGTCCTGATCGTAGAGATCGCCAGAAAAATCGAAGAGGTGCACCTCGAGAAGAGGGGGGCCTTTTTCCGCCACTGTTGGACGCACGCCGATATTGGCCACGCCCCGAACGGTGTGTCCATGGAACCTGGCCTCAATGGCATAGACGCCATTGGAGGGATATTGCAGTCCGGTCGCGGCGATATTGGCCGTGGGAAAGCCCAGTTTGCCACCCAATCCGGCACCGCGCGCCACCGTGCCCCGCAGAGCAAATTCCCGGCCCAGCAAACGAGCGGCCTGGGCGAGGTCGCCGGAGGAGAGGCATTCGCGGATTCGCGTGCTGCTCACAACCTCGCCGTCGACAAGAACCGGAGCCGTGGCGCTCGTGAAGAAACCATTTTTCATGCCGAGCTTTTGCAGCAAACGGGCGTCACCCCGGCGATCGTGGCCGAACAGCCAGCCTTCGCCGATGCAAATGCCGGCCAGTTGCGACGCGGCTCTGCAGAGTTTCAGGACAAAATCCTCAGCTTCCATCGCAGCAAACGCGGCATCGAATGAAATGACAAGAGCGTGTTCGATCCCGAGGCGTTCGATCAACCGGAGTTTGTCATCCAGCGGCGTGAGGAGGCGTGGAATCCTCTGCGGGCGCAGAACAGCGGCAGGATGGGGATCGAAGGTGAGGGCCACGGGAATGCCGCCGATACGGGCGGCGGAATCCCTTGCCGCCAGGAGCACGGCCTGGTGCCCGAGATGAAGCCCGTCAAAGACGCCCGCTGCCAGGACCACCGGTGCATCGATTTCGCCAAGAGCGTCGATGGAGCGGAGGATTTTCATCAGGCACCGCGAAGCCTAGAAACGGCGGGAAGGCTGAGGACCCGCTGCAGAATCCCATCCGCAGGCCCGGCCTTGAGCTCGTCGATGGTCACCGCGCCCTCCACGCTGAATCGGCCGGATTTCGTGCGGCGCAGGGATTTCAAGTGGGCTCCGCAGCCCAGCTCGGCTCCGATGTCGTTGGCGTAGGTGCGGACATAGAAGCCCTTGCTGCAAACGACGCGAAAATCGACTTCCGGCATTCGGACCTGCTGGATCTCGTGCGCGTAGACATGGACGAACCGGGGCTCTCGCTCCACGGTCTTGCCTTGGCGCGCGAGCTTGTAGAGTGGCACGCCGTCCTTCTTGATGGCGCTGACCATCGGCGGTGTCTGATAAAAATCGCCATGGTATTTCGCAAAGGCCGCATCGAGTTGCTCGCGGGTGAAATCGGGAACAGGGCGCGTTTCGACAACCTCGCCATCCGAGTCCTGGCTGTCTGTGATTTCGCCGAGGCGCAGCGTGCCGACATACTCCTTGTCCTCGCTCATGAGGAGGTCTTGGATTTTTGTTCCCCGGCCGATCGTGATGATGAGCAGGCCGGTTGCAAGAGGGTCGAGCGTGCCGCAGTGGCCGACCTTTTTGGTGTTCAGAGCACGGCGGGTTATGGCCACGACATCGTGGGATGTCATGCCGGCGGATTTGTCCACAAGAAGGACGCCGTCGATTTCAGTTCCGGATTTCATCGGAGAGAGCTTTCAAAAAATCGGTTTTGACCTGGTCGAGCGGGCCGTCCACGCGCGCTCCAGCAGCCATGGGATGTCCTCCGCCATCGAATGTTTTGCAAACCTTGCAGACATCGATCCTCGGAAACTTCGAGCGTGCGCTCACACGCACCTTGCCATCGGGCAGTTCCTCGAAAAACACAGCGGCTTCCACGCCTTCCACCGAGCGCAGGTGGTCGATGATGCCCTCGTTGTCTTCGGGAAGGACTTGGAGTTTTTCGACAAGAGCGAGCGGAAGGGAAAATGTGGCGATGCGGTCGTCGCAGTGGAATTCCGCCGTGTTCAGGGCGTGGCGGAGCAATTCAAAGCGGCGGCGCGGCTGGCTGTCATACATGGCCCGCGAGAGTCCGGGAACATCGACGCCACACCGGATGAGCTGCGAGGCCACGGCAAAGGTGCGCTCGCTCGTGCCCGCATATTGAAACGAACCGGTATCCGTGGAGATGGCCGCAAACAGATTGGTCGCCATCCCGGAAGAAATCCGCGCGCCGACATGCTGGAAAAACTCCGCGAGAATCTGTCCAGTGGCCGGAGCCGAGGGGTCGATGTAATTCACGTCGCCGAAGTTTTCGTTGCTGATGTGGTGGTCGATGTTGAGGATGGGCGTGCCCGGTGCGATGGCCTTGAGGACCGTGCCGAGGCGGTTTTTCACCGAGGTGTCGAGGGCGACAAAAACATCAAACTGCTGCGGGGTTTCCGGTGGCATGGTGACGATATCGTGGGCCGGTAGATAGCGGAATTTCGCGGTGGCGCCCTCCTCGTTGTAGGCGGTCACCTGTTTCCCGCAGTCGCGCAGCCAGAGGGCAAAGGCGATGGTCGATCCGAGAGCGTCGGCATCGGGACGGATATGGCTGGCGACCGCGACTGTGCGCGCGTCGCGCAGGGCGTTGGAGATGGGATCAAAGTTCGGTTTTGTCATGCTGTGATTCCTCCTGCAGGCCGAGTTCGTCCATGATGTTGATGACCCTCGCTCCGCGCTCGATGGCCTCGTCGAGCCGGAAATTCAAATGCGGCGTGTGTTTCATTTGCACCCGGCGGGACAGCTCGGTCTGAAACATGACCCGGTGCTCCTCCAAGGCCTCCATGGCCTTGCGGCGTCCGGCCGGCGAGCCCAGCGCGGATATAAACACATGGGCCTGCTTGAGATCGGGGGTGATGTCCACGCCGCTCACAGTCACGAGGGTGTTTTCAAACTCCAACTCCCGGTGAATGATCACGCCCAGCTCTCGTTTCAGCACTTCACATACTCTGGCGAGTCGGTTTTTCATGGCACGGGTTGTCCGGACGAGGTCTTCAGCCTGCGGTCGGTTGTGTGTTTGGTTTGAACAAGCGTTACAACTGCTGCGGGATTTTTTCGAGCGTGTAGCACTCGATGACATCCTCTGGCAGGTATTCGGTGAAATCGCCGAGTTTGATGCCGCACTCGAGTCCCGAGCGGACTTCCTTGACCTCGTCGGCGAAGCGGCGGAGCGTCGCGATTCCGCCGTCGTAGATCGGTTGGCGGCGGCGCAGCACGCGGGCGCGGGCGTTGCGGGCGATGCGGCCATCGGTGACCATGCAGCCGGCCACCTTGCCTTTCGTGAGATCGAACACCTGCTTGACCTCCGCATGACCGATGATGGCCTCTCGGTGCTCGGGTTCGAGAAGACCGCTCATGGATTCGCGCACCTGGTCGAGCAATTCGTAAATAATGCTGTAAAGCTTGATCTGAACGCCTTCGCGTTTGGCCGCTTGGGCGGCACTGTTCTCGGTCTTCGTGCCGAACCCGATGATCACGGCATTCGAGGCGCTGGCCAAAAGCACATCGGACTCGGTGATCGGACCGACAGCGTTGTGAATGATATCGAGTGTGATTTTCTTTTGGGGAATCTCGCGCAATGAGGCGACAACGGCTTCCAACGAACCTTGGACATCACATTTGACGATGGCTTTGAGCGTTGGCTTGGACTCGGAGGCGATGCTGGCAAAGAGGTTCTCGAGCGTGGTGCGCTGCGGCGTGGCCAGCTTCGTGTCGCGCAGTGCCGCGAGACGCTCCTCGCTGTGCAGTCGGGCGGATTTCTCGGAATCCATGACAACAAGCTCGTCACCGGCATTCGGCAGACCGCTCAGGCCGAGAATTTTGACCGGCATCGAGGGCCCGGCTTCTTTGACGGGTTTGCCGAGGTCGTTGATGAGTTGCTTCACCTTGCCCCAGTGGTTGCCGCAAATGAAAACATCGCCGGCTTTCAACGTGCCCATGCGGACGATCACCGTGGCTGTCGGTCCACGGCCCTGCTCCACCTGGGCCTCGATGACCGTGCAGCGGGCGTCGAGGCTTGCACTCGCCTTGAGCTCGAGCATTTCCGCTTCAAGGAGCATGGAGTCGAGAAGCTCATTGATGCCGGTTCCCTTGGTGGCACTCACCGGAACGCAGATTGTTTCGCCGCCCCAATCCTCAGGCGTGAGGCCTTTCTCCTGCAATTGGGTGCGGACGCGATCGGGATTCGCCGATGGAAGGTCGATTTTGTTGATGGCCACCATGATTTTCACCTTGGCGGCTTTCGCGTGGGAAATGGCTTCGAGCGTCTGTGGCATGAGGCCGTCATCAGCTGCCACAACAATCACGACAATATCGGTGACATTGGCGCCACGGGCGCGCATGGCGGTGAAGGCGGCGTGGCCGGGGGTGTCGAGAAAAGTGATCCTTTGTCCATTTCGGTCGACGCTGTAGGCGCCGATATGCTGGGTGATGCCACCGGCCTCGCCCGCCGCGACGCGTGCTTTGCGAATGGCGTCCAGAAGCGAGGTTTTGCCGTGGTCCACATGGCCCATGAACGTGATGATCGGAGCCCGGAGTTGGAGTTCATCGATCTTGGCCGGTTCAGGAGCTTTGGGAACTTCAACTTTGGCCTCGACCTTGTGATGCCCCTTGGAGGTGTCTTTGCGCTCGCGCTCAAAAACAAAGCCATGCATCTCGCACACCTTTGCCACAACATCGGCTTCGACGGTCTGATTCAGATTTGCAAAAATCTGCAAGGACATGAGGTCCTTGATGAGCTGGAACGGCTTCAGGCCAAGCTCCTCGGCGAGGACTTTGACGGCCACGGGGGGTTTGATATTGAGGACTTTTTTTCCTGACGCAGCCGCTGATTCCTCCCGAGTCGGCTCGGGAACTTGCTCCTGCACGGGTTCTGCGGGAGCCTCTACGATACGTTCCTCGACAACTGCGGAAGAGGGCGGGGTTTTGGAAACGGGAGGAGCGGCGAGTGGCTTGATGAATGGCTTGAGACCAACTTTGTCCGATGTCTTTTTAGCTTTCTTGACGGGCTCCAAAAGATCAACAGTCGGTCCTTGGATCTTTGGCTCGGGGGGCTTGGGGGCAGATGTCGCGGTGTCTTCAGGCGGGGAATGGAGAGGACGCATGGCGCGCGTGACTCCTGCTGGCCGCCTGGCTGCTACGGCCGCCTTGTCCTCGTTGGATGTTTTCTTGATTTTCTCTGCCATGGTTGATTGCGTGCGGGGGGATTGTTTTCATACCCCTCAGGCGGCGGGAGTTTTTTGTGTAGCCTGTGCCGCCGCGAGGATTCGCTGGCCGGTCTCAATGTCTGAACCCAGCGCATCGGCAATATCCTCTGCTCCAGCCAGCTGGATAACCTCTATTGAATTCATACCTCCGGCAGTGAGTTTCAGCGCCTGATCTTCGGAAATACCAAGGACAGCTGCCAGCGAGTGGGCGGCCTCGTCGGTTTTGTGCTTGAGTGCCTTCTCTTCGCGCTTGTCTTCTTGGATATCAACCTCCCAGCCGCACATTTTGGCTGTGAGACGCGCGTTTTGACCCTTTCGCCCGATGGCCACAGAGAGATCGTCTTTCGGGACCAGAACGTGGATGCATTTCTTGGACTCATCGGCCGTGATCGAACGGATATTCGCTGGCTTGAGCGCAGCACTCACGAACTTCAACGGATCGGCATCCCAACGGATAATGTCCACTTTTTCGTTGTTCAGTTCACGCACGATGTTCTTCACGCGGGCCCCGCGCATTCCTACGCAGGCCCCCACGGGATCCACCTTGGGGTCGGCGCTGTGAACAGCGACCTTCGTGCGGAATCCCGCCTCGCGAGCCACCACCTTGAGTTCCACCGTGCGGTCGGCGATTTCACTCACCTCCAGTTCGAAAAGTCGCCGCACAAAATTCGGGTGGCTCCGTGAAAGAATGATTTCCGGGCCGCGATTGCCACTTTCGACTGCCACTACATAGGCTCGCAAGCGGTCGCCGATGTTGTATTCCTCGGTGAGGACGCGCTCGCGGGAAGGCATAACACCCTCAAACTTACCAAGATCAACAAACACGTCTGAACGCTCAAAACGACGCACCGTGCCTGTGACGATCTCCCCGGCACGATCCTTGAACTCATCGTAGATCATCTCGCGTTCGATCTGCCGCAAACGCTGATTGATCGCTTGCCGTGCTGCTTGGGCGGCGATGCGCCCGAAATCGCGTGGGGTAACCTCGACCTCGAGTTCCTCACCGGGCACCACATCGGCTTTGATCCCGCGCGCCTTCGAAAGTAGGATTTCGTCGTGGGGATTGGTCACTTTTTCCACAACGATCAGCTTGGCCAAAGCTCGAATGGCGCCATTCTGAGGATTGATTTCGATGCGCAACTCGCGGGTTCCGGAGGTGAAACTTTTCTTCGAGGCCGCCAGGATGGATGTGGAAATGGCATCCACGAGGACATCTCGTTTGATACCCTTCTCGCGCTCCAGCAGGTCCAGCATTGTGATGAGTTCGGAATTCATAAAATCGTTTCTGCCGAAACAGAAAGCGATGAGCTGTGGGCCCGGCGCACTCCCTTTCGGAATCGGACACTATGACGACACATCCAAATCCGGTCAAGCGGCAAGCAGACAAAGTCCACACAAAAATCCCGGTCTGTTGCCGTGAATTCACCGACTCCAATCGCCAGGGGGTTGGAGTTTGCATTTCGTAAAATCCCCCCGCATAAATCTGTCATGCGACCGGTAAGGTTAGGATTTCTTTTTTGTGCGGGAATCTCTTTATGTCTTCCTGTCGGCGGTTGCCGTAAATCACCTGCTCCGTCAACACCAACCAACGTTCCCCCGAAGCCTGCCTCGCGATCCATGCCCGCGCCGGAATTTTTACGCCAGGCTATCTCCATTCACCATGCCGCTCAGGAAATGGCTCTCGAGGGATTCCAATTCGGAAAAAACAATTGGGGGTGGCCATTCGATTGCGCTGTTGAATCATCCGAGGCCTATGTCAAAAAACTAAACGATGGGAAATTTTTGGCTGTGAACTCCCGCGAATCCGCTCTGCGCGTGGACATCGCCAACCTGAGCGATGCGGATCCCGGCGAGACGGCGTTTCTTTGCCTTGAACTTCCAGACAAAACTCTTTTGTTCGTTCGCAAGGATGGCGAATGGGCGGTCTTTCGAGATCGAGATGCCGCTCGGGCGTTTGTCAAAATGCCACCTCGCGAACCTGCCTGGCTTCCATGATCGCAAACCCAGGCATCACCATTTTGGCAATGGCGGTTTTTTTTGTCCTGGGGGCCTGCGCCCACCACCCGACCACCAGGACAGCACCTTCCCGCCCACCTGGGATCTTGAGTCTGCAGAAAGTTTTTTCCAAATCCCAACCCCGTCCACCGGTCGCAGCGGCTGTCCATTGGGCGGGCACCATCCGCTTGGTCAACAAAGCCGAAAATTTCGTCTTGGTGGAGTCGGCGACTTCGTCAGCAGTCATTCCCGGCGAAAAATACCTCTCGATTCACAACAGATTGGAAACTGGCACTGTCCTGATGACATCTCTGAAAAGCCACCCCTTCGTCATCGCTGACATCGTTGCCGGGAATCCAGCAATGGGCGATAGAATTTACAGTCCGCGTCTGGATTCTTCCGAGCAGCCGCCTTACCAGGTGCAGCCCGCCCGACCAACGCGGCGGCTGGAAAATTAGGTCTCCGCCATGCGATTTTCTTTCCACCGCCGAATAGTCACCTAAAATGCCACTGCTAGATCCTCGATCGCACTGACCATGACACTCCACTTTCCCGCCTCTTTGTCCGCCGCACTCCTGCTCACCGGAATTCCACTTTTCGCCCAATCGCCCGCGCCGACCGCGAACTCTGGATTCCAAGACATGCCGCCGCCTCCACCGATTCCTCAATTCACCCCTCTTCCTCTGCCAGCGGCTGAAGCCGTCCCCACCGGCACGCCCCTCCCGGATGGCACAATGTCGCAGCCCCTCCCTGCCATGCCCGCAGCACAACCACTGCCGGAAGCTGTCCAAATCCCAGGAGGCTCCGTAGCACCGCCGCCCGCACAATCCACCGAACCACTCGCCCCAAGTCCGGAAATGCCCACCTTGGAGAAAAGCGCCCGCGCTGCTGTAACCAAGGAAATGGCCCGAACCGATTTTTTCAGAGCACTGAACCAGCTCATCGAAAAACAACGCAACCCCAAAGTTCCCGACCTCAGGATCGAGGACGCCATCCAGACTGCGATCAAGAAAAACACGGATATCCTTGCTGCTGTGCAGGAGTTGAACTCCAGTTCCGGCCAGTTCATCAGCATCCGGTCGAAGATCATCCCCCAAGCCGCGTTGAACTCGAATTACGGCTACACGAGTCGCGACGTCAACAATGTTAACTTTGTCGGAGCGAATATCAACGATCAGTCGTGGAGCTTGAATGTGGAATTCTCGCAGCTCATCTACGACGGAGGCGCGGCGGTCTCCGGAATACGGGCCGCCCTTTCGGACGAGCAGGAGGCCTACTACCGACTGCGCGGAGTTATCGACCGCGTGATCTCCGAGGTGAAGACCAATTTCTTTGAAGTGGTCTTGAACCGTGCCCTCATCATTGCAAACCAGCAGTCAGTCGACCTCCTCACCGAGCAACTCAAGGATCAACAAAATCGCTACGACGCCGGGACGGTGCCGCGCTTCAATGTCCTCCAAGCCGAGGTGGCCCTCGCAAACGCGAAACCACCACTGATTCAAGCCCAGAACAATTACCGCGTTTCGATGTATAAATTGGTCCGTCTTCTCGGCATGGACTACCCCCCGGGGTTCCCCAGCGAGGTGCCTTTCAATGTGGTGGGTCAGCTGGACTACAAGCCGCGCACGTTCAATGCCGACGACTCGATCCGCACGGCCATCGAGCGCAATCCCGAACTCAAAGCCCAGCGCCAGCTCATTCTCGGGGATGCCGCCCGCGTGAACCAACAAGTGGCCGGCTACCTGCCGCAAATCCGGGCCAGTGCGACACAGACGAACCAAAGCGATATTTTAACCTCCAACCTCACCAACATGGTGAACGGCTGGTTCTTTGGCATCAAAGGCTCCTGGGACATATGGGATGGGCTTCTCACTTACGGAAACGTCAAGTCCGCCAAGGCCCGCATGGAACAGGCGAAAATCAATTACGACAACGGCGTGCGCGAGATCATTCTTCAAGTGCAGCAAGCCATTTCGAACTTGCTCGAGGCCCGCGAGACCGTGGACAGCCAGGAGGCCAGCGTGGTGCAAGGCGTGGAGGCCCTGCGTCTCGCCCAAGAGCGCTTGGACGCCGGTGCCGGCACCCAGCTGGATGTTCTGAACCAGCAGACCTCGCTCCTCCAGTCGCAGACCTTCCTCCTCCAAGCCTACTACAGCTACATCCGGGGCCTGGCGGAATACGACCGCGCCCTCTCTCTCGACACGCGCTTCAAAGACATCTTTGACGATCCTCTCACCAAGCCGCAGGCCAAGCGCTTCAACAAACTGAACGATCCCGAGCGACCACAGGCGAAACTCCCGCGCGAATACCGCAAGCAGGATCCGATCAAACCGATTCTGGAGAAGGCTCCGGCACCACCGCACACACCTTCCACCGCGAAGAAAACCAACTAATCGCCCACGGGGGAGACTGCATCTCCAGATGATTCGACGTTTCTTATTGGCCTCCATTTTCCTCTCCTGTGTCACTGCCCAAGCATCCCGAGTGGGGCTCACCGACTCGCAGGCCCTCGAAATCGGCCGCCGAATCTGGAAGAACGAGTGCGCCGGCACAGTCGCCGGACTCACCTCTTGGAACAATGGCGAGGAATTTCCCTCCCTCGGTATTGCCCATTTCATTTGGTATCCCGCCGGGCGCACCGGCCCTTTTGAGGAAAGCTGGCCGGGTCTGGCCCGCTTTTTGAAAGCCCATGGCACCCCGGTTGCGGATTGGATGCTGGGCCCATGCCCTTGGAAAACCCGCGATGCCTTCATCGCCGATCTCGATGGAGAGCGACTCACTGCCCTTCGCGCCATGCTCTCAAAAACAGTGGCCGCGCAGGCGCGATACGCGGCGATGCGCTTGGATGCTGCACTGCCCAAGGTGCTGGCCGCCGCATCGCCTGGAGAGCGGGCGAAGATTGAAACCAATTTCCGCCGGGTCGCCGCCGAGCCCCTGGGATTTTATGCGCTCATGGATTATGTGAATTTCAAAGGCGAAGGCGTGAACCCATCCGAACGCTACAACGGCGAAGGCTGGGGGCTGTTGCAGGTTCTCGAAACCATGCCGGCTTCAGGAAATGCCATGACCGCCTTCGTGCGCGCCGCCGACACCGTCCTGACGCGCCGCGTTCACAACGCGCCGCCTGCCCGCAACGAGGCCAAGTGGCTCCCTGGCTGGCGGAACAGGCTGCAAACCTACCTGCAATGAACACAGACGAAATCGCAGGTGTCTTCGAAAATATCGCCAGGCTTCTCGAGTTGAAAGGCGAGAATCCCTTCAAAGTCCGCGCCTACACCCACGCCGCCCGAGCTCTGGAGACCCTTGCCGAGCCTCTCGAAACCTTGATCGCCGAGGACAGACTCACCGCAGTCGATGGCATCGGGAAGGCCACCGGCGAGAAAATCGCCGAACTCGCTACCCAAGGCCGCCTCGCCTACTACGATGATTTGCGCGAGGAGTTCCCGCCCGACATTCTCTCCCTCTTTGAGATCCAGGGGCTCGGTGCCAAGAAAATCAAGGTTCTCTGGGATGCCCTCAAGGTTCACTCCGTCACAAAACTGGAGCGCGCCTGCAAGGACGGCTCCGTGGCCGCCTTGCCCGGATTTGGCGAGAAAACCGCCGCCAATATCCTCAAGGGTATCGCGCACATGCGCAGTCACGCCGGCGAATTCCGCTTCGGCGATGTCGCCCCAACCGCCGAGGGCCTCCTCGAAGACCTGCGCGGGCATCCCGATGTGAACCTCGCCCAGATTGCCGGAAGCTTCCGCCGGAAAAAAGAAATCGTCCGGGACCTGGATTTTATCGTCTCCACGAAGCAACCCGAGGCGGTCATGACTTTTTTTACAAGCCATCCACTCGTCGAAAATGTGCTCGCCCACGGGGCCACGAAGTCCAGCGTGATCCTGAAAAACGGCATCCAATGCGATCTCCGCGCCGTCACCGGTGCCGAATTCCCCTTTGCCCTGAACTATTTCACCGGCAGCAAGGAACACAATGTCCGCATGCGCTCCCGCGCGCTGGCACGCGGCTGGTCGCTCAACGAATACCGCTTCAGCGCGGCCGATGGACGCGAACTCAGGGAGCCGCTGCCATCGATTCACGAAGAGGCCGACATCTACCGCGCCCTCGATCTCGATCCTGTGGCGCCGGAGCTTCGCGAGGATCGGGGCGAAATCGACGCCGCCGAGCACCACAAGCTGCCGGATTTGATCGAGTGGACAAATCTCCGGGGCACTTTTCACAACCACACGGTCGCCAGTGACGGCCGTGCCACATTGGAGGAAATGGTCGCCGCCGCCAAGGAACTCGGGCTCGAATACCTCGGCATCGCCGACCACTCGAAGGCCTCGTTCCAAGCAAACGGCCTCGATGAGAAGCGCCTCGCCGCACAGGTCGCCCGCATTGCCGAACTGAATGCAGAGGACCCGGAATTCCGCATTTTCACGGGCACCGAATGCGACATCCTGAAGGATGGCACTTTGGATTTCTCCGACGAGCTGCTGGCCACCCTTGATTATGTCGTCGCCAGCGTTCATTCGTCATTCACTCTGCCCGAGGCCGAAATGACAAAGCGTATCATCCGCGCCATGGAGAATCCCTATGTGACCATCCTGGGCCATCCGACCGGTCGCCTGCTTCTGAGCCGCGATCCCTATGCGTTAAACATTCCCGCCATCCTCGAGGCCGCCGCCGCCACCGGCACCATCATCGAACTCAATGCCAACCCCCGCCGCCTTGATCTGGATTGGCGCTGGTGGCCGCTCGCCAAGGAAAAAGGCGTGAAGTGCGCCATCAACCCGGATGCCCACTCGACCGCCGGCCTCCAAGACCTCATTTTCGGCGTCGGCATAGCGCGCAAAGGCTGGCTCACCAGGAACGATGTCATCAACACCCTCCCGCTTGCCCGCATCGAATCCGTTCTCAAGGCCAAACGTGCCAATTGATCCCATGCTTCACCGGTTCTTCATTCTTCCCGTCGCACTGCTCCTCCTGGCCTCTTCGACGACGCGCGCCAGCGAACAGGGCATCGAGCCGGGACTCGAGCGAGCCGTGAAGTGGAAGTGGAATGTCGCCCCGCCGGTTTCGGCCGCTTGGGGGCTCCCGCCCCGCGAGGTTCCCATGATCCCGCAAGCTTCATCGACGACCTCGGGAGGCCTCGCTGCGGCGCCCCAGGCGGTTCAAAACACCTACATCGTCCAGAAGGGCGATGTCCTCGTCCGTATCGCCAAGAAGCTCCACCTCTCGGTTGCCCAGCTTAAGGAATTCAACGCCCTGGAAAACGACTTCCTAAAAATCGGCCAGGAACTGCGCATTCCGACGCCAGAGGAGAGACGCCTTCTGAAAAGCACGCCCAAACCCGCTGCCGACTCACCCCAAGCCCCAAGTGCGCCAGCCGAAATCGCCAAGTCGGAGGTCCTGCTGCTGCGCGTTTTTCTCGACAACCAAGGCTTCGGCACCGGCCCGATCAGCGACGCGCCAGACCCGCTCTTTGGCAGGGTTCTGAACCTCTACCAGACCGCCCGTGGCGAAACGCTGGATCATGCTGCCATAGTCGAACGCGCCAGGCAATACACCCCCGACACACTCGGCACCTACACTCTCCGCGCAGAGGATTTCCGCTTCATCGCGCCGCCGAAGGCCGCCCGTGCTGATTCCAGCTCGCACGCGGGCAAGCCTGACCCCAAGGCCAAACCCGCTCCAACCCCGCCGCCGACGTATCAGGAAATGATCGCAGCCGATTTTCTCGCCTACCGTTCCCCTTGGGAATTCGTCGCCGAGCGCTTCCACTGCGACGAGGCGTTTCTCCGCAAGCTGAATCCCTCGCTTCCCCCACAGCCACTGGCCGGCTCCCTCTTCCGGGTGCCGAATGTGCTCCCCTTCGAAGTGGAAAAAATTCCCGCCAGCGGACTGCAACCCGCTTCCGATCCGCCCGAACCACTGACCGCCAGGATCACCGATGTCACCACCCTGGAGATTTTCCGCTCCGGGCGCCTCATCGCGGTCATGCCCCTGGGCCGGGCCAGACCGGGCCTGCGCGGCCGCGGGGAATGGAGGATTCTGGATGTGATTGCCCACCCGCGTCTCGCCACCTTGCAAGAACAACGCGTCGTCCAAGTCGAAAAAACGAGTCCGTTTTACATCAACCCCAATCCCACGCCGGTGACCGTGCGCCCCGTCCTCTCGCAGGAGCAATACCTCCCGCCCGGCCCCAACAACCCGGCCGGCGTCGTTTGGATCAACCTCGCCAAGGGCGGGGAGACCACCCCGTTGCCTTTCGGGCTTCACGGAACAAGTGTGCCCTCCGCCATGCAAACCCTCGAGGGCATCGGCGGCTTCCGCCTCACCAATTGGGACGCCCTGCGCGCCGCCAAACTCCTTCCGGCCGGGACCAAGCTCGAGTGGAAACCCTGACCTGCCACCCTTTGCCGAAAATTAGCCCATGAACCCGATGTGGGAAAGGGGGCAGAAAAACGGAGTAGGGAGCGAATAGAGCTTGCGTTTCAGAACGATTTCGTGTGTGTGGCGGGGGGTTCAGCGAAACCCAAGAGTAAATCAACAAAAAAACATGAACATCCAAACTGCCAAGACCATCATGCTAAACCGACTCGCGCCTTCTTGCATCGCTCTCATCGGGGTCGTGCTTGGCGTTGCTTCCAGCACAAGCAGCCATGCCGCTCTCATCCAAATAACCGATATCCCGGGACTCACACTCGGCGCACCCAATGGGGGAGTCGTAAATGATGCCGTCCCTTTCACGCTGGGTCCCTCGGGAGGCACAGCTTATGCTTACAGTGAACTCCCTGGTGTCCCGTGGACTGGCTTTTTTCAACTAAACCAAGGGCTTGAATTTGCTCTGGCAGGTTTGGGTCAAGCCATGCCCAACCAGTTTGCTGCAGGTGAAACCATTGACGGATCTGATTTATGGGCTGTGTTTTCGTGGCAGGGGGGTGCCCTCTTCAAAAATGGAGGTTATATCTCTCCCGATTTTGGCCCAAATACTTACATGGGATTTAGATCTAATAATGGTAGTGGATTGTTTAATTATGGCTACTTGGAAGTCACTTGGACTGCAGCTACTGATACTTTCACGATATGGGGTGGAGCGTATGAGAGTAATTACGATGTCGGTATCACGGCGCCCGCTAACGCAGCCGCTGTCCCAGAACCCGGCCAAGTAGCCGCCTCGCTGCTCCTCCTCTGCGGCATCGGCGGTTACATCTTCCTAAAGCGCCGAAAAGCCGCTAGGCTAGCGGTTGCCACGACCGCCGCCTGATCCAGCGAGAGACTCATAAAAAGTCGGTGCCGGAGAGAGACGCGTCGGCTTTGCTTTTGGATTCAGCACAGCCCTTGGGTGCCTTAGGAATAAAAGCCATGGTGCAATCAACGAAGAGGGCCACAAGCACCTCTCCGATCCATAGGCTGGAAGGACTGCCGAGTCTCCTTCTTCGTTTTCCCGCGCCTCGGCGCGACTTAAAACCGACCTTCTCATGCCTTACAAGCGACGCAGGATAGCCCGCCGCCCTCGGCTTTTCCGTAGGCGCTACTGGTTTTTATCCTCGCATTCCTCGCCCTCCTCGGAGGGGTAGCTCACTGCAGCTACTGGGTCTATGGGAAACTCAAAGGGCACCAGAGCCGAAAACTCACGCAGATCGCAGCCGGGTATCTGCAGCATGGCAAGACGCCGGAAGCGGCAATGAGCCTGCAGACAGCACTTCGATTGCAGCCTAACAACGCCGAAGCGCTGCGGCTGCTGGCGCGCCTGAAGGGATCCACTGGCGAGGGTCCAAAATCATTGGAAAATTGGCGCAAGTTGGCGGAGTGCGCGCCGCTCACGCTGGAAGACCTCGCGCTGTATGCCGCTGCGGCCGCCGTCGAGAATGAATGGGAGCTGGCGGAGAGGATTGCGGATACCGCCGCGACAGGCGGCAACCCGGCATTGCGCCACTTTCTTCGGGCGGAATTGCTCACTTCAAAAAACGACCTACCGGGTGCCGAAGCGGAGCTGCGGCTGGCGGTGGCTGTCGACAAGACGGGAAACGCCCGGTTCGCGCTGGCGCACTTTCTCATGACGCGCCGCTTCAATCCGGAGACGGCTCCGGAATTGCTCGAGCTCCTGCGTGAGGTTTCCAAGCTGCAGGATGCGCGCGGAGTGGATGCTCTAGCTGCGGCGCTGAGGCTCGGCGTGGTGCCGCCCGCCGAGTTGCCTATCTGGATCAACGCCTTGCGGGAGCATCCCAAGGCCAACGCCCGCACCCTGTTTCTGGCCGATACGGTCGAATGGCAAAGCAACCCCGCTTCAAAGCCCGCCGTGCTCGAAAGAATGCTCCAGCGCATGCAAGGTGCGCCTGTGGATGACCGCGCTGCTGGCGTGCAATTCCTCGTCCACATAGGGGAACCCGCCCAGGCTGCCGCCCTTCTGTCCCGCGACGAGGCCCTCAAAAATCGCGAAGTCTTTTCGCTTTGGCTCAATGCCCAATCCCTCATAAAAAACTGGTCTGCCATCCTGGATGCCCTCGCACAACCGAACCTCCCGCTGCCCGCGTATCTCACGAAGCTCTACAGTGGTCGCGCGTTGGTGATGTCTGGCCATGAGTCCGATGGCCGAGCCGCGTATGCGGAGGCCCTCCAGCAAGCTTCGGAAAACCAAGCCGACCTTCTTCAAGCCCTCGCCTACCTCAACCTCGCCGGTGAGGACCAGTTTTTCGAGCAGGGTTTCAAGCATGTCCTCTCGGACCCCGCCACCGCCAAGGAATCCTTCATCAAAATCCTGCCCTCCGTGGCCATGCGCCGCGACGCCACGCGCACCCGCCGGGTCTACGAGATCGCCGCCGCCACCTCGCCGGATCTGGCGAAGGATCTCACCCTGCAAAACGATGTCGCCTATCTGAATCTCCTGCTCGGCCTCCCGGAGGATACAAAAAAAATGGCCTTCCAAAGCGACGCCAATCCGCGCGACTTCGCATTCCGCGTCACCTATGCCCTCGCCCTCCTCAAGGGAGGAAAAAACAAGGAAGCCCTCACACTGCTCGAAAATTGCGAGCCGGATGTTTTGGTTCCCGCTCTCCCGCCCCACCACAAGGCGATCGTCGCCATCGCCCTTGCTGCCAATGGCCGAAAAAAGGAGGCGCTTAGCACGATCTCCACCCTTCGAACTCAAGAACTTTCCACTCAGGAATTCGAACTCCTGCGAAGCTATCTCCCACAACCCGAATCCTCATCGCCCCCAACACCCGCCATGCAAAAAAAAGAAGCCCAGAACAAATGAGTGGGAGTTTTCAGGGTTCCGCTTTCCGCGCGGCAGCACGCCCGTTCCGACGGAAGGAACATCCTCCGGCGCGTCCCGTTTCTTTCGATCGGCGAAGCGACCTCATCGATGACCAGTCACTCTTGGAGTCTGTGCAACCGGGACTGTCGAGGCCGTCTCTTCGGTGCCATATCCCCTGACTTCAAAAGTTGCTGTTTTTTCCCAGACCCTGTGCCATGTTTGTCAATCATCTTTAGCATGAAAATTTCGACTCCAGTCCGTTTGATCGTCCCAGCCCTGGTTTTTTCGGCCTTCGTTGGCCTCTTCGCCTCGAGCGCGCCTGCCAAAGCCCAACTCCCGCCGCATCCGGCCAATCCCCAAGCCGTCGCGGTGGTTGAACCCCAGCCGCTCATCCCATCTTCCAACGCCACCGTCGAGCAACCCGTCGCGGCACCGACTCCCACACCCGCGCCGGTTGCTCCCAGAAAGCCAACCTATACGAGTTGCAATGTCGATAGCCAGACCGTGGCCATGACATTCGATGACGGCCCCCACCCCAAGCTCACCCTCAAGCTGCTCGACATCCTCAAGGAGCGCGGCATCAAAGCCACATTCTTCGTCATTGGAAAAAATGTCGCCGAGTTCCCGGAAGTCGCCAAACGCATCGTGGACGAGGGACACGAGATCGCCAACCACAGCTGGACCCATCCGCAGCTGACGAAATTGAGCCCGTCCGGATTTGCGACGGAAATTTCCCAAACCAACGACGCCATCGAAAAGGCCACAGGTGTCCGGCCAACCCTCATGCGCCCGCCTTATGGTGCGATCAACGCGAACCTCACCAAGCGCCTGAATGAGGAATACGGCCTCACTGTCGTGCTTTGGTCGGTCGATCCTCTCGACTGGAAAATTCGAAACGCGGAACATGTCTCGAGCCAGATCATCAAAAACGCCGCCCCAGGCGCGATCATCCTGTCCCACGATATCCACGCCTCGACAATCGACGCCATGCCGGCCGCGCTGGATGCGCTCCAATCGAAAGGCTACAAGTTCGCGACCGTCTCCGAGCTCATCGCGATGGACCGCCCCGCCGCCCCGAAAGCGGAGGTTTCCAAAGCCCACTGATCAGGGAGTGTTTTTCGGATATCGCGGCAGGTCGTCGGCTGTTTCGAACCACGGCAACTTGTCCGCGATCCAATTGTGGTCCACCGGCTTCATTTCGGAAGCGCAGTCGAGCGTGGATGTGGTGACCTCGAACTGATGCGGCAAATCCGGATCGAAGAACATGAGTTGCGATCCACAGCGCGGACAGAAAGTGCGTTCCCGCCCGGCGAATGAAATCGTGCGGGGTTGGCCCTCAAACTTGATGGAACCTGCGGGAAAGAAGGTCCAGGCCACCACAGGGGCGCCGGAGGCTTTCCGACAGTCCTCGCAATGACACAATGTGGTGCCGCGCGGTTCGGCGGCGATCTCATAGCGAATCGCTCCGCATAGGCAGGAACCGTTCATCGTGACATAAAATCCGCGAACTCGCGTTCCATCAGTCGCGCCGTCCACACATTCAGCTCCCAGAGATCGGCAAACGGCTCGCCGGTGTAAGGATTCACCTGTTCATAACCATCGGGGCCGAATTCGGGAGTCATCGTCACAGTTTCAAATCCCCGGGCCATCTGCCCCGTCCAGAGCGCGCGCCACCAGCGAATATGGGCCTCCACCGCTTTTTGATACAGGGCCGCGCGGGGGTCCGGCACCTGGGCGCCTTGATCGTATCCGATGCGGGGCTGGATGTGGAGCACCCGCCCGGCGCAGAGCGCCAGGACTTCCGGCAGTTCGTCCAACACAAGGCGCTCGCAAACATTGCACCAATGACTGAAGTCGATGGTGAGTTCGATGGGAGGCGTCTCCGCAAGCAGGTTTTTTGCCACAACCGGATGAAAAAGACTGCGGCTGCGGTGGGTCTCAAAACCGACACGAACACGATATTTTTGGGAAATTTCGCAAGCGCGGGTCAGAAAATCCACACTCTCGCGAAATTCCCAGAGATCGCTTCCAGCCATGGCGGAAAAAAATAACGGTTTGGCCTCCAGACTTCGAACGATGGTGCGCTCAAAGGCGTCAAGATGTCCGTCCACGCCAACCCCGCGCTCGGGAACAGCAAATCCCGTGGTGGATATTTCGGCAATAAACGAAAGGTTCCGGGATTCCAGCGCCTCGATCAAACTGGCGCGCCTTTCCTGGTCGGCAGGAACGGGTCCCTCCAATCCATGGAATCCCGCATGGATGGCGGAGTCCGCCGCATCGGCGTAGGACGCTTTGTGCCCCCAGAGGGTTTTGAAGAGTTTCAGTTGCATGGTCTCAGGCATCGGCGGCGATTCGGAATCCGACATTGTCGCGGCGCGTGTCGTGGGCGAGTGCGTCCCGCCAGGAGCAGCGCAGGAGGCGAGGCAGGTAATCCCAAGCGCCTCCGCGCAGGACACGACGGGTTTCATTCACTTGGGGCCCGGTTTGATAATCCGGGCGCCACAAATCCCGCACCCACTCGCAGACATTGCCGAGCATGTCGAAAAGACCAAACGCATTCGGCGGGTAGGCGCCAACCGGCGTCCGATGGCCCGGGCCGATCTTTGCGCCCTGCTCGTTGTGGAGATAATTCGCCTGCTCCGGGGTGATGGTGTCTCCCCAAGGGTAGGGTTTTTGGCTTCCGGCGCGGGCGGCGTATTCCCACTCGACCTCGGTCGGCAGCCGAAATCCCGGACCAAGCCAGGCGCAATATGCAACGGCATCGTCCCAACTGACCCAGACGGCGGGCCACTCCGGCGGCAGGTTGGGTTCATGGTCGGGCCGAAAAAGACGGAACTCGCCGATCGTGACCGGCGTGGCTCCCATTCGAAAAGCAGGGACATCAACGCTGTGGCGGGGGCGCTCGGTGTCGTTGGCGAATTTGTCGTCGTCATTTTCCCCGATCAAAAAAACGCCACCTGGAATCTCCCGGAGAACGGAGCTCCCGCTCCGTTGTGAACATGACCGCTTCATCTCAACGGAGCGGGAGCTCCGTTCTCCGGTTTTGTATTGAGATTCAGCAGCGAGCGTGGCCATTTTCCGAAGCGTGTTTTTCAATCCTTGCAGGGAAGTTGAGATTCATAGGAGAAACCTCCCTCACTGGCGGCAGGATGGGGTTATGCAATTTGTCACATGGCGTCTTGCGGATGCGTTGCCGCAAGGGCTTTTGAAAGAGTGGATGGAGGAAAGGGCGATCTGGCTGGGACTTCATCCCTCGCCGTGGAGTGAGGAGACGGAAAGAGAATACCGCCGCCACTTTTCGCAACGCATGGAGCAGTGGCTTGATGCGGGGCACGGAGCCTGCATCCTGGGTCAGGCGGAGTTTTCGGAGATTGTGGAAAAAACGCTGCGGCATTTCGATGGGGTCAAGTTTGATCTCATTGCCTATGTGATCATGCCGAATCACATCCACCTGATCGTCAAACCAACGAAGGAGAAAAATCTCTCGAAGTTGGTGCAGGGTTGGAAATCCTGGTCGGCTCGTGAAATCAATCGCCGTCTTGGACAAGAGGGCACGGTTTGGCAGGAGGAATATTGGGATCGTCTGGTGAGAGATGAGGCCCATCTGGAGCGCTGTATCCGTTACATCGCAAACAACCCCGCCAAAGCCGGACTGCGGGAAGGACAATATCGCCTCTTCGTCCCGGAGAACGGAGCTCCCGCTCCGTTGTGAACATGATCGCGTCATGTCAACGGAGCGGGAGCTCCGTTCTCCGTTGGGCGGGAGCGGGCGGTTGGTCGAGGGTCGGGTAGGTGCCTCTTGCTCGGGCGGCAAGGTAGCGTTGGATGAGCCAGATTGGCATTTCGAGGTGGCTGAGGCGACCACGCTGGTATCCGGAGGCGTAGAACCCTCGCTGAACGGCCGTGCAGACCTCCATGTCCTCCAAGTGGAAATCGACGAGCATTTTTTCCGTCAGGGCGAGCTTCCGCCCATAATCAGGATCGGCGATCGCGTCGTCGTGGAGCAGGCATGTTGTGAGCAGGCGGCTGCGGTCGGGTGCGACTGGATCGATGCGATACCAAAAAACCCGGTCGGACGCCGTGAAAAGCAGGAAGATCGGCTGTCCCAGGAACACCGCCATCTGGCGGTAGTGCTCGGGATCGAGCGAGGGGATGGGATGGAAATCGGATTCGTCGCTCGATGCCACGCTGTCCTTGTAGGGGAGGTTCACCCGGATCGAATGGGCGCGCTCGGCTTCAGTCCATGTGTCCCTCGCAGGCATGAGAGGCTGCAGGGTTTTGCAATGCGCCCCGAGGTGGTGGTAGCCCTCCATGAAGTTTTCCACGAGAACCTTCCAGTTGAACGGGCAGTCCCACTCTTTCTCGATGACGACTTTCATCCGGTCCATGCCCCACCCCCGCAGGTCGCGATCAAGTTCCGTGTATTGTTCCGCGACCGGTGTGGCTTGGCCGGAGAGATTGAGAAAAACAAACCCGTGCCAGACTTCGCAGCGAAAGGTTTTGAGTCCGATCTCGTCCCGCTGGAAACACTCGGCTTTGTGCATCTCGGGGCAACCCTTGAGCCGCCCATCGAGTTCGAAGCTCCAATGGTGGTAGGGACACAGAAAAATCCGGGTGTGTCCGCAGCCGGGCTTCCCCTCCGCCGCATCGGCGGGTCCGTGTCCATCGTAGCCGAATCCCGGCGGCATGATATCCATCGCCCGGTGCGGACAGACGCGGGAAAGCACGCGGATTTCGCCATCCTTGCCATGGACGACGATGAGAGGCTCGCCCAAGACATCGAGGTTGATGAAATCCCCGGGATGCGGAATTTGCGACTTGTGGGCGAGGCACACCCAGCCGGCACCGAGCACATTTTTGACCTCCCAATCGAGAACACTATGACTCGTGTAGGCGGATGCCGGAAGCGTGCGGGAGCGCTCCAGCGGGAGTGCGGCGGTTTCTTGAATGTCCCGGAGAATCTCATCCAAGCCCATCTCGCCAGTGGACGGACGATAACTCGTCGGCGCTTGGCCCAATCCGTTTCGACCTGTGAGGGGGGAGGTTCCGTCTTTGACCGTTGCCTCGGCAAAAAATGTGGATGAGGTGTCCATGGCGATGGAAGCTTTGCCGAAATGATCAGAAAAGCCGGGCGTAGCGGTCGATTTCCCACTGGCTGATCGTTTGGTGGTATTCGCGCCATTCCTCGGATTTGTAGTGGATGAATTCATCGCGAAGGGCCTTGCCGAGGGTTCGCTCGACGAAGGGGTCGGCGGCAAAGGCTTTCACCGCCTCGTCAAGCGTGCGCGGGAGTTCGCTGATGCCGCGCGCGGCGAGTTCCGCCGGACTGAGTTCGTAGAGGTTGTCCTCCTGCGCGGGGCCGGGATCGAGGTTTTCCCGGATTCCCTCGAGACCGGCGGCCAGAACGAGCGCTGCGGCGAGGTAGGGATTGCAGGAAGCATCGGCATTCCGCGACTCGCAGCGTCCCCCGCTCATCGGCACGCGGACGGAGTTCGTGCGGTTGTTCCGCCCGTAGGAGTTGAAAACCGGCGCCCACGAGTAGTAGCTCATGAGGCCTCGGCGCACGAGGCGCTTGTAGCTGTTCACCGTCGGCGCGAAAGCGGCGCAGAGGGCGGGACCGTGTTTGAGTATTCCCGCGATGAATTGATAGCAGAGCGGAGAAATGCCCAGCCCGCGCGGATCGCTCTCCTTCGGACAGGCGAAGAGGTTTTTTCCACTCGAATCGGAAAGCGACATGTTGAAGTGGGCGCCGTTTCCCGTGCGGTTCGCGAAGGGTTTCGGCATGAATGTCGCCAGAAGGCCCTCCTCCGCTGCGTAGTGCTTCGCAAGCATCCGGAAAAACACATACCGGTCGCACATCGTGAGCGCATCGGAATACTTGAAGTCGAATTCGAATTGCGAATTCGCATCCTCGTGGTCGAGGGAATACAAATCCCAGCCGAGGCCATTGATCGCCGTGCCGACCTTGTCGAGCCACTCGTAGCGGTCGAGGAATCGTTTGATGTCATAACAGGCCTTCGTGAGGTCGTCGTCGGGGTTGGGAATTTCGAGTTGGCCGCGCTCATTGAGCTTCACGACGAAAACCTCGCACTCGATGCCCAGATTGAAGCCAAATCCCATCGAGGCCGCGACGGCGAGTTGCTTCTTCAGCGCCACCCGGGTGCTGATCTCATAGGGCTCGCCATGAAAAGCATTGTCGGCCGGGAACCAGGCAATTTCGGGGTTCCAAGGCAACTGGAAGCCGCGCTCCAAGTCGGGAACGGAATTGATCTCGTCATCGTTCGGACTCTGACCGAGTCCATCGAGCGCATAGCCGGTGTAGAGTTCCGATCCCGCGGCGAAATCCTCGAAATGCGCGATCGGCACAACCTTGCCCTTGGGAATCCCATGGATGTCCGGGTAGGCTCCGATGCAGTATTTGACTCCTTTGGAGCTTAGTTCCGCTGCGAGTTCCTTGGTGTTTTTGGTTTTCATAAGTTCAGAAATAAAAATTCTCCGGTGGACGCCCCCAGTCGGCCGACGGGAGGGGTGGTTTTTCCGTGAGGGCGGATTCGATGATGCGGGTCAGCGTGGCGCACATCATTTCAAAGAGTTCCTGGCCCGCCTTGGCGCAGCCGAGGGATGGTGAGCCCGTCGTGCCATTCAGACTCGTTTGGGAAACCGGATAGCTGAAAACCAAGCCCCGTGTGCGGTCCGGATCGTCGGCTGCGGCCAAGGCGTCCGGGTCGACGCAATCAGGGGCCAGATGCCGGATCAGGTCGCATTCGGCCTTGTTGGCATGCAGGTCGATGGCATCGACCACGAATCGTTCGGAGATTTCCGGACTGAGGGTGAAAGTTTCAACAAAACCAACCTGGATTTTCCCGAGAAGCTCGAGGCGGATTTGATCCACAGCAACCCGCATCGGCGCGTTGTTGCCAGCGTGGGCATTCACAAAAAGCAACTTCTTCCAACCGGTGGCTTCGACCCACCGCGCACACTCGATCAGAGTCTGAATGAAGGTCAGCGGCGAAGTCGAAATCGTGCCCGGCCATTTTGCGGTGTGGGCGCCTGATGAGGTGACCGAAAGAACGGGGCCAAAGGGAACGCCGGTCCGTCGGCTGGCCTCCCGACACACTGCCTCGGCGATGATCGAGTCGGTGGAAACCGGCAACGCTGGTCCATGCTGCTCGGTCGCACCCAAGGGCAGGAGAAGCATGTCGCACCTCGCCTGCAGAAGGCGGATTTGCGGCCATGTCATGCGCGCCAATTCAAGACTCGCGGAATTATTCGACATCGTCGCCAATCGTGGTCATGCGGGGAATCGGGATTTTTTCCTGCCCCTCCTCGCAAGGCGGATGAATCAATTGCTCCAACCGCCCGTGTGTGGCGCGGAACACCTCCGATGGAAATTGCGATTTGTCACGGGGACGCGGCACGGGATTCTCGATGAGTTCTGAAACGCGGCTGGGATTTGTTCCCAAAACCAAAATCCGGTCGGACAGATAAACCGCCTCGTCGAGGTCGTGGGTGATGAAGAGAATCGTCACATCAATGTTCCTCCAGATATCGAGGAGATAGGCCTGCATCTGGGCGCGGGTCTGGGCATCCAACGCGCCGAACGGCTCATCCATGAGCAAAATGCGGGGACGGTTCGCCAAGGCGCGCGCAATGGCGACCCGTTGCTTCATGCCGCCCGAGAGTTGGTGCGGGTAGGAGTTCTCAAATTTGGAAAGACCCACCAGACTGATCCACTCTCTCGCCTCGGACTCCGCAATGCTCGTCGATTGACCAGACATCCGAAGACCGAACATGACATTTTTTTTCACCGTCAACCACGGGAAGAGGGTGTAACTCTGGAAAACCATCCCACGATCCGGTCCGGGTCCCGCGACCGGCTTGCCATCGAGCAGGATTTGCCCGGAGGTCGGCGTGTCCAGGCCCGCGACAATCCGGATGAGGGTTGATTTGCCGCAACCCGATGGACCAAGCACGCTCAGGAATTCCCTGCGGAAAACCTGAAACGAAATGCGATCCAAGGCATGGTGTTTGGCTCCATCGGCGATGAATTCCTTGCTGAGGTCGCGCACATCGAGGATCACAGGCCGCGCTTTGAGCCGTGCGAAGCGTTCCGCGACTTCGGGTGATTGGATCAATGGTCCCTGTGTCATGACCTGAGTGTCCGGCTCCGTGGGGCGAGGATTTTTTGAAGAAATCCGGATTTCGTATTTTTCCGCCAAGGAAAGAGGCTTCTGCCCAGGGTATCGAGAACCCGGTCGCTCAGAAAACCAATCACCCCGATGATGATGATTGCGGCAAAGACATTGTCGTAAATCCGGTATTTGGCTTGTTGGTTGATAAAATAGGTGATGCCGGAACTCGCGCCGATGTATTCGGCGACGATGAGGTATGTCCATGCCCAGCCGAGCAGGATGCGCATATCGTTGTAGAGATCGACGGAGATGCCTGGCAGAACCACGCGAAAGAGGATTTGGAGCCGCCCGGCGCCGAGGGTTTGCGCCGCCTCGACCAGCGAGGTGTCGAGTTTGCGCGTTGTATTGGCGATGACGAGCACTTGCTGGAAGAAGGTGCCGATGAAAATGATCGCAATTTTCGGGGCATCGTAGATTCCCATGACCGCTACGGCCAGAGCGCCGAAAACTGGCGCCGGCATGTAGCGAATGAAATCCACCACCGGTTCGCTCAGTCGCGAAAACAGGGGAAATGTGCCGCAGAGTATTCCGAGTGGAACGCCGAACACCGAACTCCAGAAGAACCCCCAAAAAATAATTTGGATGCTGTGCCAGAGGCTCTCATGCAACCAAGGCTCCCCGTTCCGGCGTGGCGGAGTCGTGAAGCTCCGGTAAAGCGCTTGAAGAACCTCGTGTGGCGCGGGGAGGAAAACAGGATTGGCTGGAATGCCTCGCGCAGAGGGAAGACCCTCTTGGGCCAGTTTGGCATTTTCCGATGCAAAGACCTTCTTCTCCACCAACATGTCTTGCTTGAAATAGGAAACCTTACCCGGATCGGTGATCTTCACCAAGGGATGCCAGATGAAGGGAATGTAACTCACGCAGCACCAAACAAGGATTGGAATACAAAAAGACAGCCACCCGGCCACTTGGCTGGAAGAGGGCGAGAGGGCGCCGAATGGCATGAGCCAGATATTTCGATGGTCGGCGGATTTCGTCGCAGGGCCACTGTCCGAACAAGTTGCCACAGGAGCGGCTTGAACTCCGGCCGGTGGTGATGTCGATGGCATTTCAAGAGGCTCCACGCCGCAGGTCACGCGGCGCGGAGCTGTCGGGTGATCAGGGTTTACAACCCTTCCGTAATCGAAGGATCGATGTAATCCGAAACGGCTTGGGATTTTTCGTAGACTTTGTTGTCGACATTGAATTTATCCACGACCGCTCCCGAGCCATAGAGCGAATCAAGTCCATCACCCTTCGAAAAAGCCTTCTTGGCCTCCGCAAGCGTGAGGATTTTCGTTCCACCCACGAATGCTTCATACTCCTCGGGTGGAAGGTTCACACGGGCCGCCATGCTTTTGACTGCATCGGCATGCGTCTTCGGGTCCTGGAAATACTCGACGATCCGATACCAGACTTGCGCGACTTTTTTCCAATCGTCCGAACGAACCGCAAGACTCGCAGGGCTGACGGCCAAAACGTCGTAAATCAAGCCTGGAACGTCAGAACTGGTGTAGATTGCCTTCGACCCGGCCACCGCTTTCAGAGCTTGCCCGGAATTGGGTTGCCAAGCCGCGATCGCATCCACATCACCCGAGGCAAATGCCTTGGGGGTCTCGTGCGTTGGGACATTGACAAGGGTGACATCCGACTCCTTCATGCCATTGGCCTCAAGTGCCTTGATCAGGAGTAGGTGGTCCACGAAGCCCACTTCGACGCCGATTTTTTTCCCTTTCAAATCCTTCACGGAATTGATCCCGGGTTTGGCCACGATCATGTCGTTTCCGTTGCTGTAATCATTGATCAAAATGGTTTTGCTGGGAGCGCCTGTGGCGCCCGTGACCAAGGCATCACCATTGGTCATGCAGACGGCATCCACTTTGCCTGCCGCGAATGCTTCCATGGATGGCACATATTCAAACCACTCGAAATCGACATCCACACCGGCTTCTTTGAACCAGCCTTTGTCAATGCCGACTTGCCAGGCGGTCCACCCCGGCCAGTCGCTGTAGCCAATTTTCAAGGCCTCCGCATGGGACATGCTGGTCGAGGCCATGAGTCCCAGAGCTGTGATCGCAATCGTAAGAAATGGTTTTTTCATTTTTGGTATTATTTTTTTTGCTCGTCGTAATACGGGCAAAGCCAAGAAGCACACTCCATGCCAACCCGGTGGAAATCCACAGAGGCCCATGAAATGGACCTCGAGGGATGCTTGAGGAGACTACGGCCCACGCAGGGTGCGGTCTTTTGAACAGTGGATTGCTCGAAAAAAGACAGGCGCGCTCAAGCCGTCAGTGACCGCAAATACGCCCTCCATGACCCGAAATGTGAGATGTCCGGTGAGGTTTCCAGCATCGCGGGCTCGCAGACGAATCCTTTCACCCACGAGCCATCGGCCAATTCGAGGTTCCCGATAGCCAAGGGCGGAGGCACCAGGGCCACAAAGGAGCCGAATGCGGCGAGCGGCAAATCCCAGATTTCCACTTCGATCAGAGCGCCGCCCGTGCTTAGCCGCACGAGTCCGGGCTTGGGAGGTTCCGTGGGCAGGGCGTGCAGGCGGTAGGCCGCGCTGGTGGTCGTCGTTCGCTGAAGGATTGCCCCACGGCTGGTGAGTTGGTGGTTGAGAGGCTGCCCGCTCAGGTGGGCTCCCACGACGGCCACGGAGATCATTCCGCGCGCCGTCGGTTGGTTGCAGGCGATGGCCGCCAGCAAACGGTCCTCAAACGCCGGCCCGATCAGGGTGACTCCAAATGGAAGTCCGTCGGAGCGGAATCCGGCCGGCACGGCGAGAGCGGAGAGGTCGAGCAGATTGACAAAATTTGTGTAGGTGCCGAGGCGACTGTTCAACTCGACCGGATTGGCCAAGACCTCCTCCACGCGATAGATGGTCGGAGCGGTTGGAACAAGCAGGGCATCGATGGTTTTCCAAACCGGGGCGATAGCAGCCCGAAGACGCTGGAGTTTGTAAAATCCGTCAAATGCTTCCACAGCGGTTTTCCTTGGTCCGTCCGTAATGATGCCGCGCACGACGGGATCGACTTCATCGGGATGTTGGCGGATGAATTCGCCCACGGCGTGGTCCCGTTCCGCGACCCATGGTCCACCGTAAAGCAGACGCGCGGTTTCGAGAAATGGCTCCAAATCGACAGCAACGATCTCGCATCCCTGGGCTCGAAAATTTTCCACAGCGGCTTCGAACAGCTTCTCGCAATCGGTATCGCCGAAAAATTCGCATTGGCGGGGAACACCCAATCGAACTGTTGCCCGGCGTGCCGGAAGTCCTGCCGACTCGCGGGACCACGGATCGCAAGGATCCGGAACGGCTGCCACATCGAAAACGGTTTCGGCGTCTTCGACAGTATTGGCAAAAAGACTCACACAATCCAACGAAGCGCAGGCCGGAAGGACACCGCGCAAGCTCAGGAGTCCGCGTGTGGGTTTCAGTCCCACGATATTGTTGAAGGCTGCCGGAACGCGCCCAGAGCCGGCGGTATCCGTTCCCAGCGAAAAGGCCACGAGTCCCGCCGCCACAGCCACGGCCGATCCCGAACTCGAGCCTCCCGAGATATAGTCCGAATGAAAAACACTGCGGCACGCCCCATGGGGAGTTCGCGTGCCGACGAGTCCCGTCGCGAATTGGTCCATGTTGGTTTTACCGATAACCAGCGCCCCGGCATCGCGGAGTTTTTGAACGACGAATGCCGATTCGATCGGCGTGAATGAAAATGCCGGACAGGCCGCCGTGGTGGGGATTCCAGCCACATCGATGTTGTCCTTCACGGCAAAGGGCACACCAAAAAGTGGCAAGGAGGGGTCCATGCCAAGGGCCTCCCTCAAGACCTCCTCTTTCGGACGCAGGAAAATCCAGACTCCGTCTTGGCCTCGAGCGGTTATGGCGCGATAGACATTCTCGATCAGCGCCTCGACCGTGAGCGCGCCGCTTTGAAGATCACGCCGAATGGATGCAATGGTCATCATTCGAGGATTGCCGCAAGATGCTGACCGGCGCCGACGGGCCGATTCTCGGCGGTGGCAAGCGAGTGGATTTTACCCGAGCAGGGGGCCATGACGCTGATTTCGGTCTTCATCGACTCCACAATGAAAAGCACATCCCCTTCGGCAACCTGATCCCCGACTTTCACGAGAATCTTCCACATATTTCCCGCCACGGGGGAGTCCACGAAGCGGCCATTCTCGGGAAGCTCGATATCGACGCTGCCGGTTGAGGCCGTGACCTCCTCCTCCGCGTGAAATCCGGCTGCGGCCCAGCGCTCCCGCTCGGCGTGGAATGCGGCCTGCTGCCGGGATTTGAACGCGGCGGCTTCGATGGCGATGGATTGCAGGAACGCCTGATAATCCCGAAGACGGAATTCGCCCTCCTCGATTCTTGGAGAGAAACGGCCATGAGGAAAATCCTCGCGCAGTTTCAAAAGCTCCTCGTGGGTGACCGGATAAAAACGAATTTGATCGAAGAACCGAAGCAGCCAGGGACGCGTGAAATCCTTGGTGGCCCGGAACCGGTTCCACATTTGAATCGTGCGGCCGACAAACTGGTATCCACCCGGTCCCTCCATGCCGTAGACGCAGAGATACGCCCCGCCGATTCCAACGGCATTCTCAGGCGTCCAAGTGCGGGCGGGATTGTATTTGGTGGTGACCAGTCGATGCCGGGGATCCAACGGCGTGGCGACTGGCGCTCCCAGATAGACATCGCCGAGCCCGAGCACGAGGTAACTCGCTTCGAAGACGATCCGCTTCACCTCATCGATGCTGTCGAGTCCGTTGATCCGGCGAATGAATTCGATATTGCTCGGACACCATGGCGCATCGGGGCGGACCGATTTCATATAAATCCGAATCGCCTCCAGCGTGCTCTCATCCTCCCAAGAGAGTGGAAGGTGAACGATGCGCGTTGGCACAACCATGTCCTCGATCGCGGGAAGCATTTCCTCCAGCGCCAGCATTTGTGCGAGGAGCCGGTCCAAGGGTAGTGTCGCGCTGTCGAAGTGAATCTGAAGCGACCGAATGCCCGGCGTGACATCGATAATGCCCGGCATGGCTTGCCGCTCGACAGCATCAAGAAGCGCCTGAACGCGGAAGCGCAGGTTCAAATCCAGCTCCAGCGGACCGTATTCGATCAAGAGGTAGTCATTGCCCGCGCCGCGATAAACGACACGGGGCCGGTCGCCATCAGCAGGCAGGCTCAAAAGGACGGCCTCATCGAGGGGAGACGCCGCACTCGAAACACCCACTCGCTTCAAGCGCACGCGGTCACCTGCCTTGAGCTGGCCGAGTTTCCAAAGTTCGCTGTTGGCGACGACCACGGGACAGACGAACCCACCAAGACTCGGGCCGTCGGGACCGAGGAAAATCGGCATGTCCCCTGTGAAATCCAAGGCACCGATGGCATAGGCATTGTCATGGATATTCGAGGGATGCAATCCCGCCTCCCCGCCGTCCTGTCTGGCCCACTTCGGCTTGGGGCCGATGAGGCGAACTCCGGTGCGGCTCGAGTTGTAGTGAACTTCCCACGATGTCGAGAAGATCATGTCGATGTCTTCGTTCGTGAAAAAATCGGGCGCTCCATGCGGACCGTAGAGCACGCCGATTTCCCACTCCCGCGTGAGTTCGGGTCTCACGGTGATGGATGCGGGCTCACGCAGCGGCTCGATCTTTCCGAGGCGCAGGACATCACCCGCCCGCAGCGAGCGGCCGCAATGGCCTCCAAAGCCACCCAAGGTGAATGTCGAGCGGCTGCCGAGATATTCCGGCACATCGAGTCCACTGCGAATCGCGAGATAGGCGCGGGCTCCCGCCCCGGTGGCTCGGCCGATGCGAAGCGTTTGGCCCGCCTTGGCGGAAACAGGTTCCCAAAATGAAACCGGCGAACCATCCAGCGTCGCCGCCATTTGGGCTCCAGTGAGGCAAAACAAAACCGGCGCGCGAAATTGCAGAGTCGGACCGGAGAGCGTGATTTCAAGGGCTGGAGCCGAGCTGGGATTGCCCACAGCTTCATTCGCGAGTTGAAACGAGCGGGCATCCATCGGACCCGAGGGAGGAACGCCCACAGCCCAATGCCCCAAGCGCCCGGGAAAATCCTGGACTGTCGTTTGAGTGCCGCCATCGAGCACATCGATCGCGAGCGATGGAACCTCCAGATTCCGAAGGAGACTGGTGCTGACACTGCCGGAGACGAATTTTTCATCCGAGAAGATTCCGCGCAGGTAGAACAAATTCGTTTCGATACCATCGAGGCGTGTCTCGGCAAGTGCGGCATCCAGTTTGCGGATGGCGGATTCGCGGTCGGTCGAGGTGGCGATGACCTTGGCCAGAAGCGGATCGTAGAAGGGAGTGACCTCAGTCCCGCTTTCCACCCACGCATCCACACGAACGCCGCCGGGAAATTCAGCTCGTGTCAACAATCCCGCGCAGGGCTGGAAGTTTTTGAAGGGATCCTCAGCATAGAGGCGGGCTTGAATCGAGTGGCCCGTCGGCTGACGGGGGGCTGTCACCCATTCCTCGGGAAAGGTTCCCGCCGCCTGGCGAAGCATCCACTCGACCAGATCGATCCCGAAGACCTCCTCGGTGACGCCGTGCTCGACCTGCAGGCGAGTGTTGACCTCGAGAAAATAAAACTGGTTTTCCGATGCGTCGAAAAGGAACTCGACCGTGCCGGCGGAGGCGTAGTTCACCGAGGCCGCGAGATCGTGAGCAGCCTTGTGCAAGCGGGCGCGCGTGGCCTCGTCGAGTCCCGGGGCGGGTGTTTCCTCGATGACTTTCTGGTTTCGCCGCTGGGCGGAGCAATCGCGCTCTCCGAGAACAATCACGCGACCGTCGCCCAATCCAAAAATTTGGACTTCGATGTGGCGGGCCACGCCGACATATTTTTCCACATAGACGCCGCCCTGCTTGAAATTCGCCTCGCCGAGGCGCTGAACGACAGGAAATTTCTCGATCAATTCGGTTTCATCCGAGCAAAGCTGGAGGCCGATCCCGCCGCCACCGGCCGTGCTTTTCAGCATCACGGGAAACCCGATGCGGTTCGCTTCGGCGGCGGCTTCCTGGACATTGGCGACAAGCCCGCTGCCGGGCAGCATGGGAACACCCGCGCGGCGCGCCAGGTCGCGGGCCACATGCTTGAGGCCGAAGTCGGCGAGATGTTCCGGACGGGGCCCGACGAAACGAATGCCGGCCTCCTCGCAGGCCGCCGCGAATGTCGAATTCTCGCTCAGAAATCCATATCCCGGATGAATCGCATCGACACCAAGGCTCTTGGCCGCCTCCAGAATGGCCTCGGCGCGGAGGTAACTCTGCGAGGCCGGCGCAGGTCCGAGACACACGGATTCCCCGGCCATATGCACATGGCGGGCCTGGGCATCAGGCTCCGAGTGGACCGCCACCGAGGCGATGCCCATGCGATCCAGTGTGCGAATGATCCGGCAGGCGATCTCACCCCGGTTGGCAACGAGAACCTTTTTCATACCCCGCCCTCCCAGAGGCTCACGCGGATCGGAGTCGGGTTGTAGGCGTTGCAAGGATTGTTCAGCTGGGGGCAATTCGAGATCAGACAATGAACATCCCTTTCCGCCACCATCTCGACATACTTCCCGGCCTCGGAGACGCCGTCGGCAAACATCAATCCCCCTTCGGGCGTCACCGGAACATTCATGAAAAAATTGATATTGTGGGCGAGGTCCCGCTTGGTGAGCGGCAGTCCGGACAAGGCCATTTGAAGCAGGAAGGTGTCGCGGCAATTGTGCATGAAACGCTTGTTGAGGGCATAGCGCACCATGTTGCTCTCCGCCGCGCAGGCGCCGCCCAGCGTGTCGTGGCGTCCGCAGGTATCCGCTGTGATCGTGAGCATCGTCCGCCCGCGATTCGATTTCAGCGCGGTGCCGGTCGTTAAGTAGATGCCGCCCTGTTCGCGGATCGTGATTTGCGCATCGTAGCGCTCCGCGAGGTCTTCCGCATCGAAGAAAAAGGTGTCCGCCGCCTGGTTGCCCTCCAAATCGGTAATGCGCAGTGTCTGCCCCGCCCGGACTTTGTAAATCCAGCCGTCACCCGCAGGGATGGTCTCGCTGAAAACCGCATCGGCCTCGCGCAGCGGGCTCTCGACATAATTCAATGTGCTCATAAGAAAAAACGCTCGCTGAGTTGCATGGCCCGTCCGCATTCCGGACGGAAGTTTCGGCAAAAATCATCCCCGCCTGCCGGTTCGCAGAGGGCGATGGACACCTCCACGGGAACCCGTGGATACTCGCCCGGCGGGTGCATCGGATGCGGACAGTTCGATAAAACCACGAGGAGATCGATCTCGCTGCGGAGCTTCACGAAGGCTCCCTCCGGGCAATGCTCCGGGTGATACTCCAAACGCCCGGGATCGTCGGCGGCGACCTTGCTGAAGAAGTTCACATTCGCTACCAGATCGCGAAGGCCGAGGCCGTGCTTCGCGAGTTCCACCAGAAAATTGTCATGCGCATTGCGAAGAAACTCATTCCGCTTTTCCTGATAGGTTCCCTTGCCGAATGATTTCTCGACGATCTCCGCCGTGGAGTGGCCGCCGAGAGGATCATGCCATCCGAGCGAGTCGTCCACGATGGAGGCCATGGCATGCCCCATGTCGCTCATCAGCACATGCCCCCGGGCGAGTTTGGCGGTGTGAAGCGCCTTGAGCGTGTCCGGCACATTGAGGCGGTCGAGTGGATTGAGGGCGTTGTAAAACAATGCCGAGAGATTCGCCCTCGCACCCATCGCCCGGAGGTGGATTTCGCGATGTCTTGGCACGCGCATCGACCACATGCCGCCGCCTGGTATGGTTTCCGTGTAGTTCATTTTTTCAAGGGATGGAGTTGTGGAATGATGGTGCTGGTGAGGGTGAGTTTTCCGACCTTCACGCCCTTGCAGGTGGCAAAGGCATCGCTGATTTTGCGCAGCACGCCCGCCGGCCCCTGCACGAGTATGACTTCCATGATGTGGTTGTCCTCCAACTGCACCTGGAGGGATCCGATCACCTCGTCGAGGTGTTTGCGTTTGAGGTCGGCCAGGTCGGTCAGGATGTTGTTTTTTTTCTGGCTGAAAAAAAGCGTGATCGTCCCCGCCATGACTGCATCGCCATCATCTTTCCGGTGCTCCACCAGACTCTCCGCGATCATCGAGTTCAGCGCCTGCGAGCGGCTCTCAAAGCCCCTTGCCGCAACAAGCGCATCCAATTCGATGGATAAATCGCGAGGCAACGAAACGCTGATCCTGGCCACTCCCGCCTGATTTTTTTTGGTAGGCGTTGGTTTCATATTATTACTTTTATATCAAAAAGTATTACTTGCACAATCAATTTATGATGCGGCTGGAGGATCACAGTTTCCGCCAATCCGGAGCGGGGCGCTCGAGAAGAGAATAAAGATAAGCGCGCAGACGGGTGATGCCCGCTCGAAGAGACAGGCTGTCACCTGCGAGCAGGCGAATGATGGCGGCGCGCTGATGGAGGAGTGTTGCGGCCATGAGGCATTCGGCGGAGTTCATGGCGAGAACATCCTGTCTGAAGGAAGTCTGGGAGTCCAGGCGCGGGGAAAGGAGGAATGCGCTTGCGTGGTAGGCCGTCGGAGAGTGCCGAAGAAGAATTTTCAGACTCCCGGAGCCGTCATGGAGCACCAACCGTTCGCGGGCGAGGAGGCGGTTTTCGTAAATAAAGTCCGTGGTCCAATCCAACGAGGCAAAGGCGTGGGATTCCCCGAAGCCGACCCGTCCCGGAGCCATGGATTCCATGTAGAGCAGTTCCGAGTCACGATGAGTGACGATCTGTGTTCGCTGAATGATGCGGCAGGATTTATGGGGAATGAAAATCTCGGGAATCACATCGAGCCACGCGCCGGACTCGGCTTCGATGAATTGATTGATGAGGGCTGGTGATGATTGGTCGCGCGGAGGGTAGGCCCGTTGAGCACTGGGCGAGGTGATGACTGCGCGGGTTCCGGATTTGGCGATGAAAGACAGATTGATTTGATCGCCGCCGAAGATGCCGGCCGTGCAGTTTACTGTCTGGACGACGAGCGTGTGTCCATCCCAGTGGGGTTTGCTGAGGTGCATCGGGGCACGAAAGAACTGCTTGCCGACCTGGGTTCGCCCATCCGGCGCGGCCTCGAGTTCGAGATGAAGGTGTCCCTCCATGCTGGATCAAACGAAAAGATACTCCTTGCGAAGCCAGGCCAGAAGATCATCGCGGCCGACTTGGGATTTGAGATCGGCAAAGAGGAAGGGGCGATCCCCGCGCATGAGCTTGGCATCGCGCGCCATCACGCCCAAATCCGCTCCCACATGGGGGGCGAGGGAGATTTTATTGATGAGAAGGAGGTCGCTGTGGCGTATGGCTGGACCACCTTTGCGGGGGATTTTGTCCCCTTCGGCGACATCGATCACATAGATAAAAACATCCACCAATTCGGGAGAGAATGTGGCGGAGAGGTTGTCGCCACCGCTTTCGATGAGGATGAGTTGGAGGTTGGGAAAGCGCCTGTGAAGCTCGGCGACGGCGGCGTCATTCATGCTGGTGTCGTCGCGGATGGCGGTGTGCGGGCAACCGCCGGTTTCGACACCCATGACGCGTTCGGCGGGGAGGGCGTTTTGTCGAACGAGAAATTCCGCGTCTTCGCGGGTGTAGATGTCGTTGGTCACAACCGCCATCTCGAACTCTCCACGAAGCCATTCGCAGAGGCGCAGAACGAGCATGGTTTTTCCCGACCCCACCGGGCCGCCGATGCCAAGACGAAGTGTTTTCATGAGATAAAAAGGCGTTCCCCCGCTAATTCGTGACGCATGGAGGCCAAGTCAAGGACGGGGTCGAAAAATCCGATATCTTCCTTGGGGATGTGAAGGGCCGCTTGAACGATGTGGTGGGCGTCTTGAAGCGCGGCAGTGAGAACGCGTTGGGCTGCTTCTTGACCGATCCGGAGGAGTTTGGGAGCGGCTCCGCAGAAGCAGGACACGGCTTGATAAAAAAACGCTTGCAGTGTGGAGTCGATGGGGAGTGGCGCGCAAGCAGCACCCCAAACGGTGGTGGCGTGGCCGAGCTGTGGATCGTCGAGGGTTTGGGCTTGGAAGTCCAGAAGGAGCGGGGTGGGTCTCACGGCAGCGAGCATGGCGAGGCGGCGACGGCCGGTTTGAAGGCTTGCGGCGCGGAGTTCGCGGGCCGGGCGGAGGGCGCCGGCGAGGATGTCGGTGTCGCGCAAGGCGGCGCGATCATCGGCAGCGGCGGCGCGGTGGGCCCAAGCGACAAGTGGCAGGTCGAGGTGCTGCGTGGCCGGGAGGATGTGTTGCTGAAGGAATTCGAGGAGCGTGGCCTCGTTGGTGACTGCGCCATCGCGGATCATTTCCTCCATACCCAGGGAGTGGGCATAGGCTCCCGTCGGAAAGAGCGTATCCGAGGATTGGAGGAAAAAGAGAAGTCCATCAGCAGCGAGGTCAGGCATGGTGGTGCGAGTGGGGCGCGGCGTGAACGACGGGTTGGAAGACGGCCGTGATAGCAAGGAAAGTGATCGCCTCGCGTTCAAACATCTGGCGGATGGCGGGGTCATCCGCCACGCGCAGGTGGTGGCCGGAAATCTGGGCCGGGAAGTGCAGGTTGCCGATTTTCCAAGCAAGAAGGGCTGCGGCGGCGGAGTCGGTGGCGAGAACCACTTCGAGAACCGGCTCCGGGAGTTGCTCCACGCGGTAGAAAGCTGATGGGCTCTGGTGGACGATATCACCGTGGGCCAAGGGGTGCTCGAGGTCGAAGCCGAAGTCGGTGTGGTCGGTGGCGACGCCGCGCCAGCGGCGTTTCGCGAGAGTTTCGCGGCTGGCAGGGATGGCAAAAACGGGCTTGCCTGGCTCCAAATTCACGTGGATATGGTGATGGACGAGAATCATTTCTAAAAAAGAAAATACCTTTGCGCCATCGGAAGGACGGGGATCGGGTCGCAGCGCAATGCCACTCCATCGGCTTTGACAGTGTAGGTCTCGGGATCGACTTCGATCTTCGGCATGAGATCGTTCCAAAGGAGGTCGCGTTTTGTGATTTTGCGGGTGTTTTTCACGGCGACGAGGCGTTTTGTGAGTTCCAAGCGATCCAGCGACCCGGCATCGAGGGCTGCTTGGCTGACGAAGGTGAGGGACGTGGAGTAAATGGCTTTGCCGAAAGAAGCAAATTGGGGGCGGTAGAGCGTGGGCTGCGGGGTCGGGATCGAGGCGTTGGGGTCGCCCATGTTGGCGTGGGCGATCAGGCCACCTTTGAGGACCATCTCGGGTTTGACGCCGAAGAATGCCGGTTTCCAAATCACGAGGTCGGCCAGCTTGCCGGTTTCGATCGAACCGACTTCATGAGCCACGCCATGGGTGATGGCTGGGTTGATCGTGTATTTGGCAATGTAGCGGAGGGCTCGAAAATTGTCGGCGGCGGGGTGCGGGGACTGGGCGTGTGACGGGGGCTTGCCGAATTGCACCTTCATTTTGTGGGCGGTCTGCCAAGTGCGGGTGATGGTTTCTCCCACGCGACCCATGGCTTGGCTGTCGCTGGACATCATAGAAAAAGCGCCGAGGTCTTGCAGGAGGTCCTCGGCGGCGATTGTTTCACCACGAATGCGGGATTCCGCGAAGGCGACGTCTTCGGGAATCTTGGAGTCGAGGTGATGACAAACCATGAGCATGTCGAGGTGCTCGTCGATCGTGTTTCTCGTGTATGGGCGCGTGGGGTTGGTTGAAGACGGCAAGACATTTGGCTCGCCGCAGACGCGAATGATATCCGGGGCGTGTCCGCCGCCTGCTCCCTCGGAGTGGTAAGTGTGGATCGTGCGGCCTTTGAAAGCTCGCAGCGTGTCCTCGACAAAGCCGGATTCGTTGAGCGTGTCGGTGTGGATGGCCACCTGCACGTCGAGTTCATCGGCCACGCCGAGGCAGGTGTCAATGGCAGCCGGGGTGGTGCCCCAATCCTCATGGAGCTTCAAGCCGATGGCCCCAGCGCGGATTTGTTCGCGCAGCGGCTCTGGGCTCGAGCAATTGCCTTTGCCGAGGAAACCCAGATTCATGGGAAAGGCCTCGGCGGATTCAAGCATGCGGTGCATATTCCAAATGCCTGGTGTCACTGTGGTGGCGCAGGTTCCGTGGGCCGGGCCGGTGCCTCCGCCGAGCATGGTTGTGATGCCGGAGGCGAGGGCGTGTTCGATTTGCTGGGGGCAGATGAAGTGGATATGGGAGTCGATACCGCCGGCGGTGACGATGCAGCCCTCACCGGCGATGACTTCCGTGGCGGCTCCAATGACCATGGTGATGCCATTTTGAATGAGAGGATTTCCGGCGTGGCCGATGCCCGCGATGCGTCCGTGCTTGATGCCGATATCCGCTTTGACAACGCCTTGGACGGGATCGAGGACGAGCGCGTTGGTGATGACCAAGTCCAGACACTCGCGGTCGAGGGCGAGAGGCGACTGGCCCATGCCGTCGCGGATGACTTTGCCTCCGCCAAATTTCACTTCATTGCCGTAGCCTCCGTTTTCCGCAATGAGGTCGCGCTCGACTTCGATGAAAAGCTCGGTGTCGGCGAGACGCACGAGATCTCCCGTGGTCGGGCCAAAAATTTCGGCATAGACGCGGCGGCTGAGTTTCATAGTTTTCCGTTCACCTTTCCATTGAGCCCATGGACTTCGCGGGAGCCGGCGAGGGCGACAAGGGCGACTTCCCGGGTATCGCCTGGTTCGAAGCGGACTGCGGTGCCGGCCGGGATATCGAGGCGGAATCCGCGGGCCGCTTCGCGGTCAAAGTCCAGCAAGGAATTCACTTCGTAAAAATGAAAATGGCTTCCGACTTGCACGGGGCGGTCTCCACGGTGGGTGACGGTGAGGGATTTCTTGTCGAGATTCCCGTTGATGAGAATGTCAGCGTCTGCATCGGTGAGGATTTCGCCGGGGATCATCGGATAGGGTGGTGAACGGTGACGAGTTTGGTGCCGTCGGGGAAGGTGGCCTCGACCTGGACTTCGGGGATCATTTCCGGCACACCTTCCATGACATCCCCCCGGCTGAGAATTGTGGCTCCGTGGCTCATGAGATCGGCCACCGAGCGCCCGTCGCGTGCGCCTTCGAGAATTTCGTAGGTGATGATGGCCACGGATTCCGGGTGGTTTAATTTGAGTCCGCGCTGTTGTCGGCGGCGGGCGAGGTCTGCCGCCACGACGATGAGAAGCTTATCGGTCTCGCGAGGCGTGAGGTGCATAAGATCTAAATGAAAGAGAGAAGAGCGGCGAGGGAAAGGATGATTGCACCAGCCAATCGGAGTCCCTTCTGGCGGGCCAGGAGTTGAAGGGTCAACCCCAGGCTGATTCCTGCGAGTTGAAGAAGGAGCGAGGAAAGGAGAAAGCCGAGGATGGCCTGAACGCCGATGGTTCCACTGGGAAGTTCCATGCCGTGGGCTTGGCCATGGAAAAGGGCGACGACGGCGACCATGAGCGCGCTGAGTTGAAGTGGAATAGGCTTCGCCATGGCAAGCAATGCCCCAAGGCCAATGGCGCTTGCAAGCACAATGGGTTCCACAAAAACAAGTTGAATGCCATTCATGCCAAGAAATGCTCCAACAAGCATGGAAGTAAGGAAGGAAAGGGGCAGCACCCAGAAGGCGCGGTGACCGAGTTGCACGGCCCAAAGCCCCACAGCCAGCATGGCCAAGAGGTGATCGCATCCGGAAAAGGGATGGAGGAATCCCCGGCAGAGGCCGTTTATTTCCGAAACATGGCCGGGGTGGGCATGGGCCAATGTGGGCAGGAGGGTTAAAGCCAGAAGAAGAAGTCGGGGTGATTTCATAATGTGTCTTTTCATACAGTGAGATGGGTTTTTACAATTTCATCGGTCAGGTCCTGAATCTGCCCGGCGGCAGCCACATTGCCCCGGTCGAGTATGGCAAAATCATCGGCCAGTTCTCGGCAAAAATCGAGGTATTGCTCCACAAGCAAGATGGTCATGGATTTTTCCGCATGGAGGAGTTGGAGTGCTGAAGCGATTTCGTTGCCCAGTTGCTGGCCTTCATGGGGGTGTGCGATGCGAATTTGGTCAAAGCTTCGAGAGAGATTTTCGTAGTCTTGGTGGCTGCGTAATCCTCCAGAGCGCCGGAGTGTGTTGATCTGATCCTGAAGGAGATGGAGTTTTTCCCATTTTTCCCCCTTTGCGGAATCGATTTCCTTTTTGAGAAGTTGGGAGGCTTCGGCGAGGAGCTCGTGTTCGTGGGGATGTCCACCCCGGCGGAGGAGCTTCAGGGCGTCGCCGATCTGGTCGATGATGTTGGGTTGTATGCCTTCGGTCGGCTCGTCCAGGATGAGCAGATCCGGTTCGGTGAGAAGCGCGCGGCCGATGGCCAACTGCTGTTGCTGGCCGCCCGAGAGCATTCCGCCCTTGCGATGGCGGAAGTCGCTCAGGATGGGAAAAAGGGCGTTCACGCGTTCGAGCGAGGCTTTCGGTTTTTTCCCCTGCGCCACAGCGCCGATGTAGAGGTTCTCCTCCACCGTGAGATGCGGAAAAATACCGCGACCTTGGGGGACGTATCCGATGCCTCGCCGCGCGCGTTCCTCGCTGGGAAGACGCGCGATGTCCTCGCCTTTGAAGAGGATTTTGCCTGAGGAATTGCGGTGGATGCCGACGATGGATTTCAGCGTGGTGGTTTTTCCCACACCATTGCGGCCCATGAGACAGAAGACGTGGTGGGATTGGACGTCGAGGGTGACGCCGCGCAGAATGCTCGAGCCGCCGAGGGAGACGCAGAGATCGTTAATTTGCAGCATGGGCGGCTTTTCCTTTCCTTCCGAGGTAGACTTGAATGACGCGTTCGTCATTTTGAACATGGTCAAGGCTGCCTTCACAGAGCACGTGACCTTGGTGCAAGACGGTCACTTTACTGCCGAGTTGGCGGACGAAAACCATATCGTGTTCGATGACGAGGATCGTGTGCTTTCCAGCGAGGCGGAGGAGGAGTTCCCCGGTTTTTTCCGTCTCCTCATCTGACATGCCTGCCGCCGGTTCATCGACCAGGAGGAGCTGTGCGTTTTGGGCGAGGAGCATGCCGATTTCGAGCCATTGTTTTTGTCCGTGGGCGAGGAGACCCGCTTTTTGATCCGCTTTGGCATGAAGTCCGATGGTTTTGAGGACATCGTGAATGCGGTCGTTTTGGGCTGGAGTGGTGCGGTGGAAGAGGGATGCCCACACGCCGCGAGGACCTTCCAGACCCAGGAGAATGTTTTCGTAAACCGTGTGGTCGTTATAAACGCTTGGTGTCTGAAATTTCCGCCCAATCCCAAGCCGATAAATCTCGTATTCGCGCAGCGATGTCAGCCGGGTGCCTCGAAACTGGATCATGCCGGCATCCGGGCGAGTGCGTCCGGTGATGAGGTCGAGAAACGTGCTTTTGCCAGCGCCATTGGGGCCGATGATTGTGCGGAGTTCGCCCTGATCGAGGTAGAAATTCAGGTCATCGATGGCCTTGAATCCATCGAAGGACTTGGTGACGCCTTCGGCGGTGAGGAGGAGTTCGTTTTTCATTCCAGGGAAACCTCCTTGGAGTGCTTGGTTTGCCGTTTGAAAAGAGATCCGATTTGTTCGGCGATGCCGACGATGCCTTTGGGAGCAAAGAGGACGACAATCACAAAAAGCCCGCCCAGCAGGATCGGCCAGTAGGCTGGAATCGCCTGTGTGGCCCAGCTTTTCAGGGCATTGACGCCCACAGCGCCCAGGATCGGGCCGAGCAATGTGCCGCGTCCGCCGACGGCTACCCACACAATCGCCTCCAAGGATTTCGAGGGTTCCATCTGGCTGGGATTGATGATTCCCGCCTGAGGCACGTAGAGGGCGCCGGCGACTCCTGAAATGATGGCCGCCAGAACAAAAACGAAGAGTTTGTAGTTTGCGGCGGCGTAACCCGAGAAAAGCACGCGGTTCTCGCTATCCCGCACGGCGCGTTGCACCTTGCCGAACTTGGTGAGTGTGAGCCAGCGGCAGAGGACATAGACGATGATCAGCGCCAAGGCCGAGGCAATGTAGAGTCCTCGCTGTGTGGCCGGATTTGCGAGTTGATGGCCGAGGAGGGTCTTGAAGTCGGTGAAGCCGTTATTGCCGCCCATGGTGAGCTCGTTACGAAAGAAAAGCAGGCAGGCGGCGTAGGTCAGCGCCTGGGTAAGAATCGAAAAATAAACACCCCGGATGCGTGAGCGGAATGCCAGATAGCCAAAGATCGCCGCAACCACAGCTGGCACCCAAAGCACCGCCAACGCCGAAAACCAGAACTTCGCAAAGGGTTCCCAGTGGGTTGGCAATGTCGGATAGCCCAAGAAAACCATGAAATCTGGGAGGTCGTTTTTGTATTGCCCGAGTTTTCCAATCTTCAACATGAGGTGCATGCCGAGGGCGTAACCTCCGAGCGAGAAAAACAACATCTGCCCAAGACTGATAAGCCCTGTGTATCCCCAGAGGAGGTCGATACTTACGGCAACAATAGAGAGGCAGAGATATTGTCCCCAGAGGTTGATGCTGAAATCACTGACATGAAAGGGACTTGTCTCTGGCGTGAAGGCATTGAGGCCAGGGATGACGGCGAGCAAAAAAAGAGCGGCGGCCAAGCCAAAGCCGAGTTCCCTTTTGGAAATCCGGCTGTTCATCAATTTCCCTCCTCCAGGTTGCGGCTCTTGGTGCTGAAAATGCCCGAGGGTTTCCACTGCAGGAAAAGAATAATGCCAACGAGCACAAGCACTTTGCCAATGACCGGATTTCGAAGCGTGGTTTGCAGGATCTGATCCAACGTTCCAATTCCCAATGCGGAAATCACCGTTCCAATCAAATTTCCCACGCCACCGAGAACGACGACCATAAAGGCATCCACGATATAAGTCTGACCGGTGCTGGGTCCGATATTCCCGATTTGCGACAGAAATGCGCCTGCCAGACCCGCCAACCCGCTGCCAAATGCAAAGGTGAGTGTATTGACCTTTGTCGTCGGAACACCCATGCAGGCCGCCATCGTGCGATCCTGCATCACGGCCCTGATGAGCAGTCCCAGCGGGGTTTTAGATAGAAGCAGGGACGTGCCGACGACAATCAAAATGGCAAAAACAATCACGAATACCCGGTTGTAATTCATCAAAACCCCTTCGAGACTGAAACTTCCGGTGATCCAAGCCGGGGAGGAAACCGGAACATTTGCCGGTCCAAATATCAGGCGGAAAAGCTGTTGCATCACTAGGGATGCGCCCCATGTGGCCAAGAGGGATTCCAACGGGCGCCGGTAAAGAAATTGAATCACGCTTCTCTCCAAAAGGAACCCTGCCGCGGCGGCGCTAAGAAAGGCGATGGGCAAAGCGACAATGAAGTAGCTCTGGTAAATGGCTGAGGCTGGGTCGAAACCGAAGCCTGGGATATTCATGGAAATCCCAAACGGCGCAAAGGCCAATCCTGTGCCGAACACGCACTGCACCACAAAAGTCGCATATCCACCCACAATCATGATTTCTCCATGGGCCATGTTGATGACCCCCATGAGGCCAAATGTGATGGCAAGTCCGAGGGCTACGACCAGTAACACGGACCCCAAACTGACGCCACGGAAGATGGTCCCGAAAAAATCCACCCAGAAAATGTGGTTATCAATATTTTTCAAGGCTGCTTTGGCTTCGTTGATGATTGCCGGAGTTTGTGCAGCATCCGATGCAATGCGCGTGATCGCATCCTTGGCGGGCACTGAGGCGGATTGGCCAAGGCGCCGAAGCGCAGCAATCTTCAGTTCGGGATTTTGGGCATTGAGATTCACCAAAGCGATGGAATCCAAAATGGTTTCTTTGACACTTTGATCTGGTTCCTTTTCCAGTCGGGCTTCAAGAACCGGCAATGTAGCAGGCACCTGCTTCAAGCCCAGCTTGAGGATCGCGTTTTGACGAATGGAAGGTGACTCATCACCCAGCGCCAGAAGATCAGTGGTAGATTTGATCGCACGGCGGAGTTTGCTAAAAGTCTCAACAGCTTTTAAGGAGGGATCGAAGGACATGGGAGAGCCGGCCTTATCCACAAGCGATTCTCCGTTATCGACTCGGAGAAGTCGCAGGGTGGACTTTTCCTCAACCTTCAAAAACGGAATCCGATGACCATCTTCATCGGTGAAAATAAAAACTTGTTCCCTTTGCCAGCCTTCGAGCGTGGGACCAAGGGCTGGGTGGGGAGTTGCCGCAAGTTTTTCGACAAGGGCGGCTTGGTCGGCCTCTGGCGCAAGAATTGCTCTCGCAAGGGCTTGTCTAGCCGTTTTTTCAGCGTCATCTGCAGCGAAGATCCGTGTTGAGAATAATAATATGGAAACCGCTGCAGTGAATAGGAAAGCTCTGATCGACATCTCGTTTTTTATAAACTTTAGAGCCTTTAGGTAGACACAAGAAGGGGCCGGGCAAACAACAACCCGACCCCTTCCCTTGTTGCTACTGCGATTTACTTGCTGCCAAATGTGCCTTTGAGCCAAGGCTGTGGGTAGACTTGGCTGAATTCTTTCACGATTTTGAATTGTCCGTCGGCTTTTGTTTCGCCGATGTAGACATTTTTCTTGGTGTGGTTGTTCTTCTCTACAGTGTTGAGACCATTTGGACCTTCGAAGGTAACTGTCCCGGATTGAAGAACTTTACGCACTTTATCCACATCGAAGCTGCCGGCTTTTTCCACAGCGGCCTTCCAGAGGTAAACACCATCGTAGGAAAGAACCATAGGACTGCAGGTGACGCGGTTGGCTTTCTCGATGCCAGGAACGGTCGAGGTTTTGAGCCATGCAAAGAAGTCTTTCTTGAACTTGTCGTTTTGCTTGCTGTCGATGGACATGAAGTAGGCCCAGCAACCGAGGTGGCCGACAAGATCCTTGGTAGGAAGGCTGCGGAATTCATCTTCCGAGAGGCTCAGTGATGCCACAGGGCAATCGGCGGCTGTCAGTCCAGATGCCGCAAACTCCTTGAAGAATGGCACATTCGAATCACCATTGATCGTATTGATCACGCAAGCATCGCCGGAAGCGGCAAATTGCTTGATTTCAGCAACGATCTGTTGGTAATCGGTGTGGCCAAATGGAGTGTATTTTCCAGCAGAGATCACTTTTCCCTCCGCATCCTTGCGAAGGCCGCCACCGATATTTTCGATCGGGATGCCTTTGGAGAGAAGATACTCCAGAAGGACAAGGTTCGTCGTTTGCGGATAAACATAGTCTGTGCCAATGAGGTAGAATTTCTTCTTGCCATCGGCTAGGAGGTAGTCCACCGCAGGAATAGCTTGTTGGTTAACGGCTTCCGCTGTGTAGATCACATTCTGCGACTCTTCTTCCCCTTCATATTGAACAGGGTAGAAGAGGAGGCCGTTGTCTTTTTCGAAGACCGGGAGAACCGACTTGCGGCTCACCGATGTCCAGCATCCGAATGTGACAGCAACCTTATCCACCTCAAGAAGTTGCTTGGCTTTTTCCGCGAATAGCGGCCAGTTGGAGGCTCCATCGACAACGACAGGCTCGATCTTTTTGCCAAGGACACCGCCCTTGGAATTGATCTCGTCGAAGGCGAACAGGAGAACATCGCGCAGCGAAGTCTCACTGATAGCCATTGTTCCGCTGAGGGAGTGAAGGACACCGACCTTCACAGTATCGGACGCTGAAACCCGCTGACTGCTAGCAGCAACCATGGCGCTGAAGGCCAATGTGAATAGTATTTTTTTCATATTTTCAGATGAAGAGGAAGATTGTCAGCCCATTCATAGAGCAGAAAATCCAGATGCGTGTCTAAACGAACTCAGAAGCTCAATTTGACACCAACATTGCCGGTGACAAAGTTGTCCGCGACGTTATTTGGGATGGCGCTGGCGCTCGTGCTGTAATAGGTGAGACCGCCGTGGAGTTCCCAACTTCCGGGAAGGAAGGAGATGGGTATGCTCCCGGCCACACCAAGGGCTGTGTAGGCATAGCCACCCGTTCCACCGTGGAAATCATTTGTGCAGAAACCCATGGCTGCAGAGGGAGTGACAGTGACTTCCCATACCTTCCAGTTGTAGGAGAGATTTGGAACAAAGAATGTTCCAACATGACCGCCGATCGAATCCGGTGTCGCTGGAGCCGATCCCCCTGCATCAAGACGGTTGTGGATCGTGATTGCGGGATTCAGAAATGTGTTGTTCGAGTATTTTAGAATCACATCCAAAATCTGCTCGGTGGTGCTTGCATAGTTCCATGCCTGATACAATACCGTGGCCGAGAGGTCCTTGTATGCGTAAGTTCCTCCAGTCCAGATATCGACTTCTTGGATCATGCCGCCGATGTTTGATGGAGCGTTGTTATTGACATCCCACCATGTTCCCACAACGAGAGAGAGCCCCTTGAGTGGAGTCGCCCAGGAAAGTTCGAAGGATGGGTTGAATACGCCGCGGCCCCATGATGTTCCAGCACCCCAGACGTCCGCTCCATAGGAAATGAAGTGGCTGTTCAGGTCAAACGACAACCAGCCTGAGAAAGCCGGTTTGACATCCTCCTCAACAACCGCCACGACCTCTTTGGAAGGAGTTGCAGTTCCCGCGTGCGCGGGGTTTCCCGCTGCTATGAGCCCGAGGGATAAAGCAGCTAATTTTGTGATGATGTGTTTTTTAAGCATGGTTTTTTATTTTGTTTTGTTGAGTTGTTGAGCGACGCGAGCTGAACTGCGACGCGAATCCAGATAGAGCCCGTGGTGTGCCAACTTTTTTTAAACCCGCTAAAATTCGCGAATCGGGAAAAAATGGCGCCGATCAGGACTAAAGAGATGATGCTTTGGCCAGTGGATTAAAAAATCGCCAATTCACGAAGACGTCGCATAGCGACGCGTCCGATTTTTATACACCTGCCTCCGTTTGCAAAAAATAGGATTGCTTCATTGCGTGAGATGCGATCAAGGCGCTGGATGTGGGTAGGATTGGCGAGAAGCGTGCGATCAAGGCGCTGGAAGCCGTGCTTGGCGAGTAGGCGAGACCAGTCCAGCATGGAACGGTTACACTCGATTTCCTCGCCTTCGATCAAGAAAACCCGCGTGGAATGGTTATGGGATGCAATATGCGAGATTCTCGCCGCAGTGAAGATATACTGTCCTGATGGGCTTTTGATCAAAATGCGGGAATCAACATCCGGGTCCGGAATGCGCTGAACTGGTGCTAGGCGGGCGATTGCGAGTGATAATCGCACGGGCGAGAGGGGCTTGAGCAAGTAATCCACTGCACCCACTTCAAAAGCCCTGACGGCAAAATGTTCGATTTCAGTGACACAAATGAGGCGGGATGAATGTGGTAGGCAGGACAAAATCTCAAATCCATTACCACCCGGAAGGCGGGGATTCAGGAAGATGAGATCCGGCTGAAATGCCTGACTCAAGAGTGTGGCCATATTGACATCAAGCGCGTGGCCTAGGATAGTGATGGAATCATGCGGCGAGAGCAGCTTGCGCAATAAAGCAATGGAATCGTGATCGGAATCCACTATGAGCGCACGGAGAGCATTCATAGTGCTCAAAAATTCCGACACCAAACTAAAGCATTACCCAAATGAAGTGCTTCGTTGCCCATACAGACGCCCTGTTAACTCCCCTCCGTTGCTTGAATAATTTTTCGAAACGCTTGGCAATATTTTTTTAGAGTTCTTGGCTAAAAAGGAAACAAAATGAGTGCTTGCCGAAATCCCGAAATTTACATTTCAAAATTTTTCAAACCGCCCTCAAGACTCGGCGTGAGCATTGTCCTTCGGCTCGCTGTGGGGCTGGCTTTTATTCTTTTCGCGGTCAGGCCGGCCTCAGCGCAGGTTCATGGCGGCACGACGCTCGTGAAAGCCGGTTTGCTGGCCGATACCACAGCCATCGTGCCGGGGCAGCCATTCCAAGTCGGGCTGCTGCTGGAAATGGCACCCGATTGGCACACGTATTGGCAATACAGCGGCGACTCGGGATTGCCCACGACGATCAATTGGAAGTTGCCGCCCGGCTTCACTGCGGGGCCGATTCAGTGGCCTGTGCCCCAAGCTAAAATCGAGCCGGGGGATATCCAGGTTTATGCTTACAACGGACGCGTTCTGCTCCTGAGCACGATCACTCCTCCAGCGGATATATCCGGAAATGTGACTCTCCAAGCGGCGGCCTCGTGGCTCGTCTGCGAGGAGATTTGCGTGCCGGGGGATGCGAAACTCGAAATAACGCTTCCTGTCGCCCCATCCGCCGCACCGGCCAATCCCGCGCTCTTTGAGGAATTCCGCGCGCAGTTGCCTTCAAAAGAAATCCCTCCCTTCGATCTCGTCTGGACGCATGCGGGGAGCCTCCTGACGCTTCAAGTCCACGGAATGCCGCAAGGAACCGCGATCACTCTTTTTCCCCTGCCGACGGAACATCAAATCATCGGGCATCCCGAATTTTTGACACCCGACAAGCTCTCCATCAAAGCCAGCGGACCCTTCTCGGGTGTCTTGGCGGTCGGCGAGGGGTCGTCCCGCCGGGCTTGGTTTGTGTCGGATGCGGCTCCAGCTGCCAACAAGCCATCCGCCTCCCTCTCGCTTGGCGTGGCCCTTTTTTATGGATTTCTCGGCGGCTTGATTCTGAATCTGATGCCGTGCGTTCTGCCCGTGATTTCCTTGAAAATCTTCGGCTTCATCCGGCAAGCGGGTGATTCGCGGGGCAGCATTTTTCTGCACGGGCTGGCATTTGTGGGCGGCATCTTTGTTTGGTTTCTTGGTCTCGCGGCGGTCATCATCGGACTCAAATCCGGTGGCGGCGAAGTCACCTGGGCGTTTCAGTTTCAAAATCCCTGGTTCAATGTCGTCATTGGCTCCGTCGTTTTCGTCTTCGCGCTCAATCTCGCCGGCGTCTTTGAGTTCATCCTGCCCGGCCGCACAGCGAATGCGCTGGAATCCGCCGGCTCGGCGAGTGGTTTGGCCGGGTCGTTTTTCCAAGGCGTCTTCGCCACCTTGCTCGCCACTCCCTGCACCGCGCCCTTCCTCGGCAGCGCGCTTGGATTTGCCTTCAGTCAATCGGCCATGGTCATCCTCGCGATGTTCGCCGCAGTGGCCTCCGGAATGGCCTTGCCTTATCTCTTGCTGAGCGCGAGTCCCGGATGGCTGAAATTCCTGCCACGGCCCGGCGCTTGGATGGAGCGGCTCAAACAATTCATGGCCTTTCCGCTCCTCGCGACGCTGGTCTGGATTCTTTCAATCATCGGCGGGCAACGCGGCATCGATGGGGTCGTTTCGTTTTGCGGATTCCTGCTTTGCCTCGGCTTTGCCTGCTGGCTGCTGGGCGCATTTTGCGGACCTCTCGCCTCCTCCGCGAAACGGGCCATCACCTTTGCGTTGATCCTCGCCACGCTCGGTGGTGGTGGCTGGTATTTCCTTGGAAAAAAATTCTCACCGACCGTTATTGCCGACGCCGACCGTATCGCGTGGGTTCCTTTTTCCGATGCCCGTGTCCAGAGCGAACTCGTCGCCGGGCATTCGGTGTTTATCGATTTCACGGCCGATTGGTGCATCACTTGCAAATTCAACGAGCGCACGGCCATCGACACCCCGGCCATCCGGGCGCTTCTGAAAGAAAAAAACATCATCCCCATCAAAGCCGATTGGACGAACGCCAACCCCGAGATCACCGCCGCCCTGAAACGCTTCAATCGTGTGGGCGTTCCGCTCTATGTCATCTACTCTGCATCGAACCCCACGGATCCCGTCGTCCTCCCCGAACTCCTCACGGAGTCTCATCTGATGGGTGCTTTGAAAAATCTGCCCTGAGACGCCGCGATGTCGGCTATCGGGATTTGCGCAGGATGCCGGGAAGCCAGGTCCAAACGATCTGAGTGGAAACCGCGTAGTTCCACACCGCGCCCACAAGCGCTCCGGCCGCTCCGGCGAACCACCAGTGAATATGCTGCTCGAATAGATACTCGGCGGATTGCACATTCACCACAGCCCCCATCCCGCAAATGAGCATGTAGGCCACCAAGCCAGGAAGCAGAAGGGCCCCCTTGAGGCGTTGCTGGCGGAAGGTAACCGAATTGTTCACGAGGAAATTTGAGGCCATCGCGGCCAGTGTGGCCAAAATTTGGGCCGTGACGAATGGCAAGGCGGCGAGTTTGTAAAGGATACCCAGTATCCCGAGGTGCAGCACCATTCCGCTCAAACCGGCCAACACATATAGCACGAAACGAACGGGGACGAATCGACCAAAGATTTTATCCGCCAGGAGGTAGAGGTATTCAAACGCCACCACGATATCGAGTTTGCTCTCCCCATGCTGTCTAGTGCGAAATTCATACGGGAACTCCCGCACACGAAGCGGGCGGCCTGCGGAAAGCACGATATCGAGCAGAATTTTGAAGCCCTTCCCGGTCATTTGGCGCACGGTTTCTTCAAAAATTTCACGCCGAATAGCAAAAAATCCGCTCATGGGATCAGTGAGTTCCGTTTTGCGAACGATCGAACCAATCCGCGTGGCAAACCGGCTCACAAACACGCGGGACTTCGACCAGTTTCCCGTTCCCCCGCCCTGGCCGGTATAGCGACTGCCGACCGCCAGCTCGAGCCGGGAATCCTCCTCAAATGCCCGCAACATCGCTGGCAGGATCGTCTCGTCATGCTGCAAATCACAATCCATCACGGCAAAAACATCCGCCGCACTTGAAGCCATTCCCTCCAAACAAGCCGACGCCAAACCCCGCCGCCCGATCCGGCGAATAAAGCGCACATGCGGCTTTGATCGTGCCAGCGCCATTAGAACCTCCAACGAACCGTCCCGGGAGTCATCATCCACAAAGACAATCTCCCAATCATTCCCCGGCAGCAGTTTCTCCAGACGCTCCACGACAAGCGGGATGTTGTCGCGTTCGTTGTAGGCGGGGATGATAATAGAGCTGCTCATAATCGGATTGGGTTGCGCGATCTATTTCAAGACTTCCAGTTTTCGATCCAAATTGTGGTTCGATTCCTTAAAAACTCGGTGTATTTTGGATAAACCCAGTCCGGAACCTTTGGCGAGGACTCATCATATATTTTTTTATAGCCATTCGATTCGTCGAAGAGATCGTCATAATGTTGACGAACAACTTCCTCCAAATCAATCGACGACCAAATAACAAAATCCGTTCCTCGCTTTTTTCTTTCATTCATCGAGAACCACTCGGGCTTGATTTGATTTTCCTTGTTGCGAACCATCGTAAGCATACCTTGGTCGTCCTGAAACATTATTTCGAATAATTTAGCTCTCTCAAGGCCGCTACGCATTTTTAAAGGAGTTCCCTGAACCTTAAGTGCTTCGGGTTTAGGGAGTGACTCGCTATATTCCATTATAAAACCTTGTCGAAGGTGTTTTTTGTAGTAATCAATCGCGACATTTCGGGGGTCCTCGAAAAATAGACGGCCGATGTAGAATCCAGAAATGAAGTTAAAAACCACGACAGCGGCCAATCCAGGCAAGAATACGAGCTTGATTTTTCGGAAAGCTTCGATGCCTGGAATGGCTAGAATAAGGGCAAAAGGTGCAGCTGGAAGAACAAAGCGGGTTTCCATCCTCGGAAAAGCCCCGATTTTGTAAGTGTAGAGAAACAAAACAAGCGCCGCTAGAAGCCACAACATCCAAGCGCTTGTTTTTCTATAATTTAAGAGCAACCAGAAAATCCCTGAAGTTAAGCATAATAAAACAAGCCATACTCCCAGAAAGCCAAAAATTTCATAAAATGAATGAAAAAATTTCAGGTAGCCGGCTCCATTTGAAAATCCGGAGTAAACTGGAGTAACGGTGTAGTTGTAAAAAAAGTCGCTTTTAAATTTGGGCCAGTCAATGACAGCATAAGGATTTCCTAAAATAAATCCAAGAGGGACACACAAACCGCAAACCCATGCCGATTTGCGTTTTATTGCTTTAAGAATGAGATTCCCATTCCCGCCGGCAAGCAGATGCGCTAGAGGGAGTGCTGCTGCTACCGCAAGGCCATTGTATTTTGTGGCGCACGCTAGACCCGCGAGCAGCCCTGCAATGATGGAATTCGCCATACTCGGATTTCTCAAGATTTTCACCGCAAACACAAAGCTGGCCAACATCATAAAGACAACCGCAAGATCAGTTGTTAGAAAAACTTGATAAGGAATGAATCCGCATGAACTTGCAAAGAGAAGGGCTGCCGCTCGCGCTGCAAACAATGAATAAAACGCACGAGCTAGAATAAAAATAGCAGTTGTGCATAGCGCGAAGAAGATCATGTTAAGACATCGCGCAAAAGAGGTTCGTAGCCTAAGAAAAATTTCGTAGCGTTCTTGCTTTTCCTTGAAAAAACATGCGTTAGCGAAAGTCATAGCAGGCACACGTGCCAGAAAATGACTCATGTAGGTATAAAAAGGAGGCTTAACATAAGAGCTTGGCTCGAAAGGTCTTCTTTCTCCGGAGAAAATGTTTTTGAATGCCATCCGGTCGAGATTCAGACAGTCATATTCACCCCATGTAAAACCGGGTATGGCAAGAAAGATTCCGATAGCAATGGAAGCCAAAAAATAGGGATCTTTGAGCCCGCGTTTTCTGATTAACTTGGCAAGAATGTCACAAATAATAACAAACGTTTTCTTTGAAAAATTTTCAATGATCTGCATCATTGCAGGATAAGATCCTATCTATAAGCCGGCGTCAACGGATCCGGCACGGGAAGGCCTTGGAGCGATGCCAGGTCGGCGTCGACCATGATTTGGACGAGTTCGGGGAAGCGGACTTTGGGTTCCCAGTTGAGTTGCTTTTTGGCTTTGGCCGGGTCGCCGATGAGGAGGTCGACTTCGGCGGGACGCTCGTAGCGGGCGTCGTATTTGACATGGTCTTTCCAGTCCAGATTCACGCGGGCGAAGGCGTGCTCGACAAATTCCTGGACGGTATGGGTCTCGTTGGTGGCCACGACATAGTCATCCGGCTGGTCCTGCTGGAGCATGAGCCACATGGCTTCGACATATTCGGGGGCGTATCCCCAGTCACGCTTGGCGTCGAGATTGCCCAGATAGAGATGCTGCTGCTTGCCGAGCTTGATGGCTGCTGCGGCGCGGGAGATTTTGCGCGTCACGAATGTTTCACCGCGCCGGGGGCTTTCGTGATTGAAGAGGATGCCGTTCGAGGCGTGCATACCGTAGCCTTCGCGATAGTTCACCGTGATCCAGTAGGCATACATCTTTGCCGCACCGTAGGGGCTGCGTGGCCAGAATGGCGTGGTCTCAGTCTGCGGCACAGCCTGCACCTTGCCGAACATTTCGCTGCTGGAGGCCTGGTAAAATCTGGCGCTTACTCCCGCTTCGCGCATGGCCTCGAGGATGCGCGTCGTGCCGATGCCGGTCACATCGCCGGTGTATTCCGGGATATCAAAACTCACACGCACATGGCTCTGCGCTCCGAGATGGTAAATCTCATCCGGCTTCAAATCATAGATCAACTTCACGAGGTTCACCCCATCGGCCAGGTCCCCGTAGTGCAGAAAAAGTTTCACCCCGTTGACATGCGGATCCGAATAAATGTGGTCGATGCGGGCCGTGTTGAACGTGCTCGCGCGGCGGATGATGCCGTGGACTTCGTAGCCTTTGTTGAGCAGAAGATCCGCGAGGTAGCTGCCGTCCTGTCCGGTGATGCCAGTGATGAGTGCCTTTTTCATAAAGGGTGCACAGTGTATCGCGTGAGCAAAAATTCAAGCCCTGTTTGCCCGTTCAGCCGATTCCCAGCACGAACCTCATGTAGAAATAGAGCAGCGGAGCGGTGAAGAGAATACTGTCGATCAGATCCAATGTGCCCCCGATACCGGGAAGCATGGAGCTGGAATCCTTCGTATGCGCTCCACGTTTCACGACGGATTCCGCCAAATCCCCCACAACGGCTGCGAAGCCCAGGAGCAGCCCCAGAAAGGTGAGATCGCCGAAACGAAATGCGCTGAGCTTTTCCGGCATGAGCGCAAACATCCAGTAGCTGCAGAGCAGAGACGCGACGAGAGCTCCGGCAAAACCCTCCCAAGTTTTTTTGGGGCTGATGTGAGGCGCGAACGGATGGCGCCCAAAGAGGCTGCCGAACGCATACGCTCCCATGTCACTGAACTTCGTGACCGCGACGAGATACAAGACATAGAACTGCCCGGTCGTGAGCCCACTCTCGAGCCGTGGGGTCAGGAAAATGATTTTGGTTAGAAAACTAAAAAGCCAGGGAATGTAAAAAAGCCCGAAAGCCGTGTAGCTCATGGCACGCAGAGGTTCGTTTTCAGCACCTCGGAACATTTGCCTGGTGAAAATGGTGATTAGGAAAAGAACCAGCACCAGCAACTCGAAGTCATGGGTGTTCTCAGGCCCGGCGGTGCGCATGATGGCGAATCCCCCGATCAAAAAGAACGCCGCGCACACGAGGCCGGTCAGAGTAAAAACCGGAATCCCGTCATGCTCCAGCATCCGATAATATTCCCAAAGCCCCCGCAGCGCCATGAGGGAAATCAAGAGGAAAAAACCCAAATCCCAACCCGTGAAAACCGTAGTCAACATCAGCACCCACAGCACGAGCGTGCTGGTCAGTCTGGAAAAAAATGTCAACCGCCCTGGCGTCATTTCCAGCACTCTGTCCGAGTCTGCTGCGTTTCGCAATGCGGGAGGAGAAGCGGAGTTCGCGGAGGCGGGGCCTTTTCCCCCTTTCCAATTCACATCTGCCCCCTTAGATGTCATCGACACCATTTTTCGCCATGTTCAGTTGGATTCTCAAAAAAATCGTCGGTTCTAAAAATCAGCGCGAGCTGCGCCGGATGATGCCGATCGTGAAACAAATCAACGAAATCGAGGCAGGCCTGCAATCCCTGTCCGATGAGGCGCTCCGGGCGAAGACGCTCGCGTGGAAGGAGCGGCTTTCGAAAATCTCCAATTCTGAGAAATTGGCCGCAGAGCTCGACGCCATTCTGCCCGAGGCGTTCGCTGTGGTGAAAAACGGCGCACGCCGCCTTTGCGGTCGGGAGTTCATGGTCTGCGGGTATCCCCTCACTTGGAACATGATTCATTTCGATGTGCAGCTTATCGGCGGCATGGTCCTGCACCGCGGGCGCATCGCCGAGATGGCCACCGGTGAAGGCAAGACGCTCGTCGGCACCCTCGCCGTCTACCTGAACGCCCTCTCCGGCCGGGGCGTGCATGTCGTGACCGTGAACGACTACCTCGCCTTGCGCGATGCCGAGTGGATGGGGCAACTCTACACTTTCCTCGGCCTCACGGTCGGCATCATCCAACACGACCAGATGCCCCAGCAGCGCCGGGAACAATACCAGTGTGACATCACCTACGGAACGAACAGCGAGTTCGGATTCGACTACCTCCGCGACAATGGCATGGCGACCAGCCGGGATCAGCAGGTCCAGCGCGGACACTATTTTGCCATCGTCGACGAAGTGGACTCGATCCTCATCGACGAGGCCCGCACGCCGCTCATCATCAGCGGCCCGGCGACCGTTTCAACCCATCAATACGACCGCTTCAAGCCGCTCGTCGAACAGCTCATTCGCAAACAGACCATGCTCTGCAACCGCCTCGCCACCGAGGTCCAGGAACTCGCCGATGCCGGAAAATCCGCCGAAGCAGGCCGCGCGCTTTTCAAGCTCAAGCTCGGCCAGCCGCGCAGCAAGGCCCTTCTCCGCCACTTGGAGGACCCGGAAATGCGCAAGCTCATGGACAAGGCGGAGCTGGAGTTTTACAAGGACACTGACGGCAAAGCCTCCCTTGTCGCACTCAAAGAAGAACTCTACTTCACCATCGAGGAGCGCTCACACGAGGCCGATCTCACCGAGATGGGACGCAATTACCTGAACCCGGATGATGTCAACGCCTTCGTGCTGCCCGACCTCCTCACCGAGTTTGCAGACATCGAGAACGACCCCTCGCTCTCCGCCGGGCAGAAGCTTGAGAAAAAAGCCATGCGCCAGCAGCATTGCGACGCCCAGAGCGAGCGCATCCACAACATCACGCAACTTCTCAAGGCCTACTGCCTCTATGAGAAGGATGTCGAATATGTCGTGGAGGAAAACAAGGTGATCATCGTGGATACCTTCACCGGACGCAAAATGGCGGGCCGCCGCTGGAGCGATGGGCTCCATCAAGCCGTTGAGGCCAAGGAGGGCGTTCAGATCGACCGCGAAACGCAAACCCTGGCGACCATCACGATCCAAAATTATTTCCGCCTCTACCACAAACTCGCCGGCATGACCGGCACAGCCGAGACCGAGGTGAGCGAATTCCACGACATCTATCAGCTGGATGTGAATGTGATCCCGACGAACCGTCCGGTGAAGCGCATCGACGAAAACGACCGCATCTACAAGACCCGGCGCGAAAAATACAATGCCGCCATCGAGGCGATCAAGGAGGCCCACGCCAAAGGCCAGCCGGTCCTGGTCGGCACGGCGAGCGTCGAATCCAGCGAACTCCTCGGACGTATGCTGAAACTTCAGAAAATCCCCCACACGGTTCTGAATGCGAAATTCCACATGCAGGAGGCCGAAATCGTCTCCCGCGCCGGACTCAAGGGCTCCGTGACCATTTCCACAAACATGGCCGGCCGTGGCACCGACATCAAACTCGGCGAGGGCGTCGCGGACCTCGGCGGGCTCTTCGTGCTCGGCACCGAGCGACACGAATCGCGTCGCATCGACCGTCAGCTACGCGGCCGTTGCGCCCGCCAAGGCGATCCGGGCCGCTCCCGGTTCTATGTGAGCTTCGAGGACGACCTCATGCGCAACTTCGGCGCCAGCGACCGCATGACAAAAATCATGGAGACCTTCGGCCTCCAAGAGGGCGAGGAACTCGAACATCCCTGGTTGAACCGCAGCGTGGAAACCGCCCAGAAACGCGTCGAGCAGCGGAATTACATGATGCGGAAACGCACCCTCGAGTTCGACGATGTCATGAACCAGCAGCGCGAAGTCATCTACGGCTACCGCAACGAAGTCATGGACGCCGAGAACCCCCGCGATCTCATCCTCGAGGTGATCAACGAAGTGGTTCCGAAAAAAATCTCCCCCTTCCTCGAGGCCTCCGAAGGCTCGGAACCCGACTTCGACGGGCTCTTGCATTGGATCAATACCACCTTTCCCCTCGGTCTTTCGAAGGAGAAGGCCGCGCTGGAGACGCGGTCTGTCGAAGGGAATGCGGAATACCTCATCGGCATCATCCGCGATGCCTATGAGCGGAAGGCCTCCCTCGAGAACCCCGACGCCCTGCGCGGGCTCGAGCGTTACATCATTCTGAACGCGATCGACCGCCTCTGGCAGGAGCACCTCTACGCAATGGATGGCCTCCGCGACGCCGTTTATCTCCGCGCCTTCGGCCAGAAAGATCCGCTCGTCGAATATAAAAACGACGCCTACGCCATGTTCGTCGATCTGATGGACACCATCAAAGGCGAAGTTCTCGGCAACCTCTTCCGCAGCACCACCAATCTGCAAGCCTTCGAGCAAATGCTCGCCAACATTCCGCAGATCCTCTCTCGGCCAGACCTCGCACTCAACCCCGAAGCCGCACCCCAAGGCCGACCACAACCCGCCACACCCGACCAACCGCCCGCTCCGAAGTTCGAACTCCCCCTCAAGCGCGAACTCCCCAAAGCAGGCCGCAACGAACCGTGCCCCTGCGGTTCAGGAAAAAAATTCAAAGCCTGCTGCGGCCGACTGGCCTGATCCCGCCCCACAAGCGCAACCGCCCCTACCCTTGACCCTTCACGGGGACTTCCCGCAAAGAGTCCTGCCAACCGAGGTGGAACCATGACCTCTGTGATCGGATAGATCTCGATATCATCGTAAAATGGTCTGGACTATTTTCAGCTTTCAACGAAAATAGTCTTATGCTGCCTCGCCTCTACGAGTCCTTGCTGAAAACGCATTTTGAGGAAAACCGCCAGATGGCCTTTCTGGCAGGACCGCGTCAGGTCGGCAAAACCCAGCTCGCCCGGAGTTTGGCCGATGTTTATCTGAACTTCGACGATCTGGATGACAGGGCATTGATTTTAAAGGGGCCGACGGCGATGGCCGGGCGGGTTGAGTTGGAGCGTCCCCGCGCGCGGCCACCCATTCTTGCCTTGGACGAAATCCACAAATTTCTTCGCTGGAAGCTGCTTCTGAAGGGATTTTTCGACAAGCATGGCCCTGCATGCCGGATTCTGGCCACAGGCAGTGCACGAATGGACATTTTCCGCAAGGGCGGAGACAGCCTCCTCGGCAGGTATTTTCTCTATCGGCAGCATCCTTTCAGTGTTGGCGAAATCCTACACCCTCACCCGCCCTCCAAGCTGCTTCGCGACGCAAGCGCCATTTCCGAGGAGGCTTGGGACGCCCTCTGGCGGTTCGGCGGATTTCCCGAGCCGATGGTGCGCCAGAGTCCAGCGTTTCTTAAAAAATGGCAGGCGCAACGAATGGACCTGCTCTTGCGCGAGGATGTGCGCGATCTTACCCGGGTGCAGGAACTGCGGGGCATCGAGACCATGGGGCACCTGCTCGCAGCTCGCTCCGGTAGTCAACTCATCCTCAGCAACATCGCTTCGGAAGTTTCAGCCAGCGTGGACACCGTGCGCCGATGGGTCTCCATCCTCTCCGATCTCTATGTCGGTTTCGAACTTCGGCCTTGGTTCAAAAATGTCGCCAAGGCACTCCGCAAGGAGCCGAAGTGGTATCTGCGCGACTGGTCCGCGTTGAGCGATTCCGGAGCGCGCGTGGAGACGTTTGCTGCCTGTCATCTTCTCAAGGCCGTCGAGACTTGGAGCGATCTCGGCCTCGGCTCGTTCGAACTCCGCTACCTGCGCGATAAACAAAAACGGGAAGTCGATTTCGCTGTGATCCGCGACGGCAAGCCATGGATCCTCATCGAGGTGAAGGCCTCCCGCGAAACCCTCTCGCCGCACCTCTTCCATTTCCAAAAGCAAACCGGCGCACCCCACGCCTTTCAAGCGGTGTTTGATCTCCCGCATGAGGCCATTGATTGCTTCGTGCACACACAGCCCGTCATCGTGCCCCTGCGCACCTTGCTCTCGCAGCTTCCGTAGCCTAGCGAGGCCGCCGCCTGCTGATTGGAGGCGACCTCCAAAATGCAAGCCCACCAGCGTTTCGATGAGGGATTCCGCAGGATCAGCGTTGAACGAATCCGTTGCAAAGTTGTCCAAACAAGTAAGCGGCATCACCACCCCCAGCGCCCGATTTTACAATACTCCCAAGCCATAAAAGACAACTTGAGAAAGATGAATTCCTAAAGTCCCTTTCACCCCCCCTAACACCTCCGGAGGTCCGTGCCATGATGACGAATGTTTTCAAAACGCTCTCCTATGCGGGAATCTGTATGACTCTCACATGGACCGCACCAGTGGAGGTTGAGACCCATGAGGTGACAGTTCAAACGCCCGCTGCGCCGCTCTCAGGCTACTTCAAACTCGGCTCGGCGCGGAATCCGGCAGGTGATGAAATTTCGATGGATAGCCAAAGCTTGCTGCTCAATGGCAAGCCGTGGTTTCCGATCATGGGCGAGTTCCACTTTTCGAGGTATCCACGCGCCGAATGGCGGGAGGCGCTGGAAAAAATGAAGGCTGGCGGTATCAAAATTGTTTCGACCTATGTCTTTTGGAACCACCACGAGGAGGTCGAAGGCGAGTGGGATTGGTCGGGCCAAAAGGGCCTGCGGGCCTTTTTGGAAACCTGCCGCGATGTCGGCCTGCTCGCATTCGTGCGGGCCGGACCCTGGTGCAATGGGGAAGTGCGCTACGGGGGTTTTCCCGATTGGGTTCAAAACAGCACCCGCTGGGCACCGCCAAGCCGCTGGGGCCTGCGCCCCGAGAGTCCAGACTTCGACTTGGCCGTCAAGCGCCTCTATACCCGCATCGGCGAGCAGATGCAGGGTTTGCTCTGGAAGGATGGGGGGCCAGTCGTCGGCATCCAGCTCGACAACGAGTTTTCCGGCCCCTCGCGCTACCTCCTCGGCCTGAAAAATCTCGCACTCGCCGCCGGGATGGATGTCCCTCTTTACACGAAAACCGGCTGGCCCCGCATGGAGGATCCCCTGCCTGCCGGGGAGATGATTCCCTTCTATGGCGCCTACCCCGACGCCGCCTGGGAGGGCTCGGTGGAGAAGTCGGAGAGCCTTGGCTACAACTACATCTTCCGCAAACAGCGCATCGACGAATCGATCGCGAGTGATGTCAACACGGTGCGCGGCAGCGAGGACGAGTCGAGCCGCGCGCAGTATCCCTTCCTGACAGCCGAAACCGGTGGCGGCATGTTCGTTTCCTACCATCGGAGGAACCGGCTCGATCCCCGCGATATGGCATCCCTCGCCCTCTGCCAGCTCGGCAGCGGTTGCGTCGGCATGGGCTACTACATGTATCACGGCGGTGAAAACCCCGAGGGACGCCTCAGCACGCTGCACAAATCGAACGAAATCGGCGATGTCTTCGACACGCCGATCAAATCCTACGATTTCCAAGCGCCCATCGGCCAATACGGCCAAATCCGTCCGCATTACCACTGGCTGCGGCGTTTGAATTTCTTCATGGACGACTTCGGCTCCGACTTGGCACGCATGCCGGCATTCCTACCCACTAACGAGGACAAGGATTTCTCGGACCCTGACAATCTCCGCTGGAGCGTGCGCTCGAATGGCGTCTCCGGATTTCTCTTCGTGAACAACTATCAACGGCTCCAGCACATGCCCGCGAAGACGAATACCAACTTCCGCATCGACCTCCCCGGCGGCAGTCTGACCATTCCCAGCAAGCCGACCACGATTCCCGAGAATGCCTTTTTTTGCTGGCCGTTCAACCTCGACTTGCAAGGCGTGCATCTCGTCTATGCCACGGCGCAACCGGTTCGCCGAATCCACGACCCCGATGGAGGAGTCACGGTCGTTTTTGCTGAAATTCCCGGCGTGGCTGCGGAGTTCGCCTTCGATTCCGCAACGCTCCGGGGGCCGCTTGACAAGGCGCCCTTGCTCTTCAGCAGAATCGCTCCAGGCCGGGAGACAGCCCTGCGAATCACTGGAAGAAACGGAAACGAGGTGCGCGTCATTCTTCTCAGCGAGGCGGATTCGCTCGCCGTCGCCGGTCTCACGCGGGAGGGACGTCTCGCCTTCGATGCCCCGCTGAAAACGCGAACCGAGCCGGTCGTTTTGGAACTTCTGGAGAATCCCAAGGGCCTCCGCGATTGGAAATCCAAAGACCTCGAGTTCTCCCTGCCCGTTTCGCCCGGCCCGAAGGACTTCCAATCCGCCGCTGTCTGGCGGGTCAAGTTGCCACCTGATCTGGACATGGCCTCAAACCCCATCCTGCGCATTCACTACAAAGGCGATGTCGCCCGCCTCACCCTCAACGGACGCTTGCTCAACGACGACTTCTACAACGGCAATGTCTTCGAAATCGGCCTGCGCCGCCACGCCCCCGAGATCGCCTCGGGCGACCTGCGCCTGGAAATCCTGCCCCTGCAAAAAAATATGCCTGTCTATTTTGAGTCCGGCGAACGCCCCGGGTTCACCAGCGAGGGCACAGCTCTGTGCATCGAGCGTGCTGAGATTCAATACACCGAACCGAGCACGCCTCCCCGCCTTGCTGCGAGCCTTCTTCCGGTCGACCCGCTCTTTCACGGAGAAACCGGCCAATAAAACCATCCATTGGAGTTTTCAAAGCCCGCTGGGGTAGGTTTCGTCAACCTCGGTGTCGGCGTCCCATGCCGGGGAGCGCTCGAGCGGTTCGACGGCGCGCGTTTCATCGAAGTGGAAGATCGCGTCAAATTGCCCGGAAAGGCTGGCATCGAAGTAATGGCTCTCTCGCTCGGTTTCGGGACGATAGATGACACCGATGGCTCTCTCGAGCATGGGCTGTTGAAACAAGGCTGCGGCGTCGCTGTGTTTCGAAAAATCGAGCCAGAAGCGAGGAATGTCGGTCTGATGAAAAAGCCTTTCGCAACTGTGTGGAAGGGCCGGGCGGATGTTTTTCCGCTCGGCTGGGGCATCCCAATCGGAGGCGGCTGTGACGGTGCCTCCATGCGTGGTGAATCCGATCAACACCGCCCCGTTTTTGAAATGCTCGCGCGCGAGTTGTCCGATGTTGAACTCGCCCCGGCGTCCCATCTGCGTGGCGCGCGCGTCGCCGATGTGGGAATTGTGCGCCCACACGACGATCCGGGCCCGCCCGCGGACATCCTCGAGGTGCGAGGCGACGGCCAGCAGGGTGTTCATCATGTGGCGGTCGCGCAGGTTCCAAGAGGCGACATCGCCTCGGAGCATCGTGCGGTAGTAACTCTCGGCATCGGCCACCACGGCGGCATTCTGCTCCGCACTGAAAAACGCCTCCTCGGCGCGGTGTCCATCGAGTCCGAGCCACGAACCCTTTTTCCGCCTCAATTCGGCAAGGGCGGAGACAACCTCCTCCTCGCAGCTCTTGGAAATTCCCGTGCCGGTGAAGAGACCGTAACGCTTGGGATCGCCGCCGAAGTGGTCGAAGCAGGCATAACGGTGCGAAAATGTCCGCGCCAGAGCCGGATCGTTCTGTCGGAGGTAATCGACGACCGCCTTCATGGACTCGTTGAGGCTGTAGAGGTCGAGACCATAAAAGCCCACATCCTCGCCGCCATTGGCCATGTTCCTCTGACGGAGCCACGCGGCAAAGTCGAGCACATCGCTGTTCCTCCACATCCACTGGGGAAAACGTTTGAACCCGCCCAGGGCATCGGCCGCTGTGGTGTCGGCATCCGAGCCGTTGACGAATTGATTCAGCCTCCAGGAGTCGGGCCAGTCGGCTTCCACCGCCACGGCATTGAAGCCCAGTTCGGCGACAAGTCGTTTGGTGATGTCGGCACGGGCATCGTAGAATTCGTGGGTGCCATGCGTGGCCTCTCCCAAGAGGACAACGGTCGCTTTTTCACAACGCTCGATCACGGCATCGTAGTCGGAGGCGTCGCCAGTGAGGGGATCTGCGCAGCGTTGGACCGTATCGATGGCCGCTGTCATACGACCTCCCTTGGCGAGATCCTCGCACCCTTTCGCAGCAGGTCATAAACCGTGTCATCCGGGACCTGGCTGAAGTCGCCATACCAATCGCCCACGCCATAAAAATCCTCCGGCATGATGAGGGCTACAAAATCCTCCACCAGCGCCTCCATTTCCCAGCGCACCGTCGGCGGGGCCACAGGGGTGGCCACAATGATGCGGTCCACACGCTGCTCGCGGAGGGCGCTTATGGCCACGCGCATCGTCGAGCCTGTCGCCACGCCGTCATCGACGAGGATCACGGTTTTGTTTGCGAGCGGGATGGGTTGGCGGTTTCCCCTGTAGGTCGCTTCGCGGCGCATGAGCTCGAGGGCCTCGCGCTTCTCGACGGCCTCGAGCGAATCCGGTGGAATGCGGAGGCTCTCGATGACGCTTCGGTTCAGCACGCGCACTCCGCCACTGGCGATGGCTCCCATGGCGAGTTCCTCATGACCGGGAACACCGAGCTTGCGGACGATCAGGACATCCAGCGGCAGGTTCAAAGCCGAGGCAATCTCATAACCGACAGGAACCCCGCCACGCGGAAGTGCGAGAACGACCGTTTGCGGCCTGTTGGCATAGACCATGAGCTTGGCGGCAAGGATTCTGCCGGCCTCCTCCCGGTTGAGAAATCTTGCGCTCATACCTCCACGGCCTCCCTGTGGTATTTTGAGATTCCTATCTCGCCAGAAAGGTGGGTTTTAAACCAACCGGCAGCGAGTCCGGCCACCCTTTCCAGCGCGCCGGGCTCCTCGAAGAGGTGTGTTGCCCCGGGAATGATCGAGAGTTTTTTGAGGCAGCGGAGATGCTGGCTCGCCTCTTTGTTCAATCGCAGGACGGCATCGTCGCGCTCACCCACAATCAGGAGCGTGGGTGCCGTCACGTGCCGCAAGTGCTCATAGGCGAGGTCGGGTCTGCCGCCGCGCGAGACGAGCGCGCCGATGCGCTCGCCGAGAATCGCGGCTGTAGCGATGGCTGCCGCCGCGCCGGTGCTGGCCCCGAAAAGTCCGATGGAGTGGCCATGCGCGGCCGGATGGTCCTCCACCCAGCGCACAGCCGTGATCAGGCGGTTGGTGAGAAGCTCGATATCGAAGCGAAGCTGTCCATCGGAGGCGTCTTTCCTTTCCTCCTGGCGGGTCAGGAGGTCGAGGAGGACCGTGCCGATCCGCGATTCATGCAGAATCGAGGCCACGAACTGGTTTCTCCGGCTGTGGCGGCTGCTGCCGCTTCCGTGGGCGAATATGACGATGCCCGAGGCGTTGGGCGGCATGATCCACTCGGCCTCCAAATGCAAGGAGTCCACAGGTATCTGAACAATCCCCGAGAAATTGTCCACGATCCGGCCATTGGTTTTTTTATTTTTAGCAAGCATGGTTTTTTGTTGTTTGGAAAATTTTCTTTCGGGTCTCAGGAGGCAAAGCCGAACCGGTGCCGGACCTCCGCGTAATCCATGTTGAGCGAGCGGCTGAGCAGTTCGGCGGCGAGGCGGTTGGCCGCCACACGCATGAGGCGCTCGAACTGGTGGGGCTCCACGGGCACGCCATCGTGCAGGATGGAGTGGATGCGCGAGCCGCTGGTCAGGAGTTGAACGATGAAGTTTTCCGCTTCGACCGGGTCGTCCGAGTGGTGGGTGTCCACGCGCTTGTTGTGGTCCGGGAAAACGGTGTAGTTGATGGCGAATTTGGCGATCATTGGGTGAGTCATATTTCGATCCGCAATAGAATCCCCGAGCCGCCTCCCGTCCAATGGGGTCAACCCCCCATCGCGTCCTCGTGGCTTCGGAAGCACGATGCCTCCCTGCAGCTCGAAGCTGCGCCAGATATGAAAAAAACACCCAATTCGAACCCAACAAAACCAACACCCTCGCCTCGCATCCACATCGACCGGGAGGACAGGGCCCGCACGAACGCGGGGAAGACGGCCAACAGCAAGGTTCGCAGTGAGGGAAGGACCCTTGCTGCGATGGAACGCGCCGCGCGGATCGCCCGAGCCTACCAAGCCGAGGAGGCCAAGGCCTCGACAAAATAGAACGGCGGGAGTGCATCGGGATTTCCCCGAGGCGAGTCCCGCCAACCCTTTCCGACAAGGGCTCCCAGAACCCTATTACGATCCAACTTTTTGACCGCTACCATAACACCCCGATGAAAAAAATCACACTTTCCCGACGCATGCAGAGCACCTCTTCCCGGGACTCCAAGAAGACTCTCTCTGCGACCAGGCGCAGCGCCCCCGTAAACCAACCAACTCAGCCGAAGGTGGCTTCATCCATCCGTCTCCTGATCGTGGATGACCACACCTTCATCCGGGAGGCGCTGCGCTCACTGGTCAAACTCGACAAGGACATCGAGATCGTTGGAGAGGCCGACAATGGACGCAAGGCCATCGAACTTGCCGTTGAAAAGCAGCCTCACGTTCTGCTCATGGACATTGGAATGCCGCGTCTCAACGGCCTGGCCGCCGCACGGCAGATCCGCCAGATGGCACCGGGGGTTCGCATTATCCTTCTCACCGCTTTCGGCACCGACCAATACATCGAGCAGGTCATCGACGGCGGCATCCACGGGTATCTGCTCAAAGATTCCCCCTCCAATCTCATCACCCACGCCATTCACGAGGTGGCCAAGGGAAACACGTTCCACAGTCCGGCTATTTCGCGACGGATGCGGACGATTTACGACGAGGTGCCCTCGGGGAATGGCCACAAGCCTGCAGTGAAGCTCACGGGCCGGGAGGTTGAAGTTCTCCAGCTCATCGCGGAGGGTGCTGCCAACAAGCAGGTGGCCGGGGAGCTGAACATCAGCATCAAAACAGTCGAGAAGCACCGCCAGAATCTCATGGACAAGCTCCGCATCCATGACACTGCAAGCCTGACACGATACGCCATCTCCTCGGGCGTCATCGACAACATGGTCCAAACCCTTTTGCCCATTTGACGCAGTCCTGACCGATCGGCACGGTGGGGACGCTAGCGACTGGCGGCGAGCGCCGAAACCCGGGCTTCGAGGGCCTCCACCGGCAAGCTCGGACCGATAACAAGGAGCAGGGGCGTTTTAACGCGGGGTTCGCGTCCGACGGGAAAATAGCGTGTCTGGTCATCCTCGCCGACCTTTTGAAACACAAAAAACTCTCCCGGCGCGTCATCAAAGACCGCGAGGCCCTTCGCACGTAGCACCTCGCGGGGCAGGTTTGCCATGAACTCACCGAACGTTTTCCTATCGAGGCTCTCTGGCAGGGGGATCTCGCAGGCTGCAAAGTGATGTCCCTCATGTCCGGGAGCGTGTGAGTGGTTGCGATCACCATAGGCGCAAGCCGCCCGGTGCTCTTCCGCAGCCCAATCCCAACCATTCTCTGAGATGTGGGTCAGCTCTTTTGCAAAAGAAACGGGGTCCGTTTTTTTACCCCGCACTCCGCACTCCCGCAGCGACTCCAGCACGGCCTCGAGGCGTTCCGGCGAGATGGCATCCGCTCGGGAAATATGGAGATGTGAAGCCGTGCGGGCCTGCTCCCGCTCGAGGGCATTGTGCCAGAAACGCCGCTGCCAGCGCTTGCCGTCAATGACGGAGAGTTGCACCGGGGGGGTGAATTTTTTCAGCGAGGGATCGAGCACGAGGCTTTCGATGAGCTGCCCGGAATCGGTGGTGCCATTGGTCTCGATGATCATCACCCGGTCGGGCGCGTGGCGGAAGTCTCGCAGGGTCTCGAGCAATTCATCCCTCGAGCCGCAGCACACGCAGTCGCCGCTCAGGGCCTTGACCTCGGCGGCAAGGTCGTGGAATTGCTCCGCATCGATGCGGGCGTTCTGATAATCATTGATGATCAGCTCCGGGGTCAGGCCCTCGACGGCAAGCGCAGGCATGAGATTTTTGAGGAAAGTGGTCTTTCCCGATCCGAGAAATCCAACAACGAGAACAAGCGGCGTCATGGAAGAAAGCGTTGTCCGCCACGACGGACGGGGCGGGAGCCAGCAGGCACAATCACGGCCAAGGGAAATTGCATCAATTACAGCACGGCCAAGACCTGGGCCTCGATATCGGCGTAGATCTTGGGATCGCTTTTCAGGACATCCTTCGCGGCGTCGCGTCCTTGGGCGAGTTGCTCGCCTTTGTAGCTGAGCCAGGAACCACGTTTTTCGACGATGCCTTTTTCGAGGGCCAGGTCGAGGAGCGAGCCGGTGTTGGAGATGCCCTCGTTATACATGATGTCGAACTCGGCCTCTGTGAAGGGCGCGGCGACCTTGTTTTTGACGAGCTTGATCTTCGTGCGGTTGCCGGCGATCGAGCCGTCGCTGTGCTTGATGGCGCCGATGCGGCGGATGTCCACCCGGATGCTGGCGTAGAATTTGAGCGCCTTGCCGCCGGGTGTCGTCTCGGGGTTTCCGAACATGACGCCGATTTTCTCGCGAATCTGGTTGGTGAAAAGACAGATCGTGTTGGCTTTTGAGATGAACGAGGTCAGCTTGCGGAGCGCATTGCTCATGAGGCGCGCCTGGGCGCCGACGACCGCGTCGCCAATCTCGCCTTCGAGTTCGGATTTCGTCACCAACGCGGCGACGGAATCGAGCACGATAATGTCGAGCGCGTTCGAGCGCACGAGGGTCTCGCAGATGCGCAGCGCCTCCTCGCCCGAGCTGGGTTGGGAGACGAGGAGTTCGTCGAGATTCACACCCAGCTTGCGGGCGTAGTGGGGATCCAGGGCGTGCTCGACATCGATGAACGCCGCGAGGCCACCCAGCTTCTGCGCCTGGGCGATCGCCGTCAGCGTGAGGGTGGTCTTTCCCGAGCTTTCCGGGCCGAAGATTTCGATGATGCGTCCGCGGGGGAAGCCTCCCACCCCGAGGGCGCGGTCGATCATGATGTTTCCTGTCGGGATGCTCTCGACCTGAGACACATGAGCATCGCCGAGGCGGCGGATCGCCTCAGTGCCGTAGTCTTTTTCGATTTGCTGGAGGGCGAGGTCAAGATTCTTGAGGCGGGCTGCAGCCGCCTTGTCTTGGGATGTGGATTCTTCGGATTTGGCCATAAAAGTGACGTGGACTATGCCTCCCGCATCGGTTGCATGAAACAAAATTCCATGCTCTCGCAGCAAAATCTCGCACCGCGTGCCGACGGTTGGTAATGCTCCGGGAATGAGCGATGTTTTCCAGCAGGCACTGGCACAAACCCTTCCCCTCCTCCAAGAGGTCCAGAAAGGCATCAAGCCCCCGCCGAAGGCTTCGAAGTCCGCCCTGAAACAACTCCGCAGCGCGGTCAAGGCCGAACCTGTTGCCGCTGTGCCGCCATGGCCGTCTGCCCCGGTTGTGGAGTGGACCTGGGATCTTTTGGAACAAGCCATTCGTGGTTGCGTGAAGTGTCCGAATCTTGTGGCTTCACGCACGCAGGTTGTCTTCGGTGTGGGCAACCGCTCGGCGGAACTCCTCTTTGTCGGCGAGGCACCCGGCGCGGAGGAGGACGCCCAGGGCGAGCCGTTTGTGGGGCGCTCCGGACAGCTCATCACGAAGATTATTGAAGCCATGGGCTTCGCGCGGGAGGAGGTTTTCATCGCCAACGTTCTGAAATGCCGCCCTGACATGCCCGAGGGCGAGTCCGGAAACCGCAAGCCAAAGGGGGTTGAAATGGCAACCTGCCTGCCATGGCTGCGAGAACAGGTCCGGTTGGTCAAGCCCCGCGCCATGGTCGCCCTCGGGGCCACAGCCGCCGAAGGCCTGCTCGGTGAGACCCGGCTCATTCGCGACATCCGCGGCACCTGGCTGGACTTCGAAGGCATTCCCGTGATGGTGACCTACCACCCCGCCTATCTCTTACGGAACCAGACGATCACGGAGAAACGCAAGGTGTGGGAGGATATGCTCTTGGTGCTGAAAAAGCTCGGGCGTCCGATCACTCCGAAGCAGGAGCGTTATTTCACCCAAGCTGCCCAATAACCGATGAGCGCACGGGCCGCTTTTCATACGGTTTTCTATCACTGTGTTGTCACCTTTTTAAAAATTCTTCTCCTTTTTGGCTCCCGGGTGCGCTTGGTGTGCGTTGGAAGAGTTCCAGAAGGCGCCTGCGTGATGGTGAGCAACCACATCAGCCACTTCGACCCGCCTTTTCTCAGTGGGTGGCTGCCGCGCCAGATCGATTGGATTGCCATGGCGGAGCTCTTCGGCGCGGCATGGTCGAAGGCGGCATTCACTTGGCTGAACGTGATTCCGGTGGACCGCCACGGAGACGACCGCCAGGCCTTGCGCCAGGCTCTGCGGAGGCTCGAGCAGGGCCGTATGGTCGGCGTCTTCCCCGAGGGGGGCATTCGCGATGGGGCGCAGTCGATCCTCTCTGGCGCCGACATGCGCGAGGGGGCGTTCCTCATCGCGGCGAAGGCGGCTTGCCCGGTGGTGCCTGTCGTGATCCTCGGCAGTGAACGCCTCTACAACCGCCGAAACTGGCTCCCCTGGCGAAGGGCGAAGGTTTACATCGGTCTTGGGGAGCCGGTTTTTCCGACCGCCGAAGGTGGACGCAAAAAACTCCGCCAGGATGTTGCCGCCGCTCTGGTTGATCTTAAAAACCGACTGGTTGGGGAATGCCAACTCACTCCGGATGACCTGCCCCACTCGCCGCAGGAGCGCATGAGAGAACCATGAGAACACTCGTTCACCGCCCGCTCGCTTGGCTCGTCGATGGCACCATGTGCAATATGATGCACGCGATCCAGTGGCGGCGCCGGGGCGATGCCTGCTCGCTGGAGAAACTGGAACGCTATCTGTCGCAATGTGGCGGACTGAGCCGCGAGCAGTATTACCGCATGCCTCCGGCGCAACGACCGAGCCTGAAAAATGGCTGGATCGAATGGGATTCGCCTCGCCCCAGCGGGCATCCGGAAAACGACCGCGCCCGTGTGAGGTTTTTTCCGGCCAGGGATCAAAACGCCCCTACGGTCCTTCTGCTCCATGCCCTGATGAGCGCGAGCGATATCGGCTACAAACGGCTCGCGGCTTGGTTCAACAACAACGGATGGAGCGTGGCCTTTCCGCACCTGCCCTACCACTACTCACGAACGCCGCGCAACACCTGGAATGGTGAACTGGCCATCACCGCCGATCTGGTCCGCAACGCCGAAGGCATCCGCCAAGGGGTGGTGGAGCTGCGCCAACTCATGGCCCTCTTGCGCACGCGCGGCACCCGTGAGTTTGCCATCGTGGGCACGAGCTACGGCGGCTGGACCGGATCGCTTCTCTCCTTTCTCGAAGTCGACTTCCGTTTTGTGGCTCTCGTCCAACCCGTCGTGGACATGGACAAGGCTGTGTGGGAAAGCCCGGGATCGTGGGTCATGAGGCGCGAACTCCGCCGCCACGGGCACTCGCGAGGCAACACCGCCCGCTTCGACCACCTCGGCTCTCCACTTCACGGCATGCCGCTCTGCGATCCCGCGTCAATCCTGCTAACCGGTGGCCTCCACGATCACATCTCGCCCATGGCAGACCTCGAACTTCTTCAATCCCGCTGGCATGGTTCGCGTCTTTTTCGGGTTCCCCAGGGCCATTTCGGCTACGCCGCCCTCCGCGAAACGATGAGGAACGTAGCGGACAGGATCACTACGTAATACTTAACCATCTTATTTCAAGATTACTGTAGATATAACAAGGGGCTATATTCCAGCCGTGACCGCCACAGGTTGTTGACACATCCTTCACACGAGTCTTCTGTGATTTGACTTTTGTCGCAATAAATCCCTTGAAGGCTCGCTGCCAGACTGATGAGAATTCATGACGATACTTGCCGACTCAATATGACCACCACCACACAGACACAGATCCTTCCTCCCAGTGGCCCCATCGAAAACCTCAAGGAAAAAGACCGTGTCTTGCTGAGCCAAGTAGGGTCTTTTCAGTTTGCTCCGAAGGGTGAACGGATCATTCAGCAGGGAGAAAATCATGGACGTCTTATTTTTGTGCTGAGCGGAACCCTGCAGTCCACGCGAGAAAGGCATGGAAAAACCGAGGTTCTTTGGAACATTAACGCTGGGGAATGGCTTGGTGCCGTTCACATATTCAATCCCGGCGGAGCCATCAGCTCGGTGCACGCCTTGGAGCCCACAGAATACTGGGTGATTACGCGGGAGGCTTTGGAAACCTTTCTCAACTCCAATCATAAGGCGGGGAATGTGTTGCTCATCGGGCTAGCCATGACTTTGAGCAAACGCATCCGAGAAGCAACCCAGATTCACCCCTCTCCTTCCAAATCAATGCGTGAAAAGATGTTATCATATGCTCTAGCCGCCTTTATGCTGACTACACTTGTCGCAGCGTGGAACTGGATCAGCGCAGATCAACGCCTCAAAAAGCTGGACTCATTTTACAGAGAACAAGCGACTGAAAACGACAAGACGGTTGAGCAATCCCGACTCAAAATAAAAAATCTCGAAGAACAAATCTCTCAGACTTATGAGGACGACGAATTTATCCAGAATGAGGCCAAAAAGAAATCTCCCCATGCCGATGGGGTTCAAAACACGCCCTCTCCCGCTTTGACCGAGAGCCAACCCCCAGCTGAACCCAAGACCACGGAATCCGAAGCCTCAAAAAACCAGCTTGCGCCAAAGGAGGAAGCGCCGCTCTCACGTCCACAACTCCCGGTTGATACATCGAAGTATCCCTCCGAAATCAAACTGACCACAGAAACCACGGTGCCATTGATTGTTAATGGAAAACTTTCAGGCAGTGCAAAAATTCCTGTCGGCAGGATTTTTAAAGTCATCGGCGTGGAGGATCATGATGTCCTTGTGTTTCTGGCGGACTCGACGGTTCGCATTCCCAAGGACAATACAGACTTCGCGAAAGCCATGAACGCCTCGACCCATCCCGCAACTCCGACCAAGGAAGACACTGTGCGCGCCGCTCAAAGCGTTGCAGCACCTGTCGCGCCAGAACCCCGTGCAGAGCCATCCCTTCCTGTGGATCGCTCTACTCAGCCATAGGACTCCCAAGCGGAAGAGCCAAGCTCCAAAGTTGCCCACTCTCCCCAAGACCCCATGGAGCCCATCATGAACGAAATTGCTCCGCACAAGGCCTTGCTGGCACTCGCTGATCTTCAGAACTCAGGCCAGAATAGCGACCTCCAGGCTTTCTGGGAGTCAGAGAAGCCGAAGTGGATACTTGCGGCGGAGACAGCTAAAAATCGTATTCGAAGCGAGCATCCCGGCGAGAGCTTGGGGGCACTCCTGAGGAATATCGTGATGACAGCCGAGCTTTTCCAAAGTGGAAGATTTGATGCCATTGAGAGCAAACTACGTGAATTAGATTCCGGGTGGTTGGCATACAAAACGGACATCGCAATCTACGGCCCGGGGGGCGCGCCGAAGGAAACGACGTCGCCAGAGTAGTTTCTCAGCACCTCTGCAGCAGAGCACACAGCACGCAGCTTATTTTATCCAAATAGTTAATGGAAATACGTTTTTGTAAAACAGGAAACCCCTCACGTTCCATCCGGTCGAGGATTTTTTGATAAACCGCCCCCATGATGCGTGCCGGCAAGAGAGGGCCAAGATCTGTGGGCGGTGGCTGGGCGGCTGCGAACCGGGCTCTCGCCCGCGAGACTTCATGCCGAAGAAGGATTTTGAAGTTTGGACCGACCTGACGACTCAGGATCTCCTCCTCGGTCACACCGAAGCGTGCGAGGTCATCCAAGGGAAGATAAATTCGTCCTTGTGCAGCATCCTCCCCTGCATCCCTCAAAATATTGGTGAGCTGCAGGGCATGGCCGAGGTGCACGGCATAGGCCTCGCTGGCGGCCTCGCGACAACCGAAAATGCGAATCGAGACCAAACCCACCGCACAGGCGACGCGCCAGCAGTATTGCTCCAGATCCGCGAAGGATCGAAAGCGGCGCGCTTGGATGTCGGAGGCACAGCCTTTAATCACTTCCATCAGCAGAGAGCGGTCGATCGAGTAGCGGCGGAGGACGGTTTCCAAACCTTCGGGAAGACCGTGCTCGACGGCCTCCTGCCAAGTCTGCAAACGCTGGTGTTTTTCCAAAGTGGAGAGCGTCGGCTGGTCCGCAATGTCATCAATCGTTCGGCAAAAGCGGTAAAAAAGCATGGCGTCCACCCGCCGGGTGCGCGGCAGGCTCAGCAGGGCGAAAGCCAGATTCGAGGCTCTGCCACTCGATGCCGGGACAAGTTCCAGTCCTTTCATGGAACGCGGTTTTGCGGCAGGGCAGGATTCATCTCAACAAAGTGGTCTAAAAACGGAAGCGCATCGCTTTGGTCACCATTCCACAATACGGCTGTTCCCAATTCATCGGCCAGCCTCCTGGCCAGCGGAAGCAAGGAGGCGTGAGGCGGAGAGATCGCCACCAGAAGCGGCGGGGAATGCACAATGGCCCGAGCAAAGGCAACCCGCCAGTGCGCCGCCTCGGGGAGTTCAGACACTTGGATCCCTTGCAAGTCGGCGATGCCTGCGAATTCCAGCGCCGCCAGCGTATGCTCGCGCACATCGTCTTGGCCGCAGATGCGAAGAAAAGGCATCGCCACATTCTCCGCCACGGTGAAGGAGGGGAGCAGGTGTGGATGCGTGAAAAGGTAGCCAAAGGACGTGTCGCGAATGCGTGCATGAAGCGGATCGTTCGCGTCCGGCACCACCTGATCCCATACGGATAGACTTCCGCTGTCAGGCTGCTCGATCATGCCAAGAATGGCTAAGAGCAGCTCCTTCCCTGCTGTGTCGGAGCCGCAAAATCCTGTGATGTCGCCGCTCTCGAATGTCGCCGTGAATGAGTCGATGTGTGCCTCTCGCACCTTGTGCGCTGGGGCACGACGGCAGCAGATGTTCTCGCAGCGGAGGGGACTCATGAATACCACCGGCACCCTCGCACGCCCCTGTTGCCGTATCAATCCGGAAAATCCGGTTGACCGGTCCCCGCCGCCGGAGAGAGCGTCGATCTGTGAGGTCGGGCGCTGCTCCCCGGCGCGTTGGGGGAAACTACCTGGCGTATTGGACCCGGACGCGGCGGGCGCGGCCGTTTTTGCGGATGACCACGCGCCCGCTGTCGAGCAGATCGACCATGGCGGCGATCGTTTCACGACTGTTGCGGGCGCAGGATCCCACGATGGAGATCAGTTCGCCAAGGGAGTATTTGGTGCGGTTGATTTTTTTATAGATATTCTTCATGGCATGTTGATTTGCAGTGTTTGACAGCAACGTTGGTGCCAATGTTCAAAAAATGTTTGCGCCGGGCCCTAGCCTGTGAAGCACCCGCCGAGGCTGAATGAAAAAGGCTTGCAGCCTACAAAAGAAGAAAGGCGGCAGTGAAATAGGCGGCAAAAACTGCCGCAATAAGGACCACGCCAGTCACTCGAGCGCTGAATTCCGAGAAGATGCCCTTGCGGAGATGCTGGCAAAGGGCGGCGAATGCGACCCATGCCAGCGGGAGCGTAAAAAGCCAGAGGCTCCGCGTGGCCATCCACACGGAAAAGGCGGGGAACGTGTCCGCGACATTGGAGGCGTAGCCACCCGCTTTCAGCAAGACATTGACTGAGAGAATGCCCAGCGAGATGAACACAAATTGCGTGAGTGCGATGGATAAAATCATAATTCGGCATGGAGTGCGCGCCGCATTTCGTCAAGTGGAGCGGAGCGTTGGAACCATATTTCAAACGACAGGGCGCCTTGGTGCAAAAGCATTCCGAGGCCATTGGCCCCCCGGGCGCCTGCGGCAGAGGCATCCTCGAGAAGCCGCGACGTGCCCCCCGCATAGACGGTGTCGTAAACCAGAAGGTCTGGCGCAAGCCAAGAAGCGGGCACCACCGATCGATCGGTGTCCTTCATGCCAAGGGAGGTGGCATTGATAAGCAGGTCGATGTTCTTCAATTCGCGCCGCAGCGCGGTTTCATCGAGCGGAATGGCCACGAGTTTCTCCTCGGGCCCGATGGCTGTTCGGGGAGGAAAAAACGGCGCGAGCGTGTGGGCCAGGTCGCGTGCCTTGTCGAGCGTGCGGTTTGCCAACACGAGGCGCTTGCATCCTTCGATCGCGCACTGCACCGCGATGGCCCGGCCAGCCCCCCCGCCAGCCCCCAGGATGGCCACTCTCAAATCCCGCACCTCAACGGCGAATTCCTCCCGGACGGCTCGCACCAGTCCCGGCCCGTCGGTATTGAAGCCGAGGAGTTTTGATCCATGCACGACAATCGTATTCACGCTGCCAGCCGCCTTGGCATAAGAGTCCGCCTCATCCACACAATTCAGTGCGGCGGCTTTGTGGGGAATCGTCACATTGACTCCGAGAAATCCCGCAGCAGGCAAGGCGCGCAGCACCTCCGCCATGCGGTCCGGAGGAACGTGGAGTTTTCCATACCTCGCCGGAATACCACAAAAATCCAGAGCCGCATTTTGAAAGCTCGGGGACTTGGAGTGCGCCACCGGATCGCCGATCACGCCCAACCTCACAGGTGGTTCGAGGCCCGCAAACATTCCAGGATTCGCAAGAAAATCCTCTGCGGAAAAAATCTCCGGCCCCCTTGTTGTCATGCCCAAAGGAAAGCAGGCGCTCCCTCCACTGGCAAGCGGGGTGAACTGCCCGCCGGCTCAGGATACGGTGCGGATCTGAATGGACTCGAAACGCTCTTCCCCTTCGACCAGTTCGCGCAAGGCGATGATTTTATCACCCGAAACCACCAACCCCCGCTTGAGCAACTCCTCCTCTGCGGCGGCGAAAGTCTCCTCCGCATCGGTGTGGAAATCCAAACGTATGGCGTGCGTGTTCCAATTCAGGGTGAGATGGCGCACCGTCTCTTCTCGGGGCGAGAAGGCGAAAATCGGTGCCCGGTCGGGGCGCAGGTGGCTTGTGCTGTCGGCCATGTCGCCATTCCGGGTGAAGACAGCGATGCGGGCGTTTTCGAGCGAGTTGGCGAGTGATACGGCCGCGCGGATGGTCTTTTGGCGCTGGGTTTCCAGGATGGCCTCCGCCGCGTAGCCCGCGCCACCGCTTTGCGCGATGCGCCGCGCCACGCGGTCGAGCACCTTCACGCACTCGATGGGATACTTGCCGGCGGCCGTCTCGCCGCTAAGCATCACGGCGTCCGCCTGCTCGAAGACGGCATTCGCCACATCCGTGATCTCTGCCCGCGTTGGCACAGGATTTTCGATCATGCTTTCCAACATATGAGTCGCCACGATGACCGGTTTTCCAATCATGATGCACTTCTTGATGATCCGGCGTTGGATGATCGGCAGTTCCTCCATCTTGCATTCGATGCCGAGATCGCCGCGTGCGATCATGATCGCATCGGATGCCAGGATGATGTCCTTGATGAACTTCACCGCGTTTTGGTCCTCGATCTTCGCAACCGTGCGCGCCTTGCTGCCGAGTTCCGTCAAGACCCGCTTGAGTTCCAGGATGTCCGCCGCCTCGCGGCAGAAACTCAGCGCCACAAAATCCACGCCCACCTCGACTCCCAGCCGGATGTCCGCATGGTCCTTTTCCGTAAGCGGAGGAAGCCCAACCTTCACACCCGGAAGGTTGATGTGGCGTCGGGAGCCCATCGAGCCCTCGGTGAGGACCTCGCAGCGGATCCTGTGCTCGTTTTTCTCAAGCACCTTCATGTGGATCACACCATTGTCCACCAAAACCGTGTCGCCCACGTGGATGTCGTTCACGAGGCCATCGTAATTCACATCCACCGAATAGGTCTCTTCGCTGAGGGCTCCACGAACGGTGAATTCGAAGATATCCCCGGGCTTCAGATTCAGCTTCGTTGGCAGATCGCCGGTCCGGATCGCCGGGCCTTGCGTGTCCAAGAGGATTCCACAATTCAGGTTCAGCTCGCCAGCGATGCGGCGAATTTTTTTGACCACCTCCCGAACCCAGTCGTGCGGAGCGTGGCTCATGTTCAGCCGGAAAATGTTTGCCCCGGCTCCCAGCAACCCCTTGATGACCGCGTCGGACCCGGAGGCCGGACCAAGCGTGCAGATGATTTTGGTCTTGCGCATGGCCCTTTGAAGAACGCAGAGCATCTCGTGGCAAGCCTTCACTCAAAAAAAGATTGTTTTTATCGTTCCATAACGATATACGGATAAATGCAGCGGTCCTTTTATGACAACCATCCAACCATCCGAACTCCAATACATTCTTCAATCTGACCCAGCCGCACAGCTTCTGGATGTGCGAACGCCCACCGAGCATTCCCAGATCCACGTTCCAGGCGTGCGATTGGTCCCCTTGGACCGTCTCAATGCCTCTTCGCTCGGGTGGTCCAAGGAGAAGCCCATCTACATTCTCTGCCAGTCCGGTGGCCGCGCAAAACAAGCTGCAGCCCAATTGGAGCAGGGCGGATTCCAAAAATGCTGCGTGGTCGAGGGCGGCACGTCGGCTTGGGCGGCGGCAGGCTTGCCGGTGAATCGCGGCAAGTCCCACAGGATCTCCCTGGAGCGGCAGGTCCGCATCGCAGCCGGCTTTCTCGTCCTCTCCGGCGTGCTCCTCTCGCAATTCGTCAATCCGGCGTTCATCTGGCTTTCCGGCTTCATCGGAGCGGGATTGATTTTTGCAGGAACCACGGATTGGTGCGGCATGGGCATGCTCATCGCCCGCATGCCTTGGAACCAAGGCGACGCCTAGTGTTCCAAGTAAAGATCAAAGGAGCAAACACAGTTTCCAGAGCACATTTTCAAGACTGGATCGGCAGGAGAAACAGGAAAACCGCACGGGTTCTGGCAGACCGGAGCGAGTCAAGGAATGGAAATCATAAAACGTCACACCGCACCCGCTCGCGTTAACCCTTTATTCCCGCTTCTGAAAATTCTGTTTATTTTGTCGCGAAACGGCCTCGTCTAGACCTTACATCTCGAACGGGGCCGTGGGCTCCTTGGCCCGGCGGTTCATGCCGTCGCACACGAGTTGGCAGAGTTCCATCACCAGCGTGTCGCTGATCGAGTAGACGGCACTCGTGCCGCGTTGCTCCCGTCTTAAAAAACCGGCCTCCCGCAGCACGGAGAGCTGCTTCGACACGTTGGCCTGAGAAAGCCCGACGGCCTCCACGAGCTGGCCGACCGACCGCTCACCGGCCTTCAATTCCTGCAAAATCGCCAATCGTGTCGGCTCCGAGAGAGCCCGAAATTTTGCTGCGATCTGCTCCAACGACTCACGCGACTGGGGTAGTGGCATTCCTCATTATCACTGCATGGCGATAAAAATGGGAAACTAAAAACCCTGTCCTCTGTGGCGGCCTCTGGCCGGCGTCTGCACAGATGGGGTGGATCTCAATCTCAGGGAATCTCTTCAAGGATGCCAAGGCGCTGACAGATCTCACGTGTCGCGGTGGACTGGTTGAGCGTGTAGAGATGGATACCGGCGACTTTGTTATCGAGGAGGTCGGCACATTGCTCGGTGGCATAGTGCAAACCGATTTGGCGGAAGGCCTCGGCGGAACCACCGGCGCGCTGCAGGGCCTTCAAGAGACGGGCCGGAAAACGGGCACCCCCAGCCAGTTCAGCCATTCGGCGCATGGAAGCCTGGCTTGTAACAGGCATGATCCCGGCGATGATTGGCACATCGATGCCAGATAGAACGCACCGCTCGCGGAAATCGTAAAAATCGTGGTTGTCGAAGAAAAGCTGCGTGCAGATGTAGTCCGCACCGGCATCCACCTTGGCCTTGAGGTGGTCCATCTCGAGCAGGCGGTTCGGCGTGGCCGGGTGTCCCTCGGGAAAGCCCGCGACGCCAATGCCAAAGCCGCGCGAATCGGGATGGCCACTGAATTTTTTGATGAACCGGACCAAGTCTGCCGCCTGGGGAAAGGTGTCGCGCGCATGGTCCTGGTCGGGTTGATCGCGTGGCGGATCGCCGCGCAAGGCCAGGATATTGCTCACTCCAGCGGTGGCGTAGCGTTCCAGGATGGCCGAGATCTCCGGCTCGGTATGACCGACGCAAGTCAGGTGGGGGATCGGATCGAGCGTGGAGGTGGTTCTGAGCCGCAGCACGAGATCGTGCGTGAGTTCGCGCGTAGACCCCCCGGCGCCGTAGGTCACGCTGACAAAGTTCGGGTGGATTTTTTCGAGATCCCGAATGGTCCTGTAGAGGTGCTCCTGCGACTCAATGGTCTTCGGCGGGAAAAATTCAAAGGAGACCGTTGGCTTGCCGGGTTGAAGAATGTCGCGGATGTGCATGGGACAAAGCTTGGGTTTTTAAAATGGTGGGGCGAGGCGGAGAAAGACCACGCGGCGGTGAATGGAGGGCCTTTATAGGTTTCCATCAACCCCGTTTGAAGCTTTTTCCGGGTCATGCGCTTTCTCCCAGAAAATGCGCTTCGCTAACGAGCTTGGCAAATGTTCGCCACATCAGGCATTTTTTTCTCCCTTCCGAGATTTTTGGTTGCGAGGGATTCCGAGCGAGTTCAAATTAGAGGAGACTTCCCCTGCTTTCCCCACACCCCCCAACCATTCGATGATGAAACCGCATGCCCGTTTGCTGTTTTTTTTGCTGAGCATTTTTTGTTCGCTTCCCGCCAGGTCGCAGAAGCCCGATAACACCGGAGGTGGACCGGACAAAAAAGATGGCGTCACAGTGATCGTCGGCCTCGCTGGCAAGGTGGAGGTGCTCGAGAAAGACGGGGCAAAATCTACACGTGCGGAGAAAGGCCTGAGGGTGCCTGCTGGGGCCACACTCCTCACTGGTCCAAACAGCCGCGTTGACCTTGCGCTTTCGAACGGCGCTTTGTTTCAAATCGGGGATAACTCCCGATTCACCATTGGTGAATTCAAGCAAGACGCCTACGAATTTATTTTCACAAATGGCGAGTCGATACGGCCCAGTGAACTCCAGGAATTTGGCACTGATGCGGCCGTGCTCCAAACGATTGATGCGAGCCAAGACGCTTGGAACAAACTCGGCTCCGAGCCAACCACCTCCATGAGCAAATTCAGACTCTCGGAGGGATCGATGATCGGCCAGTCCAAGAAACTTAAAGCCGGGTCGCGTATGGAAATCGAAACCCCTATTGGAACGGCCGTCATTCGAGGCACCGTGTGGATGCTTACAGTCCGGCCAGTGCTAGGCAGCGGCGGGAGCAGCACATACCAAGGCCAATTGGATGTCGCGGAAGGGCGTGTGGATTTTGGAAATGCCGAGAGATCCCGCACAGTTCAAGTGCAAGGAGGATACGCCGCGACCATCGAAGCCAAGGTCTCGCCAACAGGCAACGTGCAAGTCACAAGCCTCAACACAACCCCCATTTCTCCCGAGCGCCAAACCACGCTGCTCGCCACCGTGACCCAAGTCGCCGCCCAGCAGACCTACTTCACCGCTGTCAACGGCACTCCGGAAAAACTTCGCGAAGCCATCCAATCCATTACACAGCCACAAGGTGAGGGAGCCAACCAACAGCCCGATGCCAATCCAAACCAAATCGGTATCAAGGATCTGCCCCCCGTTATCCCGCCCCAGCCTCCCCAACCCGCGCCGCCAGCGCCCACTCCAAAGCCAACACCCACACCAACACCCGCTCCGACTCCGACACCCACTCCGACACCCACTCCAAACCCCAGCAATGGCTAAGGGTCTGGGCCACACGAAAATCCTGCCGTATGGAGAAGAGATTCCGAATCGTCCATTCCCCTATTGGCGCCCAAGAAAAACGCTGCCTCATCGTGAGAGCGGCACGGATGCGCTCCTCGACAGTCAACTCCTTGAACCGACGCAACTCGCTGAGATGGGACGACCTGCTGCTCGCAACGTGAATCCACGCCAAGCGACTGCGTTGACTCCATTCCACGCCCAACGGATTTTTGGTTTCAATCCGAAAAGAGAATTTTCGAGAGGGGGGCAGGATGTAAAAGATTCCCAGAAAATGCCCTATCTGATGTTTGATACCAAAGTCCCTTAAAAAATAGACTTTACATGAGGTTCATTTTTTACGATC